>JABLXY010000003.1:0-600000 GCA_013177795.1 Syntrophaceae bacterium | reverse complement strand
ATTTTGACTCCCCGGGCACGGAGACGGGCGAGGTTTTCCTCCACGCAGGCCGTTTCCTCCGGCCCCATGGCGGACTCGTCCGACGGCCCGATGACCAGCCGGACGTCGTAGAGCTCCGGGTCGAGGCCCATGCAGGTGAGGTACGTGTTCTCGGCGGAGCCGCCCTTGTCGAAGCGGGTGATGACGTGGATGACGCGGATCCGGCTCATACGCTTCCCGCCATGTATGTTTCGTGCCAGACCTGGAAGGCCACGAGGTTCCAGAGCTGCCACGAGGTGTCCCTTCGCCTTTCGCGGAAGTCCTCGACGATCCCGGCGACGGCCCGCGCATCGAAGATCCCCTGGCGCCGAAGACGGGCCGCCTCCAGCGTCTCGTCGATCAGCCCGCCGAGCTCGCTCCGGAGCCAGGCCGCAACCGGCATCTCGAAGCCCCATTTCGGACGCCTGTGCAGCGCGGGCGGCAGCAGGTCCTTGAAGGTCTCCACGAGGATGAACTTGCCCCGGCCGTTGCGCAGCTTCCGGTCCCCTCCGATGGTGAAGGCCAGCTCGCAGACCCGGTGATCCAGAAAGGGCACGCGGACCTCCAGGGAGTTCAGCATGCTCATGTGGTCGACCTTCTTGAGCATGTCGCCGGGCAGCGATTCCTTCACGTCGGCCCAGAGCATCCGGTTGACGGCGTCGTCGTCGCGCTCCCGGAGCCGCTCGCGGAGGATGTGCTCGCCCAGCGAGAAATCCACCTCGGGCCGCTTCTGCAGAAGCTCCTCCCGGGCGGCGCGGTCGAAGATCTCGTTCCACGCAAGAAATCGTCTCTCGAAGGGCTGTCCCGCGCCCCGGACGAACTTCTTCAGGCGGCGCGCGTAATCGGTCAGCAGGGTCTCACGGGAATCGGGAAGCCATGCGGCCGCGGGTTCGATGAGATGCCTGCGCAGGGCGCGCGGGATCCGGTTGTAGAGCGAGGCCCAGCGCTCGCCGGCATACATGCGGTAGCCGGCGAAGAGCTCGTCGCCGCCGTCGCCCGAGAGGGCCACCTTGACGCTCCTCGCCGTCTCGCGGGCCACGATGCAGGTGGGAAGCGCCGAGGAGTCGGCGAAGGGCTCGTCGAAGGACGCGAGGACCGACGGGACGGCCTCCAGGACGTCGCGGGCGGTCAGAACGATCTCGCGGTGCTCCGTGCCGTGGAAGCGGGCCGCATCGCGGGCGTACGCACGCTCGTCGAAGAGAGGCATGTCCGCGAAGCCGATGGTGTAGGTCTGCACGGGCCGGGGGGAGTGCCTCGCCATGAGGCCCACGATGATGCTCGAGTCGATGCCGCCGCTGAGAAAGGCCCCCACGGGGACGTCGGCGACCATGTGGCGCCGCACCGCGGCATCGAGGGTCTCGAACAGCTGCTGCTTCTGATCCTCGAAACCCGCCTCGCCGCGGCCTGCATCCCGCCTGCCGTCGATGTTCCAGTATTCGCTGACGCTCGGAGCGCCGTCCCGGAAGACGAGGGTCTGCCCGGGCGGCAGCTTCCGGATGCCCTGGAAGATGGTCCAGGGTGCGGGGATGTAGTTGAACGTGAGGTAGAGCCCGAGCGCCTGCCAGTCGATCCGCCTCTCCACGGCGGGGTGCCGCAGGACGGACTTGATCTCCGAGGCGAAGACGAGGGTGTCGCCGCCGTGCCACCAGACAAGGGGCTTGATGCCGACGCGGTCGCGGCCCAGGACGAGCGTCCCCGCCCGTTCGTCCCACACGGCGAAGGCGAACATGCCCGCGAGCCGCCGCGCGCAGTCGGCCCCCTCCTCCTCGTAGAGGTGGACGATGACCTCGCTGTCCGTGCTCGAGCGGAAGCGGTGTCCCCTGGCCTCGAGTTCCCTGCGGAGCTCCGGGTGGTTGTAGATCTCGCCGTTGAAGACGAGCCACACGGTGCCGTCCTCGTTGGACAGGGGCTGCCGGCCCGCCTCGGAGAGGTCGATGATGGAGAGCCGGCGGTGGCCGAGCCCCACCGACACCCCGTGCCCGTGCCGCAGGTAGACCCCCGACGCATCGGGCCCCCGGTGGGTCATCACGTCGGTCATGCTTCGAAGGACCGCCTCGTCGACCCGGCTGCCGTTTGTCGTCACCGCCCCGCAGATGCCGCACATGACATTCAGACCCTGTCCATTTTCTTTCGTGCCGTCACCTCCAGGGAGGGTCCCCAGAGGAGCCTGCCCGCGCTGAGCCGCTCGGCGGATTTCGCCCCGTGCCACGCCGCCCGCCGAAGCGCGCGCAGAACCCTCACCCGTCCCGTGCGCCCTCGGTATCCGCTGAATCCGGAAAGGCCCGCGTTGCGGATTTCGACCGGCGCGAACCCCCGGTCGGCGAGCATGCCCGCGAGCCACCCCGCCGACAGGGCATAGTTGTGAAACACCACGAACCGCCCGGCGCCGCCGCCGAGCCCGCAGGATTGCAGCAGCCGGAAAAGAGCCATGTGAAACGGGCCGTTGGGCACCCTCACGTAGAGCAGCCCGCCTGCCCGCAGGAGCGCGGCCGCCCGGGTCACGTCCTCCCACGGGTCGACGAGGTGATCCAGCACGTTGATCATCGTGATCGCATCGTACCGGGTCCCCGGGTCGACGTCCTCGAGGGTCCCTTCAAAGCCCGCATCCCCGATCGTCCTGCGAAGGTAATCGATCGACTCCCGCGAGGGGTCGACCCCCGCCGCGTCCCAGCCGCGATGCAGCGCCTCGCGGAGGAAGAACCCGCAGCCGCAGCCCACGTCGAGAAGCCGCCCGCGCCCCACCTGCCCCTCGATCCGGTCCAGCGCCTCTCGGTAAATCCCGTCCCGGTAGCCCTCGATCTGATCCCAGGCAAGCTCCCGGAAGTAGTCGTTCTCGTAGTATCGGCGTTCCCGTGCGGCTTCCTCCGGCCCGCAGAGACCGTCGCGAAACACGAGCCGGCAGTGCGGGCATTCGAATAAGCGCCGCCCGCCGACGGCGGCAAGGGGCCGTGCCTGCCCCCGGCAGTAGGGGCACCGTCGGGACTCCACGGGCCGGTTCATCGCCAGGCCTCCGAGGGCCGCAGCAGGGGTTCGGCCGGGGTCTCGGCGGGGCGATACTCCGCCCGCGTCCCGAGTCTTGACCGGTAGCCGTCGAGCAGACCCTTGAGGATCGCCTTCGCCCTGCCGCTTTCCCCCCCGCGGACGAAAGGCAGCACGAGGGCCATCTTGACGGCGTAGGCCAGCGTGTGCCGCAGTTCGGCCCGGCGCCCGTGCGTGCGGTACGCGTGGATGGAGTTCCGCACGGCGTAGTAGAAGCGGTATGACTCGGTGTAACAGGTCACGCCGCGTCCGAAGATGCGCAGCGACTGCTTGTCGTCCTTGCGCGTCTCCACGATGAGGCTGCCGGGGACCCAGAAGAATCGCCATCCGCAGGCGGCCATGCGCAGCGCGTACTCCGCGTCGTCGGCGTAGAGGAAGTAGTCCTTCCGGGGAAGGCCCGCCTGCCGCACGGCCTCGGCCCGCATGAGCGTCCCCCGCCAGGCGAAGCACGCGATGGGCGTCGGGGCGGCGTCCGGGTGGTTCGGGCCGACGGCGCGCACGGCGCCCACTCGGTCTTCGCGTCCCTCGAGATCCCTGAGGCCCCGATAGAGGGATTCCAGGGCATCGGGGGGCATCCGGACGTCGTCGTCGAGGGTCAGGATGGCGTCGGCCCCGTCCAGGGCCAGCCGCAGGCCCTCGTGAAACCCGCCGGCGGATCCCTCGTTGCGTGCCATCTTCAGATAGTCGATTCCCCGCAGTGCCCCGGGGAGGGGATTCGAGCCGCACCGTGTGGAGTTGTCCACCACGATGATGCGGTACGGCTCGAGGCTCTGACGGCGCAGGTCCTCCAGGAGATCCCGAAGCATCCCGGGGTTGTTGAAGGTGACGATGACGGCGGTGATCGTTTCGTGCGGGTCCATGACGGTCCGTCACTGTGTTTCGGGTCGATACGAACGGATCAGGCCGATGCCGCCGAACTGCGCCCGCCGGTTCTCGACGAACTCCACGGAATCGAAGGCACCGCGGATCTCGTTCCAGAACCGGTCCACCTCGCAGCCGCTGGCGGCGGAGTGGGGGACGATGTCGTGGAAACCGACCATGCCGCCGGGGCGGACGAGCGTGCGGTACATCTCGAAATCCTTTTTGACCCCCTCGTAGGTGTGGTCCCCGTCGATGAACAAAAAATCCACCTTCCTGCCCCCGAGGATGCCCCGCAGCGTCTCCAGGGTGGACGGGTCGTGCGAGTCCCTGCGCAGCAGATGGACCCGCTGGCCGGGCCTCGCGAAGGATCGGTACAGCGGGGCCCGCCACACCGGGTAGCCTCCCCCGAAGGCCCCGCCGGGGAGATCGATGCTGACAAGTGTCGCATCGGCCGAGGCGGCCCGGGTCAGCATGAAGAGGGTCCCCCCGGAGGCCGTGCCGATCTCCACCACGGCGGACGGCCCGAGCCGCCTGACTTCCCCGAGCAGCGCCTCGAGCTCCACCCGGCTCTGCAGGGGCCGGATGAAGCGCATGGCCGGGGAGAAGACTCCCGACAGGGCGGCTTCGAAGCCGGGGATGTCCTGGAGCCGCCGGAGCGCCTTTCGGCACTCCAGGTAGGAAACCGTTTTCATCGGCAGCTCGACAAAGACCCTTTCGAAGCCGGCACGGACGGCCTGGCTGCTTGCGCTCATGAAACCCCTCCCATGGTGATGGGCTGCCTCGCCTGCGGCCGCATCCGGAGCTGGCCGCGGCAGCCGTCGAAGACCTCATCGGCTGTAATCATGTCCATGCAGCGGGGCTGCGGGCAGCGGTCCTGCGGGCAGGGGCGGCAATCGATCGCGTGCCAGATGAGCCGACAGCGCTCTGGCGGCGCGCAGGGACCGAATTGTCCTGGCAGGGACGGCCCGAACAGGGCCACGAGAGGCGTGCCCGCCGCGGCGGCGATGTGCATGGGACCGCTGTCGTTGGTCACCAGCAGGTCGAGGCCGCTGATGACACAGGCCAGGTCGTCGAGGCGCAGTTTCCCCGAAAGATTGACGGCCGGGTGCCGCATCCCCTGTTCGACGGCCTCGGCGATCCGCGTCTCCGCCGGTCCGCCGAGCAGAACGATCCGTGCCCCCTCGCTTTCGACGAGACGGTCCGCCACACGGCTGTAGCGGGCGGGGTCCCACCGCTTGAGCGAGCGGTCGCTGCCGGGGTTGAGGCCGACGACGGGCTCTGCGCGGCGCTCCGGGAAGAGGCCGCTCCAGCGGGCCTCGACGGCGCGATCCCAGAAGACGTCGACCCCAGCGCCGTCGGCAACCCCTCCGGCCGCCACGGCCGCCTCGAGGATGGCCTCCGCGAAATGACGGTCGGCGAAGGTCCCCTCCGCGATCCGCTTCGTGAGAAAGAGGCCGAAGCCGTGCCGGTCGTGGCCGGCACGCTGGCAGGCACGAATCGCCCGGAACAGCAGCCCCATCTTGAGGGCCCCGGAGACGGACTCGACGCTGTAGAGATTCACCGCCATCCGGTACCGGAACCGCCGAAGCCGGCGGACGAGTCCCAGCATGGCGAGCGCATGCGCCTTGTCCCCCCGGAGTTCCCGTATCGGGAAAGGCCACACCCGGTCGATGTAGGGGTAATGCCGGGCGAGCGGGGCCGCGTCGGTGCTCGTGAGCAGGTGGATTGCCGCCCCCGGGTACCCGTTGCGGATGGCGCGGATGCCCTTCGAGGCGAGAATCAGGTCGCCGATCCCGGCGACGAGCACGATGAGAATGCAATCCCGATGCGCTGCCATGAGCCGCAGATCTTCCCTGCCCTTCGTGCGAAAAATTCCGTGAATCCCGCCATTTCAGAGCAAGAAGCATACCACGGGCGATCCGGATCGCGGCGAGGGATCAGGCTCAGGATCCGCTTTCGGGGACCGCGTACACCGTGATTTCCTTGTGGAGGTCCGCAGCGGAACGCACGTGCTGGAGAACTTTTTTCAGCGGCCACAGCAGGGCCACGTGGCGGGCAATCATGCCGTGGGGGTCGCGGACGCCCGCCTTTCGCATCAGGGCCGCCCCCCCGGTTCCGCCGCCTTTTCGGATCCCGCAGACCCGGAATCCCGTACGGCCCAAGGCCCGGCGGAGCGTGTGTTCGTCGAAATAGAAAAGATGGAGCGGGACGGCGTCGAATACGTAATCCGGGGCGCTGATCGGCGTCGGAACGGCGATGACGGCGGTTCCGCCCGGCTTGAGGATCCTCCGGACCTCGACCAGTGTCGCGAGGGGGTCGTGCATGTGCTCGAATACGTGCCAGAGCGTGACCACATCGAAATGCCGGTCGGGAAACCGCGCGTCCCCGAGCAACCCGTTGAAAACCTCGATCCCGAAGCGCCGCCGGGCGTAATCCGCCTCGACGCGCGACAGCTCCACGCCATGAACCTCCCACCCCCTCTGCCTGCACCGGTCGAGGAAAAACCCCCAGGCGCAGCCGATGTCGAGAATCCTCCCCCTGCAGGCGAGCGCTTCGATCCGGTCGAGCTCCTCCGTGAAGCGCACCCGGTGCACGGCCTCCTCGCCGCTGGGATCGTCGGACGGGGGCACGGGGGCGTGATCCCGATCGTCATAGCAGGCAAGCAGATCGGCGGGCTCGGGGAACGGATGCAGGAAGACCAATCCGCACCCGCTGCAGCGGACATAGGCATAAGGGCCGTGCGAAAGGACGGTGCGGGTTCGATGCCCGCCGCACAGCCTGCAGCCGCCCTCAGCGGCGATTTCCTCATTCGGCGGGATGGGGCGCTGCACACGGCTTTGCCCATCGCTCCAGTACACGGATTCCATGATGTGCCCTCCCCTCGTTTGTTCCGAGCCTGTCTTTCCGTCAGAAACCCGCCGCGGCGAAAACGGCCCGGACGGCCATGCCGGGCGTGATCCGGCGCATGCAATCCAGCGTCCCCGTCTTGCAGACCCCCGCGTTGCAGCCGATGCAGGGCAGGTCGTCCAGCCTGAGAACCACGTGTCCGCTGCCCAGCGGGTGCCACCGTTGCTGCACCGTGGGGCCCATGAAGGACACCGTCGCAACCCCCAGCGCCGCGGCCACGTGGAGCGGGCCCGAGTTGTTGCAGACCAGCACGCGGCAGCGACGGACCAGGGCGCAGAACCGCCGCAGATCGCCCTGGACAAAAACCGGCCGGCGGCCGCGGATCGCCGCGCCGATCCGCTTCAGGCGCTCCCCGTCGCCGGGGCCGCCGAAGACGATTGCGGCCCGGCCACCGTCCGCGGTGACGGCGTCGATCAGCTCGGCATAGTACTCCTCAGGCCAGTGCTGGGATTCGCTGCTCGCGCCGGGGTGGACCCCGATGAGCGCCCGCCCGCCGAGATTCTCCGACTCGATGAAGCGTGCCGCCTCCCCGCATTCCTGCTGCGAGACGTGGAGCCGGGGCTCGCCGCGGACGGGATGTGCCCCGAGGGCGGCCAGGAGGCCGGCGACGACCTCGGTGATGTGGCGATCCCGTGCCGGCGCGGGCAGGTGTGCCGTGAAGAACACGTCCCGCCCCCCACCGCTTGCATACCCGACCCGCACCGGCGCTGCCGAGAGCCCTGCGAGCAGGGCCGGCTCCAGATCCCAGGAATCGAAGGGATCCACGGCCACGTCGAACCGGAACCTCCGCAGGGTGCGGATCACGTCGAGCTTCTTCCGGATCGGCGCGTTCCTGTCGTAGACGACGATCCGGCTCACGCTCGGGTGGTGCAGAAGCAGGTCCCGCGCCGCAGGGCTCACGAGGACCGTGATCTCCGCCCCGGGATAGACGGTTTTCAGGGCATCCATCGCCGGCGTGGAAAGGACGAGATCGCCGATGCCGTCGATCCGGACAAACAGGATGGAAGTGACTTCATCCCTTCTTGCGGGCGCGGCCCCCCCCGCGGGCCGCTTCGGCCGCAACGCCCGGAGGACCGCCCCGCGCACGGCGAGGCCCATCTCTTTGAGCGAATTCCTCATGGCCAACAGGTGTCGGGACGCCGGCGGCGCAGGGACACGCCGGTCTCCGCACGTCGTTCATGTCCGCGGGTTGTGCGGGGCCGCCTCGGCGTTCCTGCCGGTTCCCCACCCCGTGCGAAAGACACGCAGCCCCGGCAGTTCGACGGCTTTGGTCGCCGGGATGTCGGCATCCATCGGACAGGGCCGATCGGGCCAGCACAGGTAGTAGTCGATCCGATACTCCCGGAGCGCCCGGGCGAATTCCACGGCCGCCGGGGGTCTCGATACCCCCAAATACCGCACCTCCCCGGTCCTCGAGAGGAAGTAGGCGATGTAGAGGGAGGCGTCATAGTTGCCGTTGGACCCGATGTTGCCGGCAACGCCCCCCGCCCTCAAGGTCTCGGCGTGCTCCCGAAGCCCCTCGTTGATGAACAGGTTGGCACGAAGGTCCCGAACGGGCGTCAGCGCGAAGGACAGGCAAAGCAGCGCGATCGCCGCCAGGCGTCTCGGGGGGGTCTCCGGGAGCAGCCGGTGCAAGAGACATGCCCCGAGAATCAGCAGGAGAAAGATGTCGAGATACAGGTACCGCCTGTCCACGAGCAGGGGAAGATAGCCGAGCGGGTGCACGGCCAGGGAGAGCAGCAGAAGGGAGGCCGGGTCCTGAAGAAGTTCCCGCCGCGGGAGGCCCAACAGGCGGAAGAGGGCGAACGCGAGGATCGCAGCGGAAAAAACGGAGCCTGCCTGAAGGGCATCCACGGTGGCGAGGACGTTCGCAACGGTTCGAATCACCGTGTCCCGCCCGCTCCGCGCCGGATCGATCGGTTCCCACCGGGACGCGGCCAGCCCGGGAGGGTCCTCCCAGGCACTGAGCGCGCGGTCATCGGGCGGCAGGGCGAACCCCTCCTCCAGAAAGTTGGCCGTGGGGCTCTGGTGCACGAGGCGGAAATTGTACGTGCCGGCCGCGCTGATCGTCAGCCGATCGTACTTCACGCTCAGGGCTGCGATCCACGGGGAGCAGACCGACAGGAACGTGAGCACGCCCAGAAGCAGACAGAGCCGGATGTCTCTCCGCCGGCGGGGATCCGTCTCGCCCGCGTGCCGCCAGAGGCTCACGAGCGGGAAATGGACGGCGAAGAACGGGAAGGCGTACGCCTTTGCAAAATAGGCCAAAGCCCCCAGCAGCCCGCAGGCGGGACCATCCCATCGACGCGCCCCAAAATCCGGCGCGAGCACGCGCTGCATGTAGACGATCAGGATGACGGCCACGAGCAGATCGGGGTTTGGATTCGTCAGGCCGAAGGCATAGAACATCGGGGCCATCGCCAGGGCAAGCAGGCCCTGAACCGTATCGGGAAAGCCGAGATCCCGGAAGATCCGGCGAAGGGCAAGGAAACCGACCGCACCGGCCGCCAGGCCGAGAACCTTGATGGCGTCGAGGGGTTCGATCCCGAGGCGGAGAAAGGGCACGAGCAGCCAGGAGATCAGGGGGGACCACATCCAGTTGACGGCCTCTTGGATGCGCCCTTCGCTGTACTTGGCCGCGATGGAGACGTACGAAGGGGTGTCCGTCGTGATCGAGCACGGGTATGCCTGCATCAGGATCGCACCGACGGCGAGGTACACCCCCATGAAGGCGGACGTTGCCGGCAGCCGGATCCACCGGGCTAGCGGGATCCCGCGAATCCGCGTTTCCGCCGCGGCGGATCCCTCACCGGCCGCTTCCCCCGGAACGGCCCGGGGGCCCTCGGCGCAGCGGATCGGCGACGGCTGCGGCCCCATGCCCTTCATCGGCTTCCCCTCTCTGCCGGCCCGCCTTTCCGCCAGTAGGCGCTGCAGGTGTCGATCAGCCGGATTTCCGCGTCGATGCCGTGGGCAGCGCGGTATTCCTCGACGGCGAGGCGGCAGGGACCCAGGAAAAAGTCGTCGATGATGCAGAACCCGCCCGGCGAGAGCTTCGGGTACAGGTTCGTCAGGGCATCCATCGTCGACCCGTACATGTCGCCGTCGAGCCGAAGCAGGGCGAGCTTTTCGATGGGAGCCGCGGGCAGCGTGTCCTTGAACCATCCCTGGAGGAACACGACCCGGTCGTCGAGAAGCCCGTACTTCGCGAAATTCCTCTCCACCTCCTCCCGGGACACGGCAAGGAACGGGATCCGGTGAAACTGGGACTCCCGGTCGGCGGGAAAGGCCTGCGGGTCGGGTTCGGGCAGCCCCGCGAAGGAATCGGCCACGAAGACGCGGCGGTCCGAAACGCCGTACGCGGCCAGGACGCCCCGCATGAAAATGCAGGCCCCACCCCTCCAGACGCCCGTCTCGATGAAGTCCCCCTCCACCCCCTCGGCCAGGATTGTCTCGATGGCCGACTGCAGCTGATCGAGGCGCTTCATCCCGATCATGGTGTCCGCGTAAAGCGGCCAGAACTGCCCGTTCGACCTCTGGTGATCGGTCACATTCCTCCGCTTTACGATCTCGAGATTCCGCGCCGCCAGTGCCCGGGACACCCACGACACCGCGGCCCGCTTGAGCGGGCTGCGCGTCTCGTTGAACAGGGTGAGGGGGATCGGCGGCTCCGGCCAAAGGCTGAAGGAGAGCGTCTTCTTCAAAAGATCGAGGTAACGTTTTTCCGGTTCCCGCTTCATCTTGCATTGCCTCCCCGCACCGTGCCGCCACACGCTGCAACAGCGCCGTTCAACAGGCTCCTGTAGAGCCTTTCGGTGGCCTTCACATTCTGCTCAATACTGAAATGTTCCTCCGCGCGGCGCCTGGCCGCCTCCCCCATGGCCGCCCGCACGGCGTCGTCGGCCAGAAGGCGGCCGATGCGATCCGCAAGGGCTTCGGCATCATCGGGCGGGACGACATGCCCCGTCACACCCTCCACGACGGCTTCCCGGGTGCCGCCCACATCGGTGGCGACGACGGGCTTGCCCAAGGCCATGGCCTCGATGACGGCCCTCGGAAATGCCTCGCTGCCGAGGGACGGCAGCACAGCCAGGTCGGCCGCCGACAGGACCCCGGCGATATCCGGACAGTGGCCGAGGAACCGCACCCGGTCGGCGATGCCGAAGCGGCGGCCGATCTCCTCGCAGTGCTCCCGGTATGCTTCGTCGGTGATCTCCCCGCAAAAAAGAACCCATGGATTGCACTTGCGATTCCCGATCAGTCCCAGGGCCTCCACGAGGCGCGCCTGGCCCTTCATCGGCTCCACGCGTCCGGCGCATGCCACGACCCGCTCCCCTTCGCGGACGCCGAGATGTCCGCGGAATACCGCTTCACCGCCGGCCCGGAACTCGCCGAGATCGACCCCGTTGTGGATCGTGACGAACTTCCCGCCCGACGCAAAGTCGAAACGCCCCCGCAGGGCATCGGCCACGAGGACGAGCTTCGCGGAGAGCGCGCAGAGCAGCCGGTCGTAAGGGTCCCGGTCCGACGAGCGGATGTGCCAGACCAGGGGGATCCCGGCGAGCGCCGATGCCAAACCGCCATAGAGGGTGTTCCGGGGTCCGTCGGTGTGGACGATCCGGAACCCGCCCTCGCGGATGAGCGCGCGGATTCGCCGCAGTGCGCGCCAGCACGCGGCGGAGTTTCCGGGGGCGACCCGGGGCAGGTCGATGGGGCTGACCGCAATTCCGCGGGCGCGGAGCCGTTCGGCCAGCTCCCCCTCGGCCGGCACGGCGACGTGGGGCCGAAAGGCCCGGCGGTCGAGATTGCAGACCAGGTGGTAGAGGCTCCGCTGCCCCCCGTACCGGAGGTGGCCGAAGCTCGAAAAGTACAGCACCGGGACCGGTTCAGACCGCATGGGCCCTCCCCTGCAGGACCTCGTCGTATATCTGTTCGATCTGCCCGATCATGGTTTCGCGGGAGAAGCGTTCCTGGTAGAGGGAACGGCTTCTTTGCCCCATGCGAAGGCGCAGGTCCGGATCGTTGACGAGCCGCTCCAGCGACCGGGCGAGTTCCCGGGAGTCCCCCGGCCGGAACAGGTAGCCGTTCTCCCCGTGCTCGATCACCTCGGGGATGCCGCCGATGTCGGAACCGACCAGGGGCCGTCCCGCCGCCGCTCCCTCGATGAGGGCGACGCTCAGGCCTTCGCGGCCGACCGTGCAGAGGACAACGACATCTGCACGCTGGAGAAAGGGCAGGACATCCTGCCGCACGCCCGCCAGCATGACGCGACTGCCCAGGCCCATCTCGCCGATGCGCGTTTCGAGGGCCTGCCTGCCCGCCCCTTCGCCCACAATGACGCTTTTGATTTGTTCGTGACGCGGGGCCAGCTCCGCCAAGGCGGACAGCAGGACCTCATGCCCCTTGTTCGGGGTCAGGGAGGCGATCGACAGGACCATGAAGTCCCCCGGCGACAGCCGAGAAAGAATGTCGTGCGCCGTCCCGGCCCGCGCTGCGGAATGGTCCGGCTCGGCGAAGGCCGTGTTGTGGACGACCCGGATCTTTTGCGGGGCGACGCCGAGGTTCTCGGCGGCGAATCGGCCCACGGCCCGCGAGACGCAGACAACCCGGTCGGAGCGGCGGGACAGGAAGGCTTCCATTCTCCGGTTCCGGGCCTTGAAGCGCTGATCGGTCGTGTGGATGTGATGGATGACGGCGGGGCCCCGCCGCAGCAGGAGCGCCAGCCGCGCGAAGGTGCCTGCGAAATAGCCGTGCGTGTGCACGATGTCGAACCTCTCCTGGTCGATCATCCGGGCCAGGTCGCCGAGCCGCAACGGGTTGTAATAGGACGCCAGGCCGAGGATTCGCACCGGCACGCCCCGTCGCATCAGGTCCTCCGCGATGACCCCGCCCCGGGCGAGGCACCAGACGTGCAGATCGTACTTCGCCGGATCGAGGCCCAGCGCAATCGTTTGGATGACCCGCTCAAGGCCCCCCATGCCGAGGTCCTCGACGATGTGCAGGACTCTTTTGCGCTTATCGCATGCTGCCATGATGGTTCCCATTGAGGACCCCGATCAGTTCCTCGAGCCGGTGCACGTACGTGTGGCGGGAAAGCGCCTCCTTACGGCCCTTTTGTGCGATGGCCCGCCTCTCTGCCGGCCGGTCGAGGTAATGACGGACCTTTCGCCGGAGGTCATCCGCATCGTCGAACCCCACGAGGTGCACACCGTCGCGGAACAGCGCAAAGGTGTCGCGCTGCCGGTCCGTGATCAGGAAGGCCCCGCAGGCCAGAACCTCGAACACCCGGGGGCTGGCCTGATGGACGGCAAATCGTCCGTCCGGGTCGTGGTAATGCGTGGCCAGGACGATTCGGCTGGCGCTGTAGATCCGCAGCCACTCCGAGGGGACCGTGTGGGCCTTGCGGACCCGTCCCCTGAGCGGGGAGCCGGCACGCAGATTCTGCCAGCCCGGGCCCCAGAGGGCAAAATCGAAGTCCGCCAGCGACTCGAACAGGGCCTCCCGCTCGGGGTAGTGCGAGCCGACGAAGACGACATCGCTGCCCCAGAGCCGCCTCTCCTCCTCCGTGAGGACGACGGGGCGGTGGCTCGCGGGCTCGCAGCCCACGGGGAGCCAGTGCGCCCTGTCAATGCCGGCTTCGCGAAGCAGATCGACGAACTCCGATCCCTGGCAGAAGATGTGGTCGTAGTGCGGGGCGGCCTCGAGGTGGGGCATACGCCCCCTCGGCGGGTCCGTGGTCCAGAGCGCGGTCACGATCCCCATGGCGCGGATCCGGTCGACCGTTTCCGGCAGGATGCGGTCGCCCCCCGTCACCACGACGGCGTCCACGGCCCCGCGCCGGGCCGCGTCGACCAGTCTTCGGTTGATGCAGGCAAGGTCCAGCCTGTGAAGCCAGCCGATACGGCTGCGGATGCGGCCGGGAATGACGTGCCGGCGGTCGTCGTAGACGACCACATCGTGGCCGAGCGCCCGCAGCGCCCGTTCCATGTACTCCGTGACCGTCTCGTAGTGCGGGTTGTGGTACCCCGAAAACAGGATCTTCATGCGCTTGCGCTCTTCATCATCGAACCGGCTCGCATCCGGCCTTTCTCGTCCGGCAGGCCGCGCGCGATCCCAGGTCCCTCTTCCCCCTGAACCCCGTACCCCGGCCCCAATACGGTTCAGCAAGACTCCCCAGGGTGCAGCCCTTCACCCCGAGGGCCCGGTAATCGCCGAACATCTCTTCCAGGCGGCGAAACACGCCATCCGCGTCACCTTCCGTCTGCGTGAGCGGGCTCGTGCCCGGCGCAAGCTCCGAGGAGTGGATCATGAACACCAGCACGTCGATGCCGCCCCGCGCGGCCGCACGGTGGATGGCCCTCCAGTCCCCGCGGCGGCTCGCCGGCGATATGCGGAGCCACCTCTTCCGGAACACGGTCCGGTCGAGGAGGCGCTTTGCCGGCGACTCCGGCAGTGCGGAGAAGCGCCGGGCCGCCGTCGATCCCTCGCGGACCAGCCGGCCCGTGTAGAGAACCGTCATGGGGGCCTCCAGGAGCCCCGATTCACCGGGCCGGCAGACATTCTCCCCGGAGAGCCGGTACGGCGTCGCCGGTGCGTGACGGTAGTCAGGCCCCCCCGCGAGGGCCCCGTTTCCCGTATCCGCCCAGGAGGTTTTCGGCGTGACCGAGCAGTCGACCCGGTATCCCTGCCTGACAAGGGCGCCGACCATGGAGGCGCCCAGCCCCCAGCGGGCGGCCCTGAAGCTCCTCGGCGGGCGGCCGAACCGCTCTCCGATGCCCTCCGTCAGCGTCTGCAGCTTCCGCTCGAACCAGGTCGCGGGAAGCTGGGAGGGGTACATCTGCAGCGTCGGGTTTTCCTTTTCGAGCGCCATCAGGGGCGGCGTTGTCCAGGGCTCGAGGTGCGCGCCCACCTCCGCCCGTCCCTCATCCTGCCAGCCCCGCAGCCGCTTCACCGTTTCGCGGTCCTGCATGACCTCCTGGGCCACGAGGTATGTCGCAACGAACCCGAAACGCTCGCAGAGAGCCTGAAAACGGGGGAGGCACCGGAGATTGTCCAGCGTGACCCTGCCGTCGAAGGCCCACTGGTTGTCCGCCTCGGTGTCCACGGTGACGATCAGTCTCATGATGCCGCACCCGCCGCAACCCGGCCCGGGACGCAGCGCCCGACGTCCTCGAGGAGGTCCCGAAGCCGGCATGTATACGTGTGGCTCCGCAGGGCCTCCTCCGCGCCCTGCCGGGCGATGCGCTGCCGCTCGCCAGGGTTTTCCAGGTAACAGCGGACCTTCGCCGCCAGCTCCGCGGCATCCCCGAAACAGGCCAGGTGCTCCCCCTCGCGGAACAGGGCAAGCACGTCGCGCTGGCGGTCGGACAGGACGAACGCCCCGCAGGCCATGGCCTCGAACACCCGGGGGCTTGCCTGGTGGCAAGGGACCCGGCCCCGGGGATCGCGCCAGTGCGGGGCCAGGACGATCTTCGCGGAGCGGTAGATCCCGGTCCACACCGCGGGCGCCGTGTGGGCGCCTTTGACGTGCTTACGCAGCGGGGAGGCCGGCGGGAGCCGCTCCCAGCCCGGACCCCAGATGGCGAAATCGGTGCCGGCAAGGCCCGCGAAGAGCTGCTCCCTCACCGGGTAGTGCGACCCCACGAACACGACGTCGTGCCCGAGCCCCCCCTTTGCACCGTCGGAGATGCGGCAATGGCTCTCGGGGTCGCAGCCCATGGGAAGCCACCGGGCCCCCTCGATGCCGTTTGCGCGCAGAATCTCCAGTGCCTCCGTGCCCTGGCAGAAGATGCGGTTGTACGCCGGGGCAGCCCGGAGGACGGGGGAAAAATTCCACGGCGCGTCGATGGTCCACAGAACGGCGGCAGACCCCTCGGCTCTTGCCCGATGCACCGTGTCGGGATCGACAAGCTCGCCGCCCAGCACGATCAGCACATCCGGCCGGAGCCTCCCGGCGCGGGCGCGGAGGCGACGGTTGAGCCACGCGCGGTCCGCACGCTCCATCCACCGGCTGCGGTCGCGGAGGCGGCCCGGGATGCACCGCGCACCGTCGTCGAAGACGTGCAGCTCGTGCCCGAGGGCGCGGACCGCCCGCTCGATGTACTCCGTCACCGTCCAGTAGCGGGGGTTGTGGTATCCGCTCAAGAGGATTCTCATCATCACCGTCCGCGGGGGCTCACCACGGCTCCCTGTCACCCGGCCCGGCCTGCAGAGAGGGATGCAGCGCTCAGCAGCAAGGACTTCAGGAGCAGATAGTACGTGTTGGGAAAGAGGGGATAGCTCCGGACGGCCCGGAGGAACTCGGGCAGCGCCTCCCGCCGCCTGCCGTTTTCCAGAAAGTAGAGCCCCCGCATGTAGTGCACGTCGTGGGTGAAGCGCCCCAGGACGCTGGCGATCTGCGGGTGCCGCCCCGCGAGGTCCCTCAGGTGGCCGATCAGCGCCAGCCGGGCGTCCTGAAAGGGCTCGCTCTGCGAGTAGTTGCGGTCGTGCCGGACCCACTGCTGCACGACACCGGGCTCGTAGCGGAGCCGCGCACCGGAGACGAAGAGCCGCGCGAAGAACTCCGCGTCGTCGAGCCCCGTCAGCGCAGGGTCCTCCGAGAAGCCGCCGATCCGGCGGAAGGTGTCCGCGCGGATCATGATCGTCTGCATGGTCACCAGCGCCAGGTCCGTGGCCATGGCCCGGAGGCACTCTTCACCGGAGGCCTGACGGCTCACGAACCGGTCGATGAGGCGCCCGTCGTCGAAGACGCGCTCGTAGTCGGAATAGACGGCATCGGCCGTGCCGTCAGTCAACATGGCCCGGACCTGCCGCTCCAGCCGGCCCGGCATCATGATGTCGTCCTGGTCGATGAAGCACAGCAGGCCGGCCCTCGCCTGCCCGGCACCGAAATTGAGGGCGGCGCCCTTTCCCGCATGGGGGATCCGGAAGCGCCGCACCCGCGCATCGGACAACAGGCTGCCGGCCGCTCCGTCGGGAACGGCGGAACCGTCTTCCACAACGATCAGCTCGAAAGGCACCCCTGCCTGGCTCAGCACGCTGGCCGCTGAGCGTTCGATCCAGCGCTCCCCCTCGTAGTAGGGGAGGATCACCGAAACCTGTAACGCCGACGTCATGTCCGATCCCCCGTCGGGGACAGGAAATGCAAGAACCTCTCCAGATCCGACGGATTCCGCCTCGTCATCTACCGCACGGGGTTCTCCGCCCGGAGCGCGGCCTTCCGGCCGTCAGGGGCTTCGCCGGCTGAGGGCCCGCGTGTTTCCCCGGCTGCGCACAGGCCGTTGAGCACCTCAACGACGAGCCCCCTGTAGCGTCCCGCGCTGAGTGCGGCATCGGCGGCGATGAGGCAGGCCGCGTAGAGGCCGAGCCCCGCGGCCGCGAGGAACATGAGCCCCGGCAGGGCCACGGTCCCTGTCAGCCGCTTCAACAGAATGACCCCGACGGCCATGACCGTCGAGGCCCCCAGCGGGACGGCCAGCAGGGCGAGAATCCGGGAAACCGGCGATCCCGCGATCCTGACGGCAGCGGTGAGCGCCACGGCGGCCGCCGCGATCGCCGTCAGCGCGACGGCAAGCGCAGCGCCCGCGATGCCCCACAGCAGGGTGAGCGGGTAGAGGCCCGCGGCCAGGATGCCGAGCTGCAGCAGCGAGGATCCCGTGAGCAGTCCCGGGCGGCCGACGGCCATCAGCAGCGAACCCGTCGTGCCTTCCAGGGCTTTCGCGATCCCCATGACGCTCAGGATCTGCATGGCCGGGGCGATCCCCTGCCAGCGCTCGCCCAGGACCACGCGGACGAACTCCGGGGCGACGGCGAGAATGCCGAGCCCGATGGGCGCGCAGACCATGGCTGTTGTCTGGAGGACCCTCTCGAAAGACTCCCGCAGGCGGCCCGGCTGGTCCTGCAGCATTGAGAAGGAAGGGAAGACAACCATGGAAAAGGCGATGGCCACCTCTGATGAGGGGATCACCGCGGTCAGAAAGGCCATCTGGTAGTGTCCCAGGGGCTCGGCCCCCAGCATCCGCCCGATCAGGATGCTGTCGAGCTGCGATACGGCGAAGCCCGCCACGGCGAAGCCGGACACCCACTTGCCGAAATCCAGCAGTTCCCGGAAGGCGGCCGGATCGAAGCGGAACGACGGGCGGTAGGGGTGCAGCGCGTAGGAGAGGAAGACCCGGAGGACGTTGCCGGCCAGCCCCCCCCACACGAGCGCCCAGACGTCCCGAAGCACGGCGGCGAGGAGCACCGTCAGCGCGAATTCCAGTGCCGACGCCCATCCCTCGAATCGGAACTGCCTGTCGAATGCCAGGTCCTTCTGGAAGAAGACGATGCCGATATTCGCTAAACCCCCGAGCAGAACGGAGAGGGATACGACCCGGAGGATATCGGTGAGCCTGGGTTCCGTGAAGAAGGCGGCCACAACGGGCGCGGCCAGAACCAGGATGAGACACAGGACAAGGCTCCGCCCGAGCGTCACGGCCCAGGCCGTGTCCAGGCATTCCCGGGCACCGGTCCTCTTTCGGATGAGCGCCTGCTGCATGCCCGTCTGGGTGATGCTGTCCAGGCCCGTCACGAACAGCATCGCCATGGCGATGAGCCCGAAATCGGCCGGGAACAGAAGCCGGGCGAGCACGATCGTCCTCGCGAACCCGAGCGCCCGGTTGAAGAGGCGCAGCCCCAGCGTCCAGAGACCGCTGACGAGAACCTGCCTGAAAATCGATGCCGTCGGTTTCGATGCCATGACGATTCCGAACCGGGACGTCCGGTGCAACGGTTGATCGCGGAGGGCTTTCCGCATCGCGATCAGCGGCCGCTCCTGTGCCCCTCCGCGTTTTCGAACCGCGGGATCATGACGATCAGGGCCGTCAGGAACCAGAACGGCTCCATGATCCGCACGATGATGAAGGTGTTGGCGCCGATGCTGTGGACGAGAAGCCCCACGAGACCGGCGATGTAGCCGACGGCAATCGCCTCGAAGAGGGGATCCCGGCTTGCGCGGAGCGCCCGCATGCCGTGCCTGAAGAGAAGCGCGATGAGGACGAGGAAGGCCGTGAGGCCCAGCAGGCCCGTCTCGATGAGGATTCTCGGGATCTGGGCGTCGACGAAGGAGTGGCCCGTCACGCCCCAGCCGATCAGGGGGTGATGAACGAAGTCCTCCATGAGAATCACCTTCCAGGAGATCAGGCGGGCCGATGTGGACGAGTCGACCTTGATGGCCCCGATCTTGAGCTGCTCGTCGTTGTCGGGCTGGTTGAAGGTGTAGTTGACCCGGTCGGTGACGCTCTTGGGGAGAATGAAGGGCGACGCGGCCAAGAGGATGGCCAGGGGAATCACGATGAGAAGACGGTTGCGGCTCAGCGCGATGAGCGTCAGGATCGCCGGGGGCAGCGCGACCCAGGAGCCGCGCGAGAGGGTCGCCGCCAGCGCAACGAGCATCAGGCCGAGCAGCACGATCAGCAAGGGCTTTTTCCCGATCGACTTCGGTGTCGCGAGGAGGCTGACGACCAGGCAGAGCATGAGCACGAGGTAGCCCCCGAGCGTGTTGGGCTCGCCCTCCTCACCCTCGAAGGGTGCGGAGACGCGCTCCACGTAGGGGATCTGGGAGATGGCGTAGACGCAGACGCAGAAGCAGACCACGAGCATCGCGACCAGGAACCGGCGGATCTGATCCTTCTCCCGCAGGTGGTTGACGGCCATGAAATAGATCAAAAAGTACTCGAAGTACTTCAGGATGAAGAAGAACCCCACGACGGGGTTCAGGCGGCGCATCAGGTAATAGCCGTGCACCGTGGCCACGATGCAGATGACGAAATAGACGGCGATGGGAATGTTGAGCGGCGTTGTGCGGAAAAGGCCCAGTTCCTTGTCGACGGCCATCCGGAGGAACCAGCTCAGCCCGATTACGGCGATCAGGATGTCGTCGGCCCTGAGGGCGACGCCTCGGCCGCGGGCCGCGGCAATCTCGTCTCCCCCCCCGACGGTCAGCTGGGGCCCGAGGAGCATCGAGAAGATGAGCATGTAGAGGGCGATCTCGGTGCTGACGAAGCTGAAGGTGAAGACGATGATGGCGACAACGGAGGCCACGGCGATGCCCAGCGACAGCTTGTTGGCCAGCATGGCCCCGCACAGGGCAAGGCCGACGGCCGCCAGCAGGAAAACCGCCGCCCGCGTATTCCCCTCGAGGTTCTGGATCCCGATCATCTTTGTCCGACCGTCGGTTCGACTTCCCCGCCGTCCCCCGTCGGCCGCTGTGAAGCGGGCGGCGGACGCAGGTCTCCGTCCGAACGAAGGAATGCAAGAACCAAACCATGGTGCGGACGGGACATCGGCCGTCGGCAAGGGTCGGTGCGGGAGTCGCGCGGCGGGAGTGCTATCGGCCTCCGGCCGGCAGCTGCTTTTCGACGGCTTCCTTCATCCGCTGCATTTCGTGATACTTGCGCTCGATGTCCCGGGGGCGGTAGGTCCGGTCCTCGGGGATGTCGAAGACCCCGCCGAGAGCAACGACGAGAAGGGATGTGAGGACGGCGGCGGCAAGGATTAAGAGAAACCGTTTCAGGGTGAGGCCGCTCCGGGGCACGCGGATGCGCCTCTTTCGGAGCCCGCCCCCTGAGGATGCCGTTCTGCCGGCCGCCTTGAGGTCATTCATCGCATCACCCCGGGGCCCGGAGTGCCGACAACGATACCGGTTTCGCCGCCCGGGGCCTTCGCCGCGGCCGGCGGGTCACCCGGCGTCACGGCCCCGCGGTGCTGAATTTTCCGGGCCTCCAGCGACGGCGCGGCGAAAGTGAGATAGCCCATCTGGTAGAGGATCCCGGCGGCAAGGAACGTGACGGCCAGGATGAACACGGCGGCCCTCACGATCGCCGCCCTCTTTTCCTCCTTGGGATCGCGCCCGATGGAGGGGCGCGCCGCGCCCGCCGCCTTGATGCGGTCCCGAAGCGAGCGGCCGGAAACCGGCTGCTCTCCCTCTGCCGATCCGCCGCCGGCGACGCCCTTTTTGAAGAGACCGAGCCGCGCCTTCAGCATCTCGGGGATGGCCCGGATCCGGTCGGCCGGCGTCTCGGGCTTGCCGTCCGTCTTCTGGGAGAAGTAGTAGTAGTACTTGTACTTGTAGTCGGCGTAATCGGAGCTCAGCTCCGCCCTCAGGCCGTTGAGGATGACGCCGATGACGTTGGCCTTCACGTTGTCGAGCTGGGCCTTGGCGCGCTTGAGCACCCCGCGGGGGATCCGGCCCACGCGGTAGACCATCACCACGGCGTCGGCCTTGGCGGCCAGCAGCGCCGCGTCGGTCGCCGCGAGCAGCGGGGGGGCGTCGATGAGCACGACGTCGTAGGCGGAGCGGACCTCGGCGATGAAGTCGCCGATCGCCTTCGAGTAGATCAGCTCCGCCGGGTTCGGCGGGATCGTCCCCGACGAGAGGATGTGGAGGTTCTCGATGCCGGGCGTCTGCAGGATGTCGTCGGTGCTCAGCGTGCCCGTCATGATGTCGGAGATGGTCCGGACGACCTTCCGCCACTCGTAACTGCCCAGCAGCACGTCGGAGAGCCCCGGCACGTAGTCCATGCCGAACATCCGGGAGATCATGGGCTTGCGCAGGTCGCCCTCGATGAGCAGGACGCGGTTGCCGCCCTGGGCCATCGTGATGGCCAGGTTGACGATGGAGGTCGTCTTGCCCTCCTCGGGGGAGGAGCTCGTCAGGACGATCGTCTTGATGTCCTTGTCCAGGCAGGCGAAGGCGAGGTTCGTCCGGATCGCGCGGTAGCTCTCCGCGAGGCGCGACTTGGGCGCGAAGTGCGAGACGAGCCGGGCCCCCCGCTCGGCCACCTCCGCGTCGACGTCCTCGGCGTACTTCTCCTTGAGCGTCTCCTTGATCTCCTGCTGGCTCACGTGGGGGATCAGCCCCAGGACGTGGACGCCCAGCAGGCTCTCGATCTCCTCGATGGCCCCCAGCGAGGTGTCGAACATCTCGACGAGGAAGGCGAGGGCGATGCCGAGGATGAGCCCGATGAGGAACCCTGCAATCGCCTTCTCCTTGATCTTGGGCGCGTTGGACGGGGTCCGGGGCTCCAGGGCGGGCCGGATGATCTGCACGGTCTCCACGCGCTCGGCGTTGGTGATCTGCGCCTCCTGGAACTTGCGCTCCAGCATGTTGAACACTTCCTGGTTGAGCTGGATCTGCCGCTCGAGCCGCGAGAGCTCGAGACGTTTCTCCGGGAGGATCCGGACCTGCTCCGCAGTCTCGTCGATCTTCGCCTTGAGGTCCCGGATGTCCTCGCGCAGCTGCGACTCGAAGGCGGCCATCTGGCCCTTCATCGTGACGATGATCTCGTCGATCTGCCTGCGGATCTCCGCCACCTGCGGGTGGAGCTCCGTGTAGGTCTTCAGCAGGGTGTCGCGCTCGAGCATGAGCTGGACGAGCTTGTCGTTGAAGGACTTGTAGGCGGCCGGCGCGTCCTCGAAGTGGAAGCTCGTCTTGGAGCCCAGCGGCGTCGATCCCGCCCGGTCGAGAAGGCGCCGCATCTCGCCCGCCTTCTGGGCGTTGGCCACGGCCTTGTCGTAAGCGGCCTGCAGGGCCTGGAGCTTCGAGACCATGGCGGTGCTCTCGGCGTCGATGGAGACGAGCTTGTGCTGCTCCCGGTAGGCCTTGGCGGCCTCCTCGGAGGCCTTGAGCTTCTCCCGGGCCTGGACGAGCTGGGCCTCGATGAAGCTCTTCTGGCTGACCGAGCGCTTGTTCGTGTCGTTGATCCGCTCCTCCCGGTAGACCTCGGCGATGGTGTTGGCCAGCCGCACGGCCAGCCGGGGGTCCTCGGACTGCACGTGGATGTTGATGACCCCGATCTGCTGCTCGAAGTCCGACTCCACCATGTTCCGCAGGCTCAGGACCGTCGCCAGGTATTCCTTGTTGGCCCGCACCTCCTCGGAGGTGAGGTTGGCGGGGATCATGCCGAGCTTCTTGGCCGCCTTCTCGACGATCCCGTGGCTTCGCACGACGGCGGCCTGCGACGTCAGCATGTCCGCGTTGTTCCAGGGCATCGACTCCTGGTAGATGCCTGCGCCGGAGAGCATGACCCGCTCGAGCTTCACGCTCGCCGTGGACTTGTAGAGCGGCACGGGCTTGCTCAGCAGGGCGAACAGGGTGCTGAGGGTCCCCGTCAGCAGGAGCGTGACGAGGATGATCCAGCGCCTCTTCTTGACGATGCGCCAGTATTCGCGGAGGTTGATGTCGTATTGGGCCATGGTCTCTCTACTTCAGGAAGCGCATTTTGGTCGGATCGCCGTAGGTGTCGCGATACTGCGCCGGCTTCAGCAGGTAATCGAGAAGCGGCACCGTGTTGGTGATCCACTCGTTGATGTCGCCGATGAGGATCCGCGGCACCCAGACGATGTCGCCGTTCTTGAGCGCCACGTTCTGGGCGATGTCCCCCTTCTTCGTGATGTCGTCGTAGCTGGCCGACAGGATGACCGGTTCGCCCTTCCGCTCCTGGTACTCGCGGATGATCTTGATGTCCGACTTGACGGCCAGGCCCGTCGGCCCGCCCGCCAGCGACAGCAGGGCCAGCAGATCGCTGGCGTCCTTGAGCCGGTAGATCCCCTGCGCGTTGACCTCGCCGAGGACGTAGACCCGCTCGCCGAAGAAGGGCAGCTCGGGCACGGTGACGATGTCCCCCGCGTCGAGGATCACGTTCTGGCTGGTGTCGCCCTTGAACATGACGTCATAGAGGTTGAGCGTGTAGCGCTTGCCCCTGCGCAGCAGCTCCACGTTGCGCAGATCCGCGTTGCCGCCCTCGTCCCCCACGACGACCTGCGTCTGGCCCGTCCCCGAGAAGGAGCCCCCGCGTCCCATGACGGGGCCGCCGGCCGACACGATGAGATCGAGAACGGTCGTCTTCCCCTTCAGGGGGTACTTGCCCGGCCCGGAGGGCCCGGGGGGGATCTTGTTGATCTGGCCGAAGAGCAGGACCGTCTTGCTCCGGTATTCCTTGACGACCACTTCGAGCCGCGGCGCCCGGATGTACTGCCTCAGGCCCTCCATGAGCGCCTCGTGCAGCTCACCCACCGTGCGGCCGCCCGCCTGCACGTCGTCCATGAAGGCATAGGAAATCTTTCCGTCGGATCGGACCTCCGCGATGTACTCCGTGCTCTTCGCCCCTTCCCAGTAGGTGATCTTCAGCACGTCGCCGGGCCCGAGCAGGTACTCCGGCGTCCCCCTTCGCTGCGTGAAGGACTCGTTGCCGGTGGCGGCGGCCATCGCCGCGATGTCCGACTGCTGCTGCCGGCGGGCCTTCTCGGCCGCGGCAGCGTCCTCGGCCGAAGACTTGAGCGTCTTGACGGGCACGCCCTTGGCCTCGAGGGCGTGTGGGATGTAGGTGCTGCAGGCCGACAGGCCGGCCGCGGCAAGCACGAGGAGCGTTGCAACGGTTGCATTTTTCATTCGCCAGTACATTCCGACTCTCCTGCGCAGGATGACCGGATTCATGACATGCCAACATCATGCCAGTTAAAAGAAAAAGCGCCCGTGTACGGTTCTTGCATGACAAGAGCACGACCTTCCCTGCCCGGCGTCCGGGAGTCCTTCCCGGTCTGGGCGGCGGGCGGTCGGTGCCCACGAACGAAGAGAAGGCGGAAGTCCCATGGTGCGATACGTCGACCTGATCACCGATGCCGCGCAGAGCGGCAGGAAAGACGACACGGCGCAGCCCCCCGCAACCGCGGTCCCCGGGTCCCTGTTCTCCCGCGCCGCGCAGGGACCGGCCGCGAGAGAGCCGGATTCGGACAAGGACATCTACCTCTGCCTCTGGCGGCATCTCCAGGCCATCAAGGTGAGCATGCTGGAAAACAGGGCCTTCGACATCCTGCCCCTGCGGGAGCAACTTCGGGCGATCGCGGGCAGCGCCGAGACGATCGACCGGCTCTACCACTACACGACGCGCTACGGCAACGAGGAGGACTACACGGCATCCCACTCGATCAACACCATGATCTATGCCCTGAAGATCGGCCTGCGGCTCGAGTACGCGCCGGGCAGCCTCGAGGCGCTGGGACTGGCCGCGCTCCTGCACGACGTCGGCATGTTCGCGGTCCCCGACGCGATCCTGCGCAAGCCCGAGGCCCTCTCCGGCGAGGAGACGGCCGCGGTCCGCAGGCACCCCGAGACCGGCCGCAGCGCCCTTGCGCCCTGGAGCGCCGAGATGCCCTGGCTCGCCCAGACGGCCTACGAGCACCACGAGCTTGAGGACGGCAGCGGCTATCCCCGGGGTCTCAGGGGCGAGCAGATCTCCGAGTATGCGAAGATCGTCGGCCTGGCGAGCACCTACGAGGCCATGACGCACGAGCGGCCCCACCGGCGCTGCGTGTCGGTCCGGGAGCTCGTCGACACGAAGAACCGCTCCTTCTCCCCGCGCGTGATGCGGGCCTTCCTCGAGCAGATCTCCCTCTACCCCATCGGGAGCTTCGTCCGGCTCAACAACCGGACCCTCGGCAAGGTCGTCGGGACCCACGTCGGCCAGCCGCTGCGGCCCGTCGTGCAGATCCTGGAGGACGCCGACGGCAACCGGGTGACGGACGACAGGACGGTCAACCTGCTGGGCAACCCGATCCTCTGGGTGACGGGGCCCGTCTCGGACGAGGAGCTCGCGCGCATCCAAAAAGGATAGAAGTTGGGAAGTTAAGAAGTTGATAGCGTAAAATACGCGTTACCTGTTCTTTGAAAAAGCAGAGAGCATCTGATACGCCTTTGGAGAATTCGCCAAAACTCGAAAGGAGGTATCAAGATGCTCCCAGGAGAGTTACCCCTCCCGGAATGGATTGTTGCCTGCCCCGGGGACGTTGTCAACCGGTTGTTTGTTCATTTGGCCGCCCTGTACGATCAGGCCTTTCCCCGGAGTTACGGGCAGCGGCTTCGGGACATCCAGCTGCAGTGGCTGTCGGCCCATCGGGGCCGGCTGCGCTGTCCGCGCTGCGACGGCACGGCGCTGATCCGCAAGGGTTGGCGGAGCCGGGTGCTGCGGACGTCGCGGGGGCGCCTGTCACTGGCGGTCCTGCAGATGCGCTGCAAGGCCTGCGGCCGGACGTTTCGGCCGGTCAATGCCGTGCTGGGGCTTCCCTTCGGGCGGCGCTTCCTCGACGAGCTGGTCGAGAAGGCCATCGGGCTGGGGATCCAGATGCCCTTCGGGCGGGCCTCCTGGGCCCTGCGCGCGCTGCTGGCCGATGCGCCTTCCCCGGAGGGGCTGCGGCGCCAGATCGCCGCCCGGGCCGCGACGCTCGCCCCGAGCGACGAGGTGGCCGGCAAGACCGTGCTGGTCGACGGCACCCGGGTCAAGGCGGGGAAGAACCCGCGGGGCTCGGCCGTTTATCTGGCCGTCAGCGCCATCCCGGGTCCCGCGGTGGCCGGACGCCCGACCATCGTCAAGCGGCTGGTGCACGTGCACGTGGGTGATGCCGAGGGGCTTCGCCGGCGACTGCTGGGGTTGCCCATCGAGCGGCTCGTGCATGATGGGGGCCTGAACCTCGAGGCCTGTGCCTCTGCGGTCCAGCGCTGCCGCTGGCATCTGGTGCACCAGCTCAATCACTACCTCTGGCTCGACGGCATGCAGGTCGAGCAGCGCCGGCACTACCAGAAGCGCCTCAAGCGGTTGCTGTGGCGCCGGGGGCCCCGAGCCCCCGAGGGCTTGGATGCCTTTATCAAAGAGCTGCAGCGCGACGGCTTCCGTCAGTCGGCCGAGCACCTCCAAAACGCTCAGCCGCACGCCTTCAGCTGGCAGGCCGACAAGGGCTTTGCCTTCACGACCACCGCTCCCCTGGAGCGGGAGATGAGGGAACTCAACCGCAGGGCCGATGTCGGGGCCCGCTGGAGCGACCGCGGGATCGAAAACGTCCTGACGGTGCTGTTCCACTACCGGCTCAATGAAAAACCGATAGTGCCCCTAAGGGCGTATCAGTAGGTAACGTGTTTTTGTTGCTATCAAGAAGTTTGGAAGTTTGGAAAAGCCGGTAAAATAGGAGGGCTGGGAGCCTGTCCGAACTTCTCAGCTTCCCAGCTTCGCAGCTTCCTGTCTCGGTTCCGCCCCGGCCAGCTCGTCGCCCGGCATGGCCGTGTCCTCGATGACCTGCCTCACGATGTCCCTGTCGATTCTTTCGGCCTGGATCCCGAACCCGATGAGCAGGCACATGTCGCAGAGGTTGTTGACCCGCCGGGGCACGCCCCGGGTCTGGCGGTAGATCTCCTCGAAGGCGTCGGGGGTGAAGATCTCGCGCGTCGCGCCGGCACGGCCGAGCCGGAACTCGATGTACCGCGCCATCTCCTCCGGGGTGAGCGGGCCGAGGTGGTAGCGGATGGCGATCCGCGAGTCGAGCTGCTCGATCCGCCGGATGATGCCGCGCAGCTCGGGCTGGCCGATGAGCAGCAGGTTCAGCAGGAACCGGTCGTTGAACTGGTAGTTGAGCAGCAGGCGCACCTCCTCGAAGTTGGTGGGCGAGAGCAGCTGCGCCTCGTCGATGACGAGGATCGTCGTGCGGTTCTCCCGGAAGTCCTGCATCATCATCTCGCCCAGCGCGTTCAGGAGCTCGTGCTTGGAGTGCGAGGCCGGCTCGAGGCCGAACTGGTAGAGGATCTCGCGGATGAACTCGATGGGCTCGAGCATGGGGTTCGTGATGAGCCCCACGTGGTAGTCCTTCTGGGGGAGGTTCCGGATGAGCGCCCGCGACAGGGTCGTCTTGCCGCAGCCCACGTCCCCCGTGAGCAGCGCGGCGCCCTTGCGCCGCTGGACGGCGTAGACGAGGCGGGTCATCGCCTCGCGCCAGTGCCCCGAGTTGTAGATGAACTTCAGGTCGGGGACGATTTCGTAGGGGAAGGTCTCGAGCCCCCAGTGTTCCAGATACATCGAAGCAGTCCTTCCAGGGAGAAATAGATCTCCGCAAAACAGGTCCGGTAGTGATAGGCCGTCATCCCGTAGGGGTCCCGGATGTCGAGCCCGTCGCCGCCGCCCGGCGCGGCGAAGGACTTGAGCAGCCGGACCTTGCCGACCGCGGCGGGATGGCGCCTCAGCACCTCGTCCCGCTGGGCCTCCTCCATGACGAGGACCCAGTCGGCCCCATCGACCATCGCGGCCGACAGCGACCGGGACCGGTGCCCGTTGGCCTCGATGCCCTTCTCCCGGAGGAGGGCCGCGGCCCGCGGGTCGGCCTCTGCGCCGCCGAGATCGAGCAGGCCGGCCGAGGCCGCCTGCACGCCGCTCAGTCCCGTCCGCCGCAGGAGCGACCGGAACACCCGCTCGGCCATGAAGCTCCGGCACAGGTTGCCCGAGCAGACAAACAGGATTTTCTTCGGGGCCGCTTGCGCCGTCACGGAATCGACTTCCATCCTCACGGTCGAGGCATCGCGGAAAAAGATTGCAAAACCCATGCCTTGACGGGGCGGCGAGGCAAACGCGCCCCTGCGGGCCGCCCGCTCTCGCGGCGGGGGATCGATTGGCACATTTCCTGTATTAAAGACCGTGACAGCCCGGACGATATGGAAAAGCGAAAACCCGACAAGGAACGGATGCCCACGATGGAAACGGCAAAGATGATGGAGAGGCTCGACATCTCCTCCATAACGGCCCTCTCCGAGAAGCTCAACCAGCGCAAGAAACTGCTCGACATCACCAACCAGATCCACGCCGCACAGAACATCAAGGAGATCCTCGTCGAGCACAAGGAGGGGATCCTCGCCCTCTTCAACGCCCTGCTGATCACGATCTACGTGGCCGACAAGCCGCGCAACGAGCTCTACTCGCTCTACCTGGCGGGCTCGCAGCTCAAGGAGATCCGCCTGCCGATCAGCAACCGAAGCATCGCGGGCTTCGTGGCCAACACGGGCCGCGCCGTCAACATCGCCGATGCCTACGACAAGGAAGAGCTCAAGCGGGTCGACAAGACGCTCTTCTTCGACGAGGCCTGGGACAAGCAGTCGGGCTACCGGACCACCCAGGTGCTCGCCGTGCCCGTCATGCACGAGAACACCCTCATGGGGGTCATCCAGATCGTCAACCGCAAGGGAGGCGGGAAGTTCACGGCCGACGAGCAGAGCCTCCTCGAGGAGATCGCCGAGGTCCTGGGCATCGCCCTGTACAACCAGCACCGCGTCTCCTCGCGGCGCAAGACCCGCTTCGACTACCTCGTCAACCACAACCTCATCAAGGACGCCGACCTGGAGGCCGCCTTCACGGAGTCGCGCCGCAGCAACGAGCCCATCGAGGAGATCCTCATGAAGCGCTTCCGGATCTCCCGGGACGACATCGGGCGGTCCCTGGAGGACTTCTACCGCTGCCGCTACGTCCACTACAACGCGAAGCACCCCATCCCCGACGACCTGCTCAAGAGCCTCAAGCGCGAGTACCTGCGCCGCGAGCTCTGGGTCCCCCTGGAGAGACTTGCCGACGGCCGGATCCGCGTCCTCGTCGACGACCCGAACAACATCCTGAAGAAGGACATGATCGAGAACCTCCTGAAGACGAAGGCCGTCGAGTACTGCGTCTCGCTCAAGGAGGACATCATCCGGTTCATCAACCACTTCTACCAGACGCAGGAGGGGGAGAAGTCCTTCGAGGAGCTCCTGGGAGGCGAGGGCCAGCTCGTCGAGGACCGCGACGACTACGAGGAGAACGGCGTCTCCGAGTCCGACAGCGTGATCATGCAGCTCGTCAACCGCATCATCAACGACGGGATCGCCCAGCGGGCCTCGGACATCCACATCGAGCCCAACCTCAGCCGCAAGAACGTCGAGATCCGCTACCGCATCGACGGCAGCTGCTCGCTCTACCAGACGGTGCCCTACAGCTACCGCGCGGCCATCGTCTCGCGCATCAAGATCATGTCTAACCTCGACATCACGGAGCGCCGTCTCCCCCAGGACGGCAAGATCAAGTTCCGGCGCAGCAACGGCGAGGAGATCGAGCTCCGCGTCGCCACGCTGCCCACGGCGGGCAACCTCGAGGACGTGGTGCTCCGAATCCTCCAGAAGGGCGAGATGATGCACCTCGAGGACATGGCCCTGTCGCCCTGGAACTACCAGAACCTCATCAAGCTCCTCGAGAAGCCCTACGGGATCATCCTGTGCGTGGGGCCCACGGGCTCGGGCAAGACGACGACGCTCCACGCGGGCGTGCACCGCATCAACACGCCGGAGCGCAAGATCTGGACGATCGAGGACCCCGTCGAGATCACCCAGTACGGGATCCGGCAGGTCCAGGTGAACCCCAAGATCGGCCTCGACTTCGCCCGCGCCCTGCGGGCCTTCCTGCGCGCCGACCCCGACGTGATCATGGTCGGCGAGATGCGCGACTTCGAGACGGCCAAGATCGGCGTCGAGGCCTCGCTGACGGGCCACCTCGTGCTCACGACGCTGCACACCAACAGCGCCCCCGAGACGATCATCCGCCTGCTCGACATGGGCATCGACCCCCTGAACTTCGCCGACTCGCTGCTGGGCATCCTGGCCCAGCGGCTCGCCCGGACGCTGTGCCGCAGCTGCAAGCAGGCCTACACGCCCGACAAGGACGAGTACGACTACCTGGCCTTTACCTACGGCGAGGAGCAGTTCGCGAAGCTCAACATCCCCTACTCCAAGGATCTCAAGTTCTACCAGCCCGGGGGCTGCAACGACTGCAATCAGACGGGCTACCGCGGTCGCGTGGGCATCCACGAGCTCCTGGTGGCCACGGACAACATCAAGCGGCTCATCGCGAAAAAGGCGTCCGTCGAGGACCTGCGGCAAGCGGCGATCGAGGACGGGATGACCACGCTGCTCCAGGACGGCATCAAGAAGGTCATCGAGGGCCTCACGGACTTTGAGCAGGTCCGGAGGGTGTGCATAAAATAAGGCAGGCGAAGGGCCCAAGGCAAATGGCGTGGGGCAAAAAAAAGCGACGGTGGCCTCACCGTCGCTTTTTCTGTGCTTTTTTGTCTTTCGTTTCCCTTTTGCCTTTAGCCCTTTGCCATTCGCCTATTTCTTTGTGAGCCTCTCCCTCCACTGCGCGATCCGGTTCATCGCCTCGAGGGGCGTCAGCGCATCGACGTCCGTCGATGCGATCTCCTCGAGAACGAGGCTCTCCTCGTCGGCGAAGAGGCTGAGCTGGCCCGCCGACGGGCGCCTTGCGCCCCTGCGGCCCCGCGCCAGAGTCGGCATGCCGACCTCGTCGAGCTCGCCCTTCTCGAGGTTCTCGAGCACCTCCCTCGCCCGCGCGATGACCTCGTCGGGCACGCCGGCCAGTCGGGCCACCTGGATGCCGTAGCTGCGGTTGGCCTTCCCCCTCATGATCCGGCGCAGGAAGATGATCCGCTCGCCCCACTCCTTGACGGCGATGTAGTAATTCGCCACGCCCTCGCGCGTCAGGGCCAGGTCCGTGAGCTGGTGGTAGTGCGTGGCGAAGAGGGTGCGCGACCCGAGATGCGGCGCGTCGTGGATGTGCTCGGCCACGGCCCAGGCGATGCTGAGGCCGTCGAAGGTGCTCGTCCCCCGCCCCACCTCGTCGAGCAAGATGAGGCTCCGGGGGGTCGCGTGGCGCAGGATGTGGGCCACCTCCGTCATCTCCACCATGAAGGTGCTCTGCCCCTTGGCGAGGACGTCGGCGGCCCCCACGCGCGTGAAGACCCGGTCCACGAGGCCGATGCGCGCCTCGGCGGCCGGCACGAAGCTGCCCATCTGGGCCAGGATGACGATGTGGGCGACCTGGCGGATGTAGGTGGACTTGCCCGCCATGTTGGGCCCGGTGATCACGAGCAGGCGGTTGGCCCCCCGGTCCATGTACACGTCGTTGGGCACGAAGCCCTCGGCCAGCGGCATCCGCTCCACCACGGGGTGCCGGCCGTCGCGGATCTCGATGACGTCGCCCTCGTCGACGGCGGGGCGGACGTAGTTGTACTTCTCGGCCACCTCGGCCAGCGCCGCGAGGGCGTCGAGATCGGCCAGCGCCGCGGCGCTTCTCTGGATCTGCCGGATCCGGCCCGCCACGCGCTCGCGGATCTGCACGAAGAGGTCGTACTCGCGCTCGCGGCGCCTCTCCTCGGCGTGCAGGACGGTCTGCTCGTACTCCTTGAGCTCCTCGTTGATGTAGCGCTCGGCGTTGACGAGGGTCTGCTTGCGGATGTAATCGGCGGGGACCGAGCCCGTCTGCGACTTCGTCACCTCGATGTAATAACCGAAGACATTGTTGAAGCCCACGCGGAGGTTGGAGATCCCGGTCCTCCGGCGCTCCTTTTCCTCGAGGGCGGCGATCCACGACTTCCCGTCGCGCGCGATCGACAGGATCCGGTCGAGCTCCGCGTCGAAGCCCTCCCGGATGATCCCCCCCTCGCGCAGAGCGAGCGGCGGCTCGTCGACGATGGCCCGCTCGAGCAGCTCCAGCGTCTCGGGCATCTCGTCGATCCCCTCGCGGATCGCGGCCAGCACGGGGGTCTCGAATGCGGCCAGGAGGGCCTTGAGCCCCGGCAGGGTCCGCAGCGAGGCCCGGAGGGCCGCCAGGTCCCTCCCGTTGGCCACCCCGAGGGAGATCCGGGCCCCGAGCCGCTCCATGTCGTAGAGCCCCGCCAGGGCCTTGCGCAGGTCCCGGCGCACGAGGTGGGCCTCGCGGATCTCGCCCACGGCGGCGAGCCGGTCCCGGATCCGGGCCGCGTCGAGCAGGGGGTAGGCGAGCCACCACCGCAGCCGCCGCCCACCCATGGCCGTCATCGTCTCGTCGAGGACGTGGAAGAGGGTCCCCTCCTTCGTGCCCCCCTGGGTCGTGACGAAGAGCTCGAGGTTTCGCTTCGCCGTCTCGTCGAGGACGAGAAAGCTCTCCGAGCGGTAGGCCGTGATCTCGTTGATGTGCCCGAGGCCCTCCTTCTGGGTCTCCCGGACGTAGCGCAGGACCGCCCCGGCGGCGGCGATCAGGGCGGGGCGGCTCTCCGGCTCGAGCCGCGCGACCGACTCGGCGCCGACGTGCTCTCCCAGGATGGCGAGGGCGGCCTCCGGCTCGAACCAGTCCCGGGGGAAGCGGTTGATCACGCAGCCCTCGAGCTCGCGCGACAGGACCGTCTCCAGCAGCGGGTCCCTGGAGCCCTCCTCCAGGACGATCTCCCGGAACCCGTGGCGGATCACCTCGTCGAGAAAGGCTGCGCGGTCGCGCAACTCCGTGGCCCGGAACTCGCCCGTCGAGACGTCGAGGAAGGCAAGCCCGAACGCCTCGCCCCGCAAGGCGATGCCGGCGAGGAAGTTGTTCTGCTTGGCCTCGAGGCTGTCGGGGTCGAGGACGAGCCCCGGGGTGACGACGCGGACCACCTCGCGCTTCACCACCCCCTTGGCGAGGCGCGGGTCCTCCATCTGCTCGCAGATGGCCACCTTGTGCCCCTTCGCGATGAGCCTGGCGATGTAGGACGACGCCGCGTGCCAGGGGAAGCCGCAGAGCGGCACGCTGTCCTCCTTCCCCTTGTCGCGGGATGTGAGCGTGATGTCGAGGAGCTTCGAGGCCAGCACGGCGTCCTCGAAGAACATCTCGTAGAAGTCGCCCATGCGGAAGAAGAGGATGCAGTCGGGGTACCGGGCCTTGATCTCCAGGTACTGCCGCATGGCGGGCGTGAGGGAACTCATTCCCAGCGGTCCCCCTTCTTCTCGAGGTCGATTGTCCCGGGACCGCCGCGCCCGTGCATCGCCGGGTGCCCGGGGACCCCGCGGTCGGCGATCAGCGTGCCCAGCAGCCAGTTGACGACGCTGACGATGATGGCGCCCATCACTGCCGGCCAGAAGCCGTGGACGTCGAAGCCCGGGATGAGCGCCGAGGCGATCTTGAGCAGCCCCGCGTTGATGACGAGGGTGAACAGTCCCAATGTCAAAATATTGACGGGCAGGGTCAGGATGATCAGGATGGGCTTGAGGAAGACATTGAGAAACCCCAGGATCGCCGCCGCGAAGAAGGCGGACCAGAAACCCGACACGACGATCCCCTCGACGAGGTAGGCCGCCGCCAGGATCGCCGCGGTGAGGATCAGCCATCGGATCAGGATGACGGCCATTGTTTCCTCCTTCGATCAGCCTCAGGGAAATGAGAGTCATTCCGGGCGACGTTCACAAGGCACCAGCCGCCCGCGACGTTGCGGAGTGGGGAAGTCAAGAAGTTCGGCGAATCTTGCAATCCCCGGTCTGCCGTGGGTGCAAACCGAGCTTCTCAACTTCTCAGCTTCACAATTTCTGCGTTTTGTAGCACGCTTCGCCTTTTTTTTCACCCCCCGGCCGGGCCGAAGGGCAAAACCGGGGAAAGAATCGGGAAAGCGACGGGTTACAACATTTTCACCGTTGCACAAATGCAGGTTGGGCGGTATTATGCCTCTTCTATTTTTTCGAGACGAGAGGAACACGTCGTGGGGAAAACCCTGACACACAAGCTCATCGAGGCCCACCTGGTTGCGGGGCGGATCGAACCCGGCACCGAGATCGGCATCCATATCGACCAGACCCTCACGCAGGACGCCACGGGCACCATGGCCTACCTGCAGTTCGAGGCCATGGGCATCGGGCGGGTGCGCACGGAACTCTCGATGAGCTACATCGACCACAACACGATCCAGATCGGCTTCGAGAACGCCGACGACCACCGATACCTGCAATCCGTCGCCCGCCGCTACGGCATCCGCCTCTCGCGTGCGGGAAACGGCATCTGTCACCAGGTCCACCTCGAGAGGTTCGGCAGGCCGGGAAAGACCCTCCTGGGCTCCGACAGCCACACCTCCACCTGCGGGGCCCTGGGCATGCTCGCCATCGGGGCCGGAGGGCTCGACGTGGCGCTCGCCATGGCCGGCGAGCCCTTCTTCCTGACCTGTCCCCGGGTGGTGCGCGTCAACCTCACGGGGAAGCTCCCGCCCTGGGTCTCGGCCAAGGACGTGATCCTGAAGCTCCTGGAGATCTTCACGACCCGGGGCAACGTGGGCCGCGTTTTCGAGTATGGGGGCGACGGGCTCGCCGGCCTGACCGTCCCCGAGCGGGCCACCATCGCTAACATGGGGGCCGAGCTGGGACTGACGACATCCGTCTTCCCCAGTGACGGGATGACGCGGCGCTTCCTGGCGGCCGAGCAGCGGGAGGCCGACTGGGTCGAGCTGGCCGCCGACCCCGACGCGGAGTATGAAAAGGTGGTCGACATCGACCTTGCGGGGCTCGTCCCGCTGGCCGCGAAGCCCCACAGCCCGGACAACATCGGCACGGTGCGGGAGATCGCCGGCATCCCCGTGGACCAGGTCTGCATCGGCAGCTGCACGAACTCCTCGTACCGGGAGCTCGCCACGGTGGCCCGCATCCTTCGCGGCCGCGTGGCCCATCCCCGGGTGAGCCTGATCGTCACGCCCGGCTCGCGGCAGGTGCTCGAGAACCTGGCCCGCGACGGCTACCTCGCGGACCTGCTGGCCGCGGGGGCGAGGCTCACGGAGAGCACCTGCGGCTTCTGCATCGGCGGCAGCCACAGCCCCGGCTCGAGGGGCGTGTCGCTGCGCACCTCGAACCGCAACTTCCACGGCCGCTCGGGCACGGAGGATGCCGAGGTCTACCTCGTGAGCCCCGAGACGGCCGCGGCGGCCGCCGTCACGGGTGTCATCACGGACCCGAGGGACCTCGGCATGGACTTTCCCGCCGTGCCCATGCCGGAGCGGTTCCGCGTGGACGACTGCATGATCCTCGAGCCCGCCCCCCCGGAAAAGGCGGCCTCCGTCGAGATCCTCCGCGGGCCCAACATCGGCAGCCCGCCGGAGAACGGGCCGCTGCCCGGGAGCCTCGACGGCGAGGTCACCATCAAGGTGGGCGACAAGATCACGACGGACCACATCATGCCCGCCGGGGCCCGGATGAAGTACCGCTCCAACATCCGCCGCTACGCCGATTTCGTCTTCGAGGGGCTTGACCCCACGTTCTCTTCCCGGGCGGCGAAGATCCGCGACAACGGGCGCCACAACGTCATCGTGGCCGGCCAGTCCTACGGCCAGGGCTCGTCGCGGGAGCACGCGGCGCTGTGCCCCATGTACCTGGGCGTCAAGGCCGTCATCGCGAAGAGCTACGAGCGCATCCACGCGGCCAACCTCATCAACTTCGGGGTCCTGCCGCTGGTCTTCGAGAACGAATCGGAGTACAACCTTCTCGACCAGGGCGACGGCCTCGAGATCGCCGGCCTTCGCGACGCCATCGGGTCCGGGGGCCCCCTGACGGTCCGAAACACCACCAAGGGGCGCAGCTTCACCGTCACCTGCACGCTCTCCGAGCGGCAGAGGCGGATCGTGCTGGCCGGCGGGGCGCTCAACCTGGTGAAAGGGAAAAAGACAGAATGATGGAATATTGGAATGCTGGAACGATGGGTTGTTGAAGAAAACCCTGAAACCCAATATTCCATGATTCCAATACTCCAATTTTCCTGCATCAGCGATCGGTCATAGCATCGGAAAGGACACGGTATGGCGTTCAGTAAGATCATCGTGAAAACCCCCATCGTCGAGATGGACGGCGACGAGATGACGCGCGTCATGTGGGCGATGGTGAAGGAAAAGCTCATCCTCCCCTGGCTCAACGTGCAGCTGGAGTACTACGACCTGCACGTCAAGCACCGCGACGACACGGACGACCGGGTCACCGTGGAGGCGGCCGAGGCCATCCTGCGGCACGGCGTGGGCGTCAAGTGCGCCACGATCACCCCCAACCAGGACCGCGTGGCCGAGTACGGCCTCAAGAAGATGTGGAAGAGCCCCAACGGCACGATCCGCTCGATGCTCGACGGGACGGTCTTCCGCAAGCCCATCTTCGTGAAGAACATCCGGCCCTTCGTGTCGAGCTGGAAGCGGCCCATCGTGATCGGCCGGCACGCCTACGGGGACGTCTACGACAACTCGGAGATGCCCGTCCCCTGCGCGGGCACGGCGGTGCTGATGTTCACGCCCGCCCCCGGGGGCGCCTCGGCCTGGCAGAAGATCGCCGACTTCAAGGGGCCGGGCATCCTGCAGGGCATCCACAACACCGACGAGTCGATCCGGAACTTCGCCCGCGCCTGCTTCGCCTTCGCCCTGGACGAGAAGATCGACCTGTGGTTCAGCACGAAGGACACGGTCTCCAAGATCTACGACGCGCGGTTCCGCGACATCTTCCAGCAGGAGTACGACGAGCGCTGGAGGACGGCATTCGAGGCGGCGGGCCTCGAGTACTTCTTCACCCTCATCGACGACGCGGCGGCGCGGGTGATCCGCTCCGAGGGCGGCTTCCTCTGGGCCCTGAAGAACTACGACGGCGACGTCATGTCGGACCTCGTCGCGGCGGCGAGCGGCAGCCTCGCCATGATGACCTCCGTCCTCGTTTCGCCGAAGGGCTGCTTCGAGTACGAGGCCGCACACGGCACCGTGCAGCGACACTACTACAAGCACCTCAAGGGGGAGGAGACCTCGACGAACTCGATGGCCCTCATCTTCGCCTGGACGGGCGGCCTGCGCAAGCGCGGCCAGCTCGACGGCACGCCCGAGGTCGTCCGCTTCGCCGACGCCCTCGAGCGGGCGGCGATCGGCACGGTGGAGTCCGGCGTCATGACGGGCGACCTGCTGGCCGTGGCGAAAAAGAGCGCGAAGAACCGCAGGGTGACAACGGAGGGCTTCATCGACGCCATCGCCGAGCGGCTGCAGCGCAGCCTTGCACGAAAGAACAAGAAATAGGGTAAGCCGCGAAACTGTTTTGCAAGGCTCGTTTGAAGCGCAGTTGCGCGAACGGTTCTTTGCGAAATGGAGCGACCGCGGCGCAAACTGTCTGAGCCCGAAGGGCGAGTTTTTGCGGCCGCAGCGCAATGAGCATTAGAACCGTCGCAACGCGCTTCTGAGCCGGCAAAATGGTTTCGTGGCGCATTCCGCCGTGCTCCGGAAGTCCCATGCAATTAGCCGATCTGAAAAACATGACCCTCGAGGAGATCGAGGCCTTCGTTGCCGAGCTGGGGAAGGAGAAATACCGCGCCCGGCAGATCATGAAGTGGATCTACCAGCAGGGGGCCTCGTCGTTCGAGGAGATGACGAACCTCTCCAAGGAGTTCCGGGCCGAGATGGCGAAAAAGGCCCGGATCGGCAGCCTCGAGATCGTCCGGACGGAGACCTCCGGGGACACGACGAAGAAGATCCTCTTCCGCCTCGAGGACGGCCTGCTCGTCGAGAGCGTCCTCATCCCCGGCGCGGGCCACTGGACGCTCTGCGTCTCGACCCAGGCGGGCTGCCGCATGGGGTGCGCCTTCTGCTACACGGCCCGCTCGGGCTTCCACCGCAACCTCCGGGCCTCGGAGATCGTCGACCAGATCGTGCAGGCGAAGTTCCGTACCGAGGAAGGCAGGGGCATCAACAACCTCGTCCTCATGGGCATGGGCGAGCCGCTGGACAACTACGACAGCGTCCTGAAAGCCATCGCCATCATCACGTCGGATTACGGGCTCTCGCTGTCGACGCGCAAGATCACCCTGTCGACCTGCGGCATCGCCCCCGGCATCGAGCGGCTCGGGAGGGAGTCGGCGGTCAACCTCGCCGTCTCGCTCAACGCCCCCGACGACCGGCGGCGCAGCGAGCTGATGCCGATCAACAGGAAATACCCCATCGAGGCCCTCGTCCGCGCCTGCAAGAGCTACCCCATGCCGAGGCGAAGGCGCATCACCTTCGAGTACATCCTCATCGCCGGCGTCAACGACTCGCCCGCCGACGCGAAACTCCTCGTGAAAACCTTCGGGGGCCTGCGCTGCAAGTTCAACCTCATCGCCTTCAACGAGTTCCCGGGCTCCCCCTTCAAGGCGCCGGACCCGAAGGCGATCGAGGCCTTCCGGAAGGTCCTCGTCGATCACCACTTCACGGCCGTCCTGCGCCAGAGCCGCGGCAAGGACATCCTTGCCGCCTGCGGCCAGCTCTCGGGGAAGCACCGGGAAGAGATGGAAGGTGAGAAGGTGAGAAGTTGAGAAGGTGAGAAAAATCCGTCGAAAAGAACGACGGAACGGACTGAACAGACCGATGGGGGGGAGGAAACGCATGGCCTATCAGAATCTGGAAATTGCCATCGAAGACCATGTCGCCACGGTGACCATGGCGAGAACGGAGAGCATGAACGCCCTGAGCCTGGCCTTCTCGGCCGAGATCGCGCAGGCCTTCCGCGACCTGGGCGCGAACGACGAGGTCCGTGTGATCATCCTGGCAAGCCGGGCCAAGGCCTTCTGCGCCGGTCTCGACCTCAAGGAATTCGCGGCCGCCGGACTGAAGGGCTCCGCCAAGTCGAGCCTGGAGTTCCCCGAAAAGCTCCGCGCCCTCTTCGAGAGCTGCGACGGCATCGAGGCCTGCCCCAAGCCCGTGATTGCCGCCGTCAACGGCATGTGCATCGGCGGGGGCCTGGACATCGTCTCGGCCTGCGACATCCGGCTCTGCACCGAGGACGCCTCGTTTTCCCTGCGCGAGGCCGCCATCGGGCTGGTGGCCGACATGGGCGTGCTGCAGAGGCTGCCCCACGTCATCGGCCAGGGGTTCACGAGGGAGATGGCCTTCACGGCGCGGTTCTACACGGCGAAGGAGGCGCAGGCGATGGGCCTCGTCAATGCCGTCTACCCCGACGGGGCCGCCATGATGGCGGGTGCCAGGAAACTGGCGCTCGAGATTGCGGCCAACGCCCCCTTGGCCGTGCAGGCGACAAAGGAGGTCCTCAACGCGAGCCGCCACCTCCCGGTAGCCGACGGGATGTCGCTTGCCAAGCACAAGAACATGGTCCTCATGCTTTCGCAGGACCTCAGAGAGGCCTTTGTCTCCTTCATGGAGAAGCGCAAGCCGGACTTCAAGGGAAAGTAGACGGTTTTTTCCTTGCGAAACGAAGCAACCAATGTTACAAGAAACGTCGCCGATGTTACTTGTAACGGTGAAAGGGCATGAAAAAAGAGGCAGATAGAATCAGGCGCTGGAGAGAGAAGCAGAAATCCGAGGGAAAGAGCTCCTTCACCGTCGTACTCTCAAAGGAGGCCCGTGCGATCCTCGCCGAGGAAAAGGAAAAGACCGGGGAGAGCTACGCCGCCATCATGGAAAAAGCCCTCATGGGCCTCAAGAGGCAGGCCTACACGCCGCCCGTGCTGAGACATTTCCCCCGCCGCGAGGAGGTGCTGGCCAGGGCCGCGGGGCAGGCTTCCCCCCCGGCACCGCAGGCAAGCCGCGTCAGCCGCGAAGGTGACAGGCAGCCGCGCATCCTGATCGACGACCTGGCCAACTACCCGAGCCTCGAAGACATCGAGCGCGAGCAGGCCGCAAAGGAGCCAAGCGGCGTCTACGACCTCAAATCCAATGAAGGGCTCATCACCCGCCTGCTTCGCTCCACGGCAGGCCCCTTCGGCCGCAGGAAGAAATGGTTTAGGTAGGAAAGCCCTCCCCATGACCCACCCCAAGCTCGTCGAGGCCATGTCCAGACCGGGTTTCTACCCGCACCGGCCCCCGTCGGTGGAACTCGTTCAGACGCACATCTCCTTCGTCTTCATCGCGGGGGACCGGGTCTACAAGGTGAAGAAGGCCGTCGACTTCGGGTTTCTCGACTTCACGACGCTCGAAAAGAGAAAGCGCTTCTGCGAGGAGGAGCTGCGGCTCAACCGGCGGCTGGCGCCGGAGGCCTACCTGGAGGTGGCCGCCATCGGGGAGGACGCCGGGGGGACCCCCGCCCTCGGGGTCGGGCGGCCCGTGGAGTACGCCGTCGTGATGCGAAGGCTCCCCCAGGACAGGATGCTGAAGAGGCTCCTGGCCGAGGGCAAGGTCCCGCCGGAGACCATGGACGCCGTCGCGGCGAAGGTGTCCGATTTCCACCGGCGGGCCGAGACGGGCGGCCGGATCGACGAGATGGGCGGGATCGAGACGATCCTGTACAACCACGACGAGAACTTCGAGCAGACGGCCCGCTACATCGGCCTGACGATCCCCCGCGAGCGCTACGAATTCCTGCGGGGCTGGGTCAACCGCTTCCTCGAGCGGGAGCGGCCGCTGTTCGAAAAGCGCGTGGCGGAGCACCGGATCCGCGACTGCCACGGCGACCTCCACGCCGAGCACATCTGCCTGGCCGACGGCATCATCATCTTCGACTGCATCGAGTTCAACGAGCGATTCCGCTTCGGCGACGTGGCGGCCGAGGCGGCCTTCCTTGCCATGGACCTCGATTACAACGGCTACCCCGGCCATGCGCGTGCCTTCGTCGATGCCTACGTCCGCCACAGCGGCGACGGGGAGGTCCGGCGCCTGCTCGATTTCTACCGCTGCTACTACGCCTACGTGCGGGGAAAGGTGACGAGCTTCCGCCTCGACGACCCGCACATCGGACCCGCCCAGCGGGAGGAAGCCGCCCGGGCGGCATCCCGGTATTTCGACCTGGCCTTCGCCTACGCGGCGCGGCCCGCGAAGAAGACGCTGATCCTCGTGGCCGGCCTCATGGGGACGGGCAAGAGCGTCCTCGCCCGCGCGCTGGCCCCCCTGGTCGGGGCGGACATCGTCCAGACCGACGCCGTGCGGAAGGAGATGCTCCGTATTCCGGCCTCGGAGCACCGCTACGAGGCGTTCGGGCAGGGGATCTACTCGGCGGACGTCTCGCGCAGGACCTACGCGCGGGCCCTCGAGATCGCCTTGGAGAAACTCGAGACCGCCGGCGCCGTCATCCTCGACGGCTCCTACAAGAGCCGCGAGGAGCGCTCGCGGGCCTTCGAGGCGGCACGCCGGGCCGGCGCCGAGGCGATCCTCGTGGAGTGCACCTGCCCCGAGGCGATTGTCGAGGAGCGGTTGCGAAAGCGGGAATCGGGCGGCGGGGACATCTCGGACGGGCGCTGGGAGATCTTCCAGGCCCAGAAAGGGGATTTCGAGCGGATCGACGAGATCCCCGGGGAATCGCATCTCGTGGCGGACACGTCGGGGGAGGCGGAGAGGACCGCCTTCGCCGTGCTGCAGCGCCTGTCGGAGCGCGGCTGAGCTACTTGCCGGGCGGCGGGGTCTTCTCCGGGGTCTTCTCCGGCGCCTTCTTGGCTTCCTTCGCTTCCCTCGCCTTTCGGGCCTCTTCGGCCTTCTGTGCCTCTCTGGACTTACGGTCCTGCTCCTCCCGCATCCGGAGCTTCGTCTCCTCGATGAACCGGTTCGTCTTGTAGTCCAGCCCCAGGCCGGCGTATTCGCGCTGGATGAGCTCGAAGCGCTTGAGCGCCGCGTCGTATTTCTTGGTGCGGTAGTAGAACTCGCCGACGTAGAACTCGTGCTCCGCGAGGCGCTGCTTGACCTCGCGCAGGTTCTTCTCGGCCATGATCGCGAACTTGCTCTGCGGGAACCGGGCGATGAGCCGCTCGAACTCCTTGCGGGCCTTCTGCGTCTCGGTCTGGTCCCGGTCGATGGTCTGCATCTGGTGATAGTGGCACATGCCGAGCTGATACATGGCGTAGGGGACGTTCGGGTTCGTCGGATGCAGCTCGACGAAGCTGCCGTAGGCCACCGAGGCATCGACGTACTGCTCGTTCTCGAAGTAGGCGTCGGCGATGCCCAGCTCCGCCATGAGGGCCACGGGGTTGAGCGGATACTCGTCGCGCACGCGCGAGAAGACCTCGATCGCCTTCTTGTAGTCGCCCTTCTTGTAGTGTTCGAACCCGCGCTGGTAGAGACCCTCCGGCGTCGGCCGGACCCGGGGCTCCTTGCCCCAGATCGAATCCCACCAGGCGCAGCCGCTCACGGACACCGCCAGGATGAGGAGGAGGGCCGCCGCGAGCAGCCCGCGTCTGTTTGCCGTGGCGCTTCCGATCCCGTTTGTCTGCATGCTCACCCGCCGCATAAAAAAATGGAGGCCCGCCTGCGCAAACAGGGGCCTCCATCAACCGTTTTTCTTACAGGGCCTTGTCCAGCAGGGCCTTGAGCCTCTCCTTCGGCACGAGCCCGATGACCTTGTCCACGACCTTCCCGTCCTTGAACAGGATCATCGTGGGGATGCTCATCACCCCGTGATCGCCGGCCAGCTTCTTGTTGTCGTCGACGTTGACCTTGGCCACCTTGATCCGGCCCTTGTACTCCCCGGCCAGTTCCTCGAGAATCGGGCCGATGGCCCGGCAGGGCCCGCACCAGGGGGCCCAGAAGTCGACCAGGGCCGGCTGGCTGGACTGCAAGACCTCGGCGTCGAAGGTTCCTTCGCTGAGGTGGATGACGTTTTCATCGCTCATGGGCTTACCCCCTTGCTGTTCTGAATGCAACTATGCCATCATGCGGCGGCGAAGTCAAGCGCACCTCGGGGATGCCGGATCCGCGGGCACTGACGGGCGTTCTGCAGGCGTCCCCTCCGGGGCACGATTTTTTTGACAGGCCCCGCCGATTCTGCTAGGAAAGCACAGGCGTCGGGCACCAGGCGTCAGGCACCAGGAAGAAGGAGAACCCCATGGCGCCCATCGGCATCATCTCCGGGACGGTCCTGCACGGGACGAGCGCCTTCCGGGGGCTCCGGAAGGAGCACGTGGTCAACGAGTTCGGGCGGGTCACCGTCTGGGTATCCCGGGAAATCGCCCACATCGCGCGCCACGGCCACGAGCCCGGCGAGTACGTCCTGCCGCACCGCATCCAACACCAGGCAAACCTCGCGGCCCTCAAGGCCCTCGGCATCCGCGACGTCGTCGGCGTCAATTCGACGGGATCCCTGAAGAAGGACCTGCCGCCCGGCTCCATCGTCGTGCCCGACGATTTCATCCTGCTGGCCGGCACGCCCACGGTCTTTGCCGACCGGCCCGTCCACATCACGCCCGATCTCTCGGAGGACGTGCGGCGCCGGCTCATCGAGGCCGCAGCCGCCTGCGGGATCCCCGTCGTGGAGCGCGGCGTCTACTGGCAGACCCAGGGCCCGAGGCTCGAGACCCGGGCCGAGATCCGCATGATGGCCGCCTACGCCGACATCGTGGGGATGACCATGGCCGCCGAGGCGATCGTCGCGAAGGAGCTCGGGCTTGCCTATGCCGCCCTGTGTTCCGTCGACAATTACGGCAACGGCGTCGTGGAGACTCCCCTCACCATGGAGACGATCCTCGAGGGCGCGAAGCGGAACCGCGAAACCATGCTGACGATCGTCGGCAAGTTCATCGAAAGGAGCAGGGCATGAAGTTCTCGAAGAAGGGCGACACGGGAGAGACCAGTCTTCTGGGCGGTCAGCGGATCCCCAAGTTTGATCCCCGGCCGGAGGCCTACGGGACGCTCGACGAGGCCAGTTCCGTCCTCGGGGTGGCGCGGGGGATGACGGGCAACCCCCGGATCAAGGAGATCATCCTGCAGGTCCAGAAGGACCTCCTCGTCATGGGCGCCGAGATGTCGACCCTTCCCGAGGACATGGGCAAGCTCGCGCAGCGGATCGGCAAGGCCGACGTGGACCGCGTCGAGGACCTCATCGACAGGCTCCAGGAGGAGGTCCCCTTCCCGCGCGAGTTCGTCTACCCGGGCAAGAACGCCGTCTCCGCGCAGATCGACGTGGGCCGGACGGTCATCCGCCGGGCCGAGCGCCGGGCGGCGGAGCTCAAGCACAAGGGGCTTCTCAACAGCCCCGAGATCCACCAGTACCTGAACCGGCTCGCCGACATGCTCTTCACCCTGGCCCGCTACGCGGAGGAAAAAGGATAAGAAGCGATTGTCCGACCGGAATTCTTTCTGCGAATTGACGGTTTTGGACCGCTCTAACGCTCGCTTCACTGCAGACGCAAAAACTCGCCCTTCGGGCTCAAACAGTTTGCGCTGCGGACGCTCAGCTTCGCGAAGATCGGTTAACCAAAACGCGTCAAACTTCGCAGTGCAGAATCCCGCCCGGCCATTGACAAGATTGGACAGCAACCCGTAACACGCTTCCATGAAGCTCGTCAAAACCGGCGCCGTCGCACTGGCGGTCATCCTCACCGTCTATCTCGGGTACCGCCAGCTCTCGCCTCCCCCGCCCGTGAAGAACGCAAGGCCGGCGGGCGAGAACATCATCTGCTTCGGCGACAGCCTCACCTACGGCACGGGCGCCTCGCAGGGCATGGACTACCCCTCCCAGCTCTCGCGGCGCATCGGCCGTCCCGTCATCAACGCGGGCATCCCCGGCGACACGACGGACACCGCGCTGGCGAGGCTCGAGCGCGATGTCCTCGACCGCTCGCCGTGCATCGTCCTGATCACCCTCGGGGGAAACGACCTGAAAAACCGGCAGGACCGCGACCGGGCCTTCAGGAACCTCAAGGCGATCATCACGGCCATCCAGGGCCGGGGGGCCCTCGTCATCGTGGGGGGGCTCGACGTCCCCGTCTGGGGAAGGGGGTTCCAGGAGCAGTACCGGAAGGTCTGCGAAGAGACGGGGGCCGTGCTGGTGCCCGACATCCTGAAGGGCCTGCTCGGCAACCCCGGGAAGATGAGCGACGCCATCCACCCCAACGATGCGGGCTACGGCATCATGGCAGGGTATTTTTACGAAGCGCTCAAGCCGTACCTCTGAAGAAGGCAAATGGCAAAAGGTTAAGGGCAAAGGGTCAGGAAAAGAATCCATTGCCTTTAGCCTTTAGCCTTTAGCCTTTAGCCTTTAGCCTTCAGCCGTTCTTTAGAACGCGCCGAGCTGGCAGGCGCTGATCTTGATCTTCAGCTTCTCGCAGGCCGACGAGACCCGGATCTTCGCGACCTTGAAGTCGGCGGCGATCCGGAACGCGGCGGCACAGGGGAGCCGGCCGTCTTTCATCGCGGCCCGGATGGCCGCATCGAGTTCCTCCGGAACCGAATCCGCCGGCTGGAGGATCCGGCTGACCGGCGAATAGCCGAACAGACCCAGCTGGCACTTGCTGATGGGAATCTCCAGCAGGTCTAGCGCCAGGCCGACCTCGGCGGGCGTGAGGTTCAGCTCGCTCGCCGCCTGAAACGCCAGGGGGCACGTCATCGCGCCGTCGACCTTTTTCTTCTTCAGCAGTTCCGCCACTTCCTTCTTCACGGTTGCACCGGGGTGCTTCGCCGCGAAGTGCCCTTTGTCCTGCCTAGCCATGCTGGTATTCCTCTTCGATTCTGTGCCTCGATCTACTGCATGTCTGCCCATTGGAGTGATGGAGTATTGGAATCCCGGGTGAAGATTTCCTGATCAACCCATTGCTCCATCATTCCAGTATTCCATCCCCTAATATTTTACATAGTGAAACGGCTCGACCGCCGAGAGGGCGTCGTCGTCGAGCGTCTTGAACCCGGCCTTCTCGATCAGCCTCTGGGCCTTCGCGATGTCATCCACCTCGACGACGAAGACCGCCGTCTTCCAGCTGTCGAGGACGAAGCCGTAGGCGTTGTTGACGTTGATGTTCTCCTTGAAGAGCATCTGCGTGAGCTTGTCGAGGCCGCCCGGCTTGTCCTCGATGATGACGGCGATGACCTCCTTGGTCGTCACCATCATCCCGTCCTTCTTGATCGCCTTGATGGCCTTCTGCGGGTCGTCCACGATGAGGTTGATGACGCCGAAGGTGGCCGTCGTGGCGATCGTCGTGGCCCGGATGTTCACCTTCGCCCTGCTCAGGATCCCGGTCAGCCTCGCCAGCTGCCCGGGCTTGTTCTCTGCGAAAACGGAGATCTGATGCACGGTCATGGGGCACCTCTCTTGCACATGAATCGCCAGCCGCTGACAATTTCTTCCAAGTGGCGGTTGCAGGTCCCGATCTCTCACCCTGGCGCAGGCCGCAGTCTGCAGGCAACCGTCCCGTCATCTCTTTCCGGAGCCTGATGCCTCATGCCTGTCGCCTGGGGCCTGCCGCACAGCGGCTCAGTCCTTCCGGTTGTCGATCACCCGCACCGCCTTCCCCTCCGACTTGGGGAGGCTTCCCGGCTCGACGAGCTCGACCTTCGGGGTGATCAGGATGTCGGCCTTGAGCTCGTCCGTGATCCGTCGCTGGAGCTTCTGCAGCTTCAGCAGGTCCCCGTCGAAGAACTCCTGCGCCACCTCGACCTTGACGATCATCTCGTCGTTGAACCCCTTGCGCTCCAGGATGATCAGGAAGTTCGTCCCCACGCCGGGGATGTCCATGAGTTTCTTCTCGATCTGGATGGGGAAGATGTTGACCCCCTTGAGGATCATCATGTCGTCGGTGCGGCCCTTGATGCGCTCGATGCGCCGGTGGGTCCGGCCGCACTCGCAGGGCCCCGGGATGATCCGGGTGAGGTCCTTCGTGCGGTAGCGGATGATCGGCATCCCCTCGCGCGCAAGCGTCGTCATGACCAGCTCGCCCTCCTCGCCGTCCGGAACGGGCTTCAGGGTGTCGGGGTCGATGATCTCGACGAGGAAGTTGTCCTCCCAGATGTGCAGGCCGTTCTGCGCCGGGCACTCGAAGGCCACGCCGGGCCCGTTCATCTCGGAGAGGCCGTAGGAGTTGAAGGCCTTCCATCCGTAGAATTCCTCGATCCTCCTGCGGGTCTTTTCCGTGTGCGGCTCCGCCCCGACAAAGGCGATCCGCACCTTCGTGTCCTTCCGGGGGTCGACCTTGAGCTCCTCGAAGACGGCGGTCAGATGCAGGGCATAGCTCGGGATGATGTGGATGACCGTCGTCTCGAAATCCCGCATGAGCTGGATCTGCCTTTTGCTGTTGCCGGCCCCGGCGGGGATGACGAGGCAGCCGATCCGCTCCGCCCCGTAGTGGAACCCCAGCCCCCCCGTGAAGAGCCCGTAGGTCATCATGTTCTGGAAGACGTCGGAGCGGCGCACGCCCGTCATGTACATGCAGCGCGCCACCAGGTTCGTCCAGGCATCAAGGTCCTTCGCCGTGTGGAAGATGACCGTCGCCCGGCCCGTCGTCCCCGACGAGGAGTGCATGCGGACCAGTTCCTCCCGCGGCACGGCCAGAAACCCGTAGGGCCAGTTTTCGCGGAGGTCGTCCTTGGTCGTCAGGGGAAGCCTCGGCACATCGGCCAGCGACCTGAAATCATCGGGGCTGAACCCCGTCTCTTTGTAGACCCTGCCGTAGTGGGGGGATTTCGCGGCCTGCCTGAGGGTCGCCTTGAGCCGCTCGAGCTGAAGGGCCTCCAGATTTTCCCGCGGCATGGTCTCGAGTTCTTTTTCCCAGTACATTTCCCTTCCTCCAAGGTGATCGAGCGTTTTTGTACCCCTGCGGCGGAATTTTATCAAGCCCTATCTCGGGCCGGTGCGGCGCGCACGCAAAGTTCCCGCTTGCGGATGAGGGCCGTTAACAGATATAGAAAACGGGAAATCACGCCGCAGGCGGACGAAAGGCAATCCGGGGCGAAAGGGCTCTTCCCAACGCCCGTTGCCTGACGCCCGTTGCCTGCTCCGGGAGGCGCACCATGCAGAACTTCGTTTTCGAGAACCCCACGAAGATCATTTTCGGGAAAGGCTCCATCGCCAAGATCGGGCCCGAGGTCAAGCGCTTCGGCGGCCGGGTGCTCATGGTCTACGGGATGGGGAGCGTGCGGGCAAGCGGCGTCTACGAGCAGGTCCTGAACTCCCTCAAGGAGGCGGGCGTCGACGTCGTCGAGCTCCCCGGCGTGAAGTCCAACCCCCTGCTCTCCAAGGCGAAGGAAGGCATCGCCCTGGCTCGCGCGAAGCAGGTCGACGCGGTGCTCGCCGTGGGCGGCGGCAGCGTCATCGACACCGCCAAGACAATCGCCGCCGGCGTGAAGGCGGATCACGACCCCTGGGAGTTCTTCGTCTACACGAAACTCGTGAAGGATGCCCTGCCCGTCCTCGTCGTCCTGACCATGTCGGCCAGCGCCTCGGAGATGAATGCCGCAGCCGTCATCACGAACGACGAGACGCGCCAGAAGTTCAGCGTCCGCTCACCCCTGATCCAGCCGAAGACGTCGATTCTCGACCCGGAGGTCCTCTACACCGTCACGCCGGCCTACACGGCCTACAGCGCCGTCGACATCGTCACGCACATGCTCGAGGGCTACTTCACCAACACGGAGCCCGGCGAGAGCCCCCTGCAGGACCGGATGGTCTACGCCTTCATGAAAACGATCATGGAGGCCGCGGAGAAGTCGCTCGCCGATCCCCGCGACTACGACGCGCGGGCGAACTTCATGTGGTCGGGGACGCTCGCCTTCAACGGCCTGACGACGGCAGGCATGGGGATCGTGGGGTTCCCCGTGCACATGATCGAGCACTCGCTGTCGGCCCTCTACGACATCGCCCACGGTGCGGGCCTCTCGATCGTGCTGCCGGGCTGGATGACCTGGTCGGCGAAAAAGAAGCCGGCCCGTTTCGCCCGTCTCGCGAGGGAGTTCTTCGGGGCGGCCGAGACGGACGACGCAAAGGCGGCCGCGGCGGGCATCGCAGCGCTCAGGGGCTGGTTCAGCACGATCAAGAGCCCCGTGTCCCTGAAGGAAGGGGGCATTCCCGAGGACGACATCGGGAAGATCGCCGACAACGCCGTCGAACTCGCAAAGACCTGGAGGCTCAAGGACTACACGAGGGAGGTCATCGTCGACGTCCTGAACCACTGCCGCTGAACAACCTTTCCTTTATCGTCCTCTCCCTTGGCGGGAGAGGATTGAGGTGAGGGGGGATACGTCCTTGCAGGAACTGACCGGCATCATTCTCGCCGGAGGCAGGGCGAGCCGCATGGGAGGCATCAACAAGGCCTTCCTCGAGGTCGGGGGCGAGCGTCTCATCGACCGGACCCTTGGGGTGTACCGCACGCTCTTCTCCGAGATCGTGATCTCCACGAACACCCCGCTCGACTACCTGGAGTTCGACGCCCGGATCGTCACCGACATCTTCCGCGACAGGGGGCCCCTGGGGGGCATCCACGCGGGGCTCCTCCACGCGACCTGCGGTCAGGCCTTCGTCTCGGCCTGCGATATGCCCCACCTGAACGGGGAATTCATCCGGTACATGATCGAACAGGCACAGGGCTACGACCTGGTGGTCCCCGTCACCCCCAACGGTTTCGAGTCGCTCCACGCGGTCTATTCCCGCGCGTGCCTCCCCGTCATCGAATCGCAGATCGAGAGGGGCGAGCTCAAGGTGTCCCTGCTGTTTCGGAAATTCAGGACCCGGGAAATCCGCGTCGAGGAAATCCGCCGGTTCGACCCCGAGGGGAGGCTGTTCGCCAATCTCAATCGCCCCGGCGACCTGGAGGCGCATTCGCCCGCGAAATAAATGGGGACAGTCCCTATTTATTTTCTGGGTCGCCCTCTTGGCCTGGCTGTCGACTTCAGATCGAGTTTCCGGCTGATTTCTGTTTTCCAGTCGGTCGCTCCGAAGGGTCTTTGACGGTTCACGCACTTTCTGATGTCTTCGAGCGTCGAACCCGACCAGGGGGTGTCGACGTACCGCGTCCAGTTCTGCGGCAGGACCCGTGGGCACGGGTCCGTCAAGTGTCTCGGCAAGTCCCCAGCATTCTCTCCGTGGGAGGACCATGGCCAGTCCCGCGCAGTCGAAACCAGCCCGGAACGAACGGGGTTGCCTTCCACGTACCGCATCAGAACGAGCAGATACTCATCGTCCTGAACGGGGAAGTTCTTGAATCTTCCCTGCCAGAGATGCCCGCATCGTTCGTAGTGCTGATTATAACGACGGACGTGTGTCGTCATCAACCACTGCATCCAGGAACTCAGCATGTCCCCATCGTCAGGCGAGACGACGAAATGAAAATGATTCGGCATGAGGCAAAAGGCAAATAGCTTTAGCGGACAGCGCTCTTTCGCCGTAACCATCAAATCCAGAAAACTCGCATAATCGGCTCTCTTGTGAAACACGGTCTTTCCGTCGTTCCCGCGGTTGATGACATGATAGATCAGTCCGCCCTCCAGTCTCCTCGCGGTTCTCGGCATCTTGTCTTTCACCTCGGCACGAACATGGGGACTGTCCCCATTTTTTGCATTGTTCTTCACCGGCGGGCCAGGGCCCGAAGGACCGGCGTGCCGTGGCGGGCGGCCATGTGGATGGGCCTGGCGAGGTAGTAGAGGGGCGCGAGCATGTCGGGCAGGGCTGCCGGGTTCCACTCGCCGGCGGCCAGGGTCGCCAGGAGCCTTCCCGCGAAGAGGAGCTGATCCCGCCGGCAGTCTTTCGCTTTCAGGTAGAAGAGGTATCGCGCCGGGTCCGCGTCGGGGTTCACCGGCGTCGACGCGATGACGGCCAGGGCCTGCCGGGCCAGGGCCAGGACCATGAGGTCCGCCTCGATCCGGTCCGAGACCTCCCGCGGCAGGCGCGCCCCCGCCAGGCGCCCGGCCAGGAGAAGCCCCAGCAGAAGGAGCCGCTTCACGCCGCAACGCTCCGCAAGCTCGAGGGCCCGTCGGAAATCCGGGGGTGCCGGCGATGCGAGCAGGCCCGCCACGTCGCAGACCCACCCCAGCTTGCACCAGAGGTGCTTGGCACCGTGGACGCAGAGCAGCAGGAGCGACTCCTCCGGCGGCAGGACGGGAAAGGCGCTCCCGTTCCACGCTCTCGCCTCGAGCCTGGACCAGATGCCCAGCCTTTCGTGGTCGAAGCCGAAATAGGCCGGGACGACGGCCCACTGCAGCTCGACCTGGAGCCTCCCGTCGCGGCGCAGGAGGGCCGTCTCGTACTCGGCTTGCCGGTGGGCCGCAAGCCGCACCCCCTCCCTTGCGCCTTGTGCCCTGTACCCCAGCGCGTCGAGGGCCTTGATGGCCCATCGGAGTTTTTCTCTGGGAACCAGGATATCCAGGTCCTTCGACTGCCGGCGTGCCGGGTCTCCGTGGAGCAGGACGGACAGGGCGGGGCCCTTGAAGGGGTAAGCGGGAACGCCGGAGGCCTCGAGGGCGCCCAGGATGCGCGACAGCTCCGTCACCAGGAACAGCGAGCGCGCCGTGTTCCCGTGAGAAAGCCCGCGGAGGCGGTCCACGGCGGCAGGCGATACGGCACCATTCACAACGGTTGGAAGGACCCGGCAGACAAGCGGGGCCACGTTGTGCCACTCGCAGAGCCGCAAGAAACGGTTCCAGTCGAATCCCTCCGGAAGGAACGTCATCGACCCGGCCCCATTCCCCTGCAATGCGGACCTGACGCAGAAGAGCAGAAGCTCATGTTCCGGGCGCATGCCGGCAGGCCTCCTCTCGCCCGGCCAGGGGAATCGGGACTGGGGTTTCACCGGGCAGGTGCCTCTCAAGCGCGGGGCCGAGCTTGCGGTCCCAGAGCCGCGGAATCACGTGCCGGGGGTTGAGGCAGGCGGCAAGGCACAGGCAGGCCGCAAGCGCTGCCCAGCGGCCGCAGGCGTAGTGCAGGGCCGCGCGCTGGTAGAGGCGCTCGCCCGCCTCCCGGCGGCCCCCGTGCACACGGTCGGGCCAGGGCCTGCGCCTCTCGGATTGGAGAAACGCCTCGAGCGAGGGCTCTTCCCTTCCCTTCCCCCTCGCCCCGGCGCAGGCCATGACCCAGCGGTGCTGGAGTTTCTGCTCGGCGTTTCGCGACATCGTGAGCGACTCTGCGTGCAGCCGGTACAGCACGAGCGGCTCCGGCATCTTCAGCAGCAGGTGCCCCCTCTCGGCCATCCGGAGCCACAGGTCGATGTCCTCGGCCTGGATGAACCGCTCGCGGTAGCCGCCGATGGCAAGAACGGTTTCCCGGTGCATGAGCGTCGAGGAGTGGACGAAAAACACGGGCTCTCCCCGGGCCGCCATCGCCTCGAACTCGGCCCTCGTGAAAGGCCCTTCGCCGTTCACGAGGCCGAGCACGCGGCCCCTCGCGTCGATGAAGTGCCCCAGGGTGCCCGCGATGCGCACGTCGGGGTGCCGCCGGACGAAGGCCAGCTGCCTCTCCAGCTTGTCGGGCACAAACAGGTCGTCCGCGTCGAGGCGGGCGACCCATTCGCCCCGGGCCTCCTCGAGGCCCCGGTTCCCCGCGGCGGCCACGCCCCGGTTCGGCTGCGCAAGGACGCGGACGCGCGCGTCCTCGCGGGCGAAGCGCTCGGCGACGGCGCGGCTGCCGTCCGTCGAGCCGTCGTCGACGATCAGCAGCTCCAGGTCCCGGTGCGTCTGCGCCAGGGCGCTCTCGACGGCCTGCGACAGGTATCGCTCCCCGTTATGGACGGGTATGACGACGGAAACTTTCATAGGGAATCACCTTGCCCTTCCCCTCGGGGATGAGCTGGCCGCCGAACAGCGCGCGGTAGGTCTCGCACGACCGCATGAGCTCCGCGTGCGTCCCGGCGGCAACGAGGCGGTTTTCATTCAGCACGAGGATGCGGTCGCAGCCGATGAGCGTCGAGAGCCGGTGGGCCGCGACGAAAATCGTCTTGCCGCGCGTCTCGCGGGGCAGCGCCTCGATGATGGACTTCTCCGTCGGGGCGTCGAGGGCCGCCGTGGGTTCGTCGAGAACGAGGATGTCCGGGTTCTTCACGAGGGCCCTTGCAATGGCCAGGCGCTGCCTCTGCCCCTCGGAGAGGTTCACGCCTTTCTCGCCCAGCTTGGCGCCGTAGCCGTCGGGCAGGCTTTCGATGAAATCGTGGATGCCCGCCACTCGGGCCGCGCGGGCGATCTCCCCGTCCGTCGCCCCGGGGTTTCCGTAGCGGAGGTTCTCGCCGATGGTGCCGGACAGCAGGGCCGGGCTCTGCGCGACGTAGCCGATCCGCTGCCTGAGCGACCGGACGTCGTAGTCCGCGGCGGGCCTGCCGTCGTAGAGTACCTCGCCCCCCGTCGGGGCGTAGAAGCGCAGCAGCAAGCCGAGCAGCGTCGTCTTGCCCGCGCCGCTGGGCCCCACGACGGCGACGCGCTCGCCCGCCCGCACGTGGAAGCTGACGCCCTTCAGGACGGGGTTCGCCGGGTCGTAGGCGAAGGAGACATCGCGGAACTCCACCTCGCCTCGGAGGGACTCGACCCGATGCCCGCCCCCCGTTTCCGGCGCGACGTCGAGCAGTGCCGTGAGCCGCTCGAGCGAGGCCCGGATGCTCTGCATCTGCAGCCCCGTCGAGGCGAGCGACTGCGCGGGTCCGAAGACGCGGCCGAGGTAGGCCTGGAAGGCGAAGAGGGAACCCAGGCTCCAGTGCCCCGTGATGACCCACCAGGCGCCCACGGCGAAGACGCCGAAGTTCACGAGGCTGGGCGTCGACGAGAGGGCGAGGCCGGTCACGGATGCCACGACGGAGCGCTCCGCCGACAGCCGGAACACCCCGCGCAGGCCGGCCATGATCTTCCCGACGGCCCGATCCTCGGCGGCGAAGGCCTTGACGAGAGGGATGGCGTCGAGTGTTTCCTGGAAGCCGCTCATGTACCGGGCGTTCTCCTCGTTGCCCGCGTGGTTCAGGGCGTGCATCCGGTCGGAGAAGCGCCGCAGGGCAAAGAGGTAGACCGGCACGGCGGCCAGGGCCGCCAGCGCGAGCCGCCACTCCAGCCAGAGCAGGAGGGCGAGCCCGCCCACGAAATACAGGATGTTCGTGAGGATGCCCACGAGGCTGCCCGAGAGGAACCAGGTCACGCCGCCGATGTCGCCCGTCATGCGGGCCATGAGGTAACCCGCCTGGTTGCGGTCGAAGAAGGCCTTGGGCAGGCTGAAGGAGTGGTCCAGCACCTGCTTCTGGATGTCCAGGGTGATCTCCTGGCTGTAGCGAAGGAAGAACCAGCTCTGGAAAAGGCCCGCGGCGCGCGTGAACAGCGCCAGGGTTGCCATGACGAGCAGCACCCAGGGCAGGAGCGCCAGCTGCCTGCCCAGGATGACGTCGTCGATGACGAAGCGCGAGACGAGCGGCATGGGGAAGGCCATCGCGGCGTTGAGGAGGATGAAGCCTGCGCCCAGGGACGCCTTCTTCCAGTGCCGGCGGAAGAAGGGGAGGTGCCGGCGCAGGTTCTCGACGATGCCCGCAGAGGTCTTCCCCTCGGCGAGCCGGTCCTCCGGCGCCTTTCGCGCAAGCCCGCTTCTAAGATATTCAATCCAGGTTTTCATGGCTAGACGGAAAAAGGGGACTGTCCCTTTGATTTAGTTCGGTGCCAGAATCATGCCGCCAAAAAGGGGGACTGTCCCCATTTTCTTCACGGCAGGGCCCGCTCATCGACAAAGATACGAAAAGGCCGGCGGATGGTCCACGCGCCGGCGCCAGCGGGGCGCCGCCCGATGACGCGCCTCCCAAGGAACAGCTGCATCTCCCGGGTTCCCTCCCGCTCGAAGGTGACGACCCGCGGCCTCAGGGCGGCGGGAAGCATGGCCCGAAAGAGCCCGCTGCGGGCCAGCCCCCGGTAGCAGGGACTCAGCACGTGGGATGCGATGTGATCCGCCTTCCTGACCATACGAATACAGGAGGCGATGAGGTGCCCCGCCCGGCCGCCCACGACGGGGAGCACCCTGCCGCCGCGCTCGATGGCCACGGCGCGGCCGACGAGTTCCTCCTGCCTCACGTCCCAAGGGTCCGCATGCGGATTCGCGTCTCCCCGTGTCCGGACCCCGTGACGATCGATGGACACGACGCGGTGGACGACCCGCTCCTCCCCCCCCGGCGGCGTGAAGATGATGACATCGCCCCTCCGCAGCTCTTCGACCCGGCAGAGGACGAAGACAATGCGGTCTCCCGGCCGAAACAGGGGGCGCATGCTGTCGCCGCGGCAGAAGACAGCATTCCTGTTCTTTTCGTCTGCTCCGGTCATGCCGATTTCTGTTCCCCGGTCTCGCACCGAAAAAGGGGACTGTCCCCATTTTCCAATTCCAATACCTCTTCGATCTTCTCCCAGAAACGCCCCGTGAGACTCAGGCGCAGGATGTAGGCCGGCACCGACCCGGCCATGGCGGCGGCGTTGGCGAAGACATTGCCGGCCAGGAGCGTTTTCTCCATCGATCGCTCCCTCACTCTGACGGACTGGAAGATCGTCATGGCCGCATCGGTCAAGAGCACCGTCGCCATGGCCTTCTGCGCCGGGAGGATCTCGTCCTCGGCGGCCTGGGTGAGAAAGAAGACCGCCGAGAGGCCAAGGCCCCGCCGGATGTCCCACGTCCGTTCTCCCGCAGCCTGTCCGACGGCGCTCCACGTGGGAAGGGGATGGACTGCAAACCCTCCCCCGGGCAACCGCACGGCGAGGGCCAGATCGTCGCCGAGGACGTCCCACCGCGGCGGCAGCCTGCGGCAGGCCGTCGACTTGCCCACGCCGCTGCGGCCGACGAGCAGAACCCCCCGGCCGCCCTGCCCTACCAGGGCGCCGTGGAGCGGCAGACCGCCCCGGCGCACGGTCTGATCGTAGACGGGAAAGAGGGCGCACCGCATCTGCTCCTTCACCTGGGAAAAATCCTGCGTCTCGTGAAGCCCGCAGAGGATCTCACGCAGGGAGGGATGCCGCCAGACTTCCAGAAGCGGAGAGGTGCGGAGATGCCAGCCCTCCCCCCCGCGCCCGTGCGGGGCGCTGCGGCATACGTCTTCCGGGCCCGACGGGGGCGGAACCCTCTCCAGGCGGATCGTGTCCTCCGGCAGGCGCCGCAGGGGCTCGAGACCGAGCAGGCGGGCAAACGTGTCGGCCCACGCCCCGGTGTCGCCGCCGGGCTCAATCCCCCAGGTCTGGCCGTCAGAGAGTTGAAACCCGTACATCCGTCGCATCAGGCCCCCGCGCAGCAGTTCTGCGTGCCGCACGAGTAGTAGACGTAGGTCCCATAGAGACTGCAGGTGCTTCCCCCGGCAAAATTACCGTAGTTCGTGCACGGGCCGCCCGTGTATGACCCATCGTTGCAGTTCGTCTGCGCCTGGCTTCCCGGTTTGCACTCGCATTCCGTCCACACGTACCCTCCCGTCTGCTGATACAGAGAGCCGGTTTGGCAGCAGGCATCGCATCCGCATGCTCCCACGCCGGTCTGGCACCTCTCGGCATACGTGCCGGACTTGCAGGAGGAGTCTTCGTAGCAGCTCATCCCGGCGCCGGCGTAGCCTCCGGAAAAGCAGGCGCTGAATTTCCCGCAGAGTTCACGGGCCCTCATGTCGACGAGAAGCGGGGGTTCGTAACGAAGTCTTGCTTTCACCGTTCAGCCTCCAGGGAGAGAAACGGCTCGCATCGGATGCACCGAGAGGAGCAGGCGACTTTGTCTGATCCAATCGCATCATCTCGAGACCGGGCAGGCGGGTAAACTGCCGGCCCGCGCCCCGGTGTCGCCGCCGGGCTCAATCCCCCAGGCATGGCCTTCGGCAAGCCGCAGCGCATGGATCAGATTCCACTGACGCAATTTTGTATGGAAGAGCTATATACACTCGAACCTGTCGAACAGACATTGTCACCGGCGAAGTCGCCGTACGAGCAAACGGATCCCGTATAACCTCCTCCTTGGCAATTCAGGAGTGCCTGGCTGCCGGGAATGCACTGGCAACCGGATACCCAGGGAAACCCGGCTGTTGTCGTGTAACCGGATCCGGTTTGACAGCAGGAATCACACCCGCAGGCATTTAAGCCCGAATCGCAGCGTTCCGCATAAGTCCCCGTGTTGCACCGGATGTATTCCGTGCAGCTGGGCCCCAAGGCACGGTTCGCCCCCACGGCGCAAGTGATGAACTCGCCGCACATGTCGCGCCCTTTCATGTCGACGAGAAGCGGCGCTTCGTAGCGTAACTTCGTCTTCATGCGCGCCCTGTCCTGACCGAACGAATCGGATTCCAGGGATGATCGACTGCGCATCCCTGCGCGCCGAGCGATGTCGGGGCTTCTCCCTCCTGCCCGGAGGCCTGTCGCGTGGCATGCCGTGGTGCAACGCTGTTCCGTGCCGTTGGGGGAGCAAGACGCATACCGGGGAAGAGGTCCAGTGCCCTCGCCTCCTCGCAGTACCAGTGCGGCGCCCAGAGATTCCTGCTCCGGTAATAATTCTGGGCGACGCAGCTCCCGAGGCAGACGCCTTTCATGAGGCACTCCGAGCAGATGCCCTCAAGTCGCCGCGGCAGGCCCTCGCGGATCTCGTTGAGCACGGGGGTTTCTCTCCACACATCGGCCAGGGCATCCTTTGCGGCGTGGCCGAAGACGAGCTCCGGCACCGTCTCGCCGATCCCGCAGAGCGCATACGAGCCGTTTCCCAGCACGCCCAGGATGCCGTGGATGCCGCAGACCCCGCAGCCGGACCCCTCACGGCCGTAGATCTTCCCCAGGGGCCGGAACGCAACGGGGTGGGAATAGAAAAGGCGGAGCTTCGTGCCCGCAGAGAGTTCGTCTTCAACCCAGGACCCGATCCTGACGATCTCATGGATCGGCAGAGTCTCCCCCGCCTCGTGCATCTTCACGCCGCGGGCCGTGGGCTGGACGATGTTGAATTTCACCGACGATGCGCCGACGGACTCGGCCAGGCGGACGACCGCCTCGATCTGGCCTGCGTTTCTCCGCATCAGCGTCATAATGACCTGCGGCCGGGCGCCGGCCGTGACGAGGTTCCGAATCCCCTGAAGGGCGGCGTCGAAGCAGCCCTTCACGCCGCGGACCCACTCGTGGGTCTCGGCGTCGGCCCCGTCGAGACTCACGGACACGTGGAACATCCCCGAACGGACGAGTTCCCGTGCCAGTTCCGGCGTGCACAGGACGCCGTTGGTCTCCATGTTGAAGCGGAGTCTCTCGTCGCGGAGGATTGCGAGGATTTCCCCGATGCGCGGGTGCATGAGAGGCTCGCCGCCGGTGAGCTTCACGGACGTGAGTCCCAGGGGCTTTGCCTGGTCGATGATATGCCGGAACAGCTCCGGCTCCACGGCGGGGTATTGCCGCGTCGCAGACTGATGCGGCGGCTCGATCCAGCAGTGGCGGCACCGGAGGTTGCACCCCTCGGTCAGGTAAAAGTAAAGCGTGTTGAGAGACGGGACAGGGCGGGCTGCCGTGACCACCCCGCCACGGCCTGCGGGGACAGGCGCCGTCTGATGTTGACTCACGTCCATCATCCTCCCTGGCCGGAACCGGCGAAAACCGCAGCCCGTGTGTCCAGCCTGACCAGATAATAGTTTCTTTCCTTGCACGTGCCGCGGCAGCAGGACTTCGCCCCCGGCGGGAAGGGGAAGGCCGGCAAAGCCTCTTCGGCATACGGGTTGTAGCCCCGCACCCACCGAGGATTGGCCGTCCAGGCGAACGCTGCAGATCCGGCTCTGCCGGCTGCCGTCCCTGCGAATCGGTCGAGATCGCGGGGGTGCGCCGCAACGACCATCGCCCTGCCGAAGAAGAGCGGGCCCGCGTGCTCCAGGCTTCCCGGGTCCCCGAACACGATGACGTCTCCCGGGGACGTGTGCCTCTCGAGAAACGAGATCCGCCCGGCGTTGTACTCCTTGTACTTGAAGATTCCGTTCCTCGATTCCTGAATCCCGTTGACAAGAGCGACCCCGCAGAAAAAAGCGAACACGAGGCGCATGCCGACGGCCGACAGGAGGGTCTCCCGCTCCAGTGCGATCAGGACAATGACGAGGGGAACGATCGGCAGCCACACGGTCATCACGATCCATGGTCCCGGATGCAGGACCGCGGCGCCGATCGCGAGACACAGCACGACGGTCCCCGTCACGATTCCCTCCAGGGCAGCCTCGCCCCGTTTCAGCCGCCCGAGCCTCCCGGGCAAGCCGAAAAAGACGAAGAGAACCGCGGGGAACAGCGCCATGAGAGGGGCGACGCTGATGCGGGCAGCCGTGACGACAACCGCGCCGAGCACCGCCAGCACGGACAGTACCGACATGACCGCCCTGAGAACAGGGCGGATCCCTTCCCTGCGGGAGAGTACGAACAGGGCGCAGGCGGCACCGGCGGCACCGGCGAGGGCGGCCGTGCGCACCGGTGAAAGCGCATAAAACGGCAGGACCAGTTCCAGGTAGGGGCCCGGAAACCGGCCGTGCAGCAGCACGTCATGAAGGACCAGCGCGACCAGGCAGAGGACCCCGCCTGCAAAGACCGTCCACAGATCGCCCTGGCGTTTCTGCGCGAACAGGACGACCGCGGTGCAGAGATAGAAGGAAAAGACGACGGCCAGGCACTCGATCCTGACGAGCGCCGACGCTCCCACCAGTACCGAAGCGAGGAACAGTTTCACCCAGGAGGGATTGCCCCCGAAATGGTCCATGAGGATCCAGAGCGCCGAGACGATCAGCAGCAGCGAGAGGGACATCCCCGAGAGCTGAAAGGCCTGCAGGAGCACGGGGGATCCGAACAGGAATCCGGCCAGGAGAAGCCAGTAGAGACTCTCCCTTTTCATAAGCCTGTCGAGAATCAGGCCCAGGACCAGAGCCGAGAGAAACACGAAGAGGATCGCAGCGAAATCCCCGGCTCTTTCACCGAAAACCGGGTAAAACAGGCTTGCCAGCCAGGGGAAAAGCGGGGGCGGCGTCGCGTAGACTTCTCCGCCCCGAGCCTCGTAAAAGCCCCCCTGTCCCGCCAGGTCCCTCGCCTCGAACCCGAGCCTGAACCCCGGCCAGGCGATCTCGCGGGAACCGTTCAGGGCGAAGTTCTGGATTTGCACGTATTGAACGCCTTCCTCGTTGGATGCAAGTCCCGGGGGCGCGAGAGCATAGAGCGCGCCCGCGAGCACCGCCAGGACGAGGGCGAGAATAAGCCTCTCACCGGGGGTTTTCTTCATTTGTCCCGTTTCCATTTCAGCACAACAGGGCCCGATCCGGCAGCCTCCCGCCCTCGGCGAGGAATTTCCGCAGGCAGGCGTCGGGACTCGGATGGTTGACCTCGCCGACCAGCGTGTAGGAGAGGCCCGGGCAGCTGCCCGTGCAATAATTCAAGTAGGGACAGCCCTCGCAGAAGGAAAAACGGGAAAGCGGGATCTCCTGTCTGCGTCTCAGGGCATTGAGCGCCTCGTGGTCCCTCCAGACCGTGACAAGATCGTCACGGTTGATCCGCCCCAGCTCGATGTGGGAGAGCATCGTGCAGGGTGTGATGACGCCGTCGGCCCTCACGGCGAGGCCCGACCGGTAGCAGCCGCATCCGGTCAGGAAGCCGCGGTTAGGCATCGACTCCTTCCCCTCGAAACGGGCTTCCTCCATCTCGAGCCAGCCCCTGGCCTCGGCCAGCGGCCCCGCCATGGCGTTGATCCGCCCGTTGTATTTCCTTGTCAGGCGAAGGAGCGTCTCCATGGCGAGTACGCGCTCCTCCGTCGTGAGCTGGACCATCTCGGCGTTTTTCCGGCACAGGCCCATCGCGCCCGCTGCATTGGTCCCGAACGAGCCGAGGCCGATATCTTCGAGGAGAAGCTTCGCAATGGCCTCGAGGTCGCGGACGTTCCTGCGGTGAATGGTCACGCGCACCGCAGTGCACACTCCGCGGCGCCGAAGGGTCAGGAGGCCCTGCATGGCCTTCGCGAAACTCCCCCTGCCCCGCATGGCGTCGTGGCTCTCCGGCATGGAGCCGTCAATGGAGACCTGGACGTAGTTGCAGCGCTTCGTCGAGACGAGGAAGTCCGCCATGTCGTCGTCGATCAGCGTTCCGTTGCTCAGGATCTGGAATCGCATCCGGTTACGGACGATCCCCCCGATGATCTCCTTCAAGTCCTCCCGGATGAAGGGCTCGCCCCCGGCCAACGTCACCTCCGTGACCGCGCAGCGGCCCAGCTCCTCGAAGAACCGGAGCCATTCCGATGCCGGGAGGTCGCCGCCTGCGTCGCCTGCACTCTCGTAGTGGTAGCAGTAGCGGCACCGCAGGTTGCAGCGGTTCGTGATGTCGATGTCGATCTTTTTCGGGGTGCGCATCAGGCGCATAAGGACACCCCGGGCTCCTGGAGCAATGGAATGATGGAATATCCGCTTCTCACGGTTGAACCTCATAGCCGACAAGACCCTGCTGCTCCAGGGCCGCAATGAACTGCCGGGTATGTTCTGCGGCCTCGTCGGGGACGTCGTCGGCCTCCTCGCGGAGCCTGCCGACGATGGCGTCGGCGTCGTGCTTCCCGTCGAGGAGCTTCCAGATGAAGACGCCCGTGGGGTTCAGGCCGAAGGCGTTGCCTGTGTCGGGGTCGAAGAGGATCGCCCAGTCGTCGAACTCCTCTCGCAGGACGACCAGGGGGTTGGCGATGGGATTCTTGGCATCCACGGCCTTTTCCTTTCTATGGGGGCGACATCCGAAAATTGACGCTTTGCCGCGCCGGGTATGGCCCGCGCCCAGAAAAAAACCTTGTCTTTCAGGCTCGTGCGCCTGAGGTGCCGGATATTTTTGCAAGAAGCATACCGCGCGGAATCATCAGGCAATTTCGTGCTTTAGGGTTGAACTTCCTTCGGAAAAAGGGTATGTCAGTAGCGTTCATCGCAGCAGGGTTCAAGGGGGAGATGCGATGGAGAAGTTCGACGTCATCATCGTGGGTGCGGGGCTGGCCGGGCTGGCGGCGGCGTGGACGCTGGCCGGCGAGGGCGTCGAGGCCGTCGTCCTCGAGCGCGGCGACTACCCCGGCGCCAAGAACGTCTCCGGCGGCCGCCTCTACCTGAACCCCGTCCGCGACCTCTTCCCCGGCCTCTGGGATGGGGCCCCCCTCGAGCGGGCCATCGTCCGCGAGGGGGCCACGCTCATGGCCCGCAACCGCTCCTTCACCTTCCACTACACCGGCAGCGAGCTGCGGGCCGACAGGCCCCAGAGCTACAGTGTCCTCCGCTCGAAATTCGACCGCTGGTTTGCCGAGCGCGTCGAGGAGAGGGGCGGGATGATCCTCGCCAAGACCCTCGTGACGGACCTCGTCAGGGAGAACGGCAGGGTCTGCGGCGTCGTCGCCGGGGGCGACGAGCTCCGCGCCGACGCGATCATCGCCTGCGACGGGGTGCTCTCCCTCATCCCGGAGAAGGCCGGCCTGCGGCCGCCCGGGCGGCCGCACGACTACGCCGTGGGCATCAAGGAGGTGATCCGGCTCGACCCCGCCGTCATCAACGACCGCTTCGGCGTGGGCGACGGCGAGGGGGCGGCGCACCTGTACGCCGGCGACATCACGAAGGGCCTCTTCGGCGGCGGCTTCCTGTACACCAACGCCGACAGCGTGAGCCTGGGCCTGGTCGTCTCCATCGAGGACCTTGCAAAGGAGGAAGCCGCGGGCGACGCGCCATCGCTTTTCGAGGCCTTCAAGGCGAGGCCGGAGATCGCTCCCCTCGTGCGCGGGGGGCAGACCGTGGAGTACGGCGCGCACGTGATCCCGGAGGGCGGCTACCGGTCGCTTGCCCGCCTCGTCGGCGACGGCATCCTCGCGGCGGGGGACTCGGCGGGCTTCGCCCTGAACCTCGGGTTCACCGTGCGCGGCATGGAATACGCCCTGGCCTCGGGGCACTATGCGGCCAAGGCCGTCATCGAGGCGAGAAAAGCGGGGCGATATGACGCAGCGGCGCTTGCCTCGTACCAGGCGTCCCTGGAGGACAGCTTCGTCTTGCACGATTTCAAGACCTTCAAGGACGCGCAGCGGGTGCTTGCGAACCCGCACCTCTTCGGCCACTACCCGGAGCTGATCGGCAACCTGATGCGCGATCTCTACGCCGTCCCCGCGGGGCCCAAGTCACCCGTCTTCACGACGCTGCGCAAGCACCTGCCGCTCAGCGAGCTGTGGACCATCCTCCTCGACGCGAAGGAGGTCACGAAGATATGAGCGACCTCAAAGCCAAGCTGGGCCTCAACGTCTTCAAGCCGCTGCCCTCGCCCCACATCCGGATCCGGCCGGGCATGGAGCGCGACCCGCGGCTCAAGGCGGCCGTGAGGGCCTGCCCGGCGGGCCTCTACGCGGAGGGCGCCGACGGGGTCTTCACGCTGAGCATCGACGGCTGCCTCGAGTGCGGCACCTGCCGCATCGCCTGCGGCACGGCGGTGCTCGAGTGGGGCTACCCGGAGGGCGGCGCCGGGGTGCAGTTCCGCTTTGGATAAGGAACAAGTTTAGAATTTTGAGTGTTGAGTTTTGAATGATTGCTTCACTGGCTGAACATCATCATCTTGTCATTCCGGGTCTGGCCCGGAATCCAGTCTTGTCTTGGATTCCTGCCTGCACAGGAATGACGCGACTGCGGTATGTCGTTGCCGGTGTCATGAGATACGCGACGCTTTTCGCCTGACCGGATTCAGGGCGGCACGTCCGGAATCCGCAGGCAATCGTTTTCATCACTCAAAATTGAAAACTCAAAATTGGAGCAGGCTTTGGCCTGCGAGCCAGAAGGAGGGAGAGGACGATGAACTTCAAGCTGACCGAGGAACAGGAACTCATCCGCAAGAACATCCGTGAATTCTGCGTGAAGAACGTGGAGCCCATCGCCGCGGAGATCGACGAGAAGGAAGCCCACCCCGCCGATCTCTTCAAGAAGCTCGCCGAGGGCGGCTGGATGGGCATTCCGATCCCCACGCAGTACGGCGGCTCCGGCGCCGATTACCTCACCCACGCCATCGTCGTGGAGGAGCTCTCGCGCTCGTGCTCCTCGACGGGGTTCACCGTCTCGATCCATGTGGGCATCGCCTGCATGCTGATCAACCTCCTGGGCAGCGAGGAGCAGAAGAAGAAGTACCTCGTGCCGCTGGCAACGGGCCAGCACCTGGGCGCCTTCGTCCTCACCGAGCCCGGGGCGGGCACGGACGTCATGGCGGCCACGACGACGGCGGTCAAGGACGGCGACGCCTACGTCCTCAACGGCACGAAGACCTTCATCTCCAACGGGCCGCTGGCCGACACGTACCTCGTCTTCTGCTGGACCGACAAGGCGGCGGGCCGCAAGGGGATGAGCTCCTTCATCATCCCCAAGGGGACGCCGGGGCTCAAGCCGGGCGAGCACTTCCACAAGATGGGCCTGCGCTCCTCCCAGACCTCGGAGGTCGTCTTCAAGGACTGCCGCGTGCCCGCGGCGAACCTGCTGGGCGCCGAGGGCGCCGGCATGGCCAACGCCGGGGTCGCCTTCGACCACGGCCGCGTGGGCATCGCCGCCCAGGGGGTGGGCATCCTCCAGGCCGCCCTCGACGAGTCCATCCAGTACGCCAAGCAGCGCGTCCAGATGGGAAGCCCCATCGCGCGCCACCAGGCCATCGCGTGGATGATCGCCGACATGGCCACGGACCTGCAGGCCGCGCGCTTCCTGACCTACTATGCCGCCTGGCTCAAGGACAACAAGCTGCCCTTCACCAAGGAGGCCTCGATGGCGAAGCTCTTCGCCGCCGAGAAGGCCATGCACCACACGACCAAGGCCGTCCAGATCCACGGCGGCTACGGCTACATCAAGGGCGCCAAGGTGGAGCGGCTGATGCGCGACGCCAAGATCCTCGAGATCTACGAGGGCACCTCGGAGGCCCAGCGGATGGTGATCTCGGGCAACGTGTTGAGATAGGACAGGCTCGAGGCATTGGGCGTTGGGCGTCAGGGTCAAAGGAAGCGTTCACTTCCAAACACCGGGTGCCTGATGCCTGGTGCCTGATGCCTGCACGGCACTTGAGGAGTGTTGTCATGCCGACCATCGTGGCCTGCTTCAAATGGGTCATCGACGAGGCCTACATCCGCCGCGGCCCCGGCGGTGCGCTGGATTTCTCGTCGGTGGACTACAAGATCGGGGAGTACGACCGCAACGCCATCGAGGAGGCCGTCCGCCTGCGCGATGCGGGAGGCGGCGGCAGCGTGATCGGCGTGACCGTCGGTGTGCCCGAATCCGCAAAGGGCGTCAAGGACGGGCTTTCCCGCGGGATGGACCAGGCCTTCTTCGTCTCCGACCCGTCCTTCCGGGACCTGGAGCCCTCGCAGACGGCGGCGATCCTCGCCGAGGTCATCCGCACGCGCATCCCGCAGTACGACCTGATTACCTGCGGCGAGGGCTCGAGCGACCTCTACGCCCAGCAGGTGGGGCCGAGGCTGGCCGAGCTTCTCGGCATCCCCTGCGTCTGCTTCGTCCAGAAGCTCTCTCTCGAAGGCGGCGTGCTCCGTGCCGAGAGGCGCGTCGAGGACGGCATCGAGGTTGTCGAGGCGCCGCTGCCGGCGCTCGTCACGGTGCTGCCCGACATCAACACGCCCCGGATCCCGGGCGTCAAGGACACGCTGATGGCCGGCAAGAAGCCGGTGACCGCCGTCAGGAGAGAGGAGCTGACCGGCCGCTTCGAGGGGGCGCTGAAGACCGAGGCGATGACGGCGTCGAGCATGGAACGCACGGGCGAGAAGCTGGCGGCCGATGCGGCCGGGATCGCCCGTTTCGTCGACTCGCTGCGCAAGAGCGGCTTGATCAAGTGAGGGAGGGGATATGCCGGGTGTCTGGGTCGTAGCGGAGACAAGGGAACAGGCCCACGAGCTGCTGGGTGCCGCCCGGTCATTGGCCCCCGACTTGGGGGCGGCGGTGACGGCCGTCGTCCCGAGGGGGTCGGCGACGCCCGGGGAATGTATCGCCCGCGGGGCCGACGAGGTCCTCGTGCTGGCCGACCTCGCCCCCGGGGAGCCCTTTGGGGCCCACCTGCCCGTCATCGAGCAGGAGGCCCGGGGAGGATCACCCGACCTGGTTCTCTTCAGCGCCACGGCGCGGGGAAAGGAGACGGCGGCCCGCCTGGCCGCGCGGCTCGGTGCGGGGCTCTGCAGCGCCTGCACGTCACTGGCCTTCGACAGGGGGTCGGGATCGCTCGTCATGGAGCGCCTCGCCTACGGGGGCGCCGCGATCCAGAAACTCGCCGCCCCGGCCAAGCCCGTCATCGTCACGGTCCCCCCGCGCAGTGTCGAGCCCGCCGCGCCCCAGGAGGGGAGGCAGGGCAGGACGCGGGAGCTGCCCGCCCCGCCCCCGTCGGCAGTCAAGATCGTGGAGCGCAAGCCGAAGGAGAAGGTGGCGAAGGACATCACCGAGGCCCGGGTCATCGTCTGCGCCGGCCGCGGGTTCGACAAGAGGGAAGACCTCGCGCTCGCCCGGGAGCTGGCCGACGCGCTGGGCGGCGAGCTCGGCGCAACGCGCCCCGTCACGGAGGAGCTGCACTGGCTCCCCGAGGATCTCTGCATCGGGCTCTCGGGCGTGCAGGTCAAGCCGGAGCTCTACGTCGGGCTCGGCGTCTCGGGCCAGGTGCAGCACATGACGGGCGTGCGCGGCGCAAAGGTCGTCTGCGCCGTCAACAAGGACGAGAACGCGCCCATCTTCGCGCTTTCCGACTTCGGGATCGTGGGCGATCTCTACGACGTGGTGCCGAAGATTCTCGAGGCGCTCAGGAAGTAGTCTTCCGCCACGCAACGCAAGGCCCCCTGCCCGTCCGGCAGGGGGCTTTTTTGCGGGCGGGCGAACTTTTTCATTGTCATCGGCGGCGCGATCGAGTATGCATGCCCGCACAGAAAACCCGCCCGGGGAGGATCAGGGTCTTCCATGAACGACGTGAAGGAGATTCTGCAGGTCATCTGCCGCAACGAGGAGGTCGCCCGCAAGTTCTTCGAGATCGAGACGAGCATCCTCACGATCCACAACTTCCGCGATCTCTTCGAGAAACTCCTCACCGAGATCCGCGACAAGTTCAGCGTCCCCCGCGTCTGGATCGCCATGACGGAGGACAACGACGTGTGGCGGCTCCTGGACCGCATGACCCCGGGAGGCACCTTCGAGGAGAGGCTCAAGGTGGTCGACGCGGGGACCTTCAGGGAAATCGTCGGGGACGGCGCCGCGCCCATCCTGGCCAACGAGAGCCTGGGGCGCTTTGCGCCCCTGATGCCGGAGGGGACCCGCCTCCCGCCGGGATCGCTGGCCGTCGTGCCCCTCACCTACGAGGGCAGGGCCATCGGGAGCCTCAACCTGGGGGACGAATCGCCCGAGCGCTACGCCCCGGGGATGGAGACGAGCCTGCTCAGGCAGCTCGCCGTGAAGGTCTCCATCTGCCTGGCCAACGTGATGGCCCACGAGAAGCTCGCCATGCTGGCCTTCCGGGACCCCCTGACGGACCTGCTGAACCGGCGGGTGATGGAGCAGGTCCTGCGCCGGGAGTTCGACCGGGCGCGGCGCTACGGGACGGACCTCGCCGTCGTGTTCCTCGACATCGACCGGTTCAAGGACATCAACGACCGCTACGGCCACGACACGGGCGACGAGGTGCTCAAGTGGGTGGGCGGCCGTCTCGTCGCCATGAGCCGCCAGAGCGACGTGGTCGCCCGGTTCGCCGGGGACGAGTTCGTTGTCATCCTGCCGAACACGGGCGCCGACCGGGCGTACCGCTTCGTCGACCGCCTGCAGACCTTCTTCCTCTCCACGCACCTGGCCCACGGGGGGCACGTGATCCCCGTCTCGGTGAGCTGCGGCATCGCCACCACGGCCGACGCCGGGCTGGCCGACGCCGCCGCCCTGCTGAAGAAGGCCGACGAGCGCCTGTACCGGAGCAAGAACGCCAAGAAGGCGTAAAAAAAACCCCCTGGCGGTCGAGCACCCGCCGGGGGTTCCCTTCCCCGGGCAGCCGGCCTCACCCGCCCGCCCGCAGCCTTTTCTCCCGCTCGCGCAGAAGCAGCTCCTGCCACACCTCGTCGACGCGCTCTTCGAGCTCCCGCATCGTGCCGTCGTTTCGGATCACCACGTCGGCCCGTTCGAGCTTTTCGTCGATGGGCATCTGGGCCGCAAGCCTCGCCAAAGCCTCGTCCCGGGTCAGGCGGTTTCGCTTCATGACCCGGGCGATCTGCACCTCCGGGGGGGCGTAGACCAGCAGGATGAGGTCGAAGAGCCCCTGCATCCCCACCTCGAGAAGCAGCGGGATGTCGGACAGGACGATCGCCTGCCCGTCTTCCCGCCCGATCCGCTCGCGCTCGCGTGCCGCCTCCTCGAGAACGGCCGGGTGCACGATGCTCTCGAGGAGCCTCCGGCGATCCTCGCTTTCGAAGACGAGGCTTCCGAGCTTCTTGCGGTCGATCCGCCCGCCTGCGTCGAGGATCCCGCGGCCGAAGGCCTCGACAATCCGCTGCCACACGGGCCGGCCCGGCTCCTGCAGGGCATGGACGAGGGCGTCGTGATCGATGACCCGCGCGCCCCTTTTCACGAGCATCCGGACCACCGTCGACTTGCCCGTTGCGATCCCCCCTGTCAGCCCCACGTTCAGCATCGGCACGCTTCTACCACAAGGCCCCCGTCCCGGCAACGAAAAAGCCGCAGAGTTTGGCAGGTCTTTTGCAATATGTCTCCGGGAACTGCTGCGTCCGGATACGTGCATGATCGACGTCAAGAATCTCCGCAAAACCTACGGCGACGTCGTCGCCCTCGACGATGTCTCCTTCGAGGCGAAGAAGGGCGACATCGTGGGCTTCATCGGACCCAACGGCGCCGGCAAGACGACGACCCTGCGCATCCTGTCGTGCTTCATCGAGCCCGACAGCGGGACGGCCAGCGTCGGGGGGTTCGACATCCGGAGCCAGCCGGTCGAGGTGCGCCGCGTGCTGGGCTACGTGTCGGAGAAGTGCCCCTTCTACGGGGAGATGACCCCGCGGTGGTTCCTGCAGTTCGTCTGCGACGTCAGGGGCATCAACGGGACCCGCGACAAATCCGAGATCGAGCGCGTGGCCGCCATCAGCTCGCTGCAGGGCGTCATGGACCGCCGGATCGAGACCCTCTCGAAAGGCTACCAGCGCCGCCTGGGGCTGGCCCAGTCCCTGCTGGGGGACCCGCCGGTGCTGCTCCTCGACGAGCCCCTGTCGGGCCTCGACCCGAACCAGAAGCAGGAGATCATCGAGCTGATCCGCTTCATGGCCGCCGACAAGTGCTTCATCCTCTCCACCCACGTCATGGAGGAGCTGGAGACGATCTGCAACCGCGCCATCCTGATCAGCAAGGGGAGGATCGTGGCGGACTCCACGCCGCAGGACTTCAAGGAGAAGGGACAGGGAAAGATCGACGCCTTCTTCCGCAGAGTCACCAACGGGAGCTGACATGCAGACCATCCGGGCGATCCTCAAGCGCGAGTTCCGCAGCTACTTCACGACCTCCATGGGGTACGTGATCCTCGTCGTGTTTCTCTTCCTTGCGGGGTTCCTCACGATCAAGGGCCGTTTCTTCGAGATGCGGCAGGCGGATCTGAGGGTCTTCTTCGACAACCTGCCCCTGCTCTACATCTTCTTCGTCCCCGCCACCGGGATGCGTCTCTGGGCCGAGGAGCGCAAGGCGGGCACCATCGAGTTTCTGTTCACGCAGCCCGTCACGGTCGCCCAGGCCGTGATCGGCAAGTTCCTGGCCGGCTGGCTCTTCCTCGCCGTGGCCCTGCTGCTCACGGCGCCCCTCGTGATCGCCGTCTCCCGGCTCGGCAGCCCCGACCCCTACGTGATCGCGGCGGGCTACCTGGGCGCGTTCCTGATGGGCGGCGCCTACCTGGCCGTGAGCGTCTTCTGCTCGGCCCTGACCCGCAGCCAGATCGTGAGCTTCGTGCTCTCCGTCGGGATGATCGCCCTGCTGGCCTACACCGACTCGCCGGCCGTGCTGACGTGGCTTGCCGGCATCGTGCCCGCGTACCTCATCGAGGCCCTGGCCAACATGAGCCTCTCGGGGCACTTCGAGTCCATGCGGCGCGGCGTGCTCGAGTTCCGCGACCTCTCCTTCTACGGGATTCTCATCGCCGGCCTGATCGCCGTCACCTGCCTCGTCGTCGACAACCGAAGGGAGTCATGCTGAAGAAGAACGCCAAGGTCCTCGCGGCCGTCTTGCTCATCGCGCTGATCACCTTCTCGTCCATCACCCTGCTCGCGAAGGCGGGCCGGGCGCTGAAGGTCGATCTCACGCAGGACCGCATCTACTCGCTCACCGACGAGACGAAAAAGGTCCTCGCGGGGATCACGCACCCGGTGCGCCTCAAGCTGTTCTATTCCCGAACGGAGGCCCTGAAGGGGTTCGACTCCCTCCGGTCCTACAGCAACTACTTCTTCTACATCCGGGACCTGCTGCGGGAGTACGCGTCGCGCTCCCGCGGGAAGATCACCCTCGAGATCATCGACCCCCGCCGCGATACGCGCGAGGAACGGGAGGCGCTCCAGTACGGCCTGCGCCCCATCCCCACGGCCGGCGACGACCGGTTCTACTTCGGGCTCGTTCTCGTGACCGAGTTCGGCCAGGAGAAGGCCATCGCCCTGCTCTCGCCGGTGCGCCAGCAGCTTGCCGAGTACGACATCACCGAGATGATCCACAGCGCCACGTCACGGACGAAGAAGAGGATCGGGATCCTCTCCACGGTCAGCCTCGAGAGCGCCGCGTATCCCGCCGAGACGGCGCGTGCGGCGGGCCTCGCGGAGGCCGGCCTGAAGGGCCCGTCGGCCCTCGAGCCGCTGAAGTCGCACTACGACGTGACGATGCTCGCCCCCCACTCGGATCTGCGGAACCTCGACGCCGTGGTGGTCGTCCACCCCCGCGATCTCCCCGAACAGACCCTCGCGGCCCTGGACCGCTACGTCACGGGCGGCGGGAAGCTCGTCGTGTTCCAGGACCCCGCCTTCACGGCCGATGCCTCCGCGGCCGCCGCGTCGAGCGCCTACACGCCCGGGCGGAACGCCTCGAACCTCAACCGCCTGCTTGCCGCCTGGGGCTGCGAGATGGCGCCGGACGTGCTCGCCGCCGACCCGGGGCTCGCCCCGCGCGACTCGGCGGGCCCGCCCACCGCGATGACGCTCAAGGGCAAGGCCATCAGCCGGGAAGACGGTCTCGGCACCGGCGTGACCCAGGTCCGGGTTCTCAATGCCGGCGCGCTGCAGATCCGGACGGTCCCGGGGATCACGGCGACCGCTTTCCTGCGGAGCTCGGAGACGGGCTTCACCGTCCGGGCCGATAACCCGCAGCAGCGTGCCTCGGAGGGGAAGGAGACCGTCACCCTCGGGGTTCGCCTCACCGGAAGATTCCCGAGCGCCCTGGCGGCAGATGCGGCCGCGGAGGCGCCCGGGACGGGAGGATCGAAACCGCCGGCGGCCGCGGGCAAGACCGCCCCGGCCGTGGTCGTGTTCTCCGACGTGGACATGCTGACGGCTCCCCTGGCCGCGGCGGCTCCGGCGGGCGGCAACGCGGACCTGGTCCTCTCCACGATGGAGGGCCTCACGGGCTCGGTTTCCCTGGCGAGCATCAAGGCCCGCGGCAGGATCATCCGGCCCTTCAGCGCCGTCGACCGGATGGAGGAGGACTTCGAGGATGCGACGGCCTCAACCGCAGCCGCCCTGCGGGCCGAGATCGCCGCCGGGGAGAGAGAACTGGCCAGCCTGGCCCGCAAGAGCCGGGAGGGCGAGGAGTCCCTGCTGAAGGAGGAGATCCTCCGGAGCCGCAAGCTGACGGAGGCGAAGATCGCGCGCGCGAAGGAGGAACTGGCGGCCCTCCAGCACAGGAAGCGCGCCATGGTCGAGAGTCTTTTCACGGCCTGGAAAGTCTTCATCCTGCTGACGGGACCCATCCTGGTGCTGCTGATCCCGGCCTCGGTGCTCGCCGCACACCTGCTCGGCCGGGCCGAATGGATCAAGAGGAAGCCATGGAAACGAGGCATCTGATCATCCTCGCCGCCGTCGCCGCCGTGCTCACCGGGGCCGTGATCCTGCTCGGCATCATGGAAGACCGCCAGGAGGTGACCCTCAAGGAGGGCAGCTACATCCTCCAGGGGTTCAACCCGGAGAAGGTCTACGGGATCTACATCAAGCAGGGCGACGAGGCGCTCACCTTCAAGCGCCGGGACGAGCGGTTCTTCCTCACGGGCAAGCACGACTACCCCGTCTCCAACGAGCAGATCAACCGGATCGTGAGGGCGATCGCCGACATCCGCTGCGCCGAGCGGGTGACCGCCGACGAGCGCAACCACGGGGCGCTGGGTGTTGCGGGGGAGAAGGTGGGCCTGGTGGTCCGCTTCTTCAGCGAGTCGGGCCAGAAGATGACGGGGATCGTCATCGGCCGGGACCGGCCCGGGTTCCCGGGGTTCTACGTCCGGCTCGAGGACGAAAAGCAGGTCTACCTCAGCACGGACGCAATGCCGGCGGTGAGCACGAAAACCGCGGACTACATCCGCCGCGACCTGCCGCCCGGCCGCAAGAGCGATTATGTCCGGATCGCCTGCAGCAACGGCTCGGGCGCCTTCGCCCTCGACCTGCGCGAGGGCAGGCCCGTCCTCGAGGACATCCCGAAGAGGCAGCGGCAGGACGAACGCGCCGTCACGGAGCTTCTGAAGACGCTCGAGCAGTTCCCGGTCCGCAACGTTTACCGCAGAGACGACCTGGCGGCGATTGCCTGGCCTGCGCGGCTGGACTTCCACCGCAAGGACGGGACGATCTACCGGATCGAGCTTGCGGAAAAGGACGGAAGGCACTTCGCCCGCGCCGAGGCGCTCCCCGGCGGCGAGGCGGCGGCGAAAGGAGCCCCGGCAGGCGCCGACACGGGGCAGGATTCGGCACCGCTGCCCGTCGACACCGTGAGGGCCTTCAACCGGGACCACGGGGACTGGGTCTACGAGATCGACCCCTCGTGGATGCGCGTGGCCCGGATGAAGCAGGCGGACCTGCTGGAATGAAAACCAGAAGGTGAGAAGGTAAGAACGTGAGAGGGTGAGAAAGACCTTTCCTCTTACCCTCTTAACTTCTTCCCTTCCCCGTCGGGAAGGTCAGCTCCCCCCCGTAATACCCGATGACGCTCACGACCGGGGCGAGCGACAGGAGCATCGCGATGTAGACCCATCGTCCAGCCCCCGTCTCGTCCATCACGCCCGGAATCCAGAACCGCCACAGGAAGGCCGCAAGAGAAACCGCGAGGAGAACCCAGGACAGACGCATCTTGACGGTGACGTGCGCCATGGGCCTGGCCAGGTAGTTGAGCCACCACGTGAACCAGCCCGTGAGCATGGCCGGCGGGATGAAGAGGATCCCGCCCGCCAGGCAGTGGAAGGCCGTCACCTCGAAGGCCTTGACCCCTGTCACCATGTAGAGGACGTCGAAGAACGTGGCCGAGTACATGAACACGATGGGGAAATGGACCACCATCGGGTGGGGGTGGCGGCGCAGGAACGGGAACCGGTCGAGCAGCCCGGCAAGCCATGCCGGGACGGCGTCCCCCCCGGCGCCCGCCTGCTTCAGCGTGCCGGCCCGGGGGACCTTTTCCAGCACCTCCCTGCCGTGGGGGGCCGCCTCGATGTCCGCGGTGAGGTCCCGGCCCGCGCGGTGGCGCTTCATGTGCAGGCCGCCCCTCCAGAGCCGGCTTGCGCCCACGTCGTAGACGACGCCGTCGACGGCCACGCAGGCCCGTTTCCCCTCGCTCCCGTCGCAATCGGCGAGTGTCTGCGCGTCGTATTCCCTGCCGTCCGGTCCGCTCAAGGGTTCCCCTCCCCGGGATCAGTGCCCGGGCTTGTCCCCCTCCCCCGCCTTTCCGCGGAACACGAGGTACACCCAGGCATTGTAGGCGAGCATCACGGGCAGCAGCACGGCGCTCACGGCAAAGAGGAACCAGAGCGAGCGCGGCGGGGCGGCCGCATCGAAGATGGACAGCCCGGGCGGGACGGCCGTGGGGTACAGGGCGGCGGCGATCCCGACCACGAGGGTCAGGAACAGCAGCACGCTCCACTGGAAGGGCTTGTCGGGCTCCCCCCTCCTGAGGCTTCGCAGCAGCATGGCAAACTCGAAGAGGAAGATGGGCAGGGTGAGGTAGATGTAGTGGCCCTGCCGCAGCGCGAGCAGGGAGAAGCGGCCTTCCCGGTGCTGCAGGGACATCCACAGCAGGATCACGGCGAGCCCAGCGAGAACGGCCCACGCCGCGACCGCGGCCGCCTTCAGGGCTCGTTCCCGGAGCTCCCCCTCCGCTTTCATGGCGAGGTAGGTGGTGCCGAGCAGGAGAAATCCCGCGGCCCCGCCGGCGGCGACCAGGGCCGAAAAGGGGTTGAGCCAGTCGCCCCAGCCGCCGGCAAACTGCCCGTTGACCACCGGCATGCCGCTCAGCAGCCCCCCGAGGGTGAACCCCTGGGCGAGGGTCGCGACGAGGCTCCCCAGCCCGAAGGCAAGGCCCCAGCGGGCGCGGTTGGGCGATTCGTGGTAGAACTCGATCGCCACGCCGCGGAAGGCAAGCCCGGCCAGCATGAGCATGACGGGGACGTAGAGGGCCGACATGGCGACCCCGTAGACGACGGGGAAGGCGCCGAAGAGCAGGCCGCCCAGGATCACGAGCCAGGTCTGGCTCGCGTGCCAGGTGGAGGCGATCGAGTGGATCATGAGCCCCCGCTCCTCTTCGTTTCGGGCCGCCAGCGAGAAGATCCCCAGCCCCAGGTTGTAGCCGTCGGTGGCCATGTAGAGGAACAGCAGAAGCCCCAGGGCGAGGAAGAAGTAGTCGGGCAGGTAGATCTGCAGGGTTTCCATGGGCATCCTCCTCTCAATGGCCCGGGCGGGCCTGCGGGGGCTCGAGGGTCGAGGGGTCGGGCCCCTGCGCCAGCACACGCGCGGCCAGGGCGACAAACGCCGCCGTGAGCAGGCCCGCAATGACGAGATAGCCCGCCAGGGAGGCGGCGACGGCCCCCGCCGGCAGCGGGGTGGCGGCCTCGCCGGTCCTCACGAGGCCGTAGACGAGCCAGGGCTGGCGTCCCACCTCGCGCGTGATCCAGCCTCCCTCCACGGCGGCCCAGGCCAGCGGGCCCGCCGCCATCCAGGCCCAGAGAAGCCGTCTCTCGCCCGCAAGCCGCTCGGCGGTGAGCGCCCCCTTCTTCCAGCGCCACCCCGTCCAGAGCGCAAGGCCCAGGAAGGCGAAGCCTGCGAAGACCATGACCCGGAAGGGATAGAAGGTCAGCAGGATGGGGGGGTGCAGGTCTTGGGGGAACTCCCTGAGTCCTTTCACCTCGCCCGTCGGCGAGTGGGTGAGCAGGAGACTCAGGACATACGGCACCTCGACGGCCCAGGCGTTTTTCTGGTTCGCCTCGTCGGGCCAGGCCGCGATGATCCAGGCGGCCCCCTGCCCCGGGAGGTTCGTCTCCCAGTGGGCTTCCATGGCCGCGAGCTTCGTGGGCTGCAGTCTCGCCACTTCACGCCCGTTCTCGTCGCCGACCCAGACCTGCAGGGGCGAAATCACGAGGGCGGCGATCAGGGCCGTCTGGAAGGACCGCGCGAAGAACGCCGTGTGGCGTCCCTTCAGGACGTACCAGGCGCTGATCCCGCCGACGACAAGGAGGCTCGTCTGGAGACAGGCGAGATACATGTGGGCCGTGCTGATCATCATGTCGGGGTTGAAGATGGCCTCCCGGAAGTCCGTGACGATGATCCGCCCGCCGTCGACCACGACCCCGGCGGGGGACTGCATCCAGGAATTGGCCACCATGATCCAGAACACCGAGAGGGAGGAGCCGAGGACGACCATGCAGGTGGAGAAGAAATGGAGCTTCGGGGGCACCCGGTTCCACCCGAAGATCATGACGCCCAGGAACCCCGCCTCGAGCATGAAGGCCGAAAGGGTCTCTGTGCCGAGGATCTCGCCGAAGAAGGTGCTCCGTGCCGCGAAGGGCGCCCAGTTGTTGCCGAAGGCGAATTCCAGGGGGAGCCCGGTGACCACGCCGATGCCGAAGTTCAGAATCAGCAGCCGGCTCCAGAAGCGGGCGTGGCCGTAGTAAACGGGGTCCTTCGTCCTGAGCCACAGGCCTTCCATCACGGCGATGAACAGGGCCAGCCCGACGGTCAGCACCGAGAAGGAGATGTGGACCATGGCCATGGCGGCAAATTGAAGGCGGGAGAGCATCACGGTATCGAAGAGCGTGTCCATCGCACCTCACCCATCAAGAAAAACCCGGTCCGTGACCGGGAAAAGGATAGAAGTTTTGAAGCTGGGAAGATAGGAAGTCCGGATAGGGTGCGACCAACCGTGAATCTCCGCTTTTCCAAGCTTCCCAACTTCTCAACTTCGAAGCTTTCGGTATGTAAGAGGCGTCTTGCCTGCGCCTTGCGTCGGGCGACGGCCCGGCACTCATTTAATGCGGGTCACCATCAGCGTCGCCGTGTCGAACCCCTCCACGGCAAGAAGACGGACCTCGTAGAGCGACCCGTCGGCGCCCTCGAACTGAACGAACTCGCCGAGATTGAGGCGCTCCACCTCGAGGTTCTTGGCCCCCACGGCGCCGATTCGGATGTGCACGAAGCTGTGCGCGACACTGACGATGCTCAAGAGCAGGGCCCCCTTGGCGGCAACCGCCGTGGAGTACTGCTTGACCGTGATCGTCTCGCTCGGGTAGGTCATGGTTCGTTCTCCGTGATCCCTCTCGGATCGGACACCGTCGGGTGCGAACAAATGGGGGATGCGGCCCCCTGTCAAATCTTTGGCCTGACCGCGAAGAGGTCCCCCGCAGGGCACGCGTGGCAATTTTAACAGATCATCGCCCGATTGCCAGTTTTTTTTGTTCCGGGCCGATCAAGGCCGCCCCTGAAAGAAAAACCATTCTTTTCCATGGGTTGGCGTGTCAAGAAAATCCTGCGTCCACCTATTGCTTTTCACAGTGGAAACCGCTATATTAGGTGCAAATGTGATACGCCGGTTTCGGTATCGCTCGTGCTCTTCCTCTCTCTGAAGCTCTGAATCTCGCGCGGTCCCAACGAATCTCGCCCCAGCCCTACCGGAGCCAGCAGGCATTCAGCCTCCCCCTCCTTGGCTGCTTGCCTTCGCGGGGGCTTTTCCCTCCTCCTTTGGCCCCCTGTACGACGGTAGGGCAGGGCCTGAAAAAGCCCGCCCGGGCACAAGCTGGCAAATGGGCAAAAAAAAGCAGGGCGCTTCGCCCTGCTTTTTTCGTCAGTCCCGAGAACCGGGAGTCAGTTCATGGCTTCGCGGAACGGGGTGATCAGGTATCCCCCGTCGAAGCCGATGGCCATCCCGGCGGGCCCCGACCGGATGACGGTGCCGTTGACCTTGATCAGGCCCCTCGTGCTGTCCGTGTCGGTGCCGACATTCCGGACCGGCAACAGGATGTCGAGCTTGACCTTTGTGCCCGCGGCAAGCGCCGTCTTGGTGGGGAAATAGGCGCCGCCCGCACAGATGTCCTTCGTCAGGAGTTCGAGGACCGATGCCGAGTCCGGTGAGGAAAGCACCTCGATCTTGGCGGGGACCTGGAGATCGAAACGCTCGAGCCTCCTGCGCTCGTAGACCAGATCGTAGCTGTCGGCCGTACGGGTTATCTTCCTCATTGCCTTGTTTTCCTTTCCTTTCCCGGGTCTTCCTCGCCCCAGGCGGGGGAAAATGACCGCCCTTGGTCATAAATGTCAAACCAGCAATATTTTTATTCAGAATTCGTGCCAAATGCGGGCGGGCGCCCGCAGGCGCCGGGCCTCGGGCATCAGGCGTAAGGATTTGGAGGGGGATGCCCTGGAGAAACCCTCAGAAAAGGGCTCGAGGCAAAAAAAGGACCGGGTGTTTCCCGGTCCTTGCATGTTCCCGGAGCCTGACGCCTAATTCGGCCTGGCGTCGAGGACCTCCCTGACCTTCGTCAGCATGTCCTTGAGCTGGTAGGGTTTGCTCACGAAGCCCACGGGATGGGGGTTGAAGGCCTCGCGGACCTGCTCCTCCGCGGAGGCGCCCGTGGAGATGATGACCTTGATCCTCGGGTTGATCTTCAGGAGTTCCTGGAAGCACTTCTGCCCGCCCATCCCGGGCATGATGAGATCGAGGATCACGAGATCGATGCGGTCCCTCTCCCTGCGGTAGATCTCGATGGCCTTCTCGCCCCCGTCGGCCAGGATGGTCTCGTAGCCGTACTGGCGCAGCAGGTCCTGCCCGATGTCCAGGACGGTCTTCTCGTCGTCGACGAGCAGAATCCGCTCCTTCCCCCGCGGTGCTTCCTGCGGGACCTTCACCTCGGCCTTCTCCTGACCGTCGCTCTTCAGGACGGGGAAGTAGATGCGGAACGTCGTCCCGCCGCCGGGACGGCTGTCGACCTGGATGTAGCCGTTGTGGTTCTGGACGATGCCGTAGACGATGGCCAGGCCCAGCCCCGTGCCCTTTCCGGCCTCCTTCGTCGTGTAGAAGGGCTCGAAGATGTGCTGCAGGGTCTCCTTGTCCATCCCGTGGCCCGTGTCCGACACGGTGAGCAGGATGTACTCGCCGGGGGTGGCACCCAGCATGGAGGTCGTGTAGCCCCGGTCGAGGTAGACGTTCTCCGTCTGGAACGTGAGGGTGCCGCCGTCGGCCATCGCGTCCCGGGCGTTGACGCCGAGGTTCATGAGGATCTGCTCGAGCTGCGCCGAGTCGGCGTTGACGACCTTCAGGTTCTCGGCAAGCTTGAGTTCGATCGTGATCATCCTCGGGATCGTCCGCTGGAGGATCTTGCAGACCTGCATGACCTCGTGGTTGAGATCGAGGGGCTTGAGCTTGCTCTCCATCTTGCGGCTGAAGATGAGGAGCTGCTTCGTCAGCTCGCTGGCCTTCAGGGTGGAGCTCTGGATGACCTCGAGCTTTCCGTAGTCGGGGTCACTCGAGTCCTTGCGCATCAGCAGCAGCTGCGTGTATCCCGAGATGGCCTGCAGCAGGTTGTTGAAGTCATGGGCGATGCCGCCGGCCAGGGTCCCGATGGCCTCCATCTTCTGGGCATGCAGGAGCTGGTTCTCGAGCTTCTTCTTCTGCTCCTCGGCCTGCTTGCGCTCGCGGATCTCGCGCTGGAGCTCCTCGTTGGCGCGGCTCAGCTCCGCCGTGCGGATCTGGACGCGCTCCTCGAGTTCGTCGTGGGCCTGCTGGAGGGCCTCCTCGGCCTCGCGGCGCTGGTTGATCAGAAACTGGGTCATCATGCCGTAGGTGAAGATGAGGACGACCACCAGCAGTCGGGTCCAGAACTGGTCCGTCACCATGGAGTCGAAGATCCAGTAGATGAGGGCCATCGCCACGGCGATGATGAGCAGGCCGTTCTGCTCGATCTGGGTGCGGAGCGTCACGTTCCTGCGGATGTCCATGCGCATGCTGAGTCTGCCTACGTTCATGCCGGCTTACCGTCCTTTTGCTCTCGCGGGCCGTTGCACCGCGCAGCCCGACTGGCGACCATCAGGGTTCGGACACGATTTCCCCGTCTCTCGCAGATTCTTTGCAAGGATTCTGCCGGATTTTCCCTTTTTGCCCATTTATTTAGAGGGGATAGGAACAATCACCCCGGGAAATTGCCCCCACTCTGTCGCCTTTCAGCGAAATTTTCAACAAAAATTTAGCAGGAAGGGCGCGTGATTGGACGTGAAGAACGGCGGCTGGCGCCTGACGATGGGCGCCACGGCGGGGTGCCGGCGGAACTCCCGGTCCAGGAAGTCCCGCACCGCCCGGCGCCCCCAGCCGGCGGGATGTTCGAAGTCGGCATACAGCGAGAGGTCCCCCTCGTAGAAGGGGCGAACCTTCAGCCCCGCCGCCGCCTCCGTACCGGCAGGCAGGTTGAAGACGGCGAGGTTGAGAAAATCGATCCACTCACTGTGTCCTGCGGTGAAGGCCAGGGTGCGCCCGGCCGCCTCGGGGGTCTCGGCGGGGGTTCCGAACAGAAGGTAGACGTAGGTCCCGATCCCCGCCCCCTTGAGAGCCTTGAGGGCCCGCGAGGCCTCGTCGATGCGGATGCCCTTCTCGAGGGCGTCGAGCACCCCCTGATCACCCGATTCGAGGCCGAGTTTCAGCATGACGCAGCCCGAGGCCCTCAAGGCCCGGCAGAAATCCGCGTCGCCGAGCCGGGCGCTCACCCGGGTGAACCCGTACCAGGGTGCGCCCGGGGCGTGACGGGCCAGCAGATCGAGGAGCCGCGGGCTCATGGTGCTGTCGAGAAAGTGGATCAGGGCGGGTCGCATCTCCGCGACGAGCGCCCGGAGGTCCGACAGGACCTGCTCTTCCGGGACAGGCCGGTAGCGCTGCCCCTCGGCCCTCTCGGGGCAGAAGGTGCAGCGGCGCCAGTGGCAGCCCGACGAGGCGCTGTACGGAAGCACGGGCCCGGGCGACAGGTAGCCCTCCGCGGGGAACCCGGCGTAGTCGGGGCGTGCGAAGCGGCCCCCGCTGCCCCGCACCCCGGCAAGCGCGAGCAGGAAGTCCTCCCCGGGGCCCGCGACGCAGTGGTCGACGAGCCCCCCGAAGGGGTTTCGGCCGCCGGTCCGCCGGAGCCAGGAGGTCACGAGACCGCCGCCCAGCACGACGGGCATCCCCGGGAACCGCTCGCGCAGCCACCCGATCAGGGCGAATGCACACAGGGCCTGGCTCAGGTAGTTCAGGGAGACGCCGACGGCATCGGCGGCACTCTCCCCGATGAGCGCCTCGATGCGCCCGGCAAGCGCGGGCACAAACGGGTTGGACCGGTATTCCCGGGCGGCCCGGAGAAGGTCCCCCGACCGAAGCGGCGAGAGCCCGGGGTCCTGGTGATCGGCCAGCGTGAGCGTGACACCGGCCTCGAGGCCCCGGCGCGCGAGCAGGCGGTTGACGTCGCTGACGCAGCGCCGGTACCGGTCCGCGCTGCCGTAGAGCCCCGGGCTCCGCAGCGCGGCCAGGTTCTCCGTCAGCCTTCGCCGGGCACGCATCGTCCAGGTGTCAAATTTCCGGCCTGCAGTCCCGGCCGCCTCCGCCAGGAGGCGCAGCTGCCCCTCGCAATTGGCGTCCAGCACCGTGCAGCGGACCCCGTGCTCTCTCAGGCAGCCGGCGAGCCGCGCGATGCCGCCCGGCGGTTCGCAGGCCTTCGCGACGGGGGGATGGATGAGCAGGATGTGCTTGATGGCCTCTCACCTCTGCTGTTGAAATATCGTTTGACAAGGAGGATTTCGTGTGCACATTAACAGCAATCGAAATTCTCCGGAGGACAGTTGATGTTCGAGATCACACCCAAAGCGGAAGAGATGATGCTCGCGTTCTTCAAGGAGCGCGACGACAAGCCCTTCGTGCGGATTTTCCTCAACGAGGGCGGCTGAGCCGGGCCCTCCCTGGGCATGGCTCTGGACGAGTCAAAGGACGGCGACGAGATTTTCACCCGAAACGGCCTCACGTTCATGATCGAAAAGGCCCTCTACGAGGACGTCAAGCCCATCAAGGTGGATTTCATCGAGACGCCCCGCGGGTCGGGCTACTCGATCGAGTCGAACCTGAAGAGACCGGACGGCTGCGGCGGCTGCAGCGGCTCCTGCGGCTGACCGGCAGGGGCATCGGCACGAAACGGAAAGGGGGGCTTCGGCTCCCCTTTTTTCATCCCTCCAGCCCCTCCCGCTCGATGGCATCGATTCTCGCCTGCAGATCGCCCCACCTGCGGTAGAGGTCCTCGAGCTGCGGCGCGATGCCCCGGTACTCGGCGCCGAGCCGCTTCACGAGGCTGCCGTCCCCGTAGGTCGCGGGGTCGGCCAGGAGGGCCTCCAGCTCGGACTTCCGCTTCTCCCTGCCGTCGATTTCGCGCAGAAGCGCCTCCAGGTCGTCCTTGAGGGGCTTCACCCTGCGGTAGCGCTCCTGCCTTCGCTCCGCCTCCTCACGCTTGCGCCCGCGATCCCGCTGCACGCGGCTTGCGCCCGGATCCGGATCCCCCCTGCCCGGCCCCTGTGCCTCGCGGGCGTGCCAGATCCGCAGGTAGTCGTCCACGGAGCCCGGGTAGAGCACGAGCCCCCTGTCCTTCGCCACGAGCACCTTCGTGACGAGGCCCGCGAGGAAATCCCGGTCGTGGGAGACGATCACGAAGGTCCCGTCGAAGGCACGCAGGGCCTCCTTGAGCACATCCTTGGAGCGCATGTCCAGGTGGTTCGTCGGCTCGTCGAGAACCAGGAGATTGGCCGGCACGAGGAGCATCCGCGCCAGCGCCAGCCGGCTCTTCTCGCCGCCCGAGAGCACGGAGACACGCTTGAAGACGTCGTCGTCGGAAAAGAGGAAGTGCCCCAGCAGGGTCCTCAGGTTCCCCCCCGCGCCGAAGGCGGCCACCTCCTCGACGGACTCGAGCACGGTTTTTGACGGGTCGAGCGCGTCGGCCTGGTTCTGCGCGTAGTAGGAAACACTGACCTGGTGCCCCTCCACGCGCCGGCCGGCCTGGACGGGCTCGATCCCCGCCAGGAGCCGGGCCAGCGTGGATTTCCCCGCGCCGTTGACCCCGAGCACGGCGATGCGGTCGCCCCGCTCGATCACGAGCGACACCCCCTCGAAGACGGCCGTGTCCCCGTAGCGCTTGTCGACGTTCTCGAGACGCAGGACGACCCTGCCGGAGCGGGGCGGCGGCGGGAACCGGAAGGCGATCTCCCGCTCGTCCGTCTCCAGCTCGATCCGGTCGATCTTCTCGAGCCGCTTCAGGCGGCTCTGGACCTGCCGGGCCTTGGTGCTCTTGGCGCGGAAGCGCTCGACGAAGCGCTCCGTCTCACGGATCATCTTCTGCTGGTTTTCGAAGGCCGCCTCCTGCAGGCGGCGCCGGGCCTCCTCCTCGCGGAGGTAGCCCGAGTAGTTGCAGGCGTACTCCGTCGCGCGGCCCCGGGAGATCTCGACGGTGCGCCTGGCGAGATTGTCCAGGAACCGCCTGTCGTGGGATACGAGGAGCAGCGCCCCCGCGTAGGCCGCGAGGTAGCCCTCGAGCCATTCGAGGGACTCGATGTCGAGATGGTTCGTCGGCTCGTCGAGAAGCAGCACCGAGGGCTCGCGCAGCAGGAGCCTCGCCAGCTCGATCCGCATCTGCCAGCCGCTGCTGAACTCGCCCGCAGGCCGCTCCAGGTCCCGCTCCCGGAAGCCGAGCCCGAAGAGAATCGCCTTGGCCCGGGCCTCGATGCGCCAGCCTTCGCCGTCCTCGATGCGGTGCTGGATCCGACCCATCTCGGCAAGCAGGCCCTCGATTTCCGGACCCGATTCCCCGGCGGCGCTCCTCGTGCGGATCTCCGCGGAGATCGCGTCGAACCGCAGGTGGAGCCGCCGGATGTCCTCGAACGCCTTCAGGGTCTCCTCCAGGAGCGATTGGCCCGCGTGGCCGACGAGCTCCTGGGGCAGGTAGCCGACGGTGGTGAACCGCGACCGGTGGAGGGTGCCTGAATCGGCCTCCACCTCGCCCGCGATGATCTTCATCAACGTCGACTTGCCCGTCCCGTTGGCGCCGACGACGGCGATCCGGTCCCGCTCGCCGACGAACAGCGAGAGCCCCTCGAAGAGGACCTTCGGGCCGTATTGTTTGGAGATGTTCTCCAGCGAAATCATGACGAATGGCAAACGGCCTGTGGCTTCAGACTTGCGGCGGATGGGCTGATGACGGATTCCTTTTGACGCCTGTGCCTTGCGTTTCGAGCCTTGCGCCGCAGGGGCCAAACAAAAGGCGGGGTTGATGACCCCCGCCTTGCGGATTCCGGGTTCGTGCATGGAGGCCGCGTCACGCGTACTCCGTGCCCGCCGTCAGCGTCGCCAGGGCCCGCTCGCCGATGAGCAGCACCCGGGTGTGGTTGAGCCGGTTGGCGAGCAGCCGGGTCAGGCCCTTCATGACCTCGAAGCCCATGGCGCAATCCTCCTCCATGAGGGCCTTCATCTTGCCGCCGTCGAACAGGATCAGCGTCGTCGGCTCGGCGATCAGCGCGCTCAGGGTGTGCAGGTTGGGCTCCACGAAGGCCGACCAGCCGAAGGCCTCCCGCCGGGTCACGACGTCGATGATGACCTGCATCGGCGGCCGCGCGGGCCCCATGTCGGTCTTCATCTGCAGGAAGACCTTCCCCTGCTGGACCAGATAGAGGTGAGTCGACGGGTCCCCCTCCTTGTACAGCAGGGTCCCCGTCGGGAAGGATTCCTCCTTGGCGATGGCCATGAGTTTCTCGATCTGCGCGTCTTTCAATCCCTGGAACACGTTGCACTCCTTCAAAAAAGCCGCTGACACCATGGAAACTCACCTCCTTGTAGAATGAGCCGGGGAACCGCGATGGAGAAGACGACCCGTATGGTTCTCTATAGCAGCCTTCGGGTCCGAATTCTATCGGAAATTTGCGGCCCTGACCCCGAGGGGCGCCGCACAAAAAAAGCGGCACCGAACCGGTGCCGCCTCTTGCAGGGTCTTGCCGCGATCAGATCGCCTCTACGTTCTTTGCCTTCGGGCCCCTGTCCGTCGTCTCGACCTCGAACTGGACCCGCTGCCCTTCCTGCAGGCTCCTGAATCCAGCGGCCTTGATGGCCGTGTAATGGACGAAGAGATCGCCGCCCCCGTCCTGCTGAATGAAGCCGAACCCTTTCTTCTCGTTGAACCACTTTACGGTTCCCTGCGCCATCGTGTTCCCTCCTGTGCAAAAAAAATCGATGGCCGGGAGCAGACACTCTGACAGAAAAAGCGGGAACCGTCCGACAGACCCCGGATCGGCGGCCCCTATTCCCTCCAGAATGGTCCCCCCCTTAGACCACAGGGCGAACCATATCGCCCCCCCGCGACGCCTGTCAAGCAGATTTTCCGCCGCTCCCGGGCCGCCGGGGAGCCCGCCTCCGTTGCAGGGGCCGGGGGTTTGTGCCATACTCCCTCCATCATGATCCCCCTGCGGATGACAGAGCAGGGCCTCGCCTGCGAGGCCGGCGGCTTTCACATCGATCCCCGGGGCCCCGTGGAGCGCGCCGTCATCACCCACGCGCACGCCGATCACGCCGTTCGGGGCTGCCGCAGCTACCTCGCCGCCCGGGACGGCGCCCACGTGCTGAGGACCCGGCTGGGGAACGACGCCCCGATCCGGTTCGTGGGGTACGGGGAGACCGTGGCCCTCGACGGGGTCCGCCTGTCGCTGCACCCGGCGGGGCACATCCTGGGCTCGGCCCAGGTGCGCATCGAGCACCGGGGCCGCGTCACGGTGTTCAGCGGCGACTACAAGCTCCAGGCCGACCCCACCTGCGCCCCCTTCGAGCCCCTGCGCTGCCACGGCTTCATCACGGAGTCCACCTTCGGCCTCCCCGTGTACCGGTGGGACGAGCCCGCGGCGCTCTTCGCGCAGATCCGCGCCTGGTGGCGGTCCAACCAGGAGGCGGGCCGCGCCAGCGTGCTCTTCGCCTACGCCCTCGGCAAGGCGCAGCGGGTCCTCATGGGCCTCGACCCCGCCATGGGGCCCATCTTCACGCACGCCTCGGTCGAGGAGATGAACCGCCGCTACCGGATGAGCGGGGTGGGGCTGCCGAACACGGTTCCGGCCGAGGCGGGGAGGAAGGCCGATTTCAGCCGGGCCATCGTCATCGCGCCGCCCTCGGCCCGCCACGCCAGCTGGCTGCGGCGCTTCGGCGCGTGCGCCACGGCGCTGGCCTCGGGCTGGATGCGCCTTCGCGACGCGAGGCGGCGCCGCGGCGTCGACCGGGGCTTTGCGCTCTCCGACCACGCGGACTGGCCGGGCCTCCTGGATGCCGTATCGGCGACGGGCGCGGAAGAGGTCTTCGTCACCCACGGCCATGTCGATCCCGTCGTCCGGCTGCTCCGGGAGAGGGGCATCGACGCAAAACCGCTGCAGGCCGGCTTTGCCGCCGGCGAATGGATGGAGGATTGATGCCGGCGGCGGGGACGGCCGTGCCTCCGCCTCTTGCCTCGTGGCCATGAAGCGCTTCACCGATTTGTGCTTCGAACTCGACGAGACGACGAAGACCTCGCGGAAGGTCGAGGCGCTGAGGCGCTACTTCGCGGAGGCCCCGCCGGGGGATGCCGCGTGGGCCCTGTTCTTTCTGCTCGGCGAGTGGACCGGGCGGGCCGTCGCGGCAGCGCGTCTCCGGCAATGGGCCTGCGAGGCGGCGGACATCCCCGAATGGCTCTTCGACGTCTGCCGGCAGGCGGTGGGGGATTCGGCCGAGACGATGGCCCTCGTCGTGCCGTGGGCGGGAGGGTCGGGCGTGCCGGGCCTGCGGGCCCTGGTGGAGGAGCGGCTGCTGCCGATGCAGGACGCCGACGGGGAGAGCTGCCGCGCGCGGGTCGAGGAGACCTGGCGGCAGATGGACGAACGGCAGCGCCTCGTCTGGAACCGGATGCTCGCGGGCGGCTTCCGTGCCGGCGCCTCGAGGCAGACGGTCATCCGCGCGCTGGGCGAACTCTCGGGCATCGAGGCGCATGTCATCGCGCACCGCCTCCTCGCCCCCTGGGAGCCGTCGGCGGATTTCTTCCGCCGTCTCCTCTCGGCCGACGGCAGCGACGCAGAGGTCAGCCGGCCCTACCCGTTCCACCTCGCCTGCCTGCTCGACGGGATGCCCGGGGGCCTCGGCCCCAGGCGGCAGTGGTGCGCCGAGTGGCTGTGGGACGGGATACGGGTCCAGGCCGTCAAGCGCGGCGGGGCGGTTTTCCTGTGGTCCCGCGGCGGCGAGCTGCTCAACCGGGCATTCCCGGAGATTGCCGGGGAGGCAGGGAGCCTGCCCGAGGGGACGGTCCTCGACGGGGAGGTCCTGCCGTGGAAGGACGGGCGCCCCCTGCCCGGCGACCTGCTGCAGAAACGCGTCGGGCGCACCGTTGCGACGCGCCGGCTTCTCGAGGAAGTCCCCGCGGTCCTCATGGCCTTCGATCTGCTGGAATCGGGAGGCATCGATATCCGGCGATCGCCCCTGCACGAGAGGAGGGAAGCCCTGGAGAGGCTTCTCGCAGCCCCCGGGCCGGAAGGGCGGTGTCTCCTCTCGCCCGCTCTGCCGGACGAAAGCTGGGAGGACCTGACGGCGAGGCGCAGGCATTGCCGGGACATGCGGGCCGCGGGCCTCGTGCTCAAGAGGCTCGATTCGCCCTACGAGGCCGGTCGGCACCGGGGCAGCTGGTGGAAATGGAAAATCGAGCCCCGCACGGTCGATGCGGTCCTGCTGTATGCCCGGCCGGCGCAGGGTGAGCGGGAGGATCGCGCGGCCGACTACACCTTCGGCCTGTGGCGCAGGGGACGGCTCGTCCCCGTGGCCCGCATCGCGGAGGGGCTCACGGCCGAGCAGATTGGGCGCATCGACGCCTTCATCCGCCGCAACACCCTCGAACGGTTCGGCCCCGTCCGTGCCGTCAGGCCGCAGCTCGTCTTCGAGATCGCCTTCGAGGGCATGGAGCCCTCGGCACGGCGCAAGTCGGGCATCGCCCTGCAGAGGCCCCGCATCGTGCGGTGGAAGGACAAGCCGCCGGAGGAGGCGGATTCCCTCGAGTCGCTCGAGGCGATTCTTCGCGGGGAAAGCGACTGAGCGCCCGACCGGGGATGCGGCAGGGGCCCGAACGATCCCCCTGTTTGCCCCGCGTCAGTCCTCTTCCACGGGAAGGTCGCCCACCGTGAACCGGCGGCCGGCCACGTCGTACTGCAGGCAGGAGTTGCGCCTCCAGCGGCCGTCGTCCTGCGCAGGGCGGTCGCTCCGCAGAAAGCTCCCCCGGCTCTCTTCCCTGGCGAGGCCTGCCTGGAGGACGGCCCTCAGCGTCAGGGCCCCGGCGCGCAGGTCGAAGTCCGCAAGCCTCTGCGGCACGGACTGCGGGGCAAGACGGTCGAGCCGATCCTCGATTGCGTCGAGCAACGAGAGGGCCTTGCGCATGGAATTCTCCGACCGGACGACCCCGGCACCGCCCCAGGCCGCATCCCGCAGGCTTGCCAGGATCTCCCGGTATGGAGCCGCCGTCGCCGCCCCGCCGGCCCTCGCCGCGGGCTCCGCTATCCGGCCCCAGGACGGGGCGGGCGCCGCGGCCAGGGCCCGCTCCGCGGCGAACCGGCCCGCGAGCGCCCCCGAGACGACGCACTCCGTCAGGGCATTGCCGCCCAGGCGGTTGGCCCCGTGCAGGCCCCAGAGGATCTCCCCGCAGGCAAAAAGCCCCGCGAGGGCCGTCTCGCCGGTCTCGGCGGCGCGCACGCCGCCCATCATGAAATGCGCGGCGGGGGCCACCGCGACGGGCCTTTCCCGGAAGGGGAAGCGGAGCCGCCGGAAGATCGCCAGGGGGTGGACACCCCAGGCCGCGGCGGGGACGCCCCGGAGGTCGAGAAAGACGCCCCCTGCCTGCGCTTCCTCGAAGAGCAGGGCCGAGAAGCGATCGCGCTTCTTGACGATCGCGTCGTTGACGTCGGCCAGGCCGTGTTTCTCGAGGATGTCCTCGCCCGAGGCGCCGATGAGCCTCGCCTCGCGCGCAAAGGGCGGGTAGACGATGAGGGCCGGAAGCCCCGGTTCGGCCAGCACGAGGGGGTAGAACTGCACGAACTCCATGTCCAGAAGCTCCAGGCCGGCCCGTGCGGCCAGGGCATAGCCCTGCCCCATGATCCGCCTCTGGTTGTCGTGCCGCCGCCAGACGGCCCCGGCCCCGCCCGTGGCCAGGATCACGGCCGGCGCCTCGATCTGCAGCGGTTCGCCCCTGCGGGTAAACCCCCGGATCCCGCAGGCGCGGCCGTCGCGGCAAAGGAGTTCCGTCACGCAGAAGCCGGGCAGGAAGCGGACGCCGTCGAGGCCGCGGACGTGATCCGCCAGCATCCGCATGAGGGTCACCCCGGGGATCACCGACGGGTCGGGCGACACGACCGTCCGCTGGGCGCCACGCTCCCGGATGGGGATCCCGACGGAGCGCAGCAGCCGGAAGGCCGACGGCGCCTCGCGGGCCGTGAGCCTGACCCGGGCGGCGCAGTTGAGACCGCACCCCGCGCGGAGCGTGTCGCGGATGTAGTCCTCGGCTGCGTACCGTTCCGAGGGGCCCGACATGACCCCGTTGGCCAGGGCGGAGTTTGTCCCCAGGCCGATGGGGCCCCGGTCGGCGATGAGCACCGCCGCCCCCTCTTTCCGGGCGGCAAGGGCCGCCGTCAATCCCGCAAGTCCCGCCCCGATGATGATCACCCGTCCAACCATGGCAACACGCGTTCCTTTACTCTGCGCTCATCCCTTCCACCAGGAGTTCCCCGTGACCGTCAACCGGGGACGGATGGCGGGGCGCGCCACGCGCGGAAGAGGCGGCGGGCGAGCTCTTCGATGGCCGGGCCGGCCTCGAGCTTTCCCCGCCATGCCGCGGGGATTGCCTCGACACCGAGATAGGCGCCGGAGAGGGCGCCGGCCATGGCGCCCACGGTGTCCCGGTCGCCGGGCTCGAGGACGGCGCACAGCAGGCATTCGCGGTAGGACCCCGGGTGCAGGAGAAAGGCGTAGAGGGCAAAGGGCAGGGACTCGTCAACGGCCACCGACCGGCCGAGGCGCGTCGCGGCCTCCCCCGGGGGGATCGCCTTCTGCAGCAGCTCGCGCACCAGGCGGATCTTCCCCCAGAACGCGTGGGTCCGGGAGAAGCCGACGAGCGTCTCGAGGAATTCCGCTTGCGGGAACGCATTCGCCGGGTCGAGTGTTGCGGCCACGGCCACCGCCTTGGCCAGGACGGCGGCCCCGTCGATGCCGACGGGGTGCGCGTGCGTCACCGCCGCCGAGGCGGCCGCTCGTTCGTAGAGATCGGGGGCGTCGTGATAGAAGAGGCCCGCGGGGGCGACCCGCATGGCCGCCCCGTTGCCCAGGGAGCCTCTGCCGCCGAAGAGCGTTCTCGCCGCCTCCTCGTAGGACAGCCCCTCCGACTCCACGGCGGCGAAGACCGCCGGCGGGCCCGAGGCGTAGCCCCGCCAGGGCTCCTGCCCGTAACGGCGCCTAAACGTGTCTCCCAGGTGCTGCGGGTCGATCCCGCCCCTGTCGCAGATCGACTCGGCCAGGCCGATCGACATGGCCGTGTCGTCCGTCCAGCGCAGGACGCCGGCGCCGGCGATCGCCTCCAGGAGGGCCTCGCGCCCCGCGCATCGAAAGGCCTTCTCCCCGATGGCATCTCCCAGGGCGCCCCCGACCAGGGCCCCGATGAACTTCGAAAGCAGCCTCTCCATGGGCAATCCCTATCCGTAGCCCTTTCGCAGCAGAGCGTCGATGGACGGGATCCCCGCCCGCCCGCCCATGCGGGTCGCCACCTGCGCCGCCGCCCAGGCCGCCAGGTCGAAGCTCTTCCCGGGGTCCCATCCGAGGGCGAGGCCGTAGGTGAGGCCGGCGTGGAAGACATCGCCGCAACCCGTCGTGTCCACGGCCTCGACGGCATAGGCGGGCTTCACGATCGACCGCCCGTCGAACATCGCCGCATAGCCCCTCGCCCCCAGGGTGACGCCGGCGATCCGGCAGCCGAACTCGAGGATTTTCCTGCAGGCCGCCAGGGGGTCGTCCCCGCCGACAAGCGCCCGGGCGAAGGACTCGGAGGCGACGAAGCAGTCGCTTGCGCGGGCCAGCTCGAGCATCCCTTCCCGCAGGGTGCCCGCGTCGACGGCGACGAGGAGTCCCTGCCGCTTCGCCTCGGCCGCTGCGGCAAGGGAGGCCTCGATGAAGAGCCCGTCGGTGTGCAGGACGCGGCAGGCGCGGAGCACGTCCATCCGGACCTCCGAGGGCCTGAGCGCCTCGCCCGTCGGTCTCTGCCAGAAGATGGTCCTCCGCCCCCCGGGCTCTACGGCGATGAAGGCGAACTGCGAGCGCTGTCCCGGCCTCTCGACGAGGCCCGACACGTCCACGCCCTCGTCCCGGAGAAACCGGGCGATCTGCCGCCCGAAGGGATCGTCGCCTGTGACGCCCGCAAGATGGCAGGCGAGCCCCCAGCGCGACAGGGCGACGAGGGCCGTGGCAACGGGCCCGCCCCCCTGGATGACCATGTCGAAAAACTCGCGCTTCGTGTCCGGTTCGGGCCAGGCGGGGATCCGCCCGAGGTAGTCGAGGGAACACTGGCCGAGGCCGAAGACGTCCATGGCTTCCTCGTGTGGGTTGGAATATTGGAATACCGGAGGAGTGGGTCGCGGGAGAGACGAGTCGCCTGCGGCATCACTCGCAGAGGCTCCCCGTCATCTCCCCCCTGAGCCAGCGCTCCGCGAGGGCACGGGTGAGCCCGATGTCGCGGTTCGAGCGTTTTGCCGCCTCCTCCAGCAGCGCCATCGTCGACTTGACCTTTTCCTGCATGCCCAGCAGGGCGTAGATCCGCACGCTCTGCTCCCAGGCATGCACGGCCGAGACGTCGTCTTTCATACCGGCGTGGCAGAGGCCCAGGGCGGCGAAGCCGTCGGCGATCCCCCTGTAGAACCCCGCCTTGCGGTCGAGGGCAAGAGCCTTCTCAAAAAAGGGGACGGCCTCGCCGTAGCGGGCCTGCCCGAGGAGAACCTCGCCCATCGCGGAATGGGCCGCCGCCCCGCCTTCCGGGTCTCTGCGGCGGATCTCGCCGAGCGCTTCCCGCAGCGTCGCCTCGGCCCCTTTGAGGTCCCCCTGCCTGGCCAGCAGGATCCCCTTCACCGTCATGGCGGGGACGAAGGGCTTGGGCGGGGCCTCGATCCCCAGGACCTCGTCGATGTTCTTCCCGGCCGATGCGTAATCCCCCGCGTCGACCTGCGCAGCCGCCAGGTTCGACAGCGTCTGCCGCACGTGTCCCGGGTCCCCGAGGCGCCTGTAGAGGCGCAGGGCATCCTCGAAGAAGGGGATGGCCGCCCCGGCCTCCCCCATGGCACGGTAGGCGACACCGATGTTGTTCGCGCTCATGGCCATGCAGCGGCTGTCCCCGACGGCGGTGCAGAGTTCCTGGGCACGGGAGAAATGCTCCAGGGCCCTGGCGTAGCAGCCCCGCTCGGAAAAGGGCATCCCCTTGGCGATCTGCTCGGCGCCGGCGCTGACGTGCCTGGGCACCACGGCGTCCTTCTTCCCGCCGCAGGACGCCGCGAGGATCACCAGGACGGACAACAGGCAGCAGTGGACCGTTTTCATGGCTGTCTCACTTCCTCAGGCCGGCGTCGAGATCTTTCCCCTCGGGTTTCGGGGGGAGATTCCCGCGAACCAGGGGGTTTTTCTGGATTGCCTGCACGACGCGGTTGATCTCGTCGAGACCCTCCCGGATCTCCTCGACGCCTCTCTTCGTCGTCCGGATGACGGCGGGCACGTCGCGGCTTCCCCTCTCGAGATTGACCGTGATCTCCCGGATCTTCTCCATGCTCTCCTTCAGGTTCGCCGTCACCTCGGGCGCGGCTCCCTCGAGGCCCTGCAGCACGTTGTCCAGCCGCTCCATCGACGTGTTGAGCCGGTCGATGAGCTCCTCGGAGCGCAGGAGCCGTCCCGCCGTCCCCTTGCCTTCCCGGAGATCGTTCGTGACGGCTTCCACGTTTTTCAGGTTTCTCTCGATGCTGTTCAGGGACCGGAACAGCGGCCCCTCGGGATCCCGCAGTTCCTCGACGATGTCGGCGAGGTTCCGGATGGTTTCCGTCAGGCGCTTGGCCGTCTCCTCCACCTCGTACTCCGCCAGGATCTCCGAGAGGGTCCTCTTCTCCTCGGATTTGACCGTCCCCTCGGGCTCGATGAGCCGGCTCTCGGGCTTGCCCGGCCGCACGGCCACGTATTCGGACCCGATGAGGGTGGGGCTCTCGACGGTCACCACCGTGTCTTCCCGGAACCGGTTGCGGAACTCATCGAAGATGGAGAGCCGCACGCGGACGGCGTCCCCGACGAGCGTGACGTCCTTCACCTTCCCGATCTCGGCCTTGTAGAGCTTCACGGGCGAGCCCGGGGACAAATTGTAATTCTCCTTGAACAGCGCGTAGTACGTCACCGTCGGCCGGAACCAGTCCTTGCCCCTGCCGAGGAGGACCACGGAGCCTACCATGAGGGCGACGACGGCGATGATGAAGATGCCGACGACGCGATCCATGCCGCTGAATTTCAGTTCCATGACTCCCCCAAACGGGACGGCGCTCAGACGACGCTCAGGACGCCCTCCCGGATGTAGATGTCCCGCTTCTTGAACAGGCGGTCGTACTCTGTCAGCCCGGCATAGTAGACACAGGGGACACCCGAATCGACCCTCTCCCGGATCATCCCGATGTAGAGCTCCGCCGCCAGGCGCGGCAGGGCGACGAAGGCCTGCTCGATGAGAAACACCTCGGCCCCCTTCGTCATCTCCCGGACGATCACGGCCGCCCGGGCATCTTCCGGCGCAACCTGCGCGGGGCGGAGGTCGAGCTTTTCCTCGATGCCGAAAAGACGGCACAGGGAAAGCACGTCCTCGCTCAGGGTCAGATCGAGCCTGTTCTCGTGGAAGTACCGGCCGAGCAGCAGGTTCGTTCTCAGCGATCGGTTGCTGATCAGGGCGGCATCGACGCCGAGGTAGCCGATCTTCCTGCGGACGGCCAGGAGCCGCCGGCGTCTCGTGAAATCCACTTCCTCGCCGTTGAACCGGTAGCTCCCCTCCTCCGGAGGCTCGAGGGTCGCCAGGGCCCGCAGGAAGAGATGGGCGTCGTCGATCCGGTCGGCGTGCAGGCTGTAGGCGTCGCCCGGCGCGAGCGTGAAGGAGAACTTCTCCAGCCCCTTCCCCCGGCCCGTGGGCGTGTGCGCGTAATCTCTGAGCTCGATCAGCGCCATGGGGAACCTACAGGAACAGGGCGGCAAAGAGCGCGAAATTCACCGCCAGGCAGTAAAAAAGGCATGCCACGGCCCCCCTCGACGTCGCCACGGGGAGCTCCGTGATGCCGCTGCGGACCGCCAGGCCGTAGTGCAGCGAGATCACGGTGATCCCCGCGCCGAAGAAGAGGGCCTTGAGCGCAACCGCCGCGATGTCGCGCGGCTCGATGGCCTTGCCGATCTGAGACAGAAAGTTCTGCAGGGGCAGGGTCGTCAGCGCCCAGGCGATGGCGTACCCCCCCAGCACGGCGAGGATGCAGAAGATGGTGATCAGGCAGAAGAGGGACACGGTGATCCCGATCATGCGGGGCACGAACAGGACGTCGAGGGGGTCCACGCCCTGGAGCTCCAGGGCCTCGATCTCGCGCAGGACCTTCATGTAGCCCGTCTCGATCGTCACCGCCGTGGCGGACCGGAGGATGACCACCAGTGCCGTGACCAGGGGGCCGAACTCCCGGATGAGAAGGGCCACGGTGATCTTGCCGAGGTCGTGCTGGGCGGCGATGCCCGCGAACTGCAGGATCATCATGCTGCCGAGAAGCAGCGAGATGGGGATGACGATCCACAGGGCCTCGACGGCCGTGAAATAGATCTGCTCGACGACGATCCGCATGCGCAGCCGGCGGCCGGCCCTGGGGTTGACGACGATCTGGCGCAGGATGCGCCAGAAGAGCGCGGACTGGTCTGCGTATCGGTTCAACCGGTCCACGGTCTGCCTGCCCAGATACCCTGCGTAGTCCCGCACCGAATCGGCCTCCCGGGCATTCCGCCCCGATCGTCAATGTCAAAAAACTTTAGACGAAAGGCCCGGGTTCGTCAATCCTGAAGTCTCGGGCCGCCCCGCAAGGGCCCGTGCGCACGGGGCCGGGAGAGGCAGCGCGGGGAAAGCCTGCCGGCCCGGCAGGGCCGCACGCAGAAAAAAGGCCCGGCGAACCGGGCCTCCTGTTGCCGCCTCAGGGCTCGAGGATGTACTTGACCACGAGATCCCCCACCTCCCGAGTCCCGTACCCCATTTTCCCGGCATCCATGCTCTTGAGGTCGTTGGCGATGACCTTCTTCACGGCGTCGAGAAGGACGCCGGCGGCGGTCGTCTCGCCGAGGAACTCGAGCATCATCTGGACGGAGCAGATCGCCGCCAGGGGGTTGATCTTGTTCGTTCCGGCGTACTTCGGTGCTGACCCGCCGATGGGCTCGAAGATCGCCGTCTGGCCGGGCTCCGGGTTGATGTTGCCCCCCGCGGCGATCCCCATGCCCCCCTGGATCATGGCGCCCAGGTCGGTGATGATGTCTCCGAACATGTTGTCCGTCACGATGACGTCGAAGAGCTCGGGGTTCTTCACCATCCACATGCAGATCGCGTCCACGTGGGCGTAGTCGGTCTGCACGTCGGGGTACTCCCTCGCCACCTCGTTGTAGACCCTCTCCCAGAGGTTCCAGGCATAGGTCAGGACGTTCGTCTTGCCGCAGAGGGTGAGCTTCTTCTTCCGGTTGCGCCTGCGGCAGTGCTCGAAGGCGTAGCGGATGCAGCGCTCGACGCCCTTGCGGGTGTTCACCGACTCCTGCACGGCCACCTCGGCCGCCGTGCCCTTGCGCAGGAAGCCCCCGCTGCCGGCGTAGAGCCCCTCCGTGTTCTCCCGCACGACGACGAAGTCGATGTCTCCGGGATTCTTGTCCCTGAGCGGCGTCCAGACCCCGGGAAGCAGGACGACGGGCCTCAGGTTGATGTAGAGGTCGAGCTCGAAGCGCATCTTCAGCAGGATCTCCGTCTCGAGGATCCCCGGCCGCACGCCGGGATGGCCGATGGCGCCCAGCAGCGAGGCGTCCATGCCCCGAAGCTCCGCCAGGACGGAGTCCGGCAGCAGGTCCCCCTTGGCCAGGTAGCGCTCCCCGCCGATGTCGTAGTGCGTCAGGTTGAACTCGATTCCCTCGACATCCGAGATGGCCTTGAGGGCCTTGATGGCCTCGGCGACGACCTCGGGCCCCGTGCCGTCGCCGGGGATGACTCCGATGTTGTAGGTCTTCATGCTTCGTCTCCCGTCAGAATTTTTCGTGACTTGTCTCTCGCTCACCGCCTGGCGAGCTTTTCCTTCCGGATGTACTCCACGAGCCCGCCTTCCCGGATCAGCTGCTCCATGAAGGGCGGGATCGGCCGGGCGCTGTAGGACGTCCCGCGCGTCCGGTTTTCGATGCGCCCCGCGACGAGGTCCACGGCGAGCCGGTCCCCGTCCTGGATGTCCTCGGCGGCCTCGGCCGACTCGAGGAGCGGCAGCCCGATGTTGAAGGCGTTGCGGTAAAAGATCCGCGCGAAGCTCTTCGCGACGATCACCCGGACCCCCGCCGCCTTGATCGCGATGGGGGCATGCTCGCGGGACGAGCCGCAGCCGAAGTTCCGCCCCCCCACGATGACGTCGCCCTCCGCGGCGGACGCGGCGAATTCGGGTCTTGCGTCGGCAAAGGCGTGCTTCGCCAGCGCGGCCCCGTCGGACACGTTGCAGTAGCGGGCCGCGATGATGAGATCCGTGTCCACGTCATCGCCGAACTTCCAGGCTCTTCCTTCGTACCTCATGGCATCTCCTTGCAGTCGATGCAGGCTTCAGGCATCGGGCAACAGGCTTGAGGATTGAAGAAGGGGATCCTGCCTTCCCGTCCCGAACCCCGAGACCCGCATCCGGAAGCCCATCGGTGATTTCTTGTCGTGTCTGCCCCGGCTACAACTCGTCGGGGCTCCCGATCCGCCCCAGAACGGCCGAGGCCGCCGCGATGGAGGGGTTGCACAGGTACACCTCGCTCTTCGGGTGGCCCATGCGGCCCACGAAGTTGCGGTTCGTCGTGGCCAGCGCGCGCTCGCCCGAGGCGAGGATGCCCATGTGGCCGCCGAGGCAGGGCCCGCAGCAGGGCGGCCCGACCACGGCACCGGCCTCGAGGAAGGTCTCGACGAGCCCTTCCTTCGTCGCCTCCCTCAAGATGGTCGGGGACGCCGGGATGACGATCAGGCGCAGGCCCTTCGCCTTCTTCCGGCCCTTGAGGACCCTCGCCGCGTCCCGCAGGTCTTCGAGCCAGCCGTTGGTGCAGGAACCGATGAAGACCTGGTCCAGGGTGACGTGCTTCGCCTCCGACACGGGCCGGACGTTGGCGGGCGACGGCGGGAACGCGATCTGGGGCTCCATAGCGCTCACGTCGATCGTGATCGTCCTTTCGTACCGCGCCCCGGCGTCGCTGGCGAGGTACAGGGGCTCCCAGCGGGCCCGGCCCTGCACGTAGGCCTTCGTGGTCCCGTCGGGCTCGATGATGCCGTTCTTCGCCCCCGCCTCGACGGCCATGTTCGCCATGGCGAACCGGTGCGGCATGGAGAGCCCGGCGACGACGTCCCCGCAAAACTCCAGCGCGGCGTACAGCGCCCCCTCGACGCCGATCTCGCCGATGAGGCGCAGGATCAGGTCCTTGCCGCCCACCAGCGGGCGCAGGCTCCCCGTGTACTCAACGCGGATCGTCGGGGGGACGCGCAGCCAGATCTCGCCCGTGGCCATCACGGCGGCGAAGTCGGTGCTCCCCACGCCGGTGGAGAAGGCCCCGAGGGCCCCGTAGGCGCAGGTGTGGCTGTCGGCCCCGATGACGAGCTGGCCGGGCACGACGAGCCCCTGCTCGGGCAGGAGCACGTGGCCGATGCCGGCCTCGCCGACCTCGTAGTAGAGCTCGAGGTCCTGCTCCCGGGCGAACTCCCGCATGAGCTTCGCCTGCTCGGCCGAGGCGATATCCTTGTTGGGCACGAAGTGATCGGCCACGAGGGCGACCCGCCTTCGGTCGAAAACCCTCGGGGCGCCGATCTGCCTGAACACCTGGATGGCGATGGGGGCCGTGAAATCGTGCGCGAAGGCGAGGTCCACCTTCGCCTCGATGAGGTCGCCGGGGGCGACGCTCTCGAGCCCGGCGTGCCGGGCCAGTATTTTTTCCGTAATTGTCATGGGCATGGGCATTTCTCCACTCGGCAGTACGACACGGGCTGCAGCCCGAATCCTGTTCTCGTTGGGTCCGATGAAGCGGTATTCTGAAACGCCAGGTTAGACGCGTTTCGGGTAACCGCTCTTCGCGAAGCGAAACGGCCGCAGCGCAAACTGTCTGAGCCCGAAGGGCGAGTTTTTGCGCCTGCAGTGAAGCAAGCGTTAGAGCGGTCCGAAACCGTCTATTGGCGGGACGAATGCCGCTTCATCGTTTGAGGGCAGAAGCCCCTTAGGCCACTGCTTTCCTCGCTTCCTTCCCGTTGCGGTTCAGCCTGTCCTTGCTCAGCTTGTACTGGATGCTGTCCACCAGGGCTAGCCAGCTGGCCTCGATGACGCTCTCGGAGACCCCGATGGTGCTCCAGATGTCCTTGTCGTCGCGGGACTCGATGAAGACGCGCACCTTCGCCGCCGTGCCCTCGCTGCCCTCGAGAATGCTCACCTTGAAATCGGTGAGATGCATGCGGTTGAGCTCGGGGTAGAACTTCAGGAGGGCCTTGCGCAGGGCGTTGTCCAGGGCGTTGATCGGGCCGTTGCCCTCGGCCGCGGTGATCTCCGTTTCCCGGCCCACGATCACCTTGATGAGGGCCTGGGAGCGCGAGGGCTCGTTGCCCTGCTTTTCGTTGATCACGCGGAAGCACTCCAGGTGGAAGGGTTCCTCGAACTCGCCCGTGGCCTTGCGGATGATGAGGGCGAGCGACCCCTCGGCGGCCTCGAAGCTGTAGCCCTCGTTTTCCATGTGCTTGATCTCCTCGACGATCCGGCGGCTCCGCGTGTCGTCGTCGCCCAGCGAGAGGCCCAGCTCCGCGGCCTTGTACTCGATGTTGCTCCTGCCGGAGAGGTCCGAGACGAGGACCCGGCGGTGGTTGCCGACGAGCTCGGGCGGAATGTGCTCGTAGGCCCCGGTGTTCTTGAGCACGGCGTGCACGTGGACGCCGCCCTTGTGGGCGAAGGCGCTGCGGCCCACGAAGGGCCTCGAGTTCAGGGGGGTGATGTTGGCGATCTCGCTCACGAAGAGCGACAGCCGCGTGAGGTCCTTCAGGGCGCCCTCGGGCAGGCAGGGCTTGCCCATCTTGAGCTCCAGGTTGGCCATGATCGGCACGAGGTCGGCGTTGCCGCAGCGCTCCCCGTATCCGTTGATCGTCCCCTGGACCATGCGCACGCCGCGCTCGACGGCCGCCAGCGAGTTGGCCACCGCCAGCCCCCCGTCGTTGTGCGTGTGGATGCCCAGGCGCTCCCGCGGAATGACGGCGGCGACCTCGTCCACCGCGCGGGCGATCTCCGTGGGCAGGGTCCCGCCGTTGGTGTCGCACAGCACGATCATCTCGGCGCCGTTCGCAAAGGCCGCCTCGAGCGTCTGGAGGGCGTAGCGGGGGTTGGCCCGGTAGCCGTCGAAGAAGTGCTCGGCGTCGTAGATGACCTCCTTCTTCTTCGACTTGAGGTAGGCGACCGTCTCGCCGATCATGGCGAGGTTCTCCTTCATGGAGATTTTCAGGATCTCGCGGACGTGGAAATCCCAGCTCTTGCCGAAGATCGTCACCGTCGGCGTCTGCGCCTCGAGCAGGGCCTGCACGTTGGGGCACTCGGAGGGCGCGGTGTGGGCCCTTCGCGTGCTCCCGAAGGCGGCGAGCCTGGCGTTCTTGAACTTCACCCGGCGGGCCAGCTCGAAGAAACGCATGTCCTTCGGGTTCGATCCGGGCCAGCCCCCCTCGATGTAGGCGATCCCGAACTCGTCGAGGCGCCGTGCCACGCGCAGCTTTTCCTCGGCCGTGAAGTTGACCTGCTCGCCCTGGGTGCCGTCCCGCAGGGTCGTGTCGTAGATCAGAACCGCTCTCTTGTCCATCTTCCGTCGTCCCCCTCACAATAAAAAATCCGTTACCAGGGAGCCTGATAACGGATTCTATGGATTCCTTCCGCTTCTTACATCAAGCCATCATCAGCCCCCTACGCCGCCCGGACGTATGCCGATTATGTCGATAATAATGGGGATGATGATGCCGATGATGCTCTTCATGTGGAACGCGAAACCTCTGAAAGTTGGCCGAGCATAAAGCGTGCCGCTTCGTTTGTCAATGACTTTTTTTCCGGGGCGGTGTTTTTCTCCTCCCGGCGCCGCAGAGCAGGACGGCTGCGGCGCCCAGCCAGCCGCAGATCCCGACGGTCCGGGTTCCCGCGCCCAGCAGGGCATCGCCGGCGTCCGCAACGGGCGCAAGCACGGCCCTCACCGCCGCCCGCAGGCCCTCGTCGGAGGCGATGCGGTCCGCCAGGGGCGGCGACAGCACGCGGTAGAGCTCCACGAAGGCCCTGCCCGACGTGGAGGGCAGCAGGTAGACGTCCCGGAATTCCCGGAGCGCGGCCACCCGGGGCTCGATCGCCGAGCCGAAGGCCGCCGTGGCGATGAAGCACCCGCCGCCTCCCCCGCCCCCGCCGCTGCCCGTGACGGGCGGCGTGCCGGCGGTGGTGAAGCTCCAGGAATTCTCCGATGCCAACGCCACCCCCTCGTCGTCCTGCACGGCCGTCGTGACGGTCACCGTGTAGGTCGTCCCCGGCGCCAGGCTGCTCGACGGGGTGATTGCGGCGCTGAGCGAACCGGGGCTCACCGTCCCCGAAACCGCAGAGCCGCCCTGGGCGAGCCTGAAGGACGAGGAATGAATAGTTGCGGGATTCATCGTCTCGCTGAAGGTTACCGTGATGGGCGTATCGACGGCCACCCCGGTCGCCCCGCTCGCGGGGTTTCGGCCCGTGATCGTCGGCGGGACGCCGGCCTGGGTGACGGTGGCTTTTCGGCCTGCAACGCTCACCAAACTTGATCTGGATTTGGCTGCCGTGTTCACGGCTACAGAATAATTGACCGTCCCGTTTCCTGTGCCGCTGGAGGACGTCGAAAGCCAAGCCGCGCCGCTCTGGGCAGACCATGCGCAGCCGCTTCGTGTTGCCAGGGTGAAAACGCCTGCCCCGGATCCATCCGTCATCATCTGACTGCTGGGCGTCAGAGACAGATAATTACAAGGAGAAATCGTGTACCGCAATGTATAATACCCGAACTCGACCACGCTGTTGATCTCAGAGTAAGCGATCCTGAAATATCCAGACTCCCCCCAGCCCGTGCCCCAGCTGTTCTTGACGATGAAGTACTGGCCGGCATCGCTGTAGCCGACGATGAGAACGGCATGCCCGCCCTCGAGAGTCCCCGACGTGTGGGTGTAAACACCGCCCGTGTAGGAATAGAAGTCGCTGTACACGTCCATCGTCGTGACGAGCGGGCCGTAACTCACCAGCGCGTCGCGGATCGCGCTCACCGTGGGCGACGTGGTGGTCACATGCGCCCAGCTCGCTATGGTGTACGTTGCGCTACTGCGCGCTCCGCAGGCGCTCCCGCATGTGCCGTCGGTCGCCGCGTAGGGGTAGCAGGTCTCCAGGGGAAGCCCCGTGTCGCGGATGTAGTCGGAGGCATATTGAATCACGCCGCCCCCGCAGCTGCCCGCGTCGTTGCTGCCCGACATCCCGCAGGATATGAGGACCTGCTCCGAGAGATCGAGATCGACTCCCGGCGTATTTTCCGCGCGCAGGATCGACGACTCGAGGGCTGCCGTCGTGGCGAAGGCCCAGCAGCTGCCGCAGGCGCCCTGGTCTCGGACGGGGGTAACGAAGTTGCCGCCGTTGCTTCGCCAGTCAAGGCTCGGGGGGGCACCCACGACGGGAGGCTCCGCCATGACCATGACCTCGGCCCCGGCCGCCAGCACGGGCTTGACGAGGCCCAGGCGTGCACGTCTCACCGCCGGGCTCAGCCGCGTCATCGACGTCTCACCGGCCTGCCAACGGGCCTGTTTTGCCGCAATGGCGGCCCTGACCTGCGTGATCTCGTCTGCAAAGGCCGTGGAGACGAATAGAATCAGTAGGACTGCAAGAGTTGACGAAAGGCCGATCCGGGTTTTTCTCATGGGGCATGTCCTGTGTGCGGGTGACTGCGGCCGCGGGCACGCTTCCGACGATTCTCAACAGGGCCCGGGCGCGAATCCGCCTCAGCGGGGCAGCTGATCGCCCGTCTTCAGCGAGGGGAAGTCGAACAGGGCCGGCGTGCAGGTCCCCCGCGTGATCACCCTGAGCGTGGAGGGGTAGCGCTTTCCCGGCCGGATGTCGAATGTCTCGACGAAGGCCCCGTCGGGCGGCATCTCCCGTTCCGGCAGGAGGGAGAAGGTCCTCTCGAGCGCCGCCTTCCCCAGGGGTTCCTTGACGTCCCCGTCGGGAATGAAGCGGAACCGCACGTCGAACCGCCCGCCCGCGGCCGCGGAGGGGTCCACCGAGACGATCTCGGCCTGCCCCGGATAGGAGCTGTATTCGCAGGGCCCTCCCACCATGGGTTCCTTTGCAATCTCCGGGCCTTTCAAGGAACATCCGAGGCCGGGCAACACCGCCGCAATGAAAAGTATCGTCCATAAAAGCATTTTCTTGAACGAAATCAGTCGACCGGCCGCTGCGCGTTCCCCGTCATTTTTTCCGCTCATCGGACATCCCCTGCAGCTGTGACCTGTCACCTGCCGCCTGTTGCCTGTCCCCCTCCTTCCAGATCACCCCCATGGCGCGCTCGAGGGCGGCCTGCGCGATGCGGTAATCGCTCAGGGCATTGGACCGGGAGGCGCGGGCCGCGGTCAGCAGCGTGAGGGCGTCGAGGACGTCCGTCATCCGCGAGACCTGCTCGCGGAAACGCTCCTGGTTGATCCGGTAGTTCTCCTCGGCCTGCTCGGTCGACTTCTCCGTCACGGCGATGAGTTTCTCGGCCTCCCTGACGGCCAGCCAGGCGTTCTTCACCTCGAGGGCAACCTGGTCCCTGACGCCTTCGAGCGCGGTGCGGGCCTGCTTCTCCTGGCTCAGGGCCGCATCGCGGGCATACTTCGTGCGCCCCCACTCCCAGAGGTCCCACGTCGCCACGGCCGCGACGGACCAGTTCTCGGGGTCCCGGTACTTCGAGCCGTTCAGACCGGGGCTGTCGCCGTAGCGCTGGTAGCTGCCGACCAGGTTGAGCGAGGGGAAGAACTCGCTCTCCGCGACCTTGACCCTTTTTTCGGCCTGTCCCACCCTCGCGGCGTAGAGCCGGATCTCGGGCCGGTTCTCGAGGGCCGTGTTCAGGCACTGCTCGAAGGGTCTGTCGTCGGGGCTGTAGTCGAGGATGTCCTCCACGTCGGCGGGCGCGTCGATGGGCCGGCGCAGCACCGTGTTGAAGCGGGCCTTGGCCTCCAGCAGGCGGTTTTCGGCCCGGACGAGCCCCTGCATGCCGTCGGCGAGCCGCACCTCGGCCTGCAGGTAGTCGTTGCGCGGCACGATCCCCACCTCGTAGAAACTCTTTGCCAGGTCCCTCTGGGCCTCGAGCTGCTCGACGGACTGCCTGGCCACGCCGACCAGCCGCTTCGCCTTGAGGATGGTGAAATAACTCCGCTTCACCTCCAGCACGGTGTCCTGCACGGCCCCGAGCTCCTCCTGCCTCGAGGCGTCGACCCCCAGGCGCTGGATGCCGTAGTTGGCCGTGACCCGGCCGCCCGTGAACAGGGGCTGCCGGGCATCGAGGGACCAGGTGTGGTTGTTCTCCGTCCCCGTGATGACATCGCCCGCGGGCGGGGCGAGCCGGACGAAGGGGTCCTCGTTGAGCCGCGTGTAGTTGTACGAGGTGCTCAGCTTGGGGAGAAACCCCGTGAAGGCCTCCTTGCGTCTCGCCTCCGCCGCGGAGACCCCCTCCCGCGCCGACCGGACGGCGACGCTCTGCCTGAGGGCGATGGCGATGCTCTCCTCCAGCGTCATCGGCGCCGCACCCTCCTGCGCCCCCGTAACACCGGCAGGGATCAGCGTCCAGATGATGACGGCGATCCATCCCGTGCGAATCCATCTGCTCATCATACTCACCTCATGATGAACGAGGAAGTTGGGAAGTTGAGAAGTTCGGACCCACTGCAGGCCAGACGAATACTGACGGATCTTCCACGCTTCTTAACTTCTGAGCTTCCTCACTTCGGTTTTTCCTGCTGCCTGCGGCGGCTAATCCAGCCTCTTCCGGAACCGCCCCACGGCCCCCGCGAACACCGCGCCCCCCAGGATCGCCAGGGCCGCGTACTGCGGCCAGAGGACGTCCATGCCGACCCCCTTGAGAAAGACGCCCCGAATGATGACCAGCATGTAGCGCAGGGGGTCGAGATAGGTCAGCCACTGCACGACGACGGGCATGTTGTCGATGGGGAACACGAATCCCGAGAGCATGAAGAAGGGCACGATGAAGAAGAACGTCGTCAGCATGGCCTGCTGCTGCGTCGCCGAGATCGTGGAGACGAAAAGCCCGATCCCGAGGGTGCTCAGGAGAAACAGGCACACCCCCAGAAACATGAGAACGGCGCTCCCCAGGATGGGGATGTCGAACCAGAAGACGGCAAAGAGGGTCACGGCGACCATCTGGGCGATCGAGATCAGGATGTAGGGGATCGTCTTGCCGAGGATGAGCTCGAGGGGCCGCATGGGCGTGACGATGAGCTGCTCCATCGTCCCGACTTCCTTCTCGCGGATGATGGCCATGGAGGTGAAGAGCAGCGAGATGATCATGATCAGGACGGCGACGATCCCGGGGACGAAAAAGTCGCGGCTCTCCAGGTTCGGGTTGTACCAGGTCCGCACCCGCGCGTCGATGCGGCCGTACTCGATCCGCTGGGGCAGGAGCTCGCGGATGAACGCCTGGTTGAGCCTCTCGAGGACCTGCAGGGTGTAGGCGATCCGCACCCCCGCGAGGTTGCTCATGCTCCCGTCGGCCAGCACCTGGACGGCGGCCGTTCGGCCGCTGCGCACGCGCTCGCTGAAATCCGGGCCGATCTTGACGGCCACATCCACCCGCCGGCGCAGCAGGAGTTCCTCCAACTCCCGCGGGTCGTCCGTCCGGTGCGTAACGCGGAAGAAGGGGCTCCCCTCGAAGGCCTGGCTCACGAGACGGCTCTCGGCCGACCGGGACTGGTCGAGCAGCCCCACCTTGATGTCCCGGACGTCCGTGGAGACGACATAGCCGAAGACCAGCAGCTGGATGAACGGCATGACGACGAGGATCGGCCTGTTCTTGCGGTCCCGGAAGAGCTGGATGAACTCCTTGCGGACGATCTCGCGGATGCGGACCCGGTTCATCCTACAGCCCCTCCCTTCTCATCCTGCCCACGGCCAGGGCGGCGCTCGCGAGAAACATGACGAGCAGCACCGCGAAGCTCGGCCAGAGATAGGCCATCCCGACATTGCGCAGGAACAGGCCGTTGAGGATGTCGATGTAGTACGTCGCCGGGACGATCCGCGTGACGAACTGGAGCATGACGGGCATGTTCTCCACGGGGAAGACGAAGTCCGAGAGCAGCAGCGCGGGAAGGTACGAGACGAGCAGCGCGATCTGGTTGGCCACGAGCTGGGATTTCGTGGCGACCGAGATGAAGAGCCCGATTCCGAGCGCCACCGAGAGGTAGAGCGACGAGGCCAGGATCATCAGCCAGAAGCTCCCCTTCATGACGACCCCGAAGAGCAGCTGCCCCATGACGAGCGCCACGAGGACGTCCGTCATGGCGATGAGGTAGTAGGGGATGGCCTTCCCGGTGAGAAACTCGAGGGCGTTGATCGGCAGGGACCGGATCGTCTCCATGGTGCCGTTCTCGAATTCCCGGGCGATGACGAGGGAGGTCAGCATGGCGCCCACGATCATGATGATGACGGCGATGATGCCGGGCACGATGAAGTTCCGGCTCTCGAGGTCCTCGTTGAACCAGACCCGGACGCGCCCCTCGACGGGCGGGTGGAGCGTCTCCAGGCCCTGCCGGGCCAGGAAATCGGCCAGCAGCTGCGCGTTGTACCGCTCGACGAAGGAGGTGATGTAGCCCCGGGAGATCGACCCGATGTTGGGGTCGCTCGCGTCGATCAGGACCTGCAGGGGCGCATCGCGGTTCGAGCGGATTGCCTCGGTCCAGCGCGGGGGGATGACGAGCGCGATCGTCGCGCGGCCGGCGTCGAGCCACGCCGCCGCCTGCCGGTCGTCCGGCAGATGGCTCACCAGGTCGAAGTAGGGCGAGGCGTCGAGGCGGCTCGCGAAATCGCGGGAGAGCGCCGTGCGGTCGTGGTCGACGATGACGACCTTGACGTTGTCCACGTCCAGCGAAAGCGCGTAGCCGAACAGCAGGATGAGCAGCAGCGGCAGTGCGAAGGCCATGTAGAGGCTCCGGTAGTCCCGGACGATGTGGTAGAACTCCTTCCGGGCCACGGCCTGCACGTTTCGGGGGTGGATCCGCATCGCCTGAAGCCTCATGCCTTATGCCTGTCGCCTGTGTCTCGTCATCAGCCGGATGAACGCATCGTTGAGCGTCGCTCCCGGCTCCCCCGGGCAGGCCTCCGCGACGATCTCGCCGGGAGTCCCGATCGCGACGATCCTCCCCTCGTTGATCATGACGATGCGGTCGCAGTGCAGGGCCTCGTCCATGTAGTGCGTCGTCACGAACACCGTGACCCCCTCGCGGGCAAGCCCCCGGATGAACGCCCAGAAACGACGCCGCGCGATGGGGTCGACGCCGGAGGTGGGCTCGTCGAGGAAGAGGATCTCCGGCCGGTGCAGAAGCGCGCAGGCCAGGGCCAGCCGCTGCCGCCACCCGGGCGTCAGCTCCCGGGTGAGCCGGTCGCGCATCTCCTCGAGCCCGGCGGTCTCGAGGGCCCAGCGGGTCCTCTCCTCCCACTGCCCCTCGGGCACGTTGTAGATCCCCAGGTAAAAGCGGATGTTCTCCGCCGGCGTGAGGTCCTCGTAGAGGGAGAACTTCTGCGACATGTAGCCGATCGTCTGCTTGATCGATTCGGACTGCCGGACCACGTCGAACCCGGCGACCTGCCCCGTTCCCGACGAGGGGGTGATGATGCCGCAGAGCATGCGGATGGTGGTCGACTTGCCGGCGCCGTTGGGGCCCAGGAACCCGAAGATCTCCCCCCGGCCGATGGAGAAGCTGACGCGGTCGACGGCGACGAAATCGCCGAACCGTTTCTCCAGGTCTCGCACGGAGACGATCTCAGTTGCGGGTGCCGGCATGGTCCCGTGCCCCTTCCGTTTCCTCGATGCGGCGGATCATGGCGTCCTCCAGGCTCGCGCAGGAGGCCCGGATCTCGCCGGGCGACCCCTCGGCCAGGATGCGCGCCCGGTGCATGAGGGCGAGCCGGTCGCACAGCTCCCCCTCGTCGAGGTACGCCGTCGAGACGACGATCGTCATGCCCGTCCGCTTCATCTCGAGCAGGATCTCCCAGAATTCCCGGCGGGAGACGGGGTCCACCCCGTTGGTCGGCTCGTCGAGGAGAAGGATCCGGGGCTCGTGCACCAGCACGCAGGCAAGCCCCAGCTTCTGCTTCATGCCTCCCGAGAGCTTGCCCGCCGGCCTGTCCGCGAAGGGCAGGAGATTGGAGAAGCCGAGATACCGCTGCCGCCGATCCGCTCTCTCGGCGCGGGGGATCCCGAAGATGTCCATGAAGAAGGCCAGGTTCTCGTCGACGGTCAGATCCGGGTAGAGGCCGAAGCGCTGCGGCATGTACCCGATGAGACGCTTCACCTCCTGCCGGTCCGAGACGGCGTCGAGCCCGGCCAAGACGACGCGGCCGGCACTCGGCGCGATCATGGTGGCCATCGCGCGCAGCAGCGTCGACTTGCCCGCGCCGTCGGAGCCGACGAGACCGAAGACCGTCCCCTCCCCGATCGACAGCGTCACGCCGTCGACGGCCGTGACCGCCCCGAACCGGCAGGTGACGTTCTCGACCTCAATGATGGGGTTGCCCTGCACCATCACCCCGCCTCAGAGGGTGTCGCGGCAGGGTTTTGTAGTCGAAGTTGGGCGTTTTCAGGTAACCGCTCTTGTCGAAGCGAAGCGGCCGCAGCGCAAACTGTTTGAGCCCGAAGGGCGAGTTTTTGCGTCTGCAGCGCAGCAAGACGTAGAGCGGTCTGAACACGTCCATTCGACGAGAAAACCTGTTGCGACACCCTGTTCACTTCAACCACACATCCGCCGGCATGCCCGTCTTGAGCTCCAGGTTCGGGTTCGGCACGGTCACTTCCACGAGATAGACGAGCTTCACGCGCTCCTTGCGGGTCTGGATGATCTTCGGGGTGAACTCCCCCTCCGACGCGATGAACGTCACCGTGCCCTCGAAGGTCTTGCCGGGGAGGCTGTCGACCCTCACCTCGGCCTTCTGCCCCGGCTTGACGTTTCCGATCTCCGTCTCGCCGACGTAGATCTTCACCTTGACGGAGGACAGATCGGAGAGCGTCAGGGCCTGGCGGGTCGGGGTCACGACCTCGCCCGGCTCGATGTTGCGGCTCGTCACGATCCCCGCAAAGGGGGCCCGGAGCGTCGTCCGTTCGAGCTGGATGCGGGCCTGCTCGAGCGCGGCTTTCGACGCCGCGGCCTGGGCGCGGGCCGCCTCCACCTCCCTCTCGGCGGCCCCGATCCTCCCGAGGTTGCCTCTGGCCTGCCGCAGCGCCGCCTCGGCCTCCGCGAGCCGGGAGCGCGCCGTGTCGTAGTGGAGCTTGACCGCCTCCCACTCCTTTTTCGAGACGACGGCGCGGGCATAGAGCGCATCGTAGCGCTCCTTGTTCGACTGCGCTTCCGCCAGCACGTCGCGGGCGGAGGCGGCGACGGCCTCGGCCCGCGCCACGTCGTCGGGCAGGGTCCTGCGGTAGACCTCCAGGATCGCCGAGGCCTGGTCCCGGCTCCGCTCCGAGCGTTCGAGGGCCGCCTTCGCCTGATCGCGGGCCGCCTCGAACTCGACGCCGTCGAGCTCCGCGAGGGGCTGGTCTTTCTCCACGCGCTGTCCCTCCGTGACGTGCACCTTCAGCACCCTGCCGCCGACCTGGAAGGAGAGGTTCGAGATGGTTGAGGCCTCGACCGTCCCCGAGTAATACAGGCCGTCTTTCCTCAGGCCCTGCTGGCCGAACCAGACCATGAGACCCGCCCCGAGGAGCAGGGCCGCGAACGCGCCGATGATGATCTTTTTCTTTTTCAACGGGACCCTCCTTCGCAGACAGGCGTCACGCCGGCGAGCGGCTGGACCGCAGGCGGCCGTCCGGAACCCCGGGGACTGAACCTAGATGCACCAACGCGTCGGGGATGTCAAGAAGGACAGGGAAAGGACAAGGGTGAGCGGGAAGGCGGCGCGCCGCCGGCGCGCTCCCCTGCGGGCACGCGCGGCGCACCCGCAGGGGTGTCTCGGCCGGGGCCGGGCGGAGCGTCCGGCCCCGCCGCGTCTTTCGCTATTCCCGGATGTCGAAGTGGCGGTCGAGGCGCATCGTCTTCAGCAGGCCCAGGATCTCCTTGGAGACGTGGATGATCGCGAGCCGGCCCTGCTTCTTCTTGAGCGAGTTGTGGGCCGCGATCAGGACCCCGAGACCGATGGAGTCGATCATCTGCACGCCGGACAGGTCGATCGTCACGTCCGTGACCCCGTCCTCGATGAGCGACCACAGGTTGCGCCGCAGCTCCTGGGCATAGGAGGCGACGATGTCCCTGCCCGGGGCGATGAGCGTCTGCTTCGGCTGTTGGATGGCGTTTTCCATGAAACCTCCTGTCTGTTCGTTGGGCTTGACGGATGCTCACGGGGTCCCGGGCCGTCACGGGCAATGCCAGAAGACGGCGAGGCGGTTCCCCTTGTCGTTGTATCGAAAGCCGGAGGCGTAGGCCGTCATGATCGCCATCCCCCGGCCGGACTCCGACTCGATGTCGGGCACCTCGGCCGACCGGCTCCGCCAGTCGAAGCCGTCGCCGTCGTCCTCCACCTCCATGGTGAGCGTCCCGGCGGCGAGGCGCAGGCTGTAGCGGATCTTCGAGTCCTCCTCGTGGCGGCTCCCGTAGAGCACCGCGTTGGTCAGGGCCTCCCGCATGACGAGCAGCACGCCGAAGGGGCTGACCCCCGCCGCGTTTTCCTCGAGGAACCGCTCCGTCTCCTCGCCTGCCCGGTCGATGTGCCGGAGCTTCGGCGAGAAAAAGATCTCCAGGCTCCCCGGAGCCCTGGTGACGTCATAGATGTCCATGCAGCCCGACCCTGCGTTCCGACTCCACTGTCTTTGCAAGAACCGGTCCCGATGGCTCCGGGGCCGTCAAACCTCCACGCCGAGCAGCAGCACGTCGTCCTGCAGCCGCCCCCGGTCCGGGCAGATCAGGGAAACGATCTCGTCGACGGCCCTGCCGATCGGCAGCTCCCTCGTCTCGGCGCAGCAGGCCATGAGCGCGTCGATCCCCTCCTCGCGGCCGCGCGGGTCCTCCCCGAAGACCTCGAGCAGTCCGTCCGTGTAGAGGAAGAACCGCTCGCCCGCGCGGACCGGCACGCGCAGGGGCTTGAACAGGACGTCCTCGAAGACCCCCAGGATGTCGCCCTCGGCGGCCAGGGTCCGGATCTCGCCCTCCCGGGAGAGGTGCAGCACCGGCAGGTGGCCGGCGTTGACCACGGTGAGCTCCGACCCCGGCCGGTCGAGCCGCGCGTAGACGCCGGTCAGGTGCTCGCCGTTCTTCATGAGGCTCATGAAGACGCGGTTGATGACCTGCATCGTCTCCTGCGGGGGGATCTGCGGCCCCGTGTTCTGGCTGATCAGGGCCTTGAGGGCGAAGGTGTTGTACGAGGCCCGGATGTCGTGCCCGCTGAAGTCGGCGGCGAAGTAGCCGAAGGTCCCGTCCCCCACGGGGAAGACGTCGTAGAAATCCCCGCCGGCCTCGATGATGGGGGTGTAGCTCACGCCGAAGGCGGCCTCGGGGAATTCCACCGGCCGGGTCAAAATCGCCTGCTGGGCCTCGTGGACCTGCCTGAGCTTGGCCGCCTGCAGCTCGATGATGCTGCGGTAGGCGTCCCGCGTCTCGAGGTGGCGGCCCACCCGCGCGAGGACCTCCTTCTTGTCGAAGGGCTTGGTCATGTAGTCCACGGCGCCGAGGTTGAGCCCCGTGACCTTGCTCTCCGTGTCGGCCTTGGCCGACAGGAAGACGACGGGGATGTGGGCCGTCTGCGGGTCCCGCTTGAGCTTCTCGCAGGACTCGAACCCGCTCTCGCCGGGCATCATGATGTCCAGCAGGATCAAATCCGGCTGCCGGCCGGCGGCCAGGGCCCGCCCGTCCGGCCCGTTTTCGGCCGCCAGCGTCCGGTAGCCCGCGGCACCCAGGATCTTCTCGAGGAGCCGGATGTTCACCGGGTGATCGTCGACGATGAGGACCGTTCCCTTGTGTGCGCCGGCTTCCGCCGTCCCGTTCCGATGTTCTGATGACATGCCGCGATCCTTTGCGGTTTCCGCCTCACGCCCGGATGCCCCGGGCGAGGCCCGTCGCCCCGTTGCCTTTCTTCTGCTTCCCGTTGCCGGTGAGCACCGCCTTAACGCTCCGCGAGAGCTGTTCCAGGTTGAAGGGCTTCTGGATGAAGCCGTTGCAGCCCCGCGAGAGGATCTTCGTGGCCTCGCCGTCGATGCTGTAGCCCGACAGCAGGAGCACCTTCGCCGCGGGGTTGACGGCCTTGATGCAGTCGAAGGCCTGCCCCCCGCCCATCCTGGGCATGACGATGTCGAGCAGCACGAGATCGATCTCGTCGCTGCGGCCCCGGTAGATCTCCACGGCCTCTGCGCCGTCGCGCGCCGTGATCACCCGGTAGCCCATCGCCTGCAGCAGATCCCGGCCGATGTCGAGCATCATCTGCTCGTCGTCGACCAGCAGGATCGTCTCGCTGCCGCGGCTGATCGGCGCGGGCGCCTCGGCGTTGTTTTGCGCGACGGGCTTGTCCGTGGCGGCCAGGTAGATCCGGAACGTCGTCCCCTTGCCCTTCTCGGACTCTACGTCGATGAACCCGCCGTGCCCCTTGACGATGCCGTAGACGGAGGCCAGGCCCAGCCCGGTGCCGCGCCCCATCTCCTTGGTCGTGAAGAAGGGCTCGAAGATCCGCTCCATGGTCTTCTTGTCCATGCCCGTGCCGCTGTCCGACACGGTGATCAGGACGTAGCTGCCCGGCTTGGGGTTGTAGAGCTTGCCCTGCATGGCGCGATGGTCCGTGTTGGCGGTCCGGACGACGAGCGTGCCGCCGCCCGGCATGGCGTCGGCGGCATTGACGAAGAGGTTCATGAGGACCTGCTCGATCTGCCCGGCGTCGGCCTCGATGGCGTAGAGGTCCCGGGCCAGCTCCTGGTGGATGAGAATCTCCTTGCGCGTCCGGTTGAAGGTCTCGCAGGCCTCCTCGACAAGGTGGTTGAGGTCGATCGGCCGGACCTCGTAGCGTCCCTTGCGGGCGTAGCCCAGCAGCTGCGCCGTGAGCCGCGATCCGCTCTGGACCTGCTTCTCGACGCTCTTGAGCCGCTCGTAGAAGGGGTGCTTCGGGTCCAGCTCGTAGAGCATCAGCGAGATGTTGCCCTGGATGACCATGAGCAGGTTGTTGAAGTCGTGGGCGATGCCCCCGGCCAGCGTCCCCACCGCCTCCATCCGCTGGGCGTGCTGGAACTGCGCCTCGATCCTCCGGTGCTCGCTGACGTCCTCGAGCACCATGATGAGGGTCCGCTTCATGTCGTCGCGGATCGGCAGCAGCTTGATCATGAACTCGCGGTCGTTGCAGTGCACGGGGCTGTCGGCCGCCGCCATGTCCGCGTCGGCCGTCACGCGGTCGATCAGGCCCCGGACGAGATCCTTGTCCCTCGCGTCGAACAGCCCGAGCACGCTCGAGGCCAGCAGCCGCTCCTCCGGGATGCCGGTCAGCGCGATCGCCGTGGGGTTGGCGTAGACGATGCGGCCCCCGGGGGTGATCTCGAGGATGCCCTCGGAGAGGCTGCCCAGGACGACCTCGAAATGCTTCCAGATGGTGAGCAGCTCCTTCGTGATCTGCCGCGAATAGAGATTCTCGACCCCGAAGATCCTCTCCTGCGCGTCCCGCGTCCGGCGGTGGTCGGCGTCGTGGAGCGCGGCGGCGACGTACTGGCCCATCTTGTCCAGGGGCCCCTTGGCGATGCAGGCATTTGCCCCGATGGCCCGGAAGTCGATCTGCTCCTCGGCGGCCGCGGCCGACAGGATGATGAGGTAGGTGTCCTTCATCTCGGGCATGGCCCGGATGATCTGGCAGAGCTTCCTGCCGTCGATGTTCGGCATGATGAGGTCCACGAAGATGATGTCGGGCCGCCAGTGCTCGAGCAGGTCCAGGGCGTGCAGGCCGTCCTCCGAGGTGCGGACCTCGTGCCCGTCCTTGCTCAGGAGCTTGGACATGTACTCGAGGATGATCGGGTGGTTGTCGACGACGAGGATCTTTTTCTTCTTCATGATGCCCTGCACCCTTTCGCTTCGGCGTCCCGGGACTCCTCGCCCCGCACGGTGTTGCGCCCCGCCCGCTTGGCCTGGTAGAGGAACGCGTCGGCCCGCTCCATCAGCTCGTCGAAGGTCACCCGCCCGGCCTGCAGCGTGGGCCGGTAGCTGGCGACCCCGAAACTGGCCGTGATGCGGACCCCCCCGTCCCTGAGCCCGAAGGGGCTCTCCGCGACGAGCCGCCGCAGCCGCTCCGCCACGACGCAGGCCGGGGAGAGATCCGTCTCCGGCAGGACGATGAGGAACTCCTCCCCGCCGTAGCGGGCCATCCAGTCGACGTCGATCCGGATCGATCCGGCCAGCCGGCCCGCGAAATCCCTCAGGACACGGTCGCCGGCGCCGTGGCCGTGCCGGTCGTTGACGGCCTTGAAGTGGTCGATGTCGCACATGATGAGCGACAGCGGGCGCCCGTAGCGCCTCGAGCGCTTGAGCTCCTGCGGGAGGCGCTCCATGAGGTACACCCGGTTGAAGACCCCCGTGAGGGGGTCGCGGATCGACAGGGCGCGGACCTCCTCGTTCGTCAGCCGCAGGGACCGCTCGCGGTCGACGATCCGCTGCGCCGCCGCGACGCGGGCCGACAATTCCGCCGGGTCGACGGGCCGTGCCAGGACGGCATCCGCCCCGGCCGCCAGCGCCTCCAGGATGTGCGATCTGCGCCTGCCCCGCGCGAGGATCAGGACGTAGACGTAGGCGGCCTCCCCGCGGGCGCGGATGGCGCGGCACAGCCCGCAGCCGTCCGCCTCCGCCGACGCGATCACGATGGGAAACGTCTCCCTCTCCAGCGCGGCAAGGGCCGCGGCGCCGCCCGTCACGGTCTCGACGCGGCGGTAGCCGGCGACGGCAAGGGTCTTCGCCAGCAGCCCGCTCTCACCGGGATCGTCGGCGGCGATGAGGATGGACACGGCCTGTTCGTTCATTCGGACACCCCCCCGGTGCGGCACCGCCCGGGGTCTCGCAACGTCGTTTCTGCGCCTTTCAGTGATTCCCGAGGGCCGCGGAGATCGCGGCGAGCTTCCGCTCGAGCTCCCCGATGGCCTCGCCGGTCCCGTCGAGCTTCTGCGTCCTCGCATCCGCCTCGACGCGCCGGGCGATCTCGTAGATGTCGGTGAACCCCAGGTTGGCCGAGGCCCCCTTCAGGGAGTGGGCCGACATCATGATGCCCTGGCTGTTTCGCGCCGTGTAGGCCTCGCGCAGCCTGTTCAGATCCGCCTCGCCGACACTGACGAACAGCTCGACCATCTCCCGGAAATCCTGCTCGTCGAGCCCGATCGTCTCCGCCATCTCGTTGAAATTCATTGCTCACTCCGGTCTTCTGTCTTGTCCTTCTTTTCGTCTCTTCCGCTCTTCCTCACTTCTGCGCTTCCCCGCTTCTATCCTTTCGCCGGTACCCACTTCCGGAGCATCTCCTCGATGGCCTCCCTGCGGATCGGCTTCGTGATGTAATCATCCATGCCGGCCGCGAGGCACTTCTCCCGGTCGCCCTGCATGGCATTGGCCGTCATGGCCACGATCGCAAGACGCTTCCCGCCGGCCCGCTCGGCCTGCCGGATGGCCGCCGTGGCCTCGTAGCCGTCCATCTCGGGCATGTGGCAGTCCATGAACACGAGGTCGTAGGCGGCGCGGGCCAGCCGCTCGAGGACTTCCCGGCCGTTGCCCGCGACGTCGACGACCAGGTTGAATTTCTCGAGCATCCGGATGGCCAGCTTCTGGTTCACGGGGTTGTCCTCCGCCACCAGCACGCGCACCCGCTCGGGCGCCGCCGCCGCGGGCTCGGGCGCCTTTTTCTCCGCGCGGGCCTCGGCGAGGCTGTGCCGGGTGATGAGCGGCACGGTCTGCCCCTTGAGGGCGGCGCTCCAGGCGGTCGCCAGGGCATCCATCAGGATGGACTGGTGCACCGGCTTGACCAGGTAGGCCGCGAAGCCCACGTCCTGCATCCGCTTGGCGTCGCCGCGCTTGCCGATGGAGGCGATCATGATGAGCACGGTGGGCCGGAGCCGCTCGTCCTGCTTGATCTTGCGGCCCAGCTCCTCGCTCGCGCTGTGCTCGTCGTGGTAGGCGATGACGGCGATCCGGAAGGGGTCCCCGGCCTCGTGGGCTTCGAGCAGCATCCGGTAGGCCTCGTCGCTCGAGCTGCAGCTCGCGTGACGCATGCCCCAGCCGGCGACCTGCTCCTCCAGGGTCCGGCGGTTGATCTCCCGGTCGTCGACGATGAGAAGCCGGACGCCCGAGAGATCGGCCTCCTCGATCACCGAGGCAACCGCCTCGGGATCGACCGCCATCGGCAGGGAGAACCAAAACGTGGAGCCCATCCCCTCCCGGCTCGTCACCCCGATCGTGCCGCCCATGCACTCGACGAGCTGCTTGGAGATGGCCAGCCCCAGCCCCGTGCCGCCGTAGCGGCGCGTCGTGGACGCGTCGGCCTGGGTGAATTTCTCGAAGATGTACTCCAGCTTCGACTCGGGGATGCCGATGCCCGTGTCCTCCACGCTGAAGCGGAAGACCGGCGGGCCGTCGGGCTTCGTCTCGCAGCTGACGGTGATGATGACGTGGCCCTCCGCGGTGAACTTGACGGCGTTGCTCACCAGGTTGGTCAGCACCTGCCGGATACGTCCCGGGTCGCCGATCACGCGGCGCGCATCCCCGCAGAGATAGCGCACGATCAGGCTCAGCCCCTTCTCGTCGGCCTTGACGGCCAGCATGTCGGCGAGCTTCTCCACCGTGGTGCGCAGATCGAAGGGGATGGGCTCGATCGTGAGCTTCCCCGCCTCGATCTTCGAGAAGTCCAGGATGTCGTTGATGAGCGCCAGCAGGCTTTCCGCCGACGCCTTGACGGCCTCGGCATACTCGCGCTGCTCGCCGTCGAGATCGGTCTCCATGAGCAGTGTCGAAAACCCGATGATGCCGTTCATGGGCGTGCGGATCTCGTGGCTCATGTTGGCCAGGAACTCCGACTTGGCGCGGTTGGCCGCCTCGGCGGCCTGGGCCATGATCCCGGCCCGCTCGATGGACTCCTCGAGCTGGCGGTTGATGGCCTCGAGCTCGCGGTTGACCCGCTCGGCCTCCTCCTTCGCCTTCTTCAGGCCCTCCTCGGCCTGCTTGCGCTCCGTGATGTCCAGCATGGAGACGAGGCTGTGCCCGGTGCCCGGGATCATGGCGACGCTCAGCAGGACGTGCCGGACGCGGCCCGCTCCGTCCCGCACCTTGAGCTCATAGCGGTGGGGCGCCGCGTCGGGGTTCTCGCGCCTCCGGTCGTGATACTCCTTGAGCCGCATCAGCTCGTCGGGCGGGGTGAACTCGATCCAGCTGCGCCGGCCCTCGATCTCGTGCCGGGGCAGCCCGGTGAACCGCTCGAACTCCGCATTCACGAGCCGGATGGTCGTGTCCTCCTCGACGATCAGCATGGCCGTGCCGGAACCGTCGAAGAGGGCCCGGTACATCATCTCCGACTCCCGGAGGGCCGCCTCGGCGCGTTTGATCTCGGTGAGGTCGACCACGATGCCCCGGATGCCCGCGGCCTTCCCGCCCCGGATGATCGGCGAGGCGTTGATCATCACGGGGAAGGTCCGCCCGTCCTTGCGCCGGGCCGTGTACTCCACGTCGGGCAGGACTTCCCCCTTCAGGATCCGGATGATGTTGCTCTGGATGCGGTCCCGGTCCTCGGGGACGAAGATGTCGAGGGCGTTGATGCCCCGCGCCAGGTCCTCCGGCGTGTACTGCAGCACCTCGAGGCCCCTGCGGTTGCCGAAGGTGATCCGGCCGGTCACGTCGGTCTCGAAGACGATCTGCGGCAGCGAGTCGGCCAGGTCCCGCGTCCGGCGCTCGCTTTCCTCCATGGCCCGCAGGACCCGCTTCTGCTCGGAGATGTCGACGAAGCTCTCGATAAGGCAGCGCCTGCCGTTCATGGATGCCGGAACGACGGTCTTGATGATGGGGATGTCCCTGCCGCCGGCCGAGCGGAGGATGCGCTCGGACTGGTGGACCGCCTGGCCGAGGTCCGTGACGGGGCAGGCGCCCTTCTCGGCAGGGCAGACGAACTGATGGCAGACGGAGCCGATGATCTCGTCCCGGGGAAGGCCGATCATGCGCGCCGCCGCCGGGTTGGCGTCCATGATCCGGTGCGTGGCCGGGTCGATGACGAGAATGCCCGTGTGCACCGCGTCAAAGAGTGCCTTCAGGTATTCCTCCTGGCCGACCGGCGGGTACTGTTCCCCCTCGGTGGGTTTCCGAGCCTCGATTCTCATTCCGTCCCCTGTTCCAATCCTCCCGTGAAGCGCCCGGGGCCGCAGGCGCTGATCCTCCTCGGCAGGCCGCACGCACGGCACCGCCAAGACATCGATGCACGAAGCATACCAGGGAAACGGCATGGAATCCGCGCCGCCGCCTTTATGGATTTTCCCTTTTGTGTTAAGAGGATGGGAAAGGAGGACGCATCGAATGGCCTGGAAGATCCTTTCCCGGATCAGCGGGCTGCTGGTCTGGGCAATACCGGCTGCCATGATGCTCGGGTTTGCCGCGGGACTCTGTACGGATCCCGCCCCTCTCAAGGGGCTGATCGTGCCGTTCACGTTCCTGATGGTCTACCCCATGATGGTCACCCTGCGGGTGAAGAAAGTCTTCGAGGGGGGCGACGGGCGTGTGCAGTGGGTCTCGCAGCTGATCAACTTCGGCCTCATCCCCTTCCTCGCATTCGGGGTGGGCCGGCTTTTTCTTGCCGATCACCCCTACATGGTCCTCGGCTTCCTGCTGGCGGGGCTCGTGCCCACCAGCGGGATGACCATCTCCTGGACGGGCTTCGCACGGGGAAACCTCGAGGCGGCCGTGAAGATGACGGTCATCGGGCTGACCCTGGGGTCGCTGGCCACGCCGTTCTACGTGAAGGCCCTCATGGGGGCCCGCGTGGAGGTCGATCTGGCCGGCGTGGCCTCCCAGATCGCCCTCATCGTCTTTCTGCCCATGGCGGCGGGCTACGCGACGCAGCGGGCCCTTATCCGCCGTTACGGGCAGCAGGCCTTTCAGGAGGTCTGGGTACCGCGCTTCCCGGGTCTGTCGACCCTGGGCGTGCTGGGCATCGTCTTCATCGCGCTGGCGCTCAAGGCGAGGGACATCGCGGGAGCGCCCGATCTTCTGGTGAAGCTGCTTGTCCCGCTCGTGATCCTCTACGGGGCCAACTTCTGCCTCAGCACGCTCGCCGGCAAGGCGTTCTTTTCGCGCGGCGACGCCGTGGCGCTCGTGTACGGCACGGTGATGCGCAACCTCTCCATCGCCCTGGCCGTGGCGATGAACGCCTTCGGCCCCGCGGGTTCCGAGGCGGCGCTCGTCATCGCCATGGCCTACATTGTCCAGGTGCAATCGGCGGCGTGGTATGTTAAGTTGACGGACCGGATTTTCGGCCCCCCTGCGCCCCCGGCGAAGCCGTCCGGTGTGTCGTGAAACGGCGGGTTGTTCACGGCCCTCCGGAAAACAGCGTACTTCGCCAAGCGACAGGTAACGAACACAGACCATGAAAACCCCGAAACTGATCCTGGCCTCGGCCTCCCCCCGACGCAGGGAAATGCTGCGGATGCTCGGCGTGGCGTTCACCGTCCTGCACAGCGACGTGGACGAGAACCCGCTCGCCGGGGAGTCCCCGGAGGCCTACGCCCTGCGGCTCTCCGAGGCGAAGGCGAGGGCCGTCGCCGCCGTGCGCCCGGGCCGCTGGGTCCTGGGCGCGGATACGATCGTGACGATCGACGGGGAGCTGCTGGGCAAGCCGCGCACCCCGGACGAGGCGCGCTGCATGATCCGCAGGCTCAGCGGGCGGGCGCACACGGTCATCACCGCCTTCACCCTGTTCAACAGCGAACGCGCCGAGCCCGTCCGCAGGGCCGTCTCCTCGGTGGTGCTGTTCAAGGAGGTGCCCGAGGACGAGCTGGAGTGGTACGTGGCGACCGATGAGCCCTACGACAAGGCCGGCGGCTACGCCGTCCAGGGAAAGGCTGCCGTTCTCGTCTCCGAGGTCCGGGGGTCCTGGACCAACGTGGTGGGGCTTCCGCTCTGCGAGGTCGTCGAGGCGCTCAAGGGGCTGGGCCTGGTGGATTTCACGAGGAGGAACGCATGTCCGAGGTGAGGGAAAACATACTCCGCGTCCGGGAGCGGATCGCCGCCGCCGCCGCGCGGGCCGGCCGCGACCCGGCCGGCGTGCGGCTCATGGGGGTCACCAAGACCGTCGGCGACGACCGGATCCGGCAGGCCATCGAGGCGGGCATCGACATCATCGGCGAGAACTACGTCCAGGAGGCCAGGCGGAAGATCGAGCTCATGGGAAAGAGCGTGGAGTGGCACTTCATCGGCCACCTGCAGACCAACAAGGCCAAGTACGCCGTGCGCCTCTTCGACATGATCCACTCCGTCAACCGGGTGAGCCTCGCCGAGGAGCTCAACCGCCGGGCGGCCGCCGCCGGGGTCGCCTGCCGCGTGCTGATCGAGGTCAACCTGGCCGGGGAGGAATCGAAGAGCGGCGCCGCGCCCGACGAGGTGCCGGGGCTCATCCGCGCAATCGCCGCCGGGATGCCGAGTCTCTCCATCCAGGGGCTCATGACCATGGCGCCCTGGTACGACGACCCCGAGAAGGCGAGGCCCTGCTTCGCCGGCCTGCGGATGCTGCGCGACCGCATCGCCGCCGAGAACATCCCGAACGTGACCCTGCGGGAGCTCTCCATGGGGATGACGGACGATTTCGAGGTGGCCGTCGAGGAGGGGGCCACCATCGTCCGGATCGGCCGGGCGATTTTTGGAGAAAGGACCCGCTGAGGGCGAATGGCAAAAGGCTAACGGAGGACAAGCAATCCCTGCCTTTCGCCTTCGCCTTTCGCCTTATGCCTTTTGCCCGCCCTTGTAGAGGAACCGATCGAAGAACCGGTGGTAGAGGGTCCACTCGGAGTCCTCGGCGCCGGAATTCCCGATGAACTCCTGGAAGGCCATCACCTTGGCGTCGAGGTCGTCGACGTAGTGGACGATAAGGGCCTCCACGGTCTTGGGACGCTTGGGGGACCCGAAGTCGAGCTCCCCGTGGTGGGCCAGCACGATGTGCTTGAGCTCCAGGGCCAGGTCCGCCGGGAACCCCTCGATCGCCGCGATCTTCCGGTCGAGCATCTCGACGCCCAGCAGGATGTGCCCCACGAGCCGCCCCGGCGTCGAGTAGTCGATGGCCCGCTCGTAGGTGAACTCGTCGATCTTGCCGATGTCGTGCAGGATCCCGCCGGCGATCAGCATGTCGCGGTTTGCCGACGGGTAGTGCCCCGCCAGGAAGTCCAGAATCTTCACCATCGAAAGGGTGTGCTCGAGGAGCCCCCCGAGATAGGCGTGGTGGAACCCTTTCGCGGCGGGGGCCCGCTTGAGCCGCGCGGCCAGTTCCGTGTCCCCGAGAAACGCCTCCAGAAGGCGCTTCAGCCAGGGGTTTCCCACGGTGGCCGCAAAGCCCGCAACGGCGGCGAACATCTCCTCGACGTCTCCCTTCGTGCTCGGGAAGTAGTCCCAGGGGTCGATCCCGTTCTCATCCATCTTGCGGATGTCCAGGACGGCCAGCTGTATCGCGTCGCGATAGCTCACGGCACGGCCCTGCACGGAGACGATGTCGCCCTTCCGGAAGAGCGGGTCGAGGGCCGCCACGTTGTCCCATACGCGTCCCTCGATGTCCCCCGTCCGGTCGCGGAGCTTCACGCTCAGATAGGGCGCCCCCTTCTGCGAGTAGGCGAGGTTCTTCTCCATGACGAGGAAGGAGCTCCTCACCTTCTCGCCGGCCTTGATGTCCTTGACGTACAGTGCCTTCACCCGGTTCTTCCCCTCACCCTTTCGCCTTGCGCCTTGTGCCTTTCGCCGCCGGAACACCGGCCGGCAGCACGTGCCGGGCTCCCGCGTACACGACGAACGTCCCGCCCCGCACGTACCCCACGACCGTGATCCCGAGACTCTTCGCGAGTTCCACGGCCCGCGAGGTGGCCGCCGAGTGGGAGACCACGGCGCGGATGCCCATCCGCCAGGCCTTGGACACGATCTCCGAGGAGACGCGACCCGTCGTCAGCAGGACCTTGTCGGCCAGGTCGACGCCCCCGAGGAGCGCCCACCCGCAGAGCATGTCGATCGTGTTGTGCCGCCCGATGTCCTCGCGTGCCGCGAGGATCCCCTGCGGACCGGCGATGGCCGAGCAATGGGTGCCCCGCGTGCGCTCGTGGATTTCCGTGGCCGCAAGCAGCGCGTCCATGAGACCCAGGACGGCCCGTGCATCCAGTGTCGGGCCGGCCGGTGCGCCGGACGCTCCCTTGGCCTGAGCCGTCAGCAGGCGGCTCCCCCGGGCGCCGCTCGAGGCGATCGTCTTTCCCGCCTCGGCCGCGGGGCCCCGCCCCCTGCCGCGGCGGGTCCGGATCTCGACGCGCCCGCGCGAGACGGTCATCCCGCGGATGTCCGCCGCTTCCTCGATCAGGCCTTCCTGCTTCAGAAAGCCGGCGGCCAGCTCCCGCAGGTGAATCCCCGCGCAGGCGATCGTCACGACGCGCCGGCCGTCGGCGAAGACCTCCAGGAGCACCTCGCGCACCACGTCCATCGCGGCGGTCGAGAAGCGTGCGCCGCCGAACCGGCGCAGGCGGAGCCGTTCGATTCCCTCCGTGCCGCGCCGCCGCTTCATCGCTACCGCCTCTCCCGCAGCATCCGGTGATCGCCCACGCGGATCGTGAGCCGGGTCGCATCGAAGTATTCCATGAGGGGAATGATGTATTTGCGTGACAGCCCCGTGAGGTCCTTGAATGTGGCGGGCGTGGCCTTCCCGGCCTTCTGGAGGGCCGCCGTGTAGTCCTCCCGCAGCTTGTCGAGCGGCTCCCTGTGGAAGTAGAGATCCTCGGTGACCTTCACGAGGATTCCCTCGTTGAGGAGAACCCCGAGGACGCTCGCGATCTCGGCCTTCCTCCCGCCGAGGGCCTCCTGCACCTCCTTGACGGACGGCGCCGTGAGCTGCGCATCGCGGTAGATCTTCTCGATCCGGCCGCCCAGGTCGCCCAGGTCGCCCTTGAGATCGACCCGGTGGGCCGCGAGCCGGACGTGCTCCCGGTCGGCGAGGATCTTCTTCTCCTTCTCCAGCTCCTTGAGGGCCATGTTGTAGAGCCGGCTCTCGACCTCCTGGCCCGCCGTCGTCCGCAGCTCCTCCTTGGGCACACCCTCCTTGAGGGGGAACCGCTCGTGGTAGAGCCCGATTTCCCTCAGGAGGTCTTCCTTGAGCCTCTGGTAGGCCGGGAACGAGACGACCCGCGTCTCTTCCCGTTCGACGCGGAGCACGGCCTTCTTCTCGGCCATGTCCCTCAGGACCCGCTCCAGATCGGCCAACGGGATTCCCGTCCTGACGGCCAGCCGGCTCGACGTGAGCCCCCGGACCCCCGCGCGTCCGAGGATCACGGCCGCCCGCTCGGCCGGCGTCCCCGTCCGGAGTGTCTCGAGCTCCGCGGCATGGCGGTCTTTGGCCTTTTTCTGCTTCACCGCGTCGGGGTCGAGGATCTCCCCGCCGCCCACCGTGCGGATGGGGGAGTAGCTGCGCAGGACGAAGCGGTCACGCCCCATGGCCACGACGGGCTCCTCCAGCAGCAGCTGGGCATGGACCTGCTCCCCGGGCTTGAGCTCCTCGCGGTCCAAGAGGATGACCCTCCCCATGATCTCGCTCGTCCCCGTGTGGAAGCGCACGAGCGCACGGTTCTTCAGCACCCGACCGGCCCCCTTGAGATACTCCAGGCGGACGTCGAGCCGCTCCGAGGGCTCGAAGATGCCGGGGTGGGCCACCACGTCGCCGCGGCGGAGCGCGGCGCGCTCGACGCCCTGCAGGTTGATGGCGGTGCGCTGCCCGGCCTCGGCGCACTCCTGCGGCTCGTTGTGCACCTGGATGCCGCGGACCTTGGCCTGGATGCGCTGGGGGAGGATCTCGACGGTGTCGCCCACGCGCACGCTGCCGGAGACCAGGGTGCCTGTCACGACGCTGCCGAAGCCCTTCATGGTGAAGACCCGGTCGACGGGTATGCGGAACAGGCCGCTGTCGGCCCGCTCGCCGATTTGCAGGGCCAGCGCCTCGATGGCCGCCAGAAGCTCCGTGATCCCCTGTCCCGTGACCACGGACACCGGGACGATCGGCGCCCCGTCGAGGAAGGTCGTCCGCATGAACTGGCGGATGTCGTCCTGCACCAGGGCAAGCCAGTCGGCATCGACGAGGTCGGTCTTGGTGAGCGCGATGATCCCGCTGCGGATCCCGAGCAGGGTGCAGATGTCGAGGTGCTCGACCGTCTGGGGCATGATGCCCTCGTCGGCGGCGATCACGAGCAGCACCAGGTCGATCCCGGTTGCGCCCGCCACCATGTTCCTGACGAACTTCTCGTGGCCCGGCACGTCGACGACCCCGAGGGTGTCGCCGCTTCGCAGCGGAAGGGACGCAAAGCCCAGCTCGATCGTGATGCCGCGCTCCTTCTCCTCCTTGAGCCGGTCCGTGTCCACGCCGGTCAGGGCCTTGACGAGCGCGGTCTTCCCGTGATCGACGTGGCCGGCGGTGCCGAGAATGATGTGCTTCATGAATGCCCGTCCCGAAACACGCGCATCCCGCGCGAACAGGCTATGCAATAACAGAATTCCCCCCTTTCCTCAATCCCAAACCCGTGCGCACGGGCGGAAAGCATTCATCGCTGCGGACAAATTTCTCGTTTCTCAGGCATGCAATCAGGATTCTTGAAGCGAAGTCAGGCGTGTTTTGTCGCAATCTGCGCTTGCTCCCCGGCAAGGAAGAACATGTCATGAACGCGCCTCCTCGCGGGATGCGCCCCCGGTCGGTAACCGATCTTCTGGGCCCCCACGCTGCGCTCGGGGTAAACTCCGCGACAGCGGCGCAAAATGTTTGACCCCGTAGGGCGAGTTCTTGCGTCCGCAGCGCAGCAAGCGTTAGATCGGTCGAAAACCGCCTAGTCGCGAAAGAATCCTGGTTGAGTGACTTGACGGCACTGCTTTCCGCCCTTGCGCCCAGCCTCCCTATCCTTTATATACCCCCCATGAGAGTCCTCGGGATCGATTACGGAGAGAAGCGCATCGGGCTGGCCCTCTCGGACGAGCTGGGTCTGACCGCGCGGGGCATCGCCGTCATCGAGCGCACGACGAAGGCGAAGGACCTGCAGGCCATCGCCGCGGCCGTCGCGGAGCACGCGGCCGGCGCCATCGTGGTCGGCTACCCCCTGCGGCTCGACGGCTCGGCGGGCATCCAGTGCGAAAAGGTGGACCGCTTCATCGCGGCCTTGACGGCAGTCGTCCCCGTCCCCGTCATCGCCTGGGACGAGACGCTCTCCACGAAAGAGGCGGAGGAGCTGATGCGCGAGACGGGCGTGAAGCGCGGGAGAAGGCGGGGCATGGTGGACCGCATCGCCGCCGCCGTCATCCTGCAGGATTACCTGAACCGCGCGTCGCGCCGGGGGGGCGGCGATCGATGACATTCGACCGGTCCCGCCTGAACCGCCTCTCCGTCCTTGTGCTCGTCGCGATGGCGGGCATCGCTGCCGCCCTGTGGTTTCAGGGCTCCGCCACCGCCCCGGGCACGGGTGACGAAACGGTCACCGTCTACATCCCCCGGGGCACACCCTTCGGCCAGGTCGTGACCCTCCTCGAGCAGAACGGCCTCGTGCGCAGCCGCCTCTTTTTCCGCGCCCTCGGCTACCTGTACAACGCTCCCCGGCAGGTCAAGGCCGGGGAGTACGAATTCACCCGCGCCATGACGCCCGGCGAGATCCTGCGGAAGCTCGTCAACGGAGACTACAAGAAGCACGCGGTCACGGTGCCCGAGGGTTTCACGGTGCGCAAGATCGCCGCGCGGCTGGCCGCCGAGGGACTCGTCGAGGAGAAGGAGTTCCTGCGGCTGGCCGGGGACAAGAGGCTGCTGGCCGAGCTGAACATCCCGGGTGCAAGCGCCGAGGGGTTCCTTTTCCCCGAGACGTACATCTTCCACAGGGGCGTGGAGGCGGAGCAGATCATCAGGCAGATGGCGGGCCAGTTTTGGGCGAGGGTGCCGAAGGAGTGGATCGCGAAGGCCGAGGCGCAGGGGTTCTCCCTCCTGCAGTGGGTGACGCTCGCCTCGATCATCGAGAAGGAGACGGGGCTCAAGAGCGAGATGCCGCTCGTGGCGGCCGTCTTCCGCAACCGCCTCCAAAAGAGGATGCCGCTGCAGAGCGACCCCACGGTGATCTACGGCATCGAGGATTTTGACGGAAATTTGACACGGCGGCACCTGGAGCGCCAAAATCCCTACAACAGCTACCTCAACCGGGGCCTCCCGCCCGGCCCGATCTGCAGCCCCGGCATGGACGCCCTGCAGGCGGCACTGAACCCCGCCCCGGTGAAGTACCTCTACTTCGTCTCCCGCAACGACGGGTCACACCACTTCTCCGAAACGCTGCCCGAGCACAGCCGGGCCGTCCGGAAGTACCAAATCAATCGAAAATCCAGCGGAAATTAAACTTTTTCCTTGACAGGGACGGAATACGGCCCTACTATTGCATCCAGGTGGAGCAAAGTGGATGATTGTGGAGGGGTCTCTCGCATGTCCGTGTTTCGGGGGAGATATTACCATACGATCGACGACAAGGGAAGAATCATCTTCCCCGCCAAGCTCCGCGAGGTCTTCGCCGAAAAGTACGACAACCGCATGGTCATCACGAACTGGGACGGATACCTGATGGTCTTCCCGTTCGACGAGTGGCGGATTCTCGAAGAAAAAATCTCCCATCAATCCATCCTCAAGAAAGAAGTCCGCGCGTTTCAGCGCTTTTTCATGTCCGGGGCGGTGGACTGCACCTTCGACAGCCAGGGCCGCATCCTGGTCCCCCCGCCCCTGCGCGAGTACGCCAAGCTGGAGAAAGACATCGTCCTGGCCGGCATGGTCCGGGTCATCGAGATCTGGAGCAAGGAGCGGTTCGAGGAGGAGATCCGCAAGTCCGGCGAAAGTATCGAGAGCTTCAGCGATTACATGGCCGACCTGGGAATCTGACGGCCCGGCTCCCCCGGCGTGATTCCCGCGTCCGCTTCCACCGGAGATCCTTGAAACGAACGATGAACGATGCAGGCGCGCCCCCCGCATACCACGAGCCCGTGCTGCTCGAGGAGATCCTCGACTCGCTCAACCTCAGGCCGGGCGGCATCTACGTGGACGGAACCCTCGGCGGGGGCGGTCACGCGAGGGCGATCCTGGCCGCCACGTCCCCCGGCGGCATCCTGGTCGGGATCGACCGGGACGACGACGCCCTGGCCGAATCGGCCCGGGTCCTCGAGCCCTTCGGGCAGCGCGCGATCCTCGTCAAGGGCAACTACGCCGACGTCCGGGAGATCCTCGACCGTCTCGGGATCGAACGCGTCGACGGCATCGTGCTCGACCTCGGGGTGTCGTCCCACCAGCTCGAGTCGGCCGCAAGGGGCTTCAGCTTCTCGAAGCCCGCGCCGCTCGACATGCGGATGGACCGGGGGGCCCCGGTGAGCGCGCGGGACCTGGTCAACCGGGCCGACGCGCGCGAGCTCGAGCGCATCCTGCGAGACTACGGCGAGGAGCGGCAGGCGGGACGCATCGCGAGGGCCATCGTCGAGAGGCGGAGGGCGGCGCCCATCGAGACGACGGACGAGCTTGCGGCCCTCATCGCCTCCGCCATGCCGGCGTCCATGCGCCACGGGAGGATCCACCCCGCGACGCGGAGCTTCCAGGCGCTCCGGATCGCCGTCAACGACGAGCTGAACAGCCTCGCCCGGGGCATCGCCTCGGGGATCGACTGCTTGAGGGAAGGAGGGCGGTTTTCCGTTCTCTCCTTCCACTCGCTGGAGGACCGGATGGTCAAGGAGTGCTTCCGCGACGCCTCGCGGCGGTGCACCTGTCCCTCCGATCTTCCCGTTTGCGCCTGCGGGGGGCGCCCCCGGCTCCGGGTCCTCACCCGGAAGCCCGTCCGGCCAGGAAAGGCGGAGATGGAGCGAAACCCCCGGGCGCGCAGCGCGAAACTGAGAACCGCGGAAAGGATCGGATGATGCCGGTTGCGAAGGTGGCACGGCCCCGGGCGGCGATGGATGTGCGGCAGAGCACGGGCCTGCGTGTCTCGACGCTCATCCTGTCGCTGCTCGTCCTGGTGGCCGTGGCGCTCGTCTACGTCTGGTCGCATCTGCACAACACGCAGCTCAAGTACCAGATCGCCGAGGAGATGACCGTCCGGGAGAATCTGCTGGAGGAGAACCGGAGGCTGAAGGTCGAGATCGCCACGTTGAAGTCGCCCCAGCGGATCGAGGCCATCGCCCGGGAGAAGCTCAAGCTCCAGTACCCCGAGCGGGAGCAGGTGGTCCTGATCAAATGAACGGCAAGTCCAGAAAATGGTTCCGCTTCCGGATCGCCACGATGCTGGCGCTGTTCGCGGTGCTGTTCTGCGCCCTGGTCTTCCGCGCCTTTCACCTGCAGATCATGACGGGGAAGACCTACAAGACCCTTGCCGAGAGGCAGCACAAGAAGGCCCTGCAGCTCTACCCCGAGCGCGGCATCATCTACGACCGCAACGGCGAGAAGCTCGCCGCGAGCATCCTCGCCGACTCCGTCTTCGCCGACCCGTCCAAGATCGAAGACATCGACGAGGCGGCCGCGCAGCTCGCCGCCGTGACGGGCCAGCCGAAAAAGGCGATCGCGCAGCAGCTCGCCAAGTCGAAGAACTTCTGCTGGGTGGCCCGCATGATCACCCCCGCCCAGGCCGAGCAGGTCAAGAACCTCAAGATGGAGGGGGTCTACCTGATCCAGGAGCCCAAGCGCTTCTACCCGAACCGGGAGCTGGCCGGCCAGGTCCTCGGCTTTGTCGGCGTGGACTCCAACGGCCTCGAGGGCCTCGAGATGCGCTACGACGGCTACCTGCGGGGCGAGCCGGAAAAGATCCTCTGGGGCCGCGACGCCCGGGGCAAGAAGCTCTACATGCCCGAGCGATCCGCGGCGGGCAAGAAGGACGAGCAGCTGAGCCTCGTCCTGACCCTCGACAGCCGCATCCAGCACGCCGTGGAGTCGAACCTGAAGGAGGCCGTGCTGCGGACGCGCGCCCGGGGCGGCTTCATCATCGTCATGGACCCGCGGACGGGGGAGATCCTCGCTATGGCGAACAACCCGGCGTTCAACCCGAACGCCTACGCGGGCGCCTCGGCCGATCAAAAGCGCAACAGGGCCATCACGGACTGCTTCGACCCCGGCTCCACCTTCAAGCCCTTCCTCGTGGCCGCCGCCCTCGAGGAGGGCGTCGTGAAGGAGTCGGACCGGTTCTACTGCGAAAACGGCGCCTACCGCGTGGCCAACGCGACCTTCCACGAGGCCAACCGCAAGCGGCACGGCGTGCTCACGGTGCGCGAGATCCTGAAGTACTCGAGCAACATCGGCTCCGTGAAGATCTCCGAGAAGCTGGGCCGCGAGAAGTTCCACCGCTACATCCGGGATTTCGGGTTCGGGCAGAAGACGAACATCGAGCTGCCCGGCGAGATCCCGGGCCTGCTGCGTCCCTGGCAGAACTGGACGCAGGTCGACACCTCCACCATCGCCTTCGGCCAGGGCATCTCCGTGACGGCCATCCAGCTCGTCACGGCCCTGTCGGCGATCGCCAACGACGGCGTCCTCATGCAGCCCCACATCGTGAAGAAGTTCGTCGACGCCAACGGCGAGACGGTGAGGGAGTTCACCCCCACGCCCGTGCGCAGGGTCATCTCCGCGGAGACGGCCCGCCGGATGACGGCCATGCTGACCAACGTCGTGGGCGAACAGGGCGGCACCGGCAAGAACGCGGCCCTCGTCAACGTGGACGTGGCCGGCAAGACCGGCACGGCCCAGAAGTTCGACTTCGCGCTCAAGCGCTTCTCCAGCGAGCGGGTGCGGACCTCCTTCATGGGGTTCTTCCCCGCCGAGAACCCGCGCTTCGTCATGCTCGTCTCCATCGACGAGCCGCAGCTGCACAAGTGGGGCGGCGAGGCGGCCGCGCCCGTCTTCCGGTCCATCTCCCAGCAGCTCATCCGCTGCTTCGAGCCCGACATCGGGGAGACGCCCCCCGTGCAGGAAAAGGAGATCGACACGGGCGCCAGGATCCGGCTCGTGTCGGCACCGGCGGCGGTCCCGGCCGACGGCGCCGCCGCGTACGAAGAGGCCGTCATGCCCGATTTCCGGGGGATGACGGTCCGGCAGGCCGTGCGGACGGCCCAGGAAAAGGGGCTGGAGATCACCGTCACGGGCAGCGGCTGGGCCGTCAGCCAGAAACCGGCGCCGGGCAGCCCGCTCAAGGGACACCGGTCGTGCACCGTGGCCTTCAGCACGGGGGATTGAGAGGCCGACGTGGACTTGCTTGACCTTCTCGAGAATGTCGACGTCCTGGAGGTTCACGGGACGAGGGCGCGGGAGATCGAGGGCATCTGCTACGACTCGCGCCGCTGCGGGGAGGGCTTCCTGTTCGTCGCCGTCCGGGGGGCCAGGTACGACGGGCACCTCTTCGTGCCCGAGGCCGTGCGCCGCGGGGCGAAGGCCGTCGTTTACGACCGGGAGATCGCCCGGCACGCCGGCTACACCGCCATCCGGGTCCGCGACAGCCGCCGTGCCCTGGGGTTGCTGGGCCGGAACTTCTTCGGAAACCCCTCGGGCGCCCTCGGTCTCATCGGGGTGACGGGCACCAACGGGAAGACGACCGTCACCTACCTCCTCGAATCCGTTTTGCGGGAGGCGGGCCACGAGCCCGGCGTCATCGGCACGGTGAACTACCGCTGGGGCTCGACCGTGACGGCCGCCTCGCACACGACCCCCGAGTCCTTCGAACTGCAGCGCCTGCTGGCCGAGATCCGCAGCGCCGGCGTCACCCACGTCGTCATGGAGGTCTCCTCCCACGCGCTGGAGCTCAGGAGGGTGGACGATTGCGCATTCGACTGCGGGATCTTCATGAACCTCACGCGGGACCATCTCGACTTCCACGGCTCCATGGAGGATTACTTCGCCTCCAAGAAGCGCTTCTTCACGGAGCTGCTGGCGGGGGAGAAGAACGGACGCCGGCAGGGCCGGATCATCAACCTCGACGACCCCTGGGGCCGGAGGCTCGCCGACGAGATCGGGGCCAAGGGCCTCACGACCTTCGGCATCGACTCGATCGCCTTCGTCCAGGCCCGGGACGTGGAGTACGACCTCGGCGAGACCCGGGCCGAGATCGAGACCCCCTCGGGCTCCTTCCCGATCCGGGCGCCCTTCATCGGCCCGTTCAACCTCTCCAACATCCTGGCCGCCGTTGCGGCGGCCTGTCACCTCGGGATCCCCCTCTCGGCGATCCAGCGGGGCATCGAGAGCGCAAAGGCCGTCCCCGGGCGGCTCGAGAAGATCAGCGAACCGGGCGAGCCCTTCGTCTTCGTCGACTACGCCCACACGGAGGACGCCCTGCGGCGGGTCATCCGGACCCTCGCCCGCTTCCGCAGGGGCCGGTTGATCACGGTCTTCGGCTGCGGCGGGGACCGCGACCGGGGGAAGCGCCCGCTCATGGGCCGGGCGGCCGCGGAGGAAAGCGACCTGGCCGTGATCACGTCCGACAACCCCCGCTCCGAGGACCCGCTGGCGATCATCGCCGAGATCGAAGGCGGGATCGACGCCGCCGTCATGCAAAAGACCGACCCCGCGGGGCTCCGAGCCGGCCGCAAGCGCTACGCCGTGGTGGAGGACCGGCGGGAGGCCATCGGCCTGGCCGTGGGGATCGCAGAGCCGGACGACATCGTCCTCATCGCCGGCAAGGGCCACGAGGACTACCAGATCCTCGGGACGCGGACGATCCCCTTCGACGACCGGACGGTGGCCCGCGAGGCCCTGGACCGAAAGAGAGGGCGAACGCCGTGACGCGGATGCAGGGCCCCCGATTCGCGCTGCAGGACGTGCTGACGGCCACGGGGGGCACCCTCGTGCGGCAGGGGCGGTCGGACGCGTTCGACGGGGTCTCGACGGACACGAGGACCCTGGCGGCCGGAAGCCTCTTCGTGCCCCTGGCGGGCCCCCGCTTCGACGGGCACGACTTCCTCGGCCAGGCCGCGGCCGCGGGCGCCGCGGGGGTGCTCGTGGAGCGGGGCCGGGAAGGCCTCCTGCGCGGCATCGACGGTTCGACGGCGGCCGTCGCCGTCGAGAACACGCTCAGGGCCCTGGGGGACCTGGCCCGCTTCTGGCGCAGCCGCTTCGACATCCCCGTCGTGGCCGTCACCGGGAGCACGGGGAAGACGACGACCAAGGAGATGGCCGCGGCCATCATGGGACAGGAGAAGAACCTGCTCAAGAGCGAGGGCAACCTCAACAACCTCGTGGGGCTCCCGCTGACGATCCTCCGGATGAACGAAACCCACGAGGCCGCCGTCCTCGAGATGGGGACGAACCGCCGCGGCGAGATCGCCCGCCTCACGGAGATCGCGGCACCCACCGTGGGCGTCGTCACCAACGTGGGCCCCGCCCACCTCGAGGGGCTCCGGTCCCTCGAGACGATCCGGGAGGAGAAGGGGGACCTCTACCGAGTCATGGACGGCCGGGGCACGGCGGTGATCAACCTCGACGACGGGTCGCTGGCCCCCTGGGCGCAGCGGTGGAAGGGCCGGATGATCACCTTCGGGATCGACACGGACGCCGACGTGACGGCCTCCCGCATCGCCCACGAGGCCGAGCGGGGCACCGTGTTCACGCTGCTCATTGACGGGGCCTCGCGGGAGATCCTGCTGCCCGTGCTGGGGTTCCACAACGTCTCGAACGCCCTGGCCGCGGCGGCCGCGGCGAAGGGCGCCGGCTTCGGGTTCGACGCGATCTGCCGGGGGCTCATGGCCTTCCGGCCCGTGGGCGGGCGCATGGAGGTCTGGCGGCTGAAAAACGGCGCCTTGCTCATCGACGACACGTACAACGCCAACCCCGCCTCGGTGGCGGCGGCGCTCAGGACGCTGCAGGGCCTCAAGGGGGAGTGCACGAGCACGGTGATCCTGGGGGACATGCTGGAGCTGGGCGACGAGGCGGAGCGGTACCACGAGGAGATCGGCCGGGCACTGGCCGATACCGGCGTCGGCAAGGCCTACCTCCGGGGGGATTTCGCCCGGGCGACGGCGAAGGGGGCCGTGAAGCGCGGGATGCGGAGCGACAGGGTGATCGTCGACCTCTCCACCGAGGAGACGGTGGCCCATCTGAAGGCCTGCCTCAAGGCGGGCGACTGGGTCCTCGTCAAGGGCTCGAGGAAGATGAGGATGGAAGAGATCGTCCGGGCGATCGTGGACACGATCGGGGTTGCAAAGTGAAAAGGACCTGTGATAGGGATACGACCTCAATCTGTAGGGGCAGGAGGCCCCCGCGTCCCCAACTGCTTGTGCACCGGGTTGGGGTTTTGTATTTTGGAGGTCCGCTGCATTGATCTATCACCTGCTGTACCCGCTCCACGAGACCATCTCGTACTTCAACGTGTTCCGGTACATCACGTTCCGGACGATCTACGCGACGATCACGGCCCTGGTGATCTGCTTCGTCGTCGGCCCCTGGCTCATCCGCAAGCTCGAGGCGCTGCAGATCGGGCAGACCATCCGCGAGGACGGTCCCGGCTCGCACCAGGCCAAGTCGGGAACGCCCACCATGGGCGGCATCATGATCATCTTCTCCGTGGTCGTCTCGACGCTGCTGTGGGCCAACCTGACCAACGACTACATCTGGATGCTCATCGCCGTCACCGCCGGGTTCGGCCTCATCGGCTTCCTCGACGACTTCCGCAAGCTCACGAAGCGCAACAGCAAGGGGATCCCGGGATGGGTCCGGCTCGCCCTGGAATTCGCCATCGCCCTGTTCATCGGGGTCATCCTCTACATCAAGCCCACCTTCAGCCAGGCGATCACGATCCCCTTCTTCAAGACCATGCTGCCGGACCTGGGCTGGGGGTATATCCTGTTCACGACCTTCGTGATCGTGGGGGCCGCCAACGCCGTGAACCTCACCGACGGCCTGGACGGCCTCGCCCTCGGGCCGGCGCTGATCTGCTTCATCACGTACCTGCTCTTCGCCTACTTCGCGGGAAACGCGCGCATCTCCGGGTACCTCCAGATCCCGTACGTGCCGGGGACGGGCGAGCTGTCGATCTTCTGCGGGGCCATGGTGGGGGCCTGCCTGGGCTTTCTCTGGTACAACACCTACCCCGCGCAGATCTTCATGGGCGACGTGGGTTCGCTGTCTCTGGGCGGGGCCCTGGGGACGCTGGCCATCGTGACCAAGCAGGAGCTGCTCCTGGCCATCGTCGGCGGGGTCTTCGTGCTGGAGACCGTGTCGGTCATCTGCCAGGTGGGCTGGTTCAAGATCTCCAACGGCAAGCGGATCTTCCGCATGGCCCCCATCCACCACCACTTCGAGCTGAAGGGCTGGGCGGAGCCAAAGGTGATCGTGCGGTTCTGGATCATCTCGATCATCCTGGCCCTCGTGGCCATCAGCACGCTGAAGCTGAGGTGAGAGCGCATCGTGGAGCTCAAGGGCAAGAACATTCTCGTCATCGGCCTCGGGAAAACGGGGATCGCGGCGGCGCGCTTCGCGGCCGGGCGCGGCGCCTCCGTGACCGCGACCGACGACAAGCCCGAAGCGGAGCTCCGGGAGGCCCTCGGGGCCCTCGAGGGCCTGCCGCTGAAGGTCATCACGGGCGGCGCGGATGCAGCCGTCGTCGCAGGCCAGGACCTCGTCGTGCCCTCGCCCGGGGTGCCGCCCTTCAACCCCCTGATCCGCGAGGCGGAGCGGCGGGGAATCCCCGTCGTGAGCGAGACCGAGCTGGCCTTCCGGTTCCTCCGGGTGCCCGTGATCGCCATCACCGGCACCAACGGCAAGACGACGGTGACGGCCCTCATCGGCCACATCCTCGCAGAAGCCGGCAAACGGGCCTTCGTGGGGGGCAACATCGGCAACCCCCTGATCGGCTACGTCGGGGGGCCGCAGGACGACGAGTGGGCCGTCCTCGAGCTGAGCAGCTTCCAGCTGCAGCGCATCGAGACGTTCCGGGCGCGGGTGGCGGTGCTGCTCAATACCGCGCCCGACCACCTGGACTACCACGCCGACTACGACGAGTACCGGCGTGCCAAGGAGCGGATCTTCGAGAACCAGCAGCCGCAAGACCTGGCCGTCCTCAACGCCGACGAGCCCGGGTCGGCGGCGCTCGCCCGGAGGCTCGCCGCGAAGGTGGCGTTCTTCAGCTCCACGGCCGTGCCCGACGAGGGAATGGGCCTGCGGGGCGGTTCAATCGTGTACCGCACGGCCGGCCGGGAGGTCGAAACCTACCCCCTGTCCATGGTCCGGCTCCCCGGGCGGCACAACCTCGAGAACGTGATGGCCGCCGTGATGGCCGCCCGCTGGGCCGGCTGCGCGCCCGGCGCGATCGCCCAGGCCGTGGGCAGCTTCAGGGGGCTCGCCCACCGGATCGAGTTCGCCGGGGAGCGGGGCGGGGTGGCCTTCTACGACGACTCGAAGGGGACGAACGTCAGCGCCGTGGCCAGGGCCCTGGAGGCGTTCGAGAGGCCCGTGATCCTGCTGCTGGGCGGGCGCGACAAGAACGGGGACTTCGAGACCCTCGAGCCGCTGATCCGCCGGCGCGTCAAGGCCCTGGTCCTCTTCGGCGAGGCCCGCGAGGCCATCGGCGCACGGATCGGGGGCCTCGTGCCGACGCGGGCGGCCGCCACGATGGCCGAGGCCGTCCGGGCCGCTTACGCCGACGCCGCTCCGGGCGACGTGGTGCTGCTTTCGCCGGGCTGCGCGAGCTTCGACGAGTTTCGCAGCTACGCCCACCGGGGCGAGGTATTCAAGGACGTCGTAAACCGGCTCAACGACCGGAAAACGGCAACAGGGGGGCATTGAGAGCATGGCCGACACGCCGGCAAGGGGCAGACGGCCCGACTTCATCCTGTTTTTCGTCGTGCTGACGCTCATCGCCTTCGGCACCGTGATGATCTACAGCTCGAGCTACATGCTCGCCCTGCAGAAATACGGCGACGGGTACTTCTTCCTCAAGAAGCACCTGCTCTTCCTCGTGATCGGGATCGCGCTCATGGTCGCGCTCACGCGGACGCCCTACACGTGGCTGCGGGGCGCGGCCTACGCGGGGATGGGCGTCTCGCTGGTGCTCCTGGCGATGATCTTCGTCCCCGGCATCGGCGTCACGAAGGGCGGGGCACGGCGGTGGCTCAACCTCGGCGTCTTCACGTTCCAGGCGGCCGAGCTCGTGAAGCTCCTCGTCGTCGTGTTCCTGGCCCATTACCTGACGCGCAAATCGGCCCACATCCAGGAGTTCCGCAAGGGGTTCCTCCTGCCGCTGCTCGTCGTGCTCCTCCCCGTGGGACTCATCGTGAAACAGCCCGACTTCGGGTCGGCCGTGCTGATCATGGCGGTGGCCTTGAGCGTCCTGTACATCGCGGGGGCGCGCATCCGCTACCTCGCCGGCTCGCTGCTGGCCTTTGTCCCCCTCGCGGTGACCCTGGTCATGATGAAGGGGTACCGGATGGACCGCTGGAACACCTTCCTCGACCCCTGGAAGGACCCGCAGCACAAGGGGTTCCAGATCATCCAGTCGTTTCTGTCCTTCGGCTCCGGCGGCCCCTTCGGCGTGGGGCTCGGCGACGGGATGCAGAAGCTCTTCTACCTGCCCGAGCCGCACACGGACTTCATCCTCTCCATCATCGCCGAGGAGAGCGGGTTCATCGGCATCTGCGCGGTCATCGTACTCTTCGGGCTGCTGATCGTCCGGGGGTTCGTGATCGCCTTCCGCGTCCAGGACGGCTTCGGAAGCCTCCTGGCGTCGGGGATCACGACCCTGCTGGCCCTCGAGGCCTTCATCAACATCGCCGGCGTCATGGGTCTCATCCCCACGAAGGGGATGGCCCTGCCCTTCCTGTCCTACGGGGGCACGTCGCTGATCGTGAGCTGCATGGCCGTTGGAATTTTGCTGAACCTGTCGACGTACCAGAAGTCGACGCCCAGGGGGACCGGGCTGTGCGAATCGTGATCGCGGGAGGCGGGACGGGGGGTCACCTCTTTCCCGGGGTGGCCATCGCCGAGGAGTTCCGCCGGCGCGACGCGGCAACGGATGTTCTTTTCATCGGGACCCGCCGGGGGCTGGAGGCCCGGGTGCTGCCGCAGATCGGCTTCCCGCTCGCCGTGCTCGACGTGGAAGGCGTCAAGGGGCGGGGCATCGGGCGGTCGCTGGCGGCGCTGGCGAAGGTCCCGCGGAGCCTGCTGGAATCGAGGCGGATCCTCCGCGGGTTCGCCCCGAACGTCGTGATCGGCGTCGGGGGCTATGCCTCGGGGCCCGCCGTGCTGGCGGCCCGCTGCATGGGCCTGCCCACGGCGATCGCCGAGCAGAACGCCGTCCCCGGCGAGACGAACCGGATCCTCGGGAAATTCGTGGACCGCGTGTTCGTCAGCTTCCCCGAGACGGCGCGGTGGTTCCGCCCCGGGCGGGTGCGGGTAACGGGAAACCCGATCCGGGCGGCCATCGCCGCGGGCAGGCGGCGGGCCCGGAAGCCGGGCGAGCCGTTCACGGTCCTCGTCTTCGGGGGAAGCCAGGGCGCGCACCGGATCAACCGGGCCGTCCTGGAGGCGCTGCCGCACCTGGCGGACATGCAGGAGAGGCTCCGGATCATCCACCAGACGGGGAAGGACGACCTCGAGATTGTGCAACAAGGCTACCGCGACCGGTCGATGAGGGCGGAGGTGCTGCCCTTCATCACGGACATGGCCTCGGCCTACGGGGAGGCCGACCTGCTCATCTGCCGGGCGGGGGCCACGTCGATCGCGGAGATCACGGCATGCGGCAAGGCGGCGGTTTTCATCCCCTTCCCCCATGCCGTGAACGACCACCAGACGAAGAACGCCGAACTCCTTGTCAACAGGGGCGCAGCCGAAATGATCCCCGAGAAGGACCTCTCGGGCGAACGCCTCTCGGGGATCATCCGGCGGCTGGCCGGCGACCCGGCGGCCCTCGAGGAGATGGGGCGCAGGGCCGCGGAGCTCGGCAACATCCGGGCGGCGGCGGACATCGTGGATGAATGCATCGCGTTGGTGCAGGGCACCCAGTCACAGGAATGATGGAGTGATGGAATGTTGGAATGATGGGCTCGAAAGGGAAAGGGCTCTGAAAACCCCAATGCTCCATGATTCCAGTATTCCAAGATTCCATAAGCAGGAAAGACCCTGATGCAGAACGGCTATCGCAGAGACTTGATGAAGCGCAAGGTCCGGCGGATCCACTTCGTGGGGATCGGCGGGATCGGCATGAGCGGGATCGCCGAGGTGCTCCTCAACCTGGGCTACGCCGTCAGCGGCTCGGACCTGACGGAATCGGACACGACGCAGAGGCTCTCCGCCCTGGGGGCCCGGATCCACTACGGCCACCGGGAGTCGAACCTCGAGACGGCCGACGTGGTCGTCACCTCCACGGCCGTCAGGGCCGACAACCCCGAGGTGCAGGAGGCCCACCGGCGCAACATCCCCGTCATCCCCCGGGCCGAGATGCTGGCGGAGCTCCTCAAGATGAAGCTCTCCGTCGCCGTCTCGGGCATGCACGGCAAGACGACGACGACCTCCATGGTCTCCACGATCCTCGCCCACGGGGGACTCGACCCCACGATGGTGATCGGCGGCAAGCTCTCGTCGATCGGCAGCAATGCGCGGCTGGGTGACGGGGAGGTGATCGTCGCCGAGGCGGACGAGAGCGACGGCTCCTTCCTGAAGCTCTCGCCCACGATCGCCGTGATCACGAACATCGACCGCGAGCACCTGGACTACTACCGGGACATCGACGACATCAAGGAGGCCTTCGTCCGCTTCGCCAACATCGTCCCCTTCTACGGGGTCACGATCCTCTGCAGCGACGACGAGCACGTGCGGGCCGTCTTCCCGCGGATCAAGCGCCGGACGATCACCTACGGCCTTGCCGACGGGGCCGACTACCAGGCGAAGGCGATCGCCCTCGAGGGGCCCGAGTCGCGCTACACGCTCTACCACAAGGGGGTGCGCCTGGGCGAGATCACGCTGCACGTGCCGGGGCTGTTCAACGTGCTCAACTCCATGGCCGCCTTCGCCGTGGCCCGGGAGCTCGACATGGACTTCGAGGCGATCCGCGCGGGGCTGGCCGCCTACCACGGCGTGCAGCGCCGCCTCGAGGTGAAGGGCGAGGCCGACGGCGTCACGGTCGTCGACGACTACGGCCATCACCCCACGGAGATCCTGGCCACGCTGAAGGCGGCGCGGCAGCTCTGGAAGGGGCGCCTCATCGTCGTCTTCCAGCCGCACCGCTACACGCGCACGCGGGCCCTGTACAAGGAGTTCCTCACGTGCTTCCCCGACGCGGACGAGCTCATCCTGACGGACATCTACCCCGCGAGCGAGCCCCCCATCGAGGGCGTCACGTCCTTCAACCTCTTCAAGGGCATCGAGGCCGTGGGACACCGGAGCGCACGGTACATCCCGACGACGGAAGGGATCGTGGAGCATCTCCGGGAGATCGCCCGCCCCGGGGACGTGATCATCACCCAGGGCGCCGGCAACGTCTGGAAGGTGGGGATGGAGTTTCTGAGAAAGGCAAAGGAGGAGAAGGCACGCCGCTGAGGCGGGCGGGGCGACCCCTCCGCACCCCCGCCCCGGCGGCTGCCATCCCTTTTTGAACGGATGGAAGCTGTGAAGTTCAGAAGTTGAGAAGCTGGGAAAAGAACCTTCCGAAATCTTGTTCAAAACTTCTCAACTTCACAGCTTCTCAACTTCGTATCCTTGAGCGGCAAGGACGGTCATGCAGCACGCGACGGACTGGAGAAAAAGACTGACGGAGATCGCCACGGGCAAGGTGCTCTTCGACGAGTGCATGGACCGCCACACCTCCATCGGCGTGGGGGGGCGGGCCGATGCGCTCGTGTTCCCGGAGAACGCGGAAGAACTGGGCCGGCTCGTCGCCTTCCTGCGCGCCGAGGGCGTGCCCGTCTTCTTCATAGGCAACGGGACGAACCTCATCGTCCGCGACGGCGGGTTCCGCGGCGCCGTCGTCTCCACGAGGGGGATGCGCTCCGTCCGCGTCGAGGGCCGCGGGGAGCACCGGGCGGCGCTGCACGCCGAGGCGGGCGCATCGCTTTCCGAGGTGGTGGCCCTGGCGGCCCGGGAGGGCCTCACGGGCATGGAGTTCTGCGCCGGCATCCCCGGCAGCGTCGGCGGCGGCATCCGGATGAACGCCGGGGCCTGGGGCAGCGAGATGAAGGACGTCATCGAATCGGTGGACTGGCTCAACGGCGGGGGGAACCGCGTGTCGAGACGGCGCTCCGCCCTGCACTTCGAGTACCGCAGCCTCGCCCTGCCCGAGGGGGCCTGCATCTTGGGCGGGGTGTTCGACCTGGCCCGCGGCGACCGCGGGGCCGTCGAGGAACGCGTCCGGGAGATCCTGAAAACCCGATCGGGCAAGCACCCCCTGCAGTACCGCAGCGCCGGCTCCATCTTCAAGAACCCGAAGGGCACGCCCGCGGGGCGGCTCATCGACGAGGCGGGGCTCAAGGGCCTCACCCTCGGCGGGGCGCGGGTGTCGGAGCTGCACGGCAACTTCATCGTGAACCTCGGCGGCGCCACGGCGAGAGACATCATCGGGCTCATCGAGCGGGTGCGCAAGGCCGTCCGCGACAGACGGGGCATCGACCTCGAGCCCGAGGTGCAGATCATCGGGGAGGAGTGAGTTGAGACGATCGGTCCGTTCCGCCATCGAAACCCGGGTCAACCGGATGCGCCGGCGCTCGAGGAGGATCCTCGTCGAGATCGGCAAGACGGTGCTGCTGATGGCCTGCGTGGTCGTCGTCGCCTCGGTGATCATCTTCGGCTACAACTTCGTCATCGTGTCGCCCTACTTCCAGATGAAGGAGACGCTCGTCCGGGGCACCGAGCGGCTGCAGAGCGACGCCGTCGTCGAACTCACCGGCCTCAAGCCCTCGCAGAACATCCTCATGACGAACCTGGGCGCCGTGGCCCGCAAGGTCAAGGCCAACCCCTGGGTGAAGGACGTCTCGGTCAGGCGGGACTTCCCCGACCGGCTCGTCATCGAGGTCACGGAGCGAAAGCCCGTGGCCCTCGTGGAACGGGGCGACGGCCTGTACTTCATCGAGCGCGACGGCACCGTCTTCGAGAAGGTCGCCGCGGGCGAGAAGACGGACCTGCCCGTGCTCACGGGGTTTTACCGCAAGGGGGTCGAGAACCGCGAGATGATCCTCAAGTCCCTCGAGCTGCTCGACTACATGGCCTCCTACACGGAGGTCCCCGAGATCCGCCACATCTCCGAGATCCACGGCGATGAGCTCTTCGGGCTGTCGCTGTTCGCCGACGGCCTCTGCCTCAAGCTGGGGTTCGGGGACTTCGACACGAAGCTCAGGCGCCTCAAGCCGGTGCTGGCGGACCTGGCGCGGCGAAACCTCTCGGGGTATTTCATCATCGACCTCAACAACCCCGGCAAGGTGACGGTCCAGCACCGCGAGTTCCGCGTGCCGGTGAAGGTGACGGGGGGCGTGCGGGCGTAAAAGAAGAAGTTGAGAAGTTGAGAAGGTGGGAAGGTTGGAGAACCCTTCAGCACGCGGGCAGCCGGCGGGTGATTCGGATAGCGGAAAACAGCGAATGCAGGCTTCGGATGGAAACAGGCTGTCGGCATTCACAGGAGTGAAGGAATGGCGAAGAAGATCAACATCGTGACGGGGCTCGACATCGGGACGACGAAGGTCACGGCCGTCGTGGCCGAGCGGACCAACACCGGCATCGACGTCATCGGGCTGGGCACGTCCCCCACGGAGGGGCTGCGCAAGGGGGTCGTCGTCAACATCGACAGCACCGTCGAGTCGATCAAGAAGGCCGTCGAGGAGGCCGAGTTCATGTCCGGCGTCGAGATCCGCAGCGTGTTCACCGGGGTCTCCGGCAGCCACATCAAGAGCCTCAACAGCCACGGCATCGTCGCCGTCCAGGGCCGCGAGGTCGAGGAGATGGACGTCCGGCGCGCCATCGAAGCCGCCCGCGCCATCAGCATCCCGCTGGACCGCGAGATCCTGCACGTCCTGCCCCAGCACTACATCGTCGACGAGCAGGAGGGGGTCAAGAACCCCGTGGGGATGGCCGGGGTGCGGCTCGAGGCGAAGGTCCACATCGTGACGGGGGCCACGGCCTCGACGCAGAACATCATCAAGAGCGTCAACCGCGTGGGCCTGGACATCGACGAGATCGTCCTCGAGCAGCTGGCCACGGCCGAGGCGGTGCTCTCGGCCGACGAGAAGGAGCTCGGGGTGGCCCTCGTCGACATCGGGGGCGGCACGACGGACATCGCCGTCTACCGTGAGGGCAGCATCAAGCACACGGCCGTCCTGCCCATCGGCGGCCACTACCTCACCAACGACATCTCCATCGGGCTGCGCACCCCCGTGACCGAGGCCGAGAAGATGAAGATCAAGTTCGGCTGCGCCAACACCTTCATGATCCCCCAGGGCGAGACGATCGAGGTGCCCAGCGTGGGCGGGCGGGAGGCGCGCAAGGTGTCGCGGCAGATCCTGGGCGAGATCATCGAGCCGCGGATGGAGGAGATTTTCTCGCTCGTCAACAAGGAGTTCGTCAAGGCGGGATACGACGACCAGCTCACGGCGGGAATCGTGATCACGGGGGGCACCGCCATGCTGGCGGGGATCACGGAGCTGGCCGAGCGGGTCTTCCAGATGCCCGTGCGGAAGGGGTTCCCCATGGGGATCAGCGGGCTGACCGACATCATCAACAGCCCGGTCTACGCCACGGCCGCGGGGCTCGTGGTCTACGGGAGCAGGCGGGTCGCGCGGCGCGGCACCCGCGGCGGCGGCGGCTGGTGGGGGCGGTCGACGAAAAAAATCAAGAAGTGGTTTTCCGAATTCTTCTGACGGGAGGAAGACGTATGTTTGAACTACTGGATGGCGGGACGGCGTCCGGCGGGACGGCCCGGATCAAGGTGGTCGGCATCGGCGGGGGCGGCGGCAATGCCCTGAACACCATGATCAGCTACAACCTGCAGGGGGTCGACTTCATCGCGGCCAACACGGATGCCCAGGCCCTGCGGGCATCGCTGGCGCCCATGAAGGTCCAGCTCGGCAACGACGTGACGCGCGGCCTCGGCGCGGGCTCCGACCCCGAGATCGGCAAGCGCGCGGCCATCGAGACGATGGACGCCGTCAAGGCCGCGCTGGCCGGGGCGGACATGGTCTTCATCACCGCCGGCCTGGGGGGCGGCACGGGGACGGGCGGGGCGCCCATCGTGGCCGAGGTGGCCAAGAGCATGGGTGCGCTCACGGTGGCCGTCGTCACCAAGCCCTTCCTCTTCGAGGGCAAGAGGCGCGAGCGGCAGGCCGAGGAGGGCCTCGCGGAGCTCAAGAAGATCGTCGACACCCTCATCGTGATCCCCAACCAGCGCCTGCTCAGCGTGGGCGGCAAGACGATGTCGCTGCTCGAGGCCTTCAAGAAGGCCGACGAGATCCTCTACCACGCCGTCAAGGGCATCTCGGACCTCATCATGGTGCCCGGTCTCATCAACCTGGACTTCGCCGACGTGCGGAGCATCATGAGCGAGATGGGGCTCGCCCTCATGGGGACGGGGATCGCCAGCGGCGAGAACCGCGCCGTCGAGGCGGCCCAGCGGGCCATCTCGTCGCCGCTGCTGGAGGACAACTCCATCCAGGGCGCCCGCGGCGTGCTGCTGAACATCACGGCGGGGCCCGACATCACCCTCTTCGAGGTGAGCGAGGCCTCCGGGCTGATCCAGGCCGAGGCCGACGAGGAGGCCAACATCATCTTCGGCACCGTCATCGACGACACCATGGGCGACGAGATCCGGATCACCGTCATCGCCACCGGCTTCGAGCAGGGCGGCAGGAAGCGGCAGAGCGCCCCCAACGTCTCGCACCTCAGCAGCTACCGCCAGCGCGAGGACCTGAGCACGCCGGCCTTCCTGCGCAAGGACAAGGAAAAGGCCCCGCCCGCAACCCAGGCCGTCATCCCCATGGGACAGGCCGGCGCGGACGAGGAGGTGAACCTCGAGATCCCCACGTTTCTGAGGAGGCAGGCGGACTAGCATGGCCGGGAGGCACAGACAGGGCAGATCCTCCCTCCTTGCGAAAGAAGAAGGCACGGTCACGGCTCCCTGGCAGGGTCGGATCCGCATCGCGCTGGCCTACCCCAACCATTACCGGACGGGCATGTCGAACCTGGGCTTCCAGACGCTCTATGCCCTGTTCAACGAACCCCCCTCTTTCCTCTGCGAAAGAGTCTTCCTTCCGGACCCCGGGGACGAAGGGACCTTCGCCCCGGGGTCGACTCCCCTTGCGAGCCTCGAGTCGGGCCGGCCGCTTTGCGACTTCGACATCGTCGCCTTCTCCGTCTCTTTCGAGAACGACTACCCGAACATCCTGGCCATGCTGGCCGGGGGGCGCATCCCGCTTGCCGCCGGGGCACGCGGCGAAGAGGCCCCGCTGATCCTGGGCGGGGGCATCGCCGTCATGCTGAACCCCGAGCCGCTCGCACCGTTCTTCGACCTGTTCCTGCTCGGGGAGGCCGAGGAGATGGTGCCGGAGTTCCTCGAGCGCTACCGCGTGCTGCGCACCGGCGGCGCAGCCCGTGCGGAGATCCTCGCCGAGGTGCAGCGGGCCGTCGACGGGGCCTACGCCCCGGGGTGCTACCGCGTGCACTACGGGCCCGGCCAGCGCATCGAGGCCTTCGGGCCGACCGACCCGTCCTTCCCGCAGCGGGTCCGGGTGCGGCACGTCGGCGAGATCGACGCCTTCCGGACGCACGAGGTCGTCACCACCCCCGAGACGGAGTTCGCCGACATGTTCCTTGCCGAGGTGAGCCGGGGCTGTTTCCGGGGGTGCCGGTTCTGCCCGGCCGGGTTCGTCTACCGGCCGGCCCGCTTCCGCAGCCTCGCCGCGCTCGAGGCCACGCTGGAGGAAGGGCTGCGCCGAAAGGGGCGCGTGGGGCTCCTCGGGACGGCCGTCTCCGACCACCCGCAGCTGGCCGCCCTCTGCCGCCGGACCCTCGCGGCCCGGGGCAGCTTCTCCATCGGGTCGCTCCGGGTCGACCGGGTCACGGGCGAGCTCGCGGGGCTGCTGGCCGAATCCGGCGTGGAGATGGTGTCGCTTGCCCCCGAGGCGGGTTCCCAGCGGCTGCGCGACGTGGTCCGCAAGGGGGTGACGGAGGAGCAGATCTTCCGGGCCGTGGAACATCTCATCGCAAACGGCATCGTGAACCTGAGGCTCTACTTCATGGTGGGGCTCCCCACGGAGGAGGAAGCGGACGTCGACGCGATCGTCGACCTGACCCGCCGGATCGGGCACCATGCCGTGAAGAGCGCGAAGGGGACCCGGCGCTTCCGCCGGATCACCCTGAGCGTCAACCAGTTCATCCCCAAGCCCGCAACGCCCTTCCAGTGGAGCCCGCTGGCCGACGCGGCCCTCGTGCGCAAGCGGATCCAGAGGATCAAGAGGGCCCTCGGGAAGGAGCGCGCCGTGAGCGTGATTCACGACCTTCCGAAGTGGAACTACGTGCAGGCGCTGCTGTCGCTCGGGGACCGTCTGGTCGGCGAGGTCCTGCTGGCCGTCCACGCCAGCGGCGGCAACTGGCCCCAGGCGCTCAAGCAGGTCAACGTCAACGCCGACTACTACGTGTACCGCGAGAAGGACCCCGCCGAGATCCTGCCTTGGGACTTCATCGATCACGGGGTGAGCCGGGAGTTTCTCCTCGAGGAGTACCGCAAGGCGATGGAAACGGCGACTCCGCCGCCGGCAGCAGAAGGTAAGAAGGTTTGAGGGTAAGAAGGTTGGAGAATCGGAGACACATTCGCGGTTGGCAGCCTGTCCAACCCTCTTACCCTCTTACCCTCTTACCCTCTTACCCTCTCACCTTCTGGTTCCGCTGTTGACGGTGGCTCACGTTCCGACTTATAGTACATATGCATTCCACAGGAAGGGGTTCTCATGGACAAGAATGCCCTCTACTTCGCCTACTCCTCCGACATCAACGAGAAGAGCCTCTCCAGGTGGTGCTCGAAGAACGGCTTCGACTATCCCCTGAAGGCCAAGGTGGCCAATGCCTGGCTGCCCGACCACGAACTGATCTTCAACTACCGCGAGCGGGAAAACCGGGGGCGCGTCTCGAACCTTCGTCGCCGCTACGGCCAGGCCGTGCCCGGCGTCCTCTTCGAGGTCAAGCCCGGGGGCTGGGCGGCCATCGAGGCCAAGAAGCTCGTGCCCCGCTGCTACAGGCCCTTCGAGACGATCGTGCTCACCGAGGACGGCCGGGAGCGGGAGGCCGTGGCCTACCGCGTGTTCGCCGATCACATCGCGGGCACGTTCTACCCCCCGCGCCTGGACTACGCGGCGGCCCTGCGTGACGGGCTCCTCTCCCACGGCCTCGACGACCGGATGCTCACGGCCGTCGCCGCAGGGCGCGAGGCCCCGTGGAGCATCGACCACATCTTCGTCTACGGGACGCTCATGAAGGGCTTCGCGCGGCATCACCTGCTCGAGTCCTGCGCACACCCCATGACCCGCCGGGAGGCCAAGGCGCCCGGGATCCTGTTCGACTGCCGCAAGGGATATCCCGGCATGGTCCCGGCCAGGAGGGACGGGCAGGTCGTTGCGGGCGAGCTGTACCGCCTCCAGGACAACCGCCAGGCCTTCGAGATGCTCGACATCGTCGAGGACTTCCGCGGGTACGGGGATGCCCGCTCGGAGTTCCGCCGGGCCATCGTGCGCGTGGAGGCGGGCGGTGAGAGCCTGCCGGCCTGGGCCTATCTGTACAACAAGCCCACGGCAAAGCTGGACGTCATCGAGTCGGGTGATTGGAGGAACAGGCCGTTCCTGGCTTGAGCGCGCAGCGGATTCGACGGGCGGACCCGGGAGCGGACCCCTCCCTGCCGCCGCCGATGCGGCGCAGGGGCGGACCGGCAGAAACAGCACACCCCGGCAGAGCGGAAAGCCCGGCCGGGGTGAACCGCTGAAGCGCTATGAGACCGTGTTGAGGCTGATTACGTTTCCTGGAACCGATACCAGAGGAATACCGCGCCGCAAAAGATGACAAAGGCTAACATGGGGTGGCCGACGAACTCGTCGAGCTTGCCGAAGGCGGCTCCGGCGCAGATCAGGATGACGGAGACAACAAAGAGCAGTTCGACGAGAACCTTGACGGGAGACGGGTACCGGCTGCTCATAGCACACCTCCCTGTGACGCAGGATCTCTTCTGACTCTCAGTTTTGCAAGAAAAGTGCCCACATTGAATGAAGGGGCATTTTTCCGGGCCGCATCAAGAAACACCGGGCATACCGTCTGACACGCGGGTCCTCGAAGCGTTGCGGCGCTTCATGAAAAAGTATGACCCGGGGATTCTTGCGGCACACTACTACAAAAAATGTAGATTGAACTGCATCTCCTGTAAAGACCTCCCCTGAAAAAATCGCCAAACCCCATCCGATCGCGCCAGCCGCATCGCGATCGCGCCGCCATACCCGGCACGAAGCCGCGAGTCCCGGACCGGGAGAACCCGTTTCCGGCAGGAGGCCGCCGCGTACGCCCCGAATCATGCCTAGTCCGCTGTATTTCCTGATTAAATATCACGATTCTTGCATGCGAAATCCGCTGGTGGGGTGTCTTCGCAGACTCATCTCGCAAAGCCTGAGCGGCTCCCGGGGCGGAAATGAGAATCGGCCGTTACCTGCTGTTGATCATCCTCTTCGTCGGCTTCTTCATCGTCTTCGGAAACCGGGGACTGCTGGACAACCAGCGACTGAAGCAGAAGCTCGCTGATCTGAGGGCCGAGAATGCCCGGCTCGAGGCGGTGAACAACAGCCTGAAGCGCGAGGCGCTCCTGATCCGGGAAGAGCCCCGGTACATCGAGTCCGTCGCCCGCCAGGAATTGGGCATGGTGAAGCGGGGGGAGCTGATCTACCGGTTCGTGGAACCGGCGGCATCGACTCCGCCGAGCGGCGACGGGAGTCCGCCGCAGGCGACGCATGGCCCGCCTGCCGGGAAGTCCGGCGCTCCCATGTAGTCCGTCTCGCCCGTCTTGCCGATCCGGCCCGCCTGGTCGTCTCATGCCGCCTGCACCGGTCAAGGTGACGGCGGCCGGATGACGGGGAAGAGCACCCGCAAGGATGTTGGTGTTGCCTGTTGCCCGTCCCCTGCCTAGGTCGTCCTCAGCGCGTCGACGATCTTCATCCGCGAGGCGCGCAGGGCCGGCAGCACGCCCCCGACGAACCCCATGACGAGCGAGAAGAGAAGGGCCTGCCACACGATCCCGGCGGTGAGGGTGAAGGAGAAGGCCAGCTCCGAAAAGGTCTGGAAGTTGAGCGTCGAGATCGTGAACAGCTGGAGAAAGGAGGCAAAGAAGAGCCCCGCGGCACCCCCGATGAGCCCCAGGAGCAGCGACTCCACGAGGAAGGCCGCCAGGATGCTGCGGCGCTGGAACCCTAGGGCCCTCAGCGTGCCGATCTCGGCGGTGCGGTTCGCCACGGCGGCATACATGGTGATCATGGCCCCGATGACGGCGCCCAGCGAGAAGATGATCGTCAGCGACATCCCGAGGATCCGCAGGAACTTCGCCATCACTTCCGACTGGTCGGCGTAGAAGCGGGTCTCGCGCTTGGCCTCGACGGTCAGCCTGGGGTCGGACTCGACGCGGGCCTTGAAGGCGTCGAAGGCCGAGGGGTCGCTCAGCCTGAAGATCACCGACGAGTAGGCCTGGCGGCGAAAGGTCTGCATGAGCTGGTCCGCATCGCCCCAGATCTCGGAGCTGAACCCGGTGCTCCCCGCGTCGAAGATCCCCACCACGGTCCAGTCCCGCATGCCGAAACGAAGCGTCTCGCCGATCCCGGCCCCCGAGAACCGCTGCGCCACGCTCGCGCCGGCGAGGATCTCGGCGGAGCCCCGCCGGGGCATCCGGCCTTCCGTCAGCCTCACCTGGGGGCGCATCGCCATCGACTGATCGCCGATGCCCCGGATGATGACGTTCGAGGGCTTGTCGGTGCCCCTCCTCGGGAGGCTGATCAGCACCACGACTTCCTTTGCAAGGACACGCCGCCCATCCGCCCCCACGGCCACCTCGGGCTGCGTCTCGAGGATGGAGGCCTGCAGCCGCTCGATGCCGCTCTGCACCTCCGACTGGGAGCCCTTGCGGATGAGGACCACGTTGTCCCAGGAGCCCGTCTCGACGAGGGTCTTCTGCAGGCCCTCGGCCAGCATGAGGATGGCGGCGAAGACGAAGACGACGAGCGCCATGCCCGCGGCGGTGAGGATCGTCGTCAGTCGCCTCGTCCAGAGATTCCGGAAGCTGTAGGAAACGGGAACCCGCATGTCTTGTCCAGAGTCCGGGGTACAGGATACAGGGTTAATTCATTCCGCGCCTTTTCCGCTCTTGTGCTCTTCCTCGCTTCCGCTCTTCCGGTCCTTACCCGATCCTCCGCAGGCCTTCGGCAATGCGGATGTTGACGGCCCGCCACGTGGGGAACAGGGCCGCCACCACCCCCACGAGCACCCCGGCGGCGAGGTCCATGAGGACCGTCTCCCTCTCCACGAAGAAGATGGGGAAGTAGGTCCCCAGGTAGTCGGCGAAGGCCTCCGCCGCCGGGAACGTGAGCCCGATCCCGATCGCCGTCCCCAGGAGGCTGATGAAGAGGGACTCCCCGAAGATGAGCCCCGCGATGAACCAGCCCCCGAACCCGAGGGTCTTGAACACGGCGTACTCCCCGATCCGCTCGCGGGCCGTCATGGCCATCGTGTTGGCGACGACGGCCATGATGATGACGATGATCACGATGGAGACGAGCTGGATGGCGATGAGGATCGCCTCGGTCATGGAGACGAAGCTCATCTGGAAGGCCTTCTCCGTCTCCGTGAGGGTCTCGGCGAGCGAATTCTTGAAGGCGGCGTCGATGGCCGCGCTCACTTCGCCCGCGAGGTTGGGGTTCGCGATCCCGATGATGTAGTACCCCACTTGGCCGGCGCGCCGGGGGGCCGTCTTCTTCATCGTCTCGTCGAGGTATTCCCAGTGAAAGAAGAACTGGGTCTCGTCGACGCTGCGGTCCTTGCCCCGGTAGATGCCCCGGACGGTGAACTCCCAGTTGCCGGGGAAGATCGTGCCCTTGAGGGTGACCGTGTCGCCGACCTTCCAGCCGAACTTGTCGGCGAGTTTCTTACCCACCACGGCGCCCTTGCGGTCGCCGAAAAAAGCAGCCTTCTGCGGGTCCGGGATGAGGTACTCCGGGTACAGGGCCAGGAAGCTGCGGGGGTCGACGGCGAAGTTGGGGAAGAAGTTCTTCTCCTCGATGTAGACGCCGCCGAACCAGTTGCCCCAGGAGACGAGGGTCACGCCGCTCACCTGGCGGATCTTGTCCTTGTAGGCCAGCGGAAGGGGAAAGACGAGGGAGATGGCGTTGCGGATCACGAGCCGGTTGGCCGACGAGGCCTCGACGCCCGCGTACCAGGCGTTGACCATGGTCCGCAGCATCCCGAAGGCGAGGATGGCGATGGTGATGCCCAGGACCGTGAGCCCCGTCCGCAGCTTGTGACGGAAGGCGTTGCGGAGGAAAAGCTTAAGCAGGCCCATGGTTCAGGGAGCCCTTGTCGAGGCGGAGGATCACCTGGGCCGCCTCGGCGGCCTTGGGATCGTGGGTCACCATGATGATCGTCTTGCCCGACTCGCGGCTCAGCCGGCACATGAGGGCCATGATCTCCCGCGCCGAGGCGCGGTCGAGGTCCCCCGTGGGCTCGTCGGCCACCAGGATCGTGGGGTCCGTGACGATGGCCCGGGCGATCGCCACCCGCTGCTGCTCGCCGCCGGAGAGCTGCGAGGGGTAGTGATCCATCCGGTGCGCGAGGTTCACCACGCGAAGGGCCGTCTCGACATGCTCGCGGCGCTCGGCGCGGCTCAGGCCCGTGAGCTGCAGGGGAAGCTCCACGTTCTCGAAGGCCGTGAGCACGGGGATGAGGTTGTAGAACTGGAAGATGAACCCCACGTGGGTGGCGCGCCAGCGGGCCAGCTCCGTCTCGTCGAGGGCCGTGATGTCGACGCCGCCGACGACGATCGAGCCGCTGTCGGCCTTGTCGATCCCGGCGATGAGGTTCAGCAGCGTGCTCTTGCCCGATCCCGAGGGGCCCATCAGCGCGAGGAACTCGCCCTCGCGGATGTCGAAATCGATCTCCCGCAGCACGGGGATGACGTGGCTGCCGCGCTGGTAGGACTTGCTGACGTTGCGCACCGCGACGATGACCGGCTGGTTCTCCAGCACGGGGGCCGGGCCGTGTTCGTCACAGATCGAGGTCGACTCGGGCATGGCCCTCCTCTTCAATCCGGAAGCTGTGAAGTTGGGAAGCTGAGAAGTTCGGAAGGGTCTGCCGTAAGGCGCCGACGGCATGCTTCTCCCAGCTTCATAACTTCCGCGCTTCGTAACTTCTGTCCTTTACTTCTCCGCCTGCTTCACCCGGCTGCCGGTCTTGAGGCCCTTGGGCGGGTTGAGGACGACCCGGTCGCCGGGCTTGAGGCCGCCCGTGACGATGAGCAGATCGCCCAGCTTTTCGCCCGTCGTGACCTCCTGCTCCTGCACCCGGCCCTCCCGGATGACGAAGGCGACCGTCCTGCCGTTGCGGCTCGCCAGCGCTGCGGGGTTGATCGTCGTGCGGGGGCTCTCCTCTCCGGCCCCCACGGGCCTCGACAGGAAAGCGACCTTGGCGCTCATCTCCGGGAGAATCCGGGGATCCGTCTCGACGAAGCGGACCTTCACCATCACCGTGGCCTTCGTCCGGTCCGCCGTCGGGATGATCATGTGCACCACGCCGCGGAACCGCTTGTCCGGCAGGGCGTCGAGCTGGATCTCGCTGGGCTGGCCGACCTTGACCTGCTCGAGGCTGGACTCCGACACGTCGGCCTCGACCTGCAGCGACTGCATGTCGGCGATGGTGACGACGGCGGCCTTGGCATTCGCGGCCGCGCCCAGAGGCGTCACGATGTCCCCGACGTCGGCGTTCTTCGTGAGCACGACGGCATCGAAGGGGGCGCGGATGAGCGTGTACTCCAGATTCACCGTCGCCGCCTCGAGGGCCGCCTCGGCGGCCTTCACGGCGGACTCGGCCCCCGCGACGCCGGCCTCGGCCTTGCGGAACCGGGCCTCGGCCGCGTCAAAGGCGGCCTTCGTCGTGTATTCCCGGGCCAGGAGCCCCTTTTCCCTCTCGTAGGAAACCCGCGCGTCCGCCAGCTCCGCCCGGGCCTGGTCCAGACTGTAGCGGGCCACACTCAGGTTTGCCCGGGCCTGGTCCCTTGCCGCGGCGGCGTCGGCGCCCTCGAGCCTCGCGATGATGTCGCCCTTCTTCACGCGGCTGCCCTCCTCGACGTGGATCTCCAGGAGCTGGGCCGTGATCTTCGAGGCGACGGCGGCCTTGCGCTGGGCCACCACGTAACCGCTCGCGTTGAGGACCGTGAAGGACTGCGAGGGGTAGGTCTGGCCCACCGTGGCCACGTCCACGGGCTGGGCGGCGCTGAAAACCCCCATCCCGTACAGGGCGGCCGCCAGCAACAGGAGAGCCGCGCCGACGACAAGCATCGGCTTTCTTTGCAGGCGCGGCCGCACGGTCTTCGCAGACTTGTCGATCTTGAGGCGGGAGAGGTCGTCGGCTGCCATCGGTTCTTTCTTTGCCCGGGCGCGGAAGTAAAAAAACCGGCGGAACCGGCCCTTCACACCGGATACGGCTCGCCGGGACAATGCGTATCCATTGCGGTTAAAAAAACATTCTCGGCCCGATTTGTCAACAGGATTGAGCGACCCGGCGGGACGGGGACTTTTTCGTTGAAGTTCGGCCCCATCGGGACTATGATGAAACTGCGCAGGAAATCCAAAAGAGGAGGCGTGAACATGCTCGTCAAAGTGCTCATCAAACGCAGGGTCACGCAGGACAAGGAAGCGGCTCTTCTGGATCTCATCACGCAACTCCGGACGCTTGCGTCCCGTCAGCCCGGATACATCTCCGGGGAGACGCTGCGCAGCGCCGACAACCCCGACGAGTATCTCGTCATCAGCACCTGGCAGACACTGGACGACTGGAAGAGGTGGCTCGCCAGCAAGGAGCGCGCGGCGCTGCAGGAACAGATCGACAAGCTCCTGGGCAAGAAAACCGAGTACGAAGTCTACCAATACCCGGAGAAATCGGTCTCCCTGCGCAGCTTCAAGGGCTACGAGGGCGGCTGATCCGCAGGCCATGGAACATCAGCCGACTGCCGCGGGCTATCCGCTGCGCCTGGCCGACGGGCTCTGGGTGCTGGGCAATTCCTTTTTCAACCTGTACCTGCTTCGGGGAGAGGCGGCGTCGGCCCTCGTGGAGACGGGCATCTCGGCCACGGCCGACATGGTCTTCGCGCAGATGGACGCGCTCGGGGTGAGGCCGGACCACCTCATCGTCACCCATCCGCACGGGGACCACATCAGCGGTCTGTCCGCCCTGCAGGAGCGCTACCCCGAGGCCCGCGTCGTGATTGGGCCCGGCGCGAGGGAATTCCTCGCCCACCCCAAGACGGCGGCGGCGATCGTGGCCGAGGACCGCTTCATGTCGGAGTTCCTGGCGTCTAAGGGGTTCAGGCCCGGGCGGCCCCCGATCGAACGGCCGCCTTCCGTGGAAAGCGCCGCGGTGGCCGCAGACGGCGACACGCTGGACCTGGGCGGCCTGGTCCTTCGATTCCTCCACGTCCGCGGTCACGCGATCGGCAACATCCTCGTGCACGCGCCGGCCCTGGGAGCCCTGATGTGCTCCGACAGCCTGGGTTTCCGCATCCCCCGCATCGGGTTCTTCCCGATCTTCTTCACGGGCTATGCGGACTACATGGCCACGATCGACCGGTTGGAAGCGCTCGAGCCCCGGATCCTCTGCCTCGCGCATCAGGGGCCGCTTGTGGGCGAGGACGCCCGCAAGGCCATCCAGGAGGCCCGGGAAGCCGCCCGTGCCCTCTGCGAGGAGATCCGCAACGACCCCCGCGACGAGGACGCGATCGTCCGGGACCTGTACCCGCGCTATTACCGGGACGAGCTGGCCCTCTACACGCCCGACAACATCATCGGGTGCTGCCGCCTGGTGATCCGCAGAAGCAGGGCCTGAGACGGGCCACGAAAAGGTCCCCCCGGGTGGTGCGGCCCGGGGGGAAGGTGAAAGGAAGAAAGGAGAAGATTGAAACGCTGCCAGCGGATCAGGGCTTGAAGCGGTCCCGGGTCCGTCCGGGAGGGTCGGGTCCCTGTTTTCCGTGACGGCCCGGCACCGGATCCAACCGCTGTCCCTGTCCACTTTATCGGCAGAGAACCCATCCAACTTGAGGACGCACGCGACGGCCCCGTCGCGCTGCGGCAGCAGGGAGGCATATGGCCATGCTCAAGGCCCGCGACATCATGACGAAAAATGTGATCACCGTCACCCCCGACACGGAGATCACGCAGGCGGCCAAGATTTTACTGGAAAACCATTTCAACGGGTTGCCCGTTGTCGACGACAAGGGGCGGCTCGTCGGGATCATCTGCCAGGACGATCTCATCGTTCAGCAAAAGAAATTTCCCCTTCCCTCCCTGTTCACCCTTTTCGACGGCCTCATCCCCCTGACATCCTACAGGAGCCTCGAAAAGGAGATGGCCAAGATCGTGGCCACCACGGTGGCGCAGGCCATGACGCCTGACCCGATCACGATCGACCCGGACGCGGCCCTGGAGGACATCGCCACCCTCATGGTCAACAACAACATCCACACCCTGCCGGTGCTCGATCAGGGCCGCCTCGTGGGCGTGATCGGCAAAGAGGATGTCCTGCGGACCCTCATGCCCGCAGGACGGCAGGACTGATTCGACTTTCCCATCCGTAGAATTTTTTCCGTCATACCCCTTGCTTTTTCGAATGAGAGTGTATAAATTGAATGCAGATTGTTCCGCACAGAGGAACAATCTGCCATTATGTAAGATGAATTTGGACTCGATTGTAGGTGTCTCTCTGACAGGAAAATCAGACTTGCTCCGATTCAACGAGGCGTTTCCATGGGGTATAAAGCGCCTAACCAAGTTCAGGGAATCGAGGCAAGAAAGACACCATGAACAGCAAAAAGGCTTCCACAGTGAATTTCAGGTTCTGGTTCGACCGTCAGATCCGCAATGCGAGGAAGCCGCGACTGATGTCGGGTTCGACGGAAAACCGTTTCTACTACGAAAAGCTCCTCGGCAAGTCCAAGGCCGAGGGCCGCTCTTGAAAAAAAGCCTGCGGGCACAGATAGAACTCTCTCTGTCATCTACCTCTCTCCTATTCGTTCATGGAGGGGACCAACGACGCTCCCCTCCATGAATGAATCCAAAACCGGAGGAGGGCGGCAGGGACCGAAAAGAAAGAACCCGTCCCCAGGACGGCAACCGTACTCTCTCTGTCATCTACCTCTCTCCTATTCGTTCATGGAGGGGACCAACGACGCTCCCCTCCATGAATGAATCCAAACCGGAAGAGGGCGGCAGGGACCGAAAAGAAAGAACCCGTCCCCAGGACGGCAACCGTACTCTCTCTGTCATCTACCTCTCTCCTATTCGTTCATGGAGGGGACCAACGACGCTCCCCTCCATGAATGAATCCAAAACCGGAAGAGGCGGCAGGGACCGAAAAGAAAGAACCCGTCCCCAGGACGGCAACCGTACTCTCTCTGTCATCTACCTCTCTCCTATTCGTTCATGGAGGGGACCAACGACGCTCCCCTCCATGAATGAATCCAAAAACCGGAAGAGGGCGGCAGGGACCGAAAAGAAAGAACCCGTCCCCAGGACGGCAACCGTACTCTCTCTGTCATCTACCTCTCTCCTATTCGTTCATGGAGGGGACCGACGACGCTCCCTTCCATGAATGAAGCCATCATGTATCCGTAACACATAACCCCCTTTCAACGGCCTGTCTCGCTCGAGGCAGGCTTTTTCTTGCCTTTTACCCGTTGGTCCCCCGCCCCTCCGGATGTTTAAACCCTTGAATGGATTTCCGAACTGCGTTATCTTGCCTGTGGCGGTCTCGCCGGGGCCTTCGGGCATGGCAGCCGCCGGCCGGGAGTCGGGAGCCCGAACGCCGCGGGCAAGACCGAGGGACATGCCCCGTCAACCAAGACTTCCCTTCCGGGAAGGAACAAGGAGAGCACAGGGGGTTCGCATGGAAGCGCAGGCTCCGGAAGATCTCCGTCCCTTTCTTCAGCCGACGTTCTACATCGATTCGGCATCCGGCACCGTCGTCGACTTCGCCCGGACCCGGGCAAGGGGACAAACGGCAGCGGAGAGGGCCGTGAGCCTCTTCCGCGCCGTCCGCGATGAACTCATTTACGACCCCTACAACATCGAGCTCGTGCCCGACGCCTTCAAGGCCAGCGTGATCATCGGCAAGAGACGCGGCTACTGCGTGGCGAAGGCCATCGCCCTGGCCGCCGTCGCCCGCGCGACCGGGATTCCCGCGCGGGTGGGGTTTGCCGACGTGAAGAACCACCTGAGCACGGAGAGGCTCCGCCGGCTCATGAAAACCGACGAATTCGTTTACCACGGCTATTCCGAGCTGTTCCTGGACGGCCGATGGCTCAAGGTCACGCCGACCTTCAACATGAGCCTCTGCGAGAAGTTCGGCGTCAGGCCGCTGGAGTTCGACGGCACGTCGGATTGTCTCTTTCACGAGTTCGACAGCCGGGGCCGGCGTCACATGCAGTACCTGCGGGACCACGGGGCCTTTGCCGACGTACCGTTCGAGCGGATCGTCGAGGCCATGCAGCGGCACTATCCCGATTTTTTCCCCGTGGGGGGCACCCCCGTCGGCGGCGACTTCGAGCGGGAAGCGATGAAGGAAGCGGCCGCCCCGGGCAACGACCGGCCCTGAGCCGTCCCCGCCCGCGGCTCGACAACCGGCAAGGATGAAGCGCCCGATGGTGTCCGTGATCTTCTATTTCCAGCTCCACCACCCCTGCCTGCTCCACCCGGAGCGCGACAAGTTCCTCTGGGACGAGCGGAACCGGGTATTCTTCGCGGACAAGGCGGCCCGGTTCTATCTGCCCGCCATCCGGACGCTTGCGGAGCTGGTCGGGCGCTGCCCCGATTTCAAGGCGGCCGTCAGTGTCTCGGGAACCTTCCTCGATCAGGCGGACCTCTACCAGAGCGAGGTCATCAGGGCCCTCCAGGACCTCCTCGATGCCGGGCGGGACGGCGCGAGGGTCGAGTTCCTCGACGAGACGCACTACCACTCGCTGGTGAGCCTCTTCGAGGACCCGCGCAAGCAGGAATTCCGGGACCAGGTCTCCCTGCACCGCGACCGGCTGGCCAAGCATTTCGGGACACGGCCCACGTCCTTCTGCAACACGGACCTGATCTGCAACCGGGACATCGCCGCCGTCGTCGCCGACATGGGCTACACGGCCATGCTGTGCGAGACGGGCGGCGCGGGCGGGGTGTGCCGGGCCGCCGGGTCGAGGCTTCTCCTGATCCCGAGGGACCGCGAGCTCAGCGATGCGATCGGTGCCTACGCCGTGCAGGGCGAACCCGGGCCCCGGGCGTACCTCGAGCGCATCGCCGCAAGCGCAGAAGGGGTCCTCCTTCTCGGCTACAACATGGAGACCCTCGGCTCACCGGGCGCCGGGGCGCCGGGGATGCACGACTTCTGGCGAAGGCTGGCCGAGGCGCTGCCGGAGTTCCCGGGCATCGAGGTCGTCACGCCGGCGGAAGTGGCCCGGAGCGTCGAGGCCGAAGGCTGCCCGGTCCTCGAGATCCCGGCGCCGCAAGCCGACGCGGCCTCGATGGAGGCGCAGACGGGGGGGTGGCTCGACGACCCCGCCCAGCTCGACCTCTTCCGGGATATCGAGAAGATGGAGGACATCGCCAGGAAGGCGGGCGGCGAGCTGCTGACGCACTGGCGCCACCTCACCGCGGCGGATCACCTGTTTTACATCCACCGGCCCACGGGCCGGGAGACGTCCCTGAGCAGCTACGCGAACCCTTACGGCGCATCGCTTGCCAGCGCCGTGCACATCCTGACCCGGAAGATCGACATCCTCACGGTCACCATCTTCCGCTTCGAGATCCTCACGCGCAAGGAAAAGCCCGCCGTTCTCATCGTGACGCCCGAAACGGGCCGGCTCCCCGAGGATCTGGGTGGGCTCGCCAAGTACATCTCCGGCAAGAGCGGCGGGCAGGGCGAGGTCATCTCGGCCCTGTGCGAGGGCCTGACGGAGCGGGGCGTCGACGTCCACCTCGCGCTGCTGAACCTCAAGAAGCGTTTCCAGCGGGAGTCCAGGCTCAGCGCGCAGCAGTGGCGGGAGATGCGCTACAGGATCGACCCCGAGAAGATCCACCTCGTCAGCTCGGGCGTCTTTTCCGATCTGCTGAGCGCCTACGGCGGCAACCCCCTGCTCAACGCCGCCGAGTTCCAGCGCGAGATCGTCAACAACGTCATCAAGGGCGTGAGCGCCCGCCACGGCGGCAGGCTGATCGTCCACACCCACGACTGGATGGCGGGCGGGATCATCAACGCCTACCTCAAGGCCCGCGGGGTCCCCGTCCTGCACACGGTCCACAACGTCTTCACGGGCCACATCCCACTGGACATGCTCTTCGGCGTCGACATGGAGGACTTCTCCGAGAACATCTACTACTCGGAGGAATACGGCAGGCGCTGCGTCGACAGCCAGGCCACGGCCATCAAGAACGCCACCCTGATCAACTTCGTGGGCGAGCAGTTCCTCAAGGAGGTGGTCTACGACTACTTCATGGACAGGCCCATCGTGCCGCCCGGCGTGCGGACCGAGGTCAAGGCCAAGTACTTCCACGGCTCGGCCATCGCGATCATGAACGCGCCGCCCGCCTACATGTACCCGGAACGGTGCGAGTACTGCGTCGAGAAATACGGGCCCGACGATGACGTCCTCAGGGCCAAGCGGATCAACCGCGTCGAGTTCCAGAAGCGGCTGGGCCTCAACGTCGAGCCCGACGCGATCCTGCTGTTCTGGCCCTCGCGCCTCGACCCCACGCAGAAAGGGGTGGAGCTGCTGGAACAGGTGGCAGGGCCCTTCTGCTCGGATCACCCCGACGTCCAGATCGCCATCGTGGGAGACGGCGTGGGCAGCGACCGGACCCACCCGGAGATCCTGGGGCGCATCGCCTACGCCTCGGGGGGGCGCATCGCTTACCAGCCCTTCACCGAGGAGCTCTGCATGCTGGGGTATGCCGCCGCGAGCGACGTCTTCGGGGCGTCGCTCTACGAACCCTGCGGCCAGATCGACCAGGTGGGCAACATCTTCGGCGCCACGGCCACGAACCGCGACACGGGCGGCTACCACGACAAGATCCGCGAGCTGCGCCTCAAGATCGCGGGGGCGCCCCAGGACGTGGGAAACGGCTTCTTGTTCCGGGACTACGACGCCCGCGGGCTCTGGTACGGCCTCGAGAACAGCGTGCGCTTCCACCGGCGCCCGGCCGAGGTCCGCGAGCCCCAGCTCAAGCGGATCATGCGCGAGGCCCGCCAGCGCTACCGCCTCGAGAACATGATCGCCGCCTACATCCGCGCCTACGAGCGCATCAACGGAGGCGAGCCGATCGTGTAGACGGCCCGGGGCGGCGGGTTTTCGAAGCCGTCCTGTGCATTTCTTGCGCTGCCGGCCGCGTTTGGCACATGGTTTGCTGCTCTTTTTCCCCGTCCGCAACCATCGATGGTCTGCCGTGCGCCCTCAAGGGGGCCGGGCCGGTTCGCGACCCTGCCCCGATGAGCGGCGCGGGCGACCCGGAAAGGGGTTTTTCGTGAACGACACGGGCTTCGTCGATTACTACGAGCTGCTGCAGCTGAGCCCGAACGCCGACACCGACACGGTGGAGCGCGTTTTCCGGCACCTGGCCAAGAAGCTGCACCCCGACAACCGGGAGTCGGCGGACCCCGAACGGTTCCGCCTGGTGGTGGAAGCGCATCAGGTTCTCTCCGACCCCAAGGCGCGGGCCGGCTACGACGTCAAGTACCAGGACTACTGGAACCGCAAGTGGAAGATCGCCTCCGAGGCGGGCGACGGGACCGCCTTCGGCGACGACCGGGAGACCCGCGAGAGCCTTCTCTCGATCCTCTACGTCCAGCGGCGGCGCAACCCGAAGAGCCCGGGACTGGGCGATTACGAGATGGCCCGCCTCCTCGGCAAGCCTTACGAACTCGTGGAGTTCCACCTCTGGTACCTGAAGTCCAAGGGCTGGGTCGAACGCCTCGACACGGGGATGCTGGCGATCAGCGCCCTGGGCGTCGACCAGATCGAAGAGAACCGGCTCCGGCTCCGAAAGGACCGCCTGCTCACGGCCGGCGGATCGGCTCCGCAGGGCCCGGACGGGAAAGCCGCCAGTCCCCGGAAGGAGGACCTTCTCGTCTCGCCCGAGGGTACGGCCTTCAACCGCTGATCCCCCCGGCCTCTCCCAATCTGAACGTAAAAAAAGCCCCCATCCCGGACGGGAGGGGGCTTTTTCTTTCAGGAGGACCTTCTGCGGTCTGTCTCGGCTGTTTCGTCTGTCGCGGGTTCCGTTTCCCTCGGCTCCCCGGGCCTCTAGCCCCGAGCCTTCTTCTCCCTGCCCACACGGTCCCAGGCATCCTTGTAGAGCCGCCCGATGCACAGCAGAAGCGCCAGGAAGAACAGCCCCAGCATGAACGTCGACGGCGTCCGCAGCATCTCGTCCAGCAGGTACCCCATGTACAGCGCCAGCATCGAGGCAATCACGATCGCAAACCCCCAGGAACCGATCACCAGAATATGCGAGAAGTCGATCTGCCGAACTCTTGCCTTCACCTGCGCTGCCATGGCCCCTGCCTCCTGTCTCGCGCTCGGGACTCCGTGCCTCTTTTGCCTTGCGCCTGCTGCTTCCTGAAGACTGACGCCTGATGCCTAGTGCCTGTCTCTTACAGCAGATTCTTGATCGCCTCGGCCACCGGGCTCGTGAAGAGCGCCACCAGCGCCGCGTACATCGCAAAGCTGCCCACCGCCTCGCTGAGGTAGAGCTTCTCGTACTTCTGCTTGAGCGATACGATCGTCATGCCGCCCACGATCAGGGCCCCCAGGTGGAAGTAGGGGAAGTTGCCCGCCCCGGCTGCCGCGTACTCGGCGAAGGCAAATCCGGCGGTGATCAGAACGACGACGGCGGAAAGAATCAGGGTGGAAAGCGTCTTTTTCATGGTCAGGTCCTCCTCGGTGTTTTTGTTTTGTTGCCCGATACCATAGAAAGGAGCGTGCCAGGATGGAGAGGGGAAGGCAGATAGTTTGCAAGTGCATGGATTCACGAAAGAAATGCCGGTGTGCAGGCGATGGCGGCGAGGCCTGCAGGGCGCCTCGGGAGGCCCTCTTTTGAACGGAACGTTCAACGCGGGATGAACGAAACATCAAAAAGGCATCCGGCACGGGGCGCAAGCGCAAAAAGACGGAAGGAGAGGGCGGCGAGCCCTGCTGTCGGCTACTTCGCCAGGTATGCAGCGAGTGTCTTGACGAAGCCGGGGGAAAACAGCGCAATCATCAGGATGTAGAGGACGTAGATCGAAGCGGCCGAGAAGAGGTCCAGGCCGCGGTAGCGCCTGAAGAGCGAGACGAGCGTCAGTCCCCCGAGGACGAGGGCGGCCCCCTGGACCGCGAGGAAAAGGTCGATGCCGGACAGGGACAAACTGGCCGCGATGAAGAGAAGGGCCGTCCCCGTCATGAAAAACCGGAGCATCCGGGTGTCGTGTTGCCGTTTCATGCGCCCTCCCTGGACCGGCCCGTCGGCTGTAGGCCCACCATAGCACAGAAGGCCCCGCCCTGTCGCGCGATCTTCGGGCGCAGCGGGCGCGGTACGATCCATGCAGGGAAAACCGGGGCCCGGGACGCAAAAAAAATTTTCTGTTTTCAGGGCCCTGTGGTAACGTTAGCAAATTGCAAACCCCCTGCGGGCGTACCGATGGCCCGAGGCAACCCGAGAAAAGGAGAAACGGAAATGAGAAAAATTTCGGCAGGCGCTCTTGCAGTCATCATGGTCTTGTTCGCCCTGACCGTCGCCGTCGCCCCGGCGGCGGAGAAGGCGAAGAAGGACGTGCTTGCGAAGGTCGGCAACAAGGAGATCACCCGGAGCGACATCGAGGCCTACACGGGCCTCTACCCGGAAAACCAGCAGGCCATGATCAAGGCCGATCCCCGGATGGAGGAGGTCCTCGTGCGGAACCTCGCGAGCATCATGGTCGTGTCCGACGTTGCCCGGAAGAAGGGCATCGACAAGAACCCCGCCGTCAGGAAGCAGATCGAGATCATGCGCGACGAGTACCTGGCCAGGACCTATGTCCAGAAGGAGATCATCGGCAAGATCAACCTCACCGAAAAGGATTTCCAGGCCTACTACGACGCGCACAAGAAGGAGTTCGAGAACCCCGAGATGGTCAGGGCGCGGCACATCCTCGTGAGCGTCAAGCCCGACGCGAAGGAGGACGACAAGAAAGCGGCACGGAAAAAGGCCGAGGAGATCCTCGCAAAGGCGAAAGCGGGCGAGGACTTTGCCAAGCTCGCCCAGGAGAACTCCGACGACCCCGGCTCCAAGGCCAAGGGCGGCGACCTGGGCTTCTTCACGCAGGGCAGCATGGTGGGCACCTTCGAGCAGGCGGCCTTCGCCCTGAAACCGGGGGAGCTGAGCGGCGTGGTCGAGACGGAGTTCGGCTACCACATCATCAAGCAGGAGGAGCGCAAGGCCGCCGAGCAGCAGCCCTACGAGTCCGTCAAGGAGCAGGTCAAGGCCCGGGCCACGCAGTCCATCCAGCAGGAGCGGCTCAACGCCTTCCTCGAGAAGTCGATGAAGGACGCCAAGGTCACCTACTACGGCCCGGAGCCCCCGAAGGAGCGGTAACCCGAATCGGAGGGGCGGGATGCCGGCGATGGAGGACTGGACGACACCCCGGCTCGATCCGGACCGGTGCACCGGCTGCGGTCTGTGCCTCGATGTCTGCCCGTCCGACGTTCTTGCCCTGGTGAACGGGACGATCACCCTGCGGCGGGACGGCTGCTTCGGCTGCGATCACTGCGCCGCCGTCTGCCCCGCCGGGGCCATCACGGTCGAATCCGTCAGCACGGGCCACATTGCGCTTGCCACGGTCGAAACGGGCGGTCGTTGGCTCCCCTTCGGGGAGTTCGACACCGCCCTGCTCGTCCGCCTCCTCGCCTCGCGGCGCTCGTGCCGCCGCTACACCGACGAGCCCGTCCCCAGGGCCGCCCTCGATGACCTCGCCCGGACCGGCGCCATGGCCCCTTCGGGCACCAACAGCCAGCGCTGGACCTTCACGATCGTTCCCGACCGGCAGGCCATGCTCGCCTTCGGCCGGCTCGTGGCCCGCTTCTACGAGCGGCTCAACCGCCTGGCCGCAAACCCGGCCGCCCGACTCTTCTCGAAGCTCTTCCTGAGGGACCGGCTGGGGTTCTACTACCGCCGCTACCACGACCAGGTCCGGGACGCCCTCCGCGAGTTCGAGGAGACGGGCCGCGACAGGCTGTTCCACGGCGCCACGGCGGCGATCGTCATCGCGACGAGGCCCGGCGCATCCTGCCCGCGGGAGGACGCGCTGCTGGCGGCGCAGAACATCGCGCTGGCCGCCCATGCCATGGGCATCGGGTCGTGCCTCATCGGCTTCGCCGTCGAGGCCATGCGCCGCGACCCCTCCATCCCGCGCGCCCTGGGCATCCCGGCCGACGAGACCGTCCACGCCGTCGTCGCCCTCGGCAGGCCCGCCGTCACCTACCTGCGGCCCGCCGGCCGAAAGCCCCCCGTGATCCGGTATGCTTTCCCGTCGAAAACATGATAAGCTGACCCCAAATTCAACCTGCGACGGACGTTTTTCTGACTGCGAAGTGAGACGCGTTTTCGGTATCCGCTCTTCGCGAAGCGGAACGTCTGCAGCGCAAACTGTCTGAGCCCGAAGGGCGAGTTTTTGCGTCTGCAGTGCAGCGGGCGTCAGAGCGGTCGAAAACCGTCTGTTCGCAGGAAGAATAATGTCCGTCGAATAACGGGGTCGTGTTGGACTACGTCATCGAGGCCGAGAACCTGAAAAAAACCTTCGGCGCCTTCACCGCCGTCGACGGGATCACCTTCCGGGCCCGGCGCGGGGAGTGCTTCGGCATCCTCGGGCCCAACGGCGCCGGCAAGACCTCGACGATCCGGATGATCTACGGCTTCTCGCCCCTGTCGGGCGGCACCCTGCGCGTCCTCGGGCATGACGTCTCCCGGCGGCGCGGGCTTCGCAAGCTCAAGTACCGCATCGGCGTCTGCCAGCAGGAAAACAACCTCGACCCCGAGCTGTCGGTCCTGCAGAACCTCGAGGTGTTCGCGTCCTACTTCGACATCCCCGGCCCGAAGGCGACCGAGAGGGCCCTCGAGCTGCTGCAGTTCATCGCCCTCGAGAGCCGCAGGGACGCGGCGATCCCCGATCTCTCGGGGGGCCTGATGCGGCGGGTGGTCCTCGCCCGGGCGCTGATCAACGAGCCCGACCTGCTGATCCTCGACGAGCCCACGACGGGCCTCGACCCCCAGTCGCGCCACCAGCTCTGGGAGCGCCTCGAGGGGCTCCGGGCGCGCGGCATCTCCATCCTGCTGACGACGCACTACATGGAGGAGGCCGCACGTCTCTGCGACCGGCTCATCATCATGGACCGCGGCAGGATCCTCGTGGAGGGAAGGCCCCGGGACCTGATCCGGGACCACGCGGGAAAGGACATCATCGAGGTGGGCGAACCCGGCGAGGCGCTGCGCACGTTCGTGCGGGACCGCGGGCTGCGGCACGACGACCTGGGTCACCGCATCATCATATACTGCGACGAGCGGGACCGGCTCTACCGCGAGATCAGCGAACAGTACTGCCGCGACGGCTGCATCCTGCGGGCGGCCACCCTGGAGGATGTCTTTCTGAAGCTCACGGGGAGGGAGCTGCGGGAATGAACGCTCTGCGCGACCTCCGGATATCCCGCCGCTTTCTCCACGTCTGGCGGCGCAACGTCCGGGTCTACCGGAAGACCTGGCGGGTGAGCTTCCTGCCGCCGCTGCTGGAGCCGCTGCTGTACATCCTCGCCTTCGGCTACGGCCTCAGCGTCCTCGTCGGCGACGTGCGCTGGCGGGAGGCGACGGTCCCCTACGTCGCCTTCATCGCCCCGGCGCTGCTGTGCATCGCCATGATGTACAACGCCTTCTTCGAGACGACCTACGGGTCCTTCGTCCGGATGTACTACCAGAAAACCTTTGACGCCATGCTGGCGACCCCGCTGTTTCTCGACGACATCATCGCGGGCGAGATCGTCTGGGGGGCCACCAAGGCCGTCATCGCCACGGCGATCATGCAGGCCATCCTGACCCTCTTCGGGCTGATCCGCTACCCCGAGGGGCTGCTGATCCTCCCCCTGTCCTTCATCGCCGGGTTCGCCTTCGCGTCGATCGGCATGGTCTTCACGGCCGTCGTCAAGCACATCGACCTGTTCAACCTGCCGATCTTCCTCTTCGTGACGCCCATGTTCCTCTTCGGGGGGACGTTCTTTCCCCTCGAGACCCTGCCCGCGTGGGCGCAGGCCGTCGCCTGGTTCCTGCCGCTCACCCACCTCGTGGAGCTCACCCGCGCGATCGGCCTCGGCCGCCTCGACCCGTCGCTGCCCTGGCACCTGATGTACCTCGCGGCCTTCAGCGCCGTATTCTTCCCGCTGGCCCTCGTATGGATGCGGCGCCGCCTGATCAAGTGATCCGCCGGGGGCATCCTTTTCATTTGACAGGCGGTTTCTAACTGCCTATACTTACAACCCATTCTGCAAAACGGGTAGCCACGTTGGACACGAACAAGATCGCCATCATAGGGCCGGGAAGGCTCGGCACGGCGCTGGCCTACATCTACGGCCGCAACGGCAGGCCCGTGACGATTTACTATCACGACGCCGAGGTGTGCCGTGCGATCAACGAGGAGCACCTCAACCCGAAGCACCTCACCAACGACCTCGCGCGGATCTACGGCGGGATGAGCAATGTCCCGAGGCTTGCCCCGGAGGTGAAGGCGACCAACGACCTCGAACGGGTCGTCAACGAGAACGACTTCATCTTCCTCGCCATCACGATGAACCGCCTGTCGCGCCTGCTCGACTACCTGCGCCCCATGATCGCCAAGAAGCGCGGCAAGACCTGCATCATCTCGGCCATCAAGGGCCTCGTGTCCGACGAAAAGACGAAGGAGCTGATCACCCCGTCACAGATGATCAACGGCGACCTCGTGCACATCCAGCACAAGTTCAAGGTCGTGGCGATGGGGGGGCCGTTTTTCGACGTGGACATTGCCATGGGCAAACCGGTGGCCCTGACCATCGCCGGACCGCGCAGCGTGGCGCAGACCGTCCGGAAGGAAATCCTGAATTTCGACCGGCGGGAGATCACATCCTACTACAATTTCGACATCGTGGGGATCGAGGCCTGCGGGGCCCTCAAGAACATCGTGGCCAACATCAAGGGGGTCACGGACAGCATGAACCTGGGCAACTCCATCCCGGGCACCATCTTTGCGCGCTCGGGGGTCGAGATCCGCTCGCTTGCCAGGCTCCTCGGGGGAAGTTTCCAGGCCTTCTACAGCCAGGCGGGCGTGGGCGACCTCTACGTCACGCTGTCCTCGGATGCCAGCAAGAACTACCGCTACGGAAAGCTCTACTACGAGCTCTTCGACGGCAACCCCATCGAGACGGACCGGAAGGTGCTGAGCCGCATCGACGGCACGCCGGAAGGCCCCAACACGATCCGCAACGTCTACCGCTACCTCGCGAAGAAGAACATGTACAGCCCCATCTTCTCCTGCGCCTACCACGTCTTCAACGAGTCGGGGGACCGCAAGCAGATCGAGGAGAGGCTCATCGAGTCCATCCAGTTCGACAAGCGCTCCAAGGAGTACATCGGCCCCGTCTCCCGCGTCCTGTACCGGCTCTTCCCGAACTGGTGGTACAGGCGTGACAAGGGACTGCCCTCGATGCTCGACTTCTAGGAGCCTGCTGATAAATCATCTACTGCGTTGCCCTCGTTCCTCGTCGCTCATGCACACCACACAGTACACTCTCTCCTCGGACCTTCGGGACGCCTTGTATCTGAACCTTTCTGAACAGGCTGCAGGAAAAGACCCCCTCTCACCGTCCGGCCGCTACAGGGTTGGATGCCCCCTGTCACGGTCAGGTCGGATGATATCCCGCAGATGATCGCGTTGAAAGAAATCAAATCCCTCGGATCCGCGATCACGGGGTATTCTGCTGTCTGCTGACTGCCGTCTATTGCCGGGCGGCGGGCTGGGGCTTGCCGTTGGCCGGGGTCTCCGGGGCCAGGGCGGCCGAGGCGGGGGGTTCCAAGGCCTTGAGTCTTTTGATGTACAGGCCCCGGTAGCTCAAGTTCCTGTAGTTGACCATGTCGTCCATGAGCTGGGCGGCGGCGGGCCGGATGTCCACGCCGTGGCGGTTCCTCTTCTCGCGGTTCGCGCGGTCCACGACCAGCACGGAGTAATAGGTGGCGAGGATCCGTGTCTTGGAGTCCCGCTTCCACAGGAAGGCCTTGCCGGACAGGGTGTTCAGGAAGAATGCGGCGTACTCGTAGAGCTCCTTCTGCGTCATGCGGATCTCGGGGTTGCCGGCCTCGATCCCCTTGTTGAGCCAATCGAAGACCATCTCCGCCGACGACTCCAACAGCTCCGTCTCGTTGGCGAGGATGTCGAGCAGCAGGCCGATATTCTCCTGCCCGATGACCCGCAGGAAATGCTCCTGGTTCAACTTGAGCTTGTAGGGGTCGGTTGCTTCTCCGGCCACGATGGGCGGGGCTGCAGCCAGGTTGTTGAGGATCCTGACCAGCTGCCGGTAGGTCCCCTCGGGAAGCCTGCGGGCCTTGATGTACTCCCGTTCATCCAGGTTGCGGCAGAAGCGGATCACGTCCTGCTCGAGCTCCTCGAAATCCTTCCACTCCTTCGGCGTCTTCTGCGCCCGCAGCTTCTTGCGGAAGACGCGGTTGCCCTGGATGTCGGGAAGCTCTCCCGGCGTATGCTTCGCCACAACGGGCTGGGCGAACCCCTTGCGCACGATGCCGAGGTCCTCGAGGCCGCCCCGCTCGAGGTAGACCCCGAAGCTGAGCACCGCGACGATGCCGAGAATCGTGCCGATTCCGACGAGGATGGAGCGGTTGTCCAAGTCGAGTCCTCCGACCGTGAGGTGAAACCCGCCTGGGGGAAGGAAACCCCTCGGCCTGTCGGGCTGAGAAATGAGCAATTTCTGTGCCGCAGGCTCCCCGGGTTGCATTTCCGGGGGCCCTCAGTCCCATGCGACCGGGATGAGGGGTATCAACCCGGCAGAAGGTAAGAAGGTGAGACGGTGAGAAGGTTGGAGGGGCTTTCAGCATGCGATAGCCCGCCGGCTTATCCAAACTTCTTACCTTCTTGCCCTCTTACCCTCTCAGCCTCTCTTCCGGGGCGGCACGCCCCGGAAATCACCCCATCAGCGGCTCGATGACGAGGTCCGGCACCGCCGTCTGCCGGGCCCGCGCGAGCCGTTCCTCGCCCGCATAGACCGCCACGGAGGACGCACCGAGCGCAGGGAGGAGGACCTCGCGGACGGCCCGCAGGAGCTCCTCGGGGGTCATGGCGAGGACCCGGTCCCGGAAGGCCTGACGGTCGGCGTCGGTGATCCCCGAAAAGTGGCGGACCATGGCGAGGTACCCCTTGCCCGCCGGGTCGGAGGGCCGGTCCAGGGTGCCGAGGGTCCCGATGACGGTCTTCTCCAGCTCTTCGGCATCGATCCCCGCGTCGAGCAGGTGCCGCGCGGCCCCCTCGTAGACCTTCAGCGTCTCCTCCAGGTGAGGGTCGCGGTAGGACAGGAAGGAGAAGATCCGCCCGGCAGGATCGTAGAGGGACATGCCCCCGTAGGCCCCGCCCTGCACACGGATCCGGTTGTACAGGTAGCCCTTCGAGAGGGCCCTCGAGGCGACGGCGAGCGCCGCCGAAGAGGGGTCGAGATAGCCGGGCGCGACGGCCACCTGCGCCACGTAGCACACCTGGGCGGCGATGGCCACCCCGAGCCGCGCGGGGCCCGGCGGCACCGATGCCGTGGCGGCCCCGGAGGAACCGCCGCCCAGCCGCCCGGTCAGGTTCCCGATCTCTTTGAGGAGACGTTCGATCCCCTCCGCATCCCCGGTCACGTTGATCAGCAGCCGGCCCCGGCCGAACACGAGCGCCCGGAGCCGCTCCATGGTCTCGATGAGGGGCTCGGCCGAGAATCGCTCCGCCAGGCCGTTGAGCAGCCGCAGCTGGATGCGCCCGTTCCACTGCTCGTCGCGCAGCGACGGCAGGGTCAGCGTCGCGGCCGCCGTGCGCTGGGCAAAGAGGTGCCCCGAGGGGATGACCGCCGACTGCAGGCTGTTTCGCTTCTCCAGGACGAGATCCTCCATCCGCTTGCGGTCCGCCAGGTCGCCCGCGGCGAGGATGTCGCCGAGGAGCCCCACGGCCTCGGGGATGTTGCGGTGCAGGGCCCGCATCCGGAACACCATCCTCTGCCAGCTCTCCTTCCCGTCGCACCCGAACCCCGAGGCAAGCTGCACCCCGAGCGCCCCCATGGTCATGGAGATCCGGGTCGCCATCTCGTCGTACCGCCGCCCTGCGGCACCCATCCCCCGCGCGAACTTGCCGAGCAGCGGCAGCCAGGGCTGGAGCTCCTCGGGCACGTGGGAGACATCGAAGGCGCAATCGAGGTAGACGATGCCGTTGCCGAAGATCTCGTGCTTCAGGACGTCGATCCCGTCGGTTCGATCCGTTTCGGAGGGGATCCGCTCCGCCTCGCGGGGAATGTCGGAGCGTCTCAGGCGGGGAAGCGTGGCGAGGGCCTCGGGGGAGTCGGGCTCGGACTGCAGCGCCCTGAGGCGCCGGGCCTCTTCGAGGATCCTCGACCGGTCCCTCTCGGTCAGGGCCGCCTCGATTTCGGCCATCCGCTGCCTGAACCGGGCCTCTGCCTCGTCCAGGCATGTCCGGCTCGGCTCCATTACGGAGGTGAGGCGGTGCGGGTTGTCCAGGAACCATCTCCGGACGACGCGCTGGAAGAGACCCGGATCACGCCGCCAGCGCTCCCGGATGCGCTCGATGAGGGCATTGAACTGCAGGGGCACGAGGGGGTCCCCGTCGTAGAGCCACGTGTGGAAGACGCGGCCCATGAGGGTGACCCCGTAGGGGTAGGCGCCCCGGACGATCTCGCGGCCGTGGAACTCCACCTGGTGCAGGGCCGCCTCGATGAGGTCCCGGTCGAACCCCCTATCGGCGATCCCCTCCAGGGTCTCGAGGATCAGCGCCTCGATGGCCCCCTGCCTGTCGGGCTCGGTGCCGCGGAGGCCGACGCCGAACACGACCTGGCGCAAGTCCGACTCGAGCCCCGTGACGGGCGACAGGTCCTCGCCGAGGCCCGAGTCGACGAGGGCCTTGCGCAGCGGGCCCGCCGCCGTGCCGACCAGCGCGTGGGACACGATGCGGAGGAGCAGCACCTCTTCGGGCTCGGTGTTCTCGGCGGTCATCCAGGCCATGTTGACGACGGTCTTCCGCGCCGGGCTGTCGGCCTTCGCGATGGGGTAGCAGTCCCGCCTCGACCGCGGCGCCGGCCACCGGGGCTGCAGGCCGATGGCCGAATCGACCCGGACCCGGCCGAACCCGGCGAGAACGCCCTCCAGGAAGGCCAGGTGCTCCTCGGTGGGGATGTTGCCGTAGAGGAAGAAATAGGCGTTCGAGGGCGAGTAGTAGAGCCGGTGGAACTCCCGGAGCTGCTCCCAGGTGAGCCGCGGGATCACCTCCGGGTCGCCGCCGGAATCGAACCCGTAGGGGTTGTCGGGGAAGAGGTTCTGCTGGAGGGCCTTGAACATCAGCGCCTCGGGCGAGGAGTAGGCCCCCTTCATCTCGTTGTAGACGATCCCCGAGACGGTGAGGCCGCTCGCCGGGTCTTCGGGGTCGGCAAACTCCAGGTGATGCCCCTCCTGCTGGAAGGTCTCCCGCAGGATGCGGGGCCTGAGCACGAGGTCCGTGTAGACCCGGGCGAGATTGAAGAAATCGGCGGGGACCTGGCTCGCCACGGGGTAGACGGTCTTGTCGGGGTAGGTGAAGGCGTTGATGAAGGTCTGCAGCGTGGCCCTCGACAGCTCGTTGAAGGCGTCCTTCACGGGGTATCGCTCGGAACCCGCCAGGACCGTGTGCTCCAGGATGTGGGCGATGCCCGTCGAGTCCCAGGGGGGCGTGCGGAACCCGACGGCGAAGAGGTTCTCGCTGTCGCCGCCGTGGAGGTGCAGCACCTTCGCCCCCGTGGCGATGTGTTCCATCTCGTAGGCCGTGCAGCCGATGTCGCTGACGGCCTCGACCCTCAGCACGGCGAAGCCGTGTCTCTCTTCGCCCTTTTGGAGCCTCGGTTCGGGACAGTCCGCTCGATTGACCACCTGGTTCATCCCTCCTCGTACAAGTTGCCCACGGTTGCGCAGGTTGCTTTTCAACCATGCAGGACAATCACGCCCCTTGTCAAGGCGAATGAAAAAAGGGGGCTGAAACGTGCGTTCCAGCCCCCCGAACCGTTTCGGATCGCGATCGCTACGCTACTTGAGCCACTTCTCGGCCTCCTTGCGGTACGCCTCCATGACAAAGGGGATCCCCGTGACCTCCTCGCACTCGCGGGTGAGCGACATGAGATGCTTGCGGTCCAGAAGCGAGAGGTTGAAGCTGCGGGCTCCCGCCATGAGCTGCTGGAGGCCCTGCTTGAACTTCGTCCCGTAGGTGTAGAACCCGATGGCGCCCGTGGGCATCGAGTCGAGTTCCTTGCCGTACTTCTTGCGGAGCTCCTCGTAGCTCACGAAGATCTCCTCGAGGGTGTTGCCGTAGCGCGAGACCGTCTTGGGCAGGTCCTTGTTCTTGATCCACTCGCCGATGTTCTTGCCCACCATGCCGGGGATCATCAGCGCGCGGCCCATGCAGACGGCCTTGACGTAGGGGGCGCCCAGGCAGAGGGCCTTGAACACGCCCGCCTCGTCGGAGAATCCGCCGGCAAAGGCGATGTCGGGCACTCTCTTTTTCTTCTTGGCCAGCTTCTGGCAGAAATCGTAGGCCATCGCGTGCAGGTACAGCGAGGGGATGCCCCACTCGCACATCATGGGCCAGGGGCTCATGCCCGTCCCGCCGGGGGCCCCGTCGATCGTGAGCAGGTCGATCTTGGCATCCGAGCAGAACCGGATCGCCATGGCCAGCTCCACCGCGGAGTAGGCACCCGTCTTGAGGGTGATGCGCTTGTAGCCGAGCTTGCGCAGGCGCGCGACTTCCTTCATGAAGCCCTCGCGCGTGACGAAGCCCAGGCGGCTGTGGCGCTCGAATTCCTTGATGGCGCCCGCCTTGTAGGCCGCCTCGACCTCCGGCATCGTCGGGTCGGGCAGGACGATGTAGCCGCGGCGCTTGAGCTCCTGGGCGCGCTCCAGAGAGGGGATCTTGATCTCGCCGCCGATGTTCTTGGCGCCCTGACCCCACTTGAGCTCGATCGTGTCGAGGCCGTGCTTCTCCAGGACGTACTCGGCCACGCCGAGGCGGGTGTCTTCCACGTTCATCTGGACGAGGATTTCGCCGTAGCCGTCCCAGTACCGCTTGTAGGTCTCGATGCGGCGGTCCATCTCGGGGGACTTTTTCACGAGGCCGTTGGCCCCGCGCTCGAGCCCCACGTCGATGCCGCAGACGTTCTCGCCGCAGACGATGGTGATGCCGGCAACGGCGGCGCCCGCCGAGAAGTGCTCCCAGTTCTTGCGGGCGATTTCCGTGGAACCCAGGGCACCCGTGAAGATGGGCAGTTTCATCTTGACCTTTTTCGTCCAGCCGTACTCCGTCTCGGTGTCGACGGCGGGGAAGACGGCCGTGTCGGGACCGGGCTTGACGCCCTTGGGGAGGCCATAGGCCCCGACCGCATAGCCCTGGATGCTCAGGTGGGAATAGTCCACGGGGTAGTTCTTGTCGGCCCCGGCGGTCATGTTGCCGAATTCCGTGGGGTAGAGCACCTCGCGGCCCCGGAACGTCGACAGCCAGATCTCGCAGCCGCCCCGGCAGCCGTCCACGCAGCGCGTGCAGATACCGGACATGGGAACCACGCTCCGCGAGCGGTTAAAGGTCCCCGTCGCCTCGTTTGCATTGGGTTGCCTCAGGTTCATACGCGCGTCCTCCTTCCTCGTCCTCCTGCGGGATTAAAAAAAGCGCCCAAAGCCCGGCTTTGGACGCCTTTATCCAAAAAGTAACGGTTCCGTTACCAGAGTTACAGAAACGTGTCAAGAACTTTCATGGACGCCCCGGGAGATGATGATCGCCTCTGCGATCTGCCGCATGGGGCGGCGCATGTTCATGCTCATCGCCCGGATTTTCCGGTAGGCCTCGTCGCCGCCGATGCCGTTCTCGGCCGCCAGGATGTCCTTTGCCCGCTCGACGATCTTGCGCGACTCGAGCTCCTCCTGGATGACCCGGCTTCGGACCAGCAGCTCCGTGTTCTCGATGGCGATGGCGGCCTGGTTGGCGATCGTGGTCAGGACGGTGACCTCGGACTCCGTGAAGTCGTGCGGCCGCGAGGTGTAGCAGTTGATGACGCCGATGACGCGGCCCTTCACGGCCAGGGGCACCGAGAGGAGCGACACGAGGCCTTCCTTGCGCGCCATGTCCGGGTAGAGGTAGTCCTCGCTCTCCCGCACGTCGCGCACGATGGCCGGCCGGTTCTCTGAGGCCACCTTGCCGACGACGCCCTTGCCGACCTCGAGGACCCGTTTCTTGTTGTATTCCTTGCTGATGCTCTGGGTCGCCTTGACGTGGAGCTTGCCGTCGTCGTCGATGAGCATGAGGGAACAGATCTTGGACCCCATGACCTCGGCTGTCACGGTGACGATGAGGCGCAGGATGTCTTCCAGGTATTTTTCGGACGTGATGGCGCGGCTGATTGTGAGCAGCGCGCTGATCTTGCTGTCCGCGGAGCCGGCCTTCCCGCCGCCGGACTGTTCGCCTTCGGCTTGCACCGTCTTTTTTCGAGCCATAAACCGCAAACCCCTCCGGTGCGGCGCTCGGGCGCCGCGTGCCCGGCACGCATTGGTTTCTGTTTCCTATAACACCGCCGCTTTGAAAATCAACAGAAATGTACCCCCGGGACGTCGTCGTCGCAGGCGGTCCGGGGCCGCTACCCCCTTTCCCTCGGCGGGCCTGACGGCCGCGGCTCGCGGCAAAGGCAGGGCTCGCCCGAGTTGCGCAGCACGGCGTCGGAGGGCATCTCCCGGGACTTGAAGCCCATGGCCTTGCAGCCGTAAGGCCAGGCCGGCTCGTGGGTGATGAAGAAGTGCCTGCACTCGAAGCAGCTGACCTTCCGTTCCTGCCGCCGCCGGCCGTTCAACCCTGTCCTCCTTGCCTTCCGACGGGATCAGCCCGTCCGTTTGGCCGCCTTGAACTTCGCGGGGTCGATCCCGAGCTTGCGGATCTTGTACTGGATGATCCGTTTGGTCGTCCCGAGAAGACGGGCCGCCTGGCTCTGGTTGCCCCGGGCCTCCTTCAGGGCCTCGACGATCATCGAGCGCTCCTGGGCCCCGATCACGGCGTTGAGTTTCCCCGTGTCCCTTGCCGTCTGGCCGCCCCTGCCGATCTGCAGCGACGGGGGCAGGTGCATCATCTCGATCGACGGCCCCTTGGCCAGCAGGACGGCCCGCTCGATGCAGTTCTCCAGTTCCCGGACATTCCCCGGCCAGGGGTGCGACAGGAAGGCCTCGATGACGGCATTGGTGATCCGCTTCACCGGTTTTTTCAGCTTGTTCGAATACTTGATGACGAAATGATCCGCCAGGAGGATGATGTCGTTCCCCCGCTCCCTCAGGGGCGGCAGGAAGATGGGGAACACGCTGAGGCGGTAGTAGAGGTCCGTGCGGAATTTCCCCTCCGCGACGCAGTCCTCCAGGCGCCGGTTGGTCGCGGCGATCACACGGGCGTTGGTCGTCACCTGCCGCGACGAGCCCAGCGGCTGGAACTGCTTCTCCTGGAGGACCCGCAGGAGCTTGGCCTGGGCCGCTGCGGAGAGCTCTCCCACCTCGTCGAGGAAGATCGTGCCGTTGTGGGCTTCCTCGAACCGGCCCCGGTGCTGCCGCAGGGCGCCGGTGAACGCCCCCTTCTCGTGGCCGAAGAGCTCGCTCTCGATGAGGGTCTCGGGGATGGCCGCGCAGTTGACCATGACGAGAGGCCCCTTGCTCCGGGGGCTGCTCGCGTGGATGGCCCTTGCGATCAGCTCCTTGCCCGTCCCGGTCTCCCCGATGACGAGGACCGTCGTCGAGGAATCGGCCACGTGACGGATGAGGGCGTAGACCTCCTGCATGCCCTTCGATTGGCCGATGATCTCGAGGCCGGCCCCGTCCCCAGGGCTGACCATGCGCCGCAGGCGCCGGTTCTCGTCCTCGAGGGCCAGGAAATGGACCGCCTTGGCGATCAGCTCCGCCACGGAGGACAGGACGGCCAGCTCGCGGTCCATGTCAGCAACCTCCGCTGCCGCCTTGTCGGCCGACAGGATGCCCACCACGCGGGAATCATAGATGATCGGGACGCACAGGAAGGCCAGTTCGTCGCGGTTTTTCAGGTGCCTGCGGGCCCCGGTGCGGTCCAGGAAAAGACTGTCCCGCCCCAGGCTCGGGACCGCGATGGGCCGGCCCGTCTGCGCCACCTTGCCGGTGACCCCCTCGCCGGCCCTGTAGGTGACCTCCATGCCCTCCAGGTCGACCCCATGGGCCACCTCCAGCATGGCCTCGCCCGAGTCGCGGTCCAGGAGGGAGATCATCCCCCGCTGCATGCCGAGACGGGTGCTCATCTCGGCGAGGACCCGCTCGAGCTGGTCCCGCAGGTCCCATGGCTGCGCCAGGGCCTTGGCAATGGCGTGCAGGGCCGCCAGTTCCTCGAAGGTGTGACTGCTCATGTGGAACAAATTTGAAACATTTCTTGTGTTGCGGCAACGTTAATACATTTTGGTCATAAAAACAATGGAAAACGGCGGGGATTCTGATATGATGCGCCCCAACGAACCGGACAGGGGGCGCCATGAGAACCTTTTCCCTCGTCAGCACGGGCATCAAGGGGCTCGACCACGTCATCGGCCACCTGCAGACAGGCGACAACGTGGTCCTCCAGGTCGACTCCATCGAGGATTACAGGGGGTTCGTCAGCCCCTTTGTCAAGGAAGCCCTTGAAAACAACAGGCGGGTCGTCTACATGCGCTTTGCCCGCCACGCCCCCCTGCTCGAGGAGACGCGGCGGGTGGCCGTCTACAAGCTCAACCCCGATGCGGGGTTCGAATCCTTCTCCACGCAGGTCCACAACATCATCCGCCAGGAGGGCCGGGACGTGTTCTACGTCTTCGACTCCCTTTCGGACCTGCTTCTCGCCTGGGCGACGGACATGATGATCGGCAATTTCTTCGTCATCACCTGCCCGTATCTCTTCGAGCTCAACACGGTGGCCTACTTCGCCATCCTCCGGGGCCGCCATTCCTTCAAGACCGTCGCGCGCATCCGGGAGACGACGCAGGTCCTCATCGACGTCCACAACAGCGAGGGGAAGACCTGCGTGCACCCCCTGAAGTGCTGGCAGCGATACTCCCTGACCATGTTTTTGCCCCACATCCGGGAGGGCGAGGACTTCGTCCCGATCGTGAACAGCGCGGACGCCGCCCGGCTCTTCGCCCACCTTGCCGACCGGAGCGCCGTCGACGCCGAGAGGCACCTCGACTACTGGGACAGGCTGTTTCTCAAGGCCCGGGAGATCGCCGGCGACGAATCGGCCGCCGGGGAGAGGCAGACGCTCGTCGACCAGCTCTCGCGGGTCCTGATCGGCCGGGAGAAACGCATGCTGTCCCTCGTCCGGGAGCACTTCACCCTCGAGGATCTCCTCGACATCAAGGACCGGCTGATCGGCACGGGGTTCATCGGCGGCAAGGCGGTGGGCATGCTCCTGGCGCGCAACATCCTCCGCCGGGACCGGGACTTCGACTGGCAGACGCACCTCGAGCTGCACGACTCCTACTTCGTCGGCTCCGACGTGTTCTACTCCTACATCGTCCACAACGGGTGGTGGAAAACCCTCATGGCCCACAAGACGCGGGAGGGCTACTTCGAGAGCGGCCGCGAGCTCCGGTCCCGGATGCTCGCCGGGACGTTTCCGCGGGAGGTGACGGAACAGTTCCAGCGGATGCTCGAGCACTTCGGCCAGTCGCCGATCATCGTGCGCTCCAGCAGTCTCCTGGAGGACTCATTCGGCAATGCCTTCGCCGGCAAGTACGAGAGCTACTTCTGCGTCAACCAGGGCACGCCGGAGAGGCGCTACGAGATCTTCGAGGAGACGGTGCGCCGCGTCTTCGCGAGCACCATGAACGAGGAGGCCCTGACCTATCGGCTGCAGCGCGGCCTCGACCGTCACGACGAGCAGATGGCCCTGCTCGTCCAGCGGGTCTCCGGCACGCATCGCAAGCACTACTTCTTCCCCGAGGTATCGGGCGTGGGGCTTTCGTACAACCCCTTCATCTGGAAACAGGGGCTCGACCCCCGGGCCGGCATGCTGCGCATCGTCCTCGGGCTCGGCACGCGGGCCGTCAACCGGGTGGAAAACGACTACCCCCGCATCGTGGCCCTGGACGCGCCGCTGGTGAAACCGCATGCCGGGATCACCGAGGCGCGGCGATTCTCCCAGCACGAGGTGGATCTCCTGAACCTCGAGGACAACCGGTTCCACACCCTGTCCCTGCGGCAGGTCGTCCAGGAGGGGCTCAATGTCCGTCTCGACCTCATCGGCGTGCGGGACGAGGAGAGCCCGGGGCCGGCGCGGGCCGACGGGCGGCCCGGGGAGGACGCCTGGATCCTGACCTTCGACGAGTTGCTGTCCGCAACGGACTTCACGGCCGTCATGTCCCGGATGCTCCGGGCCCTCGAGAGCGTCTACCGGTGTCCTGTGGACGTCGAGTTCACGGCGAACTTCGACAACGAGGGACGCCTCCGGGTCAACGTCCTGCAGTGCCGCCCCTTCCAGACCAAGGGGCAGGATGTCCAGGTCGAGATCCCGGAGAGGATCCCCCGGAAGAGGATCCTCCTGCGGCAGGTGGGCAACTTCATGGGGGGCAGCGTCTCCCAGAGCATCGCCCGCATCGTCTACGTCGACCCGAAGGCATACACGAAGCTGCCCCTCTCGCAGAAATACGACGTCGCGCGCCTCGTCGGCCGGATCAACAGCCTGATCGAGCGGCGCGAAGACATGCCGACGGCGGTGTTCGGCCCCGGGCGCTGGGGGACGAACACCCCGGCCATGGGGGTTCCCGTGAAGTTCTCGGAGATCAGCAAGATCTCCGTCATCGCGGAGATCGCCTACCGCGACGGCACTCTCATCCCGGACCTCTCCTTCGGGACGCACCTCTTCCAGGACCTCATCGAGACGGACATCTTTTACCTCGCGATCTACCCGGAGAGGGAGGGGGTGTTCTTCAACGGGGACTGGCTGGAGGGTCTGCCGAACCGTCTTGCCGACCTTCTGCCGCAGGAAGACCGCTTCGCCGGCGTGGTCCGGGTCTGCGATGTCAGGGACAGGGACCTGAGGCTGGTGTCCGACGTGGTCAGCCAGCGGCTGATCTGCTACTGCGCCTCCTGACCGCGGCGCCTCGCCGAGGAACAGGCCGCACGAACACCGCGCCGTCCCCTGCCCCTCCCCGGGCCCTCGTTATCACGCCAGGGACTGCAGGTAGGTCGCCAGATTCACCCGGTCATTGGTGATCCTCAGTTTCTTCCGGATGTTCTCCCGGTGGCGGTTGACGGTGGCCGCGCTCACCCCCCTCAGCTGGGCGATGTCCTTGGTGCGCATCCCGTTGCGGATCATGTTGCAGATGCTGATCTCCGTGGGGGAGAGCGAGTGGTAGTGGTTGACGACCTTGCTGACGAAGGGCGAGGTCATCTCCTCGAGGCTGTTGCGGAGGATCTCCACGTACTTGCGCTGGGCCTTCGGGACCTCGACGGACAGGGCGTGGAGGATCGGCATGATGATCTTCTCGATGTTCGTCTGGATGTCCCGGTAGGTCTGTTTCTTCTCCTCCTCGATCTTGGCCAGAACGGCGCGCAGCGCCGCGTTGGCCTCCTGCAGGGCCTGCCGCTCCACGGAGAGCTGCTTGTTGATCTCCTGCAGTTCCTTCTCGGCGGCGATGCGCACGGCGATGGAGCCGATGCGCGTTGCCACCTCGTCGATGAGGACCCGCTCCTCTTTCAGAAAGGGCCCCTCGTCCGCCGCGGGGCGCTCCTCCAGGTAAAAAATCGTCACGTCCCCCACCGGCTCGCCGTGCACGAGGATCGGCGCGGTCTGGCGCCATTTCGTGAGCCGGAAGTCCCGGCTCCGGTACGTCCGGTCCTCGATCACGATTCGGGCACAGGCGATCTCGGGGTACTGCCACGACAAGGGGAGAAGCTCGACGAGGGCCTTGAGAAAATCCTCCATCGAATCATGGTGCCTCTCGGCCAGCCGCGCAATCGCGTAGAGGCAGTTCAGCTCCTTGATGCGCTCCCGGAGCGCGATGTCGATCTTCGCCGGCTCCCTGTCCTCGATGAAGGGGATCTTCCAGAGATTGGCCAGGTAGTCCCGGGCGCTGAGGGGTCCCCGGACATCGCCGTGAGGACGTTTTGAAGGGGTCTGAGCCATTGTGCGGCCGTCCGAATGATAGTGAATTGGTAATTCTCTAGGCATTATTTGTGTAATTTAATGCCTATATGGATTGTGTAATAAATGGACACTATATCCGCATTTACCGGTTTAAGAATAACAGTTAAGAGGGGGCGAGGCAAGCAGGAAATACCGCCCAAGGAGGCTCCGATGGCAAAGATCAATCTGGATTCCATCCTGGAAGGGAGGCGCAGCCAGCCGCATATGCTCATTGAGGTGCTGCTGGACCTGCAGGACCAGGAGGGCTACCTGCCCGAGGAGGCCCTCAAGACCGTGTCGAAGGAACTGGGCGTTCCCCTGGTCGACGTCTACCGGGTGGCGCGCTTCTACAAGGCCTTCTCGCTCAAGCCGCGCGGCAAGAACGTGATCACCATCTGCACGGGGACGGCCTGCCACGTCCGCGGATCCCACCTGCTCGTGAACCAGGTCCGCGGGCAGCTCAACATCGAGCCGGGCGACACGACGCCCGACGGCCAGTTCACCGTGGAATGCGTCAACTGTCTCGGGGCCTGCGCCCTGGGTCCCATCGTCGTTCACAACGGGTCCTACTGCGACCACATGACACCCGGCAAGCTCCGCAAAAAGATCGACAAGGCCGCCGGGAAGAAGAAGGAGGCGCAAGATGCCTAGGATCAGTCAAGCGAGGGATCTCGAGACCCTGCAGCAGCATTTCGTGGCGAAGCGCGAGAGGGTCAAGACGACGATCGTCATCTGCGGCGGGACGGGGTGCCAGGCATCCAGGTCCGGCTCGGTCATCGATGCCGTCCGGGCGGCGCTGGCCCGGGAGGGCCTCCAGCAGGACGTCTCCGTCCGGGTGACGGGCTGCCACGGCTTCTGCGAGCAGGGGCCCATCATGGTCTTCGAGCCGGGCAACCTCTTCTACTGCCACGTGACGCCCGCCGATGCCCAGGATATCGTGTCGCGCACGGTCAAGAAGGGCGAGGTTCTCGACAAGTTCCTCTACCGGGATCCCGTCTCGGGGCGCACGATCACTAAGGAGGCCGACATCCCCTTCTACAGCGCACAGGGACGGCAGCTTCTGAACTTCAACAAGCTCGTCGACGCCTGCTCCATCGAGGACTACATCGCCATCGGCGGCTACCGGGCCGTCGCCAAGGCCATCAAGGAATTCAAGCCCGAGGCGATCATCGCCGAGGTCAAGGCCTCGGGCCTGCGCGGCCGCGGCGGGGCCGGGTTTCCCACGGGACGGAAGTGGCAGGAGGCGCACGAGGCGCCGGGCGACGAGAAGTACGTGATCTGCAACGCCGACGAGGGCGACCCCGGGGCCTACATGGACCGCTGCCTGCTGGAGGCAAACCCCCACCAGGTGCTCGAGGGGATGATGATCGGCGCCTACGCCGTCGGCGCGAACAAGGGCTACATCTATGTACGGCGCGAGTACCCTCTGGCCGTCAAGCACGCCCGGATCGCCATCCAGCAGGCCCGGGAGTATGGGCTGCTGGGCGAGAACATCCTGGGCTCGAACTTCTCCTTCGACGTCGAAATCGCCCGCGGCGGCGGCGCCTTCGTCTGCGGCGAGTCCACGGCGCTCATGACGTCCATCGAGGGCAAGGTCGGCGAGCCGCGCGCGAAGGACGTCCACACCGTCAAGGAAGGCCTCTGGGGCCGGCCCACTGTGCTCAACAACGTGGAGACCTGGGCCAACGTCCCCTCGATCATCCTCAACGGCGCCAAGTGGTTCGCCTCCCGGGGGACCGACACGAGCAAGGGCACGAAGATCCTGGCGCTCACGGGCCAGGTGAAGAACACGGGCCTCGTCGAAGTGCCGATGGGGACGACCCTGCGGGCCATCGTGTACGACATCGGGGGCGGCCCCAAGAACGGCCACAGCATCAAGGCCGTCCAGACGGGCGGCCCCTCGGGCGGATGCCTGCCGGAGAGACTGTTCGACCTCCCCGTGGACTTCGACGCCCTCTGGGAAGCCGGGTCCATGATGGGCTCGGGCGGGCTCGTCGTCATGGACGACAAGACGTGCATGGTCGACGTGGCGCGCTACTTCTTGACGTTCCTGCTGGACGAATCCTGCGGAAAATGCGTCCCGTGCCGCGAGGGCATCGACCGGATGCTCGAGATCGTCACGGACATCGCCGAGGGCCGGGGCCGCCCCGAGCAGCTCGACCTGCTCCAGGAGCTGGCGGAGACCGTCGCCGAGGCCTCGCTGTGCGGCCTCGGGAAATCGGCCCCGAACCCGGTGCTCTCGACGCTGCGATACTTCATGGACGAGTACAAGGCGCACGTGCTCGAGAGGCGATGCCCGGCCGCCGTCTGCAAGGCCCTCATCGCCTACGCGATCGACCCCGAGAAATGCACGGGCTGCGGCGTCTGCCTGAAGGCCTGCCCGCACGACTCCATCACGGGCGAGAAGAAGAAGCCCCACGTCATCAACGAGGCGCTTTGCCAGCGGTGCGGCATCTGCATCGGGGAGTGTAAGTTCGACGCCATCACGGTTCGCTGAGAGGAGAGTGCCATGTTACAGTATGTGAACGTTACGATAGACGGGGCCCCCGTGAGGGCGGAAAAAGGGACGAGCGTGCTCGACACGGCGATCCACTACGGGATCTGCATCCCCCACCTGTGCCACATCCCGGGCATCCACGACATGGGCGCCTGCCGCCTCTGCATCGTGGAGCACGTCAAGAACGGCCGCTCCAAGGTGACGGCCTCCTGCACGCTGCTCGTGGAGGAGGGCATGGTCATCCGCACGAACACCGACAAAATTTTGAAAATGCGCAAGAACATCGCCGAGCTGCTCGTGTCGCGGGCGCCGAACTCCAAGGCCATCCAGGACATCGCCGTGCGGTGCGGAGTGACGGAAGTCCGATACCCCTTCCGAAACGAGGACTGCGTGCTCTGCGGCCGCTGCGTGCGCATCTGCAAGGAGAGGGCGCAGGCCCACGCCCTAGGGTTTATGGGGCGCGGCAAGGACCGCCGCGTCGACCACCCCCCGGGAAAGCTCATGGACTACTGCAAGAACTGCAACGGCTGCATCATCTTCTGCCCCATGTCGGTCACCCCCTGCGGAGGGCCCATGAAGAAGGGCGAGGAGCGGCTCTGCGGCAAGTGCGATTCACAGCTCACGGCCGACGCGCAGAAGATGCCGGGCGTGTGCGTGTGGTGCGAGCTGGGCAAGGGGTTCCAGTGCAGCCGGTACCTGGCGATCTGACAGGCTGCTGAAATCAGGGAAAACGGCGGGGGCGTCTTTCGGATGCCCCCGTTTTCCGTCTGAGAAGAAGGTTTCGTGCCAGGCGCTCTGCCTCAGTTTCGAATCTCGAAATCGGCGATGTTCTGCCGCGAGACGATCACGTCCCTCCCGTCGGGAGTCCTGATCTTAGCGCTCATGAACCCCATGACCTGGTAAGCACCGTTTTCCAGGCCCGTCGTGTCCAGCCGGGTGGCGAAATCGTGCTCCCGGGCCGTGGACTCCCCGATCTTCATCCAGGACTGCGTGCCTTTTTTCCGGATGTACCATCCGTTGCTGAACCCGACGGGCCTGCCGTCGATGTTCATCGCCTTTAGTTCCCTCCGCAGCAGCTCGTCGTCGAGGGTCTCCCGAAGGAGCACGCGCCCGGAGTAGTGCTTGATCGTGATGGTCGGGACGAAAAACTGCGGACCCCAGCCCGTGTCGGCCAATCGAATCAGCATGCGTCCGTTGCCTCCTTTCCGGATGGTCGGCGGGAGAATCCGGCTCCCTGCATTCTGAACGGAGCAAGAGGCATACCTCAAAGGCAATCGCGCCACCACGCAACTTACTGAAATGAATAGGTTTTATTTTAGCAAAATCCGCCCCTCCGGCCGTGTCGTTACAGTTTGGTACCATGCCATCTCTTATGGATCAAAAATGTATTTTTTCGCTTTCGCGCCGGGCCGGGGAAAATCAACCGTCAATCTCACGGGACCCAATCGGTCACGCGGCGCACGGGCGGGGATTCCCGGTTGAGAATTCGAAGGATTCATGGTAGTCGGCATGTCGGGCTTTTCGAGCCCATGCCTCATGGAAGGGCAACGTGCCTGCCGGGCACTCTTTTTAGGACGGAAGCTGGGAAGTTTCGAAGTTGGGAAGTTCGGAGAACGGAAGCCGTGGGATTGCCCGCCTGTCCATCCACGCTTCACAACTTCGCAGCTTCATAACTTCCTTCCGATATCCTGCAAGCTGCTCGAGAATCCGGCAGACCGAAAGGAATGATCATGGCTTTCAAGAATCTGCTCGTCACCGGCGGCTGCGGCTTCATCGGCAGCAACTTCATCCGCTATCTGCTCGAGAAGGTCGGCTTTGACGGGCGCATCGTGAACGTGGACAAGCTGACCTACGCCGGCAACCCCGAAAACCTGCGCGGTCTCGAGGAACGCTTCCCGGGGCGCTACGTCTTCCTGCGGGAGGACATCTGCGACCTCGAGCGCATGGACGCGGTCTTCACCGAGTACGGCATCGACGCCGTCTGCCACTTCGCCGCCGAGAGCCACGTCGACCGCTCCATCAAGCGGCCCGCCGAGTTCATCTTCACGAACATCGTGGGCACCTTCAACCTCCTCGAGGCGGCGCGCAACCACGCGGACGGATTCCGCCTCTTCCACCACGTCAGCACCGACGAGGTCTACGGGAGCCTCGGCAAGGAGGGGTTCTTCACCGAGACGACCCCCTACAGGCCCAACAGCCCCTACAGCGCCTCGAAGGCCTCCTCGGACCACCTCGTGCGGGCCTACTTCAAGACGTACGGCCTTCCCGTGACGATCTCGAATTGCTCCAACAACTACGGCCCCTGGCAGTTCCCGGAGAAGCTCATCCCCCTCATCACCCTCAACGCCCTGGAGGGCAAGCCCCTGCCCGTCTACGGCGACGGGAAAAACGTCCGCGACTGGCTCTACGTGGAGGACCACTGCGAGGCGATCTGGACGATCATGAACAAGGGCCGGCTGGGCGAGACCTACAACATCGGGGGCAACGCCGAGGAGGAGAACATCGCGGTTGTCCAGAGCATCTGCGACATCCTCGACGAGATCCGCCCCCGGGCGGGCGCGGGCCCCCGGCGCGAGCTGATCACCTTCGTCAAGGACCGCCCCGGCCACGACTGGCGCTACGCCATCGATGCCGGCAAGCTGCAGTCGGAGCTCGGCTGGGCCCCCCGTGAATCCTTCCGGACGGGCCTGCGCAAGACGGTCCTCTGGTATCTCGAGAACGGCGAGTGGGTCCGGCGCGTCCGCAGCGGGGAGTACCTCCGGTGGATCGACGAGCACTACGGGGCGGCGGGGAAATAGCCCTTCGGTCGTTTTGCATCCTCCCTGTTGAACTGTCTCGGGATTTGTTGTAATAGAACCGGTTGCAAACTCATCCGCACGGGTTTTCCAACCGGCCAAAAGGGGGAGATATTTTGGGGAAGGTCCGGATTGCCATCGCCGGCGTCGGAAATTGCGCATCTTCGCTGATCCAGGGAATCGAGTACTACCGCAGGAAATCCCCCAAGGATCTCATCGGCTTGATGCACTGGGACATCGGCGGCTACAGGCCCTCGGACATCGAGGTGGTCTGCGCCTTCGACATCGACCGGCGCAAGGTGGGCAGGGACGTCGCCGAGGCCATCTTCCAGCCGCCCAACTGCACCACCGTGTTCCAGCCGAAGGTCCCGAAAACGGGGGCCCGGGTCGTGATGGGGAAGATACTCGACAGCATCGCTCCCCACATGAGCCAGTACGACCCGCGGTTCGCCTTCGTCCCGTCGACGCAGAAGGAAGCGACGAAGAAAGACGTAGTCGCCGCGCTGAAGGATTCGGGGGCCGAGATCCTGCTCAACTACCTGCCGGCGGGGTCGGAGGAAGCAACCCGGTTCTACGCGGGGTGCGCCCTCGAGGCGGGGGTGGCCTTCATCAACAACATCCCCGTCTTCATCGCCAGCGACCCCGAGTGGGCCCGGCGCTTCGAGAAGAAGGGCCTGCCCATCATCGGCGACGACGTGAAGAGCCAGCTCGGGGCCACGATCATCCACCGGGTGCTCACGCACCTCTTCAACCTCCGAGGGGTGAAGCTCGAGAGGACCTACCAGCTCAACACGGGCGGCAACACGGACTTCCTGAACATGCTCGACCGCAGCCGCCTGAAGTCCAAGCGCATCTCCAAGACCGAGGCCGTGCAGTCCCAGGCGGGCCGGCGGCTCGACCCGGAGAACATCCACATCGGCCCCAGCGACTGGGTGGCCTGGCAGAAGGACAACAAGGTCTGCTTCCTGCGCATGGAGGGGAAGATCTTCGGGGACGTGCCCATGAACCTCGAGATGCGTCTCTCCGTCGAGGACTCCCCCAACTCGGGCGGGGTGGTGATCGACGCCATCCGCTGCTGCAAGATCGCCCTCGACAGGGGGATCGGCGGCATCCTCTACGGCCCCTCGGCCTACTTCATGAAGCACCCGCCCCGCCAGTACACCGACGAGGAGGCCTGCGAGATGACGGAGGCCTTTATCAACGGGAAAATGAAATGATGGAATACTGGAATATCGGGTTCTGAATTTGATTTCAACTCATCATTCCATTATTCCAATACTCCATTCCTCACCAGCCTTTTGTCCATCGGGTCCGTGTTCTTGAGGATCTCCACCATGGCCTCGTGGATTCTCCCGTTGGTCGCCAGGACGTGCGGCGACTGAAGATCGAAGGGGCCGCCGAACAGGTCTGTCACCCTGCCGCCCGCCTCGGTCACCATCAGGCATCCTGCCGCCGTGTCCCAGGGGTGCAGCTTCAGCTCCCAGAACCCGTCGAACCGGCCCGCCGCGACGTAGGCCAGGTCCAGGGCCGCGGCGCCCGCGCGGCGGATGGCCTGCACACGCACAGCCAGGGCGTTGAAGTAGTTGAGGTTGTTGTCGGGGTTCACGCGGATGTCGTACGGGAAGCCCGTGGACAGAAGGCTCCGCGTCAGCTCGGCCGTCTGCGAGACGGCCAGGCGCTGCCCGTTCAAAAAGGCCCCCCCGCCCTTCTCCGCGACGAACAGCTCCTCCAGCATGGGGTTGCAGATCGCGCCGATGATCACCTCGCCGTCCTGCTGCAGGGCGATGGAAACGCAGAACACGGGATAGTGGTGGGCGTAGTTCGTCGTCCCGTCGAGCGGGTCGATGATCCAGGTGAATTCCCTCCGCTCCGCCGCGCCCCTTGTCTCCTCGGCCAGGATCCCGTGACCCGGGAAGGCCTTCTCGATGCGGGCAATCAGAAGCGCCTCGCATCCCCGGTCGGCCTCCGTCACGAGATCGATCTCCCCTTTATAGGTGATGTCGTGCGCCGAGTTGAATTTCCCCCTGAGGAAACGCCCCGCCTCCAGCGCCAGCTCCGCGGCAAAATCCCTGTACGATCCCATGGCCACCTTCCTTTTTTCCTGGGCGGCCCACCATAGCGCAACGGGGCTTTTCTGTGAAGAAAAAAACGCCCTTGCGCAGCGGCCGGACCATGCCGCATACGCCCCGCGCGGCGGACATTTTCTGTTGCGCGCCCCGCCCATTGGTGATAAACCTAGCCGAAACTCGCGGACCCGGAAGGCGGAAGGGCTAGAAAACCGTGGAGAAAACGGATCTGACAAACGGGTTTTTCGAAGAGCTGAAACGCACCCGCGAAGCCAAGGGCCTGAGGCTGGAGGACATCGCCCGGCGCTACAGGATCCGTCTCTCCTTCCTAGAGTCCATCGAGAGCGGCCGCTTCGAGGACCTGCCCGAACCGGTCTATTCGAAGACCTTCATCAAGACCTACGCGGGCGTCCTTGGGGTGGATGCCGGGCCCATCCTGGCACGTTACGAGAAGCACATCGAGTCGACCCTGCCGGCCGCGCCGGCCGAGACACAGAAGGCCGGCGAACCCGTGGGCGCCGGGCCGGCAAAGGCTCCCCTGGCCTGGGCGGGAATGGTGGGAAGCCGGGTCGGATGGACACTCGCGGCCCTGGCCGTGGTCATCGCGCTGGGCATCTATGCGTTGCAGGACGGGCCGAAAAAGCCGGTCACGGCAAAGCCTGCGCCTCGGGAAGAGATCAAGCCGCCGGAGAAACCCGCCGAGGTGAAGCCCCCCGCGGAACCGCCGGCTCAGGCCGCGCAGCAGCCCGAAGCGGCCCCGCCCCAGGCTCGGCAGCAGGCCGCCTTCGCGGAGCCGAAAAAACCGGAGATGCCCCCGCCGGTGGAGAAGAAGGAGTCCCCCCCCGCAGCCGCGCCGGCAGCGGGCGCCCTGAGCCTGACGATCGAGGCCACCGAGGCGGCCTGGGTCCAGGTGAAGGCCGACAAGGCGCCGGCCGTGCAGAGGCTCCTGCAGGCCGGCGAGAAGGTGAGCACAGAGGCGAAGGAGAAGATCGCCGTCGACATCGGCAACGCCGGCGGTGTCCAGATCACCTTCCAGGGCCAGTCCCTGGGCAGCCCCGGCAAGCGCGGGGAGGTGGTGCACCTGGTCTATCCCGAGGGCAAGCGCGTGGAGAGGAAAAAACCGGAGGAGCCGAAACCCGCCGCCGAGGCCGAGGCGAAACCGGCCGCGCAATAAGAGGCGGCGGCAGTCGGGGCATCAGGCGCCCGGCAGATTCGACAGCAAGGAGACGGAAACCATGTTTGGATTGGGCATGCCGGAACTGATCGTGATCCTCGTCATCATCCTGATCGTCTTCGGTGCGGGAAAGCTCCCCGAGATCGGGGGCGCCATCGGCAAGGGGATCCGGAACTTCAAGAAGGCCACCAAGGAAGGCGAGGAGGAGGCCGAGGCGAAGAAACTCGAGGAGAAGAAATAGGCCCGATCCCGCAGGGAACGGGCGTTCCCGCAAACCGCGAACCGCGGCACGCGGCTTTCACGGGGCTCTGAAACGTCGGAGGCAAAGAAAAACCCGGTTGCACGACCGGGTTTTCTTGCCTTTCGCTTTCGGCCTTTCGCCTTTCGCCTCTTTTAGAACGGCACATCCTCGTCGGGGGCCTGCTCGCCTCCCCCGTAGGCGGGCATGGTGCCGTCGGCACCGGCACCCTCGCGGCCGCCGCCCTTCGACTCGAGCATCTGCATGTTGTTGGCAAGGATCTCCGTCGTCGAACGCTTGTTGCCGTCCTTGTCTTCCCACTGCCGCGTGCGCAGCGACCCTTCGATGTAGACCAGGCGGCCCTTGGAGAGATAGCTGCCGCAGATCTCGGCGAGCTTGCCGAAGGCGACGACCCGGTGCCACTCCGTCCGGTCCACCCGCTCGCCGCTCTTGTCCTTCCGGTACTCGTTGGTGGCGACCCGAAGGTTGGTGATCATCGTGCCGTCCTGCGTGTAGCGCACCTCGGGGTCCGCCCCCAGCCTGCCGATCAGGATTACCTTGTTGACCATCCGTTCCCCCCTTTCGCGGCTTGCTCAAGTCCAACCGGACAAGACCGGTTTCCAGACGATGCCTGGCATCCACCCTTCGACCCTGCGAAGTTAGGAAGTTGAGAAGTTAGGAAGCTGAGAAGGGACTGACAGGAAAACCCTCGAACTTTTCCAAACTTCTTAACTTCCCAACTTCTTAACTTCCCGTACAGCCGGAACCCGTTGCAGCAAACAGCGTTAGTTGTATTAGCCCCCGGCGCCGATTCGAGGTCAGGGGCGGGGTCATCATATAGAAGAGCGGCCCGCTTCGCAATATCAAATAACCCGGGGCCGCCCTGAGGCCCGAAAGGGCCTTTCCCGTCTGCGGAGCGGGCAGATTCGCTGTTGACTTCGCCCGGCAGATCAAGTAGAAATGTACGGTTAAATTTAATAAATCATTACATTTTTCGGGAAACCCCATGTTCCGGTCGGCCATCCTGGTCCTCTTGGGGACATTGATCACGGCCTTTGTATCCTTTTTCGTCGTCGTGTCGTATCGCCTGTTCCCCCGCGGGGAATACACGACGCACCGCGTGTCCGTGCTCTGGGCGAAGATCCTGCTGCGCATCTCGAGCGTCCAGGTGACCGTGGAGGGCCGGGAAAACATCCTGAGGGGAAGGCCCCAGGTCTTCATGGCCAACCACCAGAGCGGCTTCGACATCCTGATCGTGCTCGCAAACATCGACACCTATTTCGCCTGGATCGCCAAGAAGGAGCTGTTCGCCATCCCCGTGTTCGGCAGGGCCCTGGCAAGGACGGGTTCCATACCGATCGACCGGAAGAATTTCGTGCGGGCCATGCGCAGCATCAACGACGCGGCACGATGCATCCGGGAAGGGAAATCGGTCATGACGTTCCCCGAGGGGACGAGAAGCATGGACGGACAGATCCACCCGTTCAAGAAGGGCGTGTTCCACCTGGCCCTCAAGGCGGGGGTCCCCATCGTGCCGATCACGATCGTCGGCAGCGGCGAGATCATGCCCAAGAAGTCATTCCGGGTCCACCCGGGGCGCGTCACGCTGGTCATCGACAAGCCCATCGACGTGACGGCATACTCGGAAGAGACCCTCGATGAGCTGCTCCTGAGGGTCTACGACGTCGTCGCATCGCACTACTACCTCCGGAGGCCGGATTTGGCCGTCGGAAAGGAGAAAGCCGCTTGAGCCTGCTCGAAGGGATCCTCCTCGGCATCGTGCAGGGGCTGACGGAGCTGCTGCCCGTGAGCAGCTCGGCCCATCTCGTTTTCGCCCAGAGCCTCATCGAGGGGTTCCGGCAGCCGGGGGTCCTCTTCGACGTCATGCTGCACGTCGGGACCACCGTGGCCGTCGCCCTGTTCTTCCGGAAGGAGATCGGGGAAATCCTCACGGCGCTGCTGCCGGAGGGGTATCGACGGTCGCTCTTGGGCCGGCTCGACACGGCGCTCAACGACGGGTGGGTCGACACGCGGCGCCGCCTGCTGCTGTACCTCGTCGTGGCCACGGCCATCACGGCCGCCATCGGGCTTTCGTTCAAGGACATCATCCACGAGCTGTTCGAGTCGCCGGCGTTCGCCGCGGCAATGCTCCTCGTGACGGGGGCCCTCCTGTTTCTCTCCGACCGCGTGAAGAACCCGGTGCGGACCGAGGCCGAGATGAACCTGCTCGACGGCATCGTCATCGGCGTGATCCAGGGGATCGCCGTCCTGCCCGGCATCTCCCGGTCGGGCTCGACGATCACCTTCGGCCTGTTCCGGGGGCTCGAGGGCGAGACGGCGGCAAGGTTCTCCTTCCTGCTGTCGATCCCGGCCATCGCGGGTGCCGCGGTCCTCGAGGCCAGGCACATCGACGCCGTCCCGCCGGGAGAGGCCGCGGTGTACGCCGCCGGGGCCGTCGCGGCGGGGGTGGTGGCGTACCTGACCCTGAAGTTTCTCTTCTCCGTGGTGCGGAAGCGCAATCTGCGCTACTTCGCGTATTACTGCTGGATCGTGGGGGCGGCGGTCCTCGCCCTGCACCTGCGATGAAACGGCGGGGAGCCATGGCCGAACGCAAACCGATACAGGGAAGGACGCGCGAGATCGCGGGGGTTGTCCTCTTCGCCCTGGCGGTCTTCCTGTTCCTGTCGGTCATCTCCTACTCCCCGACGGACCCGTCGCTGTCGAACTACGAGACGTCCCGGGCGAAGATTGCCAACATCGGCGGGGTCATCGGCTCCTACATCGCCGACATCCTGATCCGGTTCCTGGGGCTCTCCGCCTACTGGCTGCCGCTGTTCCTGCTCATCACCTCGGTGAAGCTCTTCCTCGACGCGGGCTTCCTCTTCCGGCCCGGCTGGATCGGCGGGTTTGCCGGGCTCGTCGTGACGACCTCGGGGCTCTTCGCCCACGCCTACAGGCTGATCCCGCTCGTCGACACGCCCTTTGCGGCCGGCGGCTTCGCGGGGACCCTGATCTCGGAATACCTCAACGCCCTGTTCAACCCCGGCGGGACCTTCATCTTCCTGTTCGTGGGCCTCGTCGTCTCGCTGATCGTCACGGTGGACCTCTCCGTCGTCACCGCCCTGCGCAAGGCCTACGGGGTGGTCCTCAGCACGGGCCGCGCGGTGCGCTCCTGCGTGGCGATCGGCCGCGAGAAGGTGACGGACTACCTCAAGGAAGACGAGGAGCAGGAACGTGCAGCCCCGAGGAAGGCAGAGAGACGGCCGCCCCCCGTGATCCGCGAGGAGAAGGCCCCGGCACAGGAGCGGACGCGGAAGAAGAAAATCGAGCAGACGGCCTTCGAGTTCGCCCGGCCCCAGGGGGCCTACATCCTGCCTCCGCTGACCCTCCTGGACGAGGTGCCGCGGCGCGACACGAAGCAGCGGCGCGACATCCTGATCGACAACGCGAGGCTCCTGGAAAGGAAGCTGGCCGACTTCGGCGTCGAGGGCAAGGTGTCGGAGGTCAAGCCGGGGCCCGTCATCACGATGTACGAGCTCGAGCCTGCGCCGGGCGTCAAGATCAACAAGATCGCCAACCTCGCCGACGACCTGGCCCTGGCCCTCAAGGCCCAGAGCGTGCGCATCGTCGCGCCGATCCCCGGCAAGGCCGCCATCGGGATCGAGATCCCCAACGCCGAGCGCGAGGCCGTCACCCTGCGGGACGCCGTCGACAACGAGGCCTTCGCCCAGGCCAAGCACCGGCTGCCCATCGCGCTCGGCGAGGACATCACGGGGACGCCCGTCATCGCCGATCTCACCCGGATGCCGCACCTGCTCATCGCGGGCACGACGGGCTCGGGCAAGAGCGTCTTCCTCAACGCGCTGATCTGCAGCCTGCTCTTCAAGGCGCCCCCCGACGAGGTGAAGTTCATCATGATCGACCCCAAGCGCCTGGAGCTGGCGGCCTACGAGGGGCTGCCGCACCTGCTGCACCCCGTCGTGGTGGACCCCAAGGAAGCCGCCTCGGTGCTGCGGTGGGCCGTCGAGGAGATGGAGAGCCGCTACCGCATCATCGGCGAGACGGGGGAGAAGAGCATCGACAAGTTCAACCGCTTCGTGGAGAAGAAACAGCAGGGGCGCGAGCGAATCCTCGAGGAGGCCCAGGCGAAGCTGCCCATGGGCGAAGCGGCGGAGCCGGAACCGAAGCCCCTGCCGGCGAAGCTGCCCTACCTCGTCATCGTCATCGACGAGCTGGCGGATCTCATGATGGTGGCCCAGCGCAACGTGGAGGAGTCGCTCACGAGACTTGCCCAGATGGCCCGCGCCTCGGGCATCCACATCATCCTCGCGACCCAGCGGCCCTCGGTGGACGTCATCACGGGGATCATCAAGGCGAACTTCCCCACGCGGATCTCCTTCCAGGTCTCCTCGAAGGTGGACTCGCGGACGATCCTGGATCAGCTCGGCGCCGAGCATCTCCTCGGCCAGGGCGACATGCTCTTCATGCCCCCGGGCACCTCGAAGCTCCAGCGCATCCACGGCGCCTTCGTGTCCGACCGCGAGATCTCGCGCATCGTGAGCTTCATCCGCAAGCAGCAGACCCCCGTCTACGACGAATCGATCCAAAAGTTCAAGGCCGAGGCCCAGGAGGGGGAAAAGGCCGAGGGCGACGTGGACGACAAGTACGACGAGGCCGTGGAGCTCGTGACCGAACTGGGCCAGGCCTCGGTCTCGCTCGTGCAGCGCTACCTCAAGGTGGGGTACAACCGTGCAGCCCGGATGATCGAGCGGATGGAAAGAGAGGGGGTCGTGGGCCCCTCCGACGGCGTGAAGCCGCGCAAGGTCCTCGCCAGAAAGCTGCCGCGGTAAGGTGAGCGAAAAAAGCGTCTACATCCTGAGCCTCGGATGCCCGAAGAACCTCGTGGACAGCGAGGTCATGTCCGCCCTGCTGTCCCGAGCCGGGTGGAGCGTCACCGACAGGCCCGACCGGGCCGCAGCCATCGTCGTCAACACCTGCTCCTTCATCCTCCCCGCGAAGGAGGAGTCCGTCGAGGAGATCCTCCGGATGGCGGCCTGGAAGAAGAAAGGCCGCTGCCGCAGGCTCGTCGTCGCGGGATGCCTGCCGCAGCGCTACGGCGCCGAGCTGGCCCGCGAGCTTCCCGAGGTGGACCTCTTTCTCGGCACGGGGGATTTCCCGGGGATCGCCGCGCACCTCGAGCGCCTGGGCGACGGCCCCCGGCGCCCCCCCGCCGTGCACGTGGGCAGTCCCCTGTATCTCATGGACGCCTCCGTCCCGCGCAGGGTCTCCACGGCCTTCTACAGCTACCTCAAGATCGCCGAGGGGTGCTCGAACCGCTGTGCCTACTGCGTCATCCCCGCCATTCGGGGGCCGTTCCGGAGCCGCCCCATGGACGACATCGTCGCCGAGGCCGAGCGGCTCGCCGCCGGGGGGACGCGCGAAATCGTCCTCATCGCCCAGGACACGACGGCCTGGGGACGTGACCTCCGGGGGCGTCCCACGCTCAACGGCCTTCTCAAGCGGCTCTGCGCGATCGAAGGGCCGCGCTGGATCCGGATCCTCTACGCCTACCCGAGGAACATCACGGCCGAGCTTCTCGCCACGATGGCCGCGGAGGAGAAGGTCTGCCGGTATCTCGACATCCCGGTGCAGCACATCGACGACGGAATCCTCAAGGCGATGAACCGCAAGGGCACCTCGGCCTTCCTCCGGAAGAAGATCGACGAGATCCGCCGGGCCGTCCCGGGCATCGCCCTGCGCACTTCGCTCATCGTCGGGTATCCCGGCGAGACGGAGGACGCCTTCGAGCGGCTGCTGGGGTTCGTGGAGGAGGCCCGCTTCGAGAGCCTGGGGGTCTTTGCGTACTCGCCCGAAGAGGGCACGGCGGCGGAACGGCTGCCGGGGCAGGTGCCGGAGCGGGAGAAGCGGAGGCGCCAGGGCCTCGTGCTGGAGGCGCAGGCGGCGATTGCCGACGAGATCGGCCTCGCCCGCATCGGGGCGCTGGAGGACGTGCTCATCGAGGGCAGGACGGAGCGCGAGGATTTCCCCTGGCGGGGCCGGACGCGCTTCCAGGCCCCCGAGATCGACGGGATCACCTACGTGCGGGGCGCGGGGCTCAGCCCGGGCGCAATCGTCCGCTGCCGTGTCACGGCGGCCGAGCTCTACGACCTCTACGCGGAAACGGCGGAGGGCTGAGGGGCCGTCGCCTGCCTCAACCCAGCCCCATCTGCTTCCTTCGCTTCTTCTCGTCGCCCTCAAGGCAGCAGCGCTTGTACTTCTTGCCGCTCCCGCAGGGGCAGGCGTCGTTTCGCCCCGCCTGCACCTTCTTCTTGGGGCCTTTCTCCGTGCTGAAAAGCTTTTCCAGGAATTTCATCGTCGTCCTTCCGCCATGGGTTCCTCGGGCCTTCGCCCGGCGCCTTCCCGTCAGCCCGGGTCCTGCGACGGGCCCGCCGCCACGATCTCGATGTCGAAGACGAGGGTCTTCCCGGCCAGGAAGTGGTTGAGGTCCATCTTGACCACCTCGTCGAGGATCTCGAAGACCTCCGCCGGGATCCGGTTGCCCTGCGGGTCGACCAGTTCGATCATCATCCCCTTCTCCAGTTCCATGCCCTCGGGAACCGTGTTTCTCGGGATGTCGACGATCAGCTCCGTCTGCCGGGGGCCGTAGGCCATCTCCGGCGCGATCGTGACGGTTTTCCGGTCCCCCACGGCCATGCCGAGCACCGCCTCGTCAAAGCCCCGGATGATCTGCCCGGTGCCGACGGTGAACGTCATGGGCCGCCTCCCCGACGAGGAGTCAAAGATTTCGCCGTTCTCGAGTTTCCCGGTGTAATGCACGCTGACCGTGTCGCCCGACTGGATGGCTCTTCTCATCGTTTCGCCTCCTGCTCGTTCCGGTTGTCGAAAAAAAACCACCGGCCTCTGCGGAGCCCGGTGGTTGTCCCTGCGCCACAAAAATCGCTGTTCGTCCCGGTTGGACCCTCAAAATCTCTTGAGGTTCCCGTTTGGGCGTTGTATATAACGCACCACGCGATAAGTAAAGCCCCTTTTTCGGCTTCGCACCGCAGGCAACGGGCGGGGCCGGCGGCGGGGCAGCCGGAGATTATGCGCGATCAACGCATCCAGATCGAAGAGCTGGTGAACAGCCTCACCCACGGCACGGGCGCCCTCCTGAGCGCCGCGGGGCTCGGCGCGCTGGTGACCTTGGCCTGCCTGCACGGCACCGTGCTGCACATCGTGAGCTGCAGCATCTACGGGGCGACACTGGTGCTTCTCTACACGGCCTCTACCCTCTACCACTCCGTCCGCTCGCCGCGGCTCAAGCAAGCATTCCGGATCGTGGACCGTTCGTGCATCTACCTGCTCATCGCGGGCACCTACACGCCCTTCACGCTCGTGACGCTGCAGGGGAGCTGGGGGTGGACGCTGTTCGGCCTCGTCTGGGTCCTGGCCGCCGCGGGGATCGTCTTCCAGCTGCTCTTCGCGCAGCGGTTCAAGGTCCTGTCCGCCGTCGGCTACCTCCTGATGGGGTGGCTCATTGTCTTCGCCGTGAAGCCCCTCCTGGAAGCCCTGCCCGACGGGGGGTTCACCTGGCTGCTGGCCGGGGGCATCGTCTACACCGTGGGCGCCCTGTTCTACCTTTTCAAGAGGCTCCCCTACAACCACGCCATCTGGCACTTCTTCGTTCTCGGCGGCAGCGCGTGCCACTACGTCGCCGTCCTTCTCTACGTCGTCCCCGGCCAGGCGTAGCACGCCTCCGGGCCCTGTTTGCATCCGCCCCGGATTCCCCGTGAAGAAAGGGGGAACGCCATGGAAGACACCCGCCGCTTCTACGACATCCACTGCCACGCGATGAACCTGAGCCACCCGAATTTCGCCGCCTTCCTGAAGCGGATCAACCGGGTCAAGTTCTTCGTGCTGCTGCTCTACCTCCAGCTGCTCGTCCCCCTTTCCCCCAGGTTCAGAAAGCTACTCTTCCAGGGCTCGCTGAACCTGCTGTCGCTCATGGAAAACGACATCGCCTCCTTCTTCCTGATCACCGAGTATTTTCTGCGCAAGGACCTCTGGAGCCCGGCGGACGGGGCCCTGCGCCTCCACGGGGGCACCGGGGCCTACGACAGGCTGGTGCTGACGCCGCTGATCATGGACTTCGGCTACAAGCAGCTCGAGCGGGAGGTGTCGGGCGAGGCCTTCTACAACATCGCGGCCCGCAAGCCGATCGCCGAGCAGGTCGTCGACGTGTTCAACGGCATCCGGGGATACCTGGAGACGGAGCTCATCCGTGACCCGCTGTCCGGGGAGACGCGGTACGCCGTCATCCCGCGCCGGACACCGGCCCTCTTCGAGATCTACCCCTTTCTCGGCATCAACACGGCCAATTACAGCTTGGCCGAGGTGGACGACCTGCTGCAGAAGTATTTCGGGAATTACCGGGGGGACCGGGAATCGTTCCTCTCCCGGATGGGCCGTTTCGACGCCAACATCGACGAGGGGGGCGACCGGAGCCATTTCTTCGCGGGGATCAAGCTCTACCCCCCGCTGGGGTTCGACCCCTGGCCCGACGCGGGAGACGAGCGCAGGAAGGTCGAGCGGCTCTACCGGTTCTGCGAGGCCCGGAGGATCCCGATCACCGTGCACTGCAGCGACAGCGGGTTTCAAACCGTCCGGAAGCGGCAGCTCGAGCTGTACACCGCACCGGAGCGCTGGGAGCAGGTGCTCGAGGCCTACAGCCTGAAGATCAACTTCGCCCATCTCGGGAAGCGCTATGTCCTCCACCTCTTCCCCGACGGACGGTGGGAAAAGCAGATTCTCGACTACATCGCCCGCTGGGACGGCGTCTATGCCGATTTCGCAAACTGCCCCGGGAACCGGTACTACGGGCGGCTCCGGTCCCTGATCGACCAAAGCCCCCACGCGGAGAAAGTCCGCAGCCGGATCCTCTTCGGCTCCGATTTCCCGATCAACCTCCTCGACGTCGATTCCTACAACGACTACCTCCGGACCTTCGGCGGCACGACGCACCTGACCGACGGGGAAAAGGCCCTGTTCTGTTCCGTCAATCCCGAGCGGTTCCTCTTTCAGCCGTGATCGGAGCGGGTCACAGCGTTCATCCGGGGCCGGCACCCGGATCAGTAGTAACCCAGCTTCAGCATCAATTCCCGCACCTCGTCGAACGGCCCGGCCAGGCCGATCGGCTTCCTGTTGATCCTCCGTGCGTTATCCAGGGCGTAGTACTTCCCGTCGGGAGCCTTGAGGATGACCGTCAGGTGTCCGGGTACCTTCTCTTTCCAAGAGTGGTAGCCCGCCCAACTCAGGCAGCGATAGGTGAAATTGGCGTAATCGACGCAGTTTCCTCCCTTGCGCATGAAGATGGAGTATGAATCCGATTCATCCTTGCTTCGGTTGAAGCCGTATTTGAAATACCGCTTCTCGTAAAAATCGACCAGTTCCGGGGCATTCAGCCGGTCGATGACCGTGTCGAAATCCCCCCAGCGCTTCCTGTGTTTCTCTGCGACCGCCGGGTTCCCGGACTGCCCGACCGTGTCGTCTCTCACCCAGGCAGAGCGCAGCAGGTCGAGCAGATCGTACTCGTCCAGGATCCGTTTCGCGGATTTCATTTTCCCGTCCTCGACCAGCCAGAAGTAAGCCTGAAGGGGTGTGTTGTAGCGGCGGTACTCGGGAAGCCCGACGGTGAGCATCTGTTCCAGGGCCTTCTGGAATTCCTCGGGTTTCTCGGCTTGCAGCCGGGCGATCCTCTGCAGGGTCTCGATCACCGCCGCGTCGCAGGCCCGGATTTCGGGCAGCCGCCCGAGTTCCGTGGCCAGGACGGGGTTCACCCTGCCCAGTTCTCCCAGGATGCCCTTGGCTTTGACGAAATACTCGTTTGCAGATTTGGGATCGGGATCGTAGCCCGGATCGATGACGCTGACATTGGGCTTCGATGTGGCCGAAAAACCCGCAAAAAGAGGGATCGAAACCATCAGCAAAACGACGAGGAACTTCCTCTGCTGCATCTCTCACCTCCCCTGACTCGGCACCGGGTTGAAAGGCCCCAAACGAGTCCCCTCAGGCGGCTTTTCCATTCCTTACAACGGTCGAGTCCCCGCTGCAACCCCGACGTGCTGCCACAGCCGTGCCCTCCCCTCCCATGTCTGCGATTCAGTCCTGATGCCCCGGGGTCGAAAGCAAGAAGTAATCGTACACGAGGCGCGCGACGTCGGCGATCGCCGTCTCCCGCACCTCGGGGGGCGCTTCGGAGCCCTTCACGAAGACCACAAGGGCCACACAGCCTTTCCCTCCCGGGAGGGTGATGTACCCCATATCGTTTGCCGTGCCGGCCAGTGTCCCCGTCTTGTTGCCCACGATCGTCCCCGAGGGAAGCCTGCCCCGGATCCGCTTCGGCCCGGTCACGGTCCTTTCCATCATGGGGACCAGCACGGCACGCACCGTCTCGCGCTCCCCGTCGGCCTGCCGGATCATGGCAAGGAGCGCGAGCATCCCGTTCGGGGTTGCCTGGTCCCGGGGGTCGGCGTCGTATCCGGGGTTTGCCCGGATCGCCTTCGCCCGGCGCTCCGACGCCTGCCTGGGCGGCATCTTCCGGAACTGATCCGCCAGAGACATCGACGGCGAGGTCGGCTCGGGGATCGACAGGACATCCCGCAGAAGCTGCCGGATGTAACGGGCGGGTCGGATGTCCTTGATACCGATGCCCTTGAGCCATGCGTCTACCGCCGGAGGCCCTCCGGCCACGCGAAAAAGGACATCGGCGGAGGTGTTGTCGCTCCGTGTGATCATCGCCTCGAGGAGTTCTTCGATCGGGTAAGACAGTCCCGGACGCCACCGGATGTCCCCGAGAGGCCCTTCCGGCACCATCTCCGGCTGCCTCACCGGAATCTCCGTCGCGAGACTGACCCGGCCTTTGTCCGCCATGTCGAGGATCCGGGCTGCGAGAGGCACCTTGACGGTGCTGGCCATGGGGAAGAACTCGTCTGCACGGTATTCGACCCTCCGGCCGGTATCCAGGTGCACGGCGGATACACCCAACGTTGCCCGGGCGGCCTTTTCGATGCGTCCGATCTCGCCCGCAACGGCCCCGGGCGCAATGCCCGCAGCCTCATCCGCCCACGCGGGCCATGCCGCGAAAACGGCCCAGATCGACAGCGAGAGGAAGAGAATCCGTTTGCGTCTCATCGATGGCTCCCCCTGTGATGATGCATGCGGACCCAACATGGAAGGGTCATGCCAACCCGCCTGTCTGCCGTTTCCGGTGGAGAAAAGGCACCGCCGGGTGCGGGTCGAATCCCCTGATGAACCCGGGCAGGCGCTCCTTCCGCCCGATGACGAGATACCCGCCCGGCACGAGGCTGTCGAGGATCGCCGGCAGGGCCGCCTTGACGATACCGTCCCGGTAGTAGGTGAGGAGGTTGTTTCGGAGAAAGACGATGTGGAAGTCCAGAGCCGGCGGAGGGTCGGCCGCCAGATCGTGGACCTGCCAGCGGATGCCTTCCCGCAGTTCTTCGACCACGCGAAGGGTATTCTTCCCGGCGGGCCGGAAGAAACGCCCCCGCACCTCCGCGGGCATGCGCGCCAGGGCTCTCGCGGGATAGACCCCCTCGATCGCCCGCTGCAGGTACGCCGCGTTGACATCGGTGGCCAGGAGGTCGAGAGACGGCATGGAGGATTCCCCGTCCGACAGTCGAGCCCATAGTAACCGGATGCTGTATGCCTCCTGCCCCAGGGCGCAGCCCGCCGACCAGACCCGCAGTCCGTCGGGGTGCTTCTCGAGAAGCGGGGGGAGAATCTCCGTTTCCAACGCCTGCCACACTTCCGCGTCGCGGAAGAAGCGGCTGATCGATACATCCATGAGGCGCCGGGCCTCCGCCTCGGCGTCCCTGTCGGCATCGAGCCGCCCCAGATAGGCCCTCATCGAGGGGCAGCCGAGCTTCTGCATATGCCGGATGATGCGCTTCTGCACGCCCTTGCGAACCTTGCGGTACCCCTCGGCACAGAGGGAGAAGCGGGCCAGAAGCATGGCAAAATCCCTCGGGTCCATGACGCACGGCCTCAGCGCAGCCGCTCCTGCAGCAAGCGGGCGATTTCGTCGCAGAGCCGATCGCGGTTTTTCACGGTCACTTCGAAGAGGGCGACATCGTCACGGGTCTTCACCCCGGCGATGAAGCCCCCGCCCCTGAGCGCCACCGTCGCCAGCACCGGGGAGGCCGAATCGAGCAGGGCCGCGACCATCCGGCAGAAGGCTGCGGAGAAGCACTCCATCTTCCCGATCTCGTCGATGACGTAGAGCCCCGCCTTGCCGGGCTCGAGAAGCGGGAGCGCCAGACCCTCGAAGCCTGCCACGTCGACGCCGTAGCGGCCGACGCGCGCCCTGCCCCCGGCCCGCACGTGGGCCAGGGTCGCCGTCCGCCCGTCGAGGGCGTTCACGGTGAACCCGACCCGCTCGCCCGCCTCGCGGATCTCGGCGGTGAAGAAACCGGATGCCGCGACACCCGTCGGGAGCCGGTCGAGGACCCGTCGGATCAATGTTGTTTTCCCCGTCCCGGGCAGCCCGGTGATGAGCAGGTTCTTCCTCATGGGCGTCCATACAGGCGCGCAAAAGAAGGTTTTCATTTTTTCCAAAGGAATTATATTATACCCGTACTCGCACACCGCTGCAAAAAGGAGGGGAGCGCGATGGAGATCAAGAGCAGCGCGTTCGGCAACGGCGAGATGATCCCGGTGAAGTACACCTGCGACGGCGCCGATTTCTCGCCGCCCCTGGAGTGGACGGCAGGTCCGGCCGGCACGAAGAGCTTCGCCCTGATCTGCGACGACCCCGATGCCCCCATGGGGACCTGGGTGCACTGGGTGATCTACGACATCCCGCCGACCACGTTGATGCTCGCCGAGGGGATCACCCGCGAGAAGGAGCTTCCCGGCGGGGGCACGCAGGGGATCAACGACTTCCGGAAAATCGGCTACGGGGGGCCCTGTCCCCCGGGCGGGACGCACCGGTACTTCTTCAGGCTCTACGCCCTGGACACCGTGCTGGGCCTCAAGCCGGGGATCACGAAGGACCAGCTCCTGAAGGCCATGAAGGGCCACATCCTGGCCGAGGCGCAAACGATGGGAACGTACAAAAGATAGAAGTCAGGCATTAGGCATCAGGCATTGGGAGGAGAAAAGAACGGATTCCCTTTTGCCTGTTGCCCGGAGCCTGTTGCCTGGAGCCTGTTTTGTCTGAGCCGTCCTATTTGAAGCTGCATCGCGAAGGCGTGCTGCGGCAGCGTGCGCGCCAGGCCCTGGAGCGTCTGCGCGAGTGCCGCATGTGCCCCCGCCGCTGCGGGGTGAACCGCCTGGAGGACGAGCAGGGCTTCTGCCAGACCGGCCGCAGGGCCATGGTCTCCAGTGCAGGGCCGCATTTCGGCGAGGAGGCGCCGCTGGTGGGCACGTACGGCTCGGGCACCATCTTCTTCAGCTCCTGCAATCTCCTTTGCTCTTTCTGCCAGAACTATGATATCAGCCACCTGCGGGAAGGCAACGAGGTCGATGCGGCTCGTCTGGCCGACGCCATGCTGCGGCTGGCCCGGGGCGGCTGCCACAACATCAACTTCGTGACCCCCAGCCACGTGGTGCCCCAGATCCTCGAGGCGCTGGTCCTGGCCGTCGAGGGCGGCTTGAACGTCCCGCTGGTCTACAACACCGGCGGCTACGACGCCGTCGAGACCCTCGCGCTCCTCGACGGGGTCTTCGACATCTACATGCCCGACTTCAAGTTCTGGGACAACGCGTGGGCCGAGCGCCTCTGCTGGGCCGGCGACTACCGGGAGCGGGCCATGGAGGCCCTGCGGGAGATGCACCGGCAGGTGGGAGATCTCGAGATCGACGCATCCGGTGTCGCCGTCCGGGGGCTTCTCGTGCGGCACCTCGTCATGCCCGGCGGCGTGGCGGGAACGGAAGGGGTCATGCGGTTCTTGGCCACGGAGATCTCGAGGGACACCTACGTCAACGTCATGGACCAGTACCGGCCCTGCTGGGAAGCGCAGAAGACCCCGGCGATCAACCGCCGGATCACCCGCGAGGAGTACGAGCAGGCGCTGGAGGCGGCCCGGCAGGCGGGGCTGCACCGGCTGGACGACAGAGTACGCACACGATTGGCACGTTTTTAGACAACCGCCGACCGGAGGGGCATCCGGAGCGAAGCAGGCAACAGCAGGCATGAAGGTGAGAGGGTAAGAAGGTTGGAAAAGCCGGAGACCGGAATCACGCGCACCGTTTCTCCAACCGTCTCACCTTCAAACCTTCCTACCTTCTAAATATCAGGGCCTTGCGGCAACTTCTTGCACAGGGCCGGAGATGAAACAAGGATGGTGAGACCCCATGCCGATTTTCGAGTATCGATGCGCGAAGTGCAAAAAGACGTTTGAGACCCTCGTCTTCGGGAACCAGGAGGTGTCCTGCCCGACGTGCAAGGGCAAGAAGGTGAAGAAGCTCATGTCGGCCTTCAGCCACTCGAGCGACGGCAAGTTCACGAGCTCCGCGGGACCGGGCTGCGGGTCCTGCAGCGCCACCAGCTGCGGCCCCTCCTGAGGGGGCTGATGCAACGGCCGAAGGGTTCGGCCGACGAAACAGCGCCGGGGGGGTGCGGCACGGCAACGGTCTGCGCCGCGGGCACTGCACCGGAGAGGGTTCACGGCTGCCGGGGCCGATCGTCCGGCAGTAGGGGTTACGCGATGGAAGAGAAGAACGTTCTGCACACCTTCAAGCGGTCCCGGACGGATCGCTGGCTGGGGGGGATATGCGGGGCCCTGGGCGCACGCACGCCGATCCCGTCCTGGACCTGGCGGCTGCTTTTCGCCCTGTTGTTCCTCATCTACGGGACGGGCCTGCTGCTCTACATCCTGCTGTGGATCTTCGTGCCGCAGGAGCCGGAAACGCAGGCCGGAGGATGATGTCCGGCACAGAGATGCCGGCGGCAGATGCCGGGCCTTCACAGAGGTTGAGAAGTTGAGACGGTGTGAAGGTGAGAAAAGAACGGGCTGAATCCCGATAACTGCTTCTTACCTTCTCACCCTCTTACCCTCTCAGATTCTTCTTTCAATCCCCCAGAGGGACCTCGTCCCTCTCCCCGTCGAGCACCTCGCGCACCTTCTTGAGCATGTCCTCGAGACGGTAGGGCTTCGCCATGAAGCCCGTCGCGCCCGCTTCCAGGATCCCCTGGACGGTCTGCGTCGCGGCGTAGCCGCTGGCGATGAGGACCTTCACCGACGGGTTCATCCGCAGGAGTTCCCGGAGGCATTTCTCGCCCCCCATCCCGGGCATGCCGAGATCGAGGATCACGAGATCGATCTCCCGCCCCCGCCGCGAGTACGTCTCGACGGCTTCCTCGCCGCTTCGCGCCATGAGCACCGTGTAGCCGAACTGCTCGAGGGTGTTCTGGCCGATGTCGAGGATGTCCGCCTCGTCATCGACGATGAGGATCGTCTCCGCCCCGCGGTAATCCGCCCGCTTGCGCGCCTCCTTCCCCGGGGCCGCCCCCGGCCGTTGCTGCGCCGGCAGGTAGATCCGGAAGGTCGTCCCCGCGGCCGGGCCGCTCTCGCAGAGGATCGCCCCGCGGTGGCTCTGGACGATGCCGTAGACGATGGCCAGCCCCAGCCCGATCCCCGATCCCACGCCCTTGGTCGTGTAGAAGGGCTCGAAGATCCGCTCCTGGGTGTCACGGTCCATGCCGTGGCCCGTGTCGCTGAAGGAGAGCTCCACGTAGGCCCCCGGCTTCAGGCCCGCGTGGTTGCGGCAGAAGGCCTCGTCGAGCCGGGTGTTGCGGGTTGCGATGACGATCTTGCCGCCGTCGGGCATGGCGTCCTTCGCGTTGATCCCGAGGTTGAACAGGACGTGCTCGAGCTGCACCGCGTCGCCGTCGATGGGGTGGAGGTCGGCGGCCAGCCGGAGCTCCGCCGCGATCGATTCGGGAATCGTCCGGGCCAGCGTCTTCTGGGCCTGGCGCACCACCTCGTTGAGATCGAGGGGCTCGAGCCGGCTCTCCTCCCGGCGGCTGAAGATGAGCAGCTGCTTCGTGAGCGCCGCCGCACGCTGTACAGAGCGCTCGATCTGCAGCAGCCAGCCCTGTTCCGTGCGGTCCCGGTCGCCGCGCATCATGAGGAGCTGGATGTAGCCCGAGATGCCCTGCAGGTGGTTGTTGAAGTCGTGGGCGATGCCGCCGGCAAGCGTGCCGACGGCCTCCATCTTCTTCGCGTACTGCAGCTGCGACTCGAGCTGCACCTGCCTCGTCACGTCCCGCATCAGGCACAGCACCGCGGGGCGCTCCTCCCAGGTGATCGGGACGGCGCGCACCTCGGCCTGGAACCCGTCCCCTCCCTTGCGCAGCGCCCCGAAGGCCAGCGTCCCCCGGAGGTTCTCGCCGTCGAGGATCCGGCGGTACCGGTCGAGCACCCGTTCACGGTCCTCCGGCCGGATGAGATCCGCGACGGGCACAGCGCCCAGTTCCTGGGCCGTGTAGCCCATGAGCGCCGTCATGGACGGGTTGGGGAATTTCACGCGGTCGTCCTGCACGATGAAGATCCCGTCGAGGATCTTCTCCACGAGGAGCCGGTAGCGCTCCTCCGACTCCTTCAGCGCCCGGGCGAGGGTGGCAAACTCCTTCTCCATCTCCTCGAGGTAACGGACGCGCTCGCGGAGCGCCGCGATCTCCCGGATGTACTGCTCCCTGTCAGGCCCCGTCACCGTCTCACTCCTCCCCCTTGTGCTTGGCGTCCCGGGCCGCCTGCTCCCGGATCCTCCGCCACTTCGTCAGCCGCTCCCGGATGACCTTCTCGTAGCCGCGGTCCGTCGGCGTGTAGTAGACCTGCCCCTGCAGGCTCTCCGGGAGATGGTCCTGGGGCACGAAGGCCTCCTCGTAATCGTGGGCGTACTTGTAGCCCTTCCCGTAGCCGAGATCGCGCATGAGACGCGTGGGCGCATTGCGGATGTGCAGGGGCACCGGCAGGGTTCCTGTCCGGCCGATGACGGCCTTCACCTTCCCGTAGGCACGGTAAACGGCGTTGCTCTTGGGCGCCGTGGCGAGATAGACCGCGGCCTGCGCGAGCGACAGCTCACCCTCGGGCAGCCCGATGAAGTGGAAGGCCTGCATGGCCGCCATGGCCACCGTGAGGGCCATGGGGTCGGCGTTGCCGATGTCCTCGGAGGCGAAGCGGATCATGCGCCGCGCGATGTAGAGGGGGTCCTCGCCCGCCTCGAGCATCCGCGCGAGCCAGTAGAGGGCCGCGTCGGGGTCGCTGCCCCGGAGGCTCTTGTGCAGGGCCGAGATGAGGTTGTAGTGCTCCTCGCCGGCCTTGTCGTACTGCAGGGCCTTGCGCTGCAGGGCCGTCTCGGCCATGGCCAGGGTGATCCGGCGGTCCCCCTCGCCCCTGCCTGCCGTCAGCGAGGCCGCCGCCTCGAGGTTGTTCAGGGCCGCCCGCGCATCACCGTCGGCGGCCCGGATCATGTGATCGAGCGCCTCGGGCTCGACCTCAATGGAGAGCCCGCCCAGGCCCCGCACGGGGTCCGCAAGCGCCCTCCGCAGGATCTCGGCAAGCTCCTCCTCGGTGAAGGGCCGAAGGACCATCACGCGGGTCCGGGACAGCAGAGGCGAGATGACCTCGAAGGAGGGGTTTTCGGTCGTGGCGCCGATCAGGGTGATGAGGCCGCTCTCCACGTGGGGCAGGAACGCGTCCTGCTGGGCCTTGTTGAAGCGGTGGATCTCGTCGACGAAGAGGATCGTCCTGCGGCCCGTCGTCTCGAGCTCGGCGCGGGCCTCGTCGATGACGGCCCGGATCTCCTTGACGCCGGAGAGCACCGCCGAAAAGGTGGTGAAGCGGGATTTCGTCTCGCCGGCGATGAGGCGGGCCAGGGTGGTCTTCCCGGAACCGGGCGGCCCCCAGAAGATCATGGAGAAGAGCCGGTCTTCCTCGATGGCCTTGCGCAGCAGCCCCCCTTTTTCCAGGATGTGCGACTGGCCGACGTATTCCCCCAGGGTCTCCGGCCGCATGCGGTCCGCCAGGGGGCGGGCGTTTCGCATGCGATCTTCGGGGGCATCCGCCCGTTCCAGGGGGCTATTTTGTCCGCTCTTCCTCAATTCCGCTATTCCGCTTTCGGCAGGATCAAGCCTTGCGGCCGCGCACGGGCACCGCACGGGACCGGCAGCAGCCGCAAACCCGCCGGGGAAAGGCCCCGCGGGCGGCGAAACAATAGCACGTCTTGCGGCGAAACACAATCTCACCGGGCCCGGGCAGGCGGCGCGGCAGGCAGAAACTCCCCCTGCCCTGCCTGGCGCAGAAATGAAAATCCCCCTCTTTCCCCCTTTTTGACAAAGGGGGATGCAAGGGGGATTCGCCTTTCGCCTATCTCTCAATGCACTTCGGGTGGCTCTCGATCGCCTTGAGTGCCCGCCGGATCTCCTCGTCGGGCAGCTCGTAGGCCGACAGCTTCCCTGCAAAGTAGGCTTCGTAAGAGGCCAGGTCGACGAGACCGTGCCCGCTGTAGTTGAACAGGATGACCTTCTCCGTGCCCGCTTCCTTGGCCCGCTTCGCCTCGTCCACGACGGCGGCGATGGCGTGCGTCGTCTCCGGCGCGGGGATGAACCCCTCGGTCCTGGCCCACAGAACGCCGGCCTCGAAGGTGTCGAGCTGATGGTAGGCCCGGGCCTCGATGAGGCCCTTCTTCAGCATATGGCTCACGATGGGCGCCATGCCGTGGTAACGGAGCCCGCCGGCATGGATGGGCGCCGGGATGAAGTCATGCCCGAGGGTGTGCATGGCCAGAAGGGGGGTCGTCTTGGCCACGTCCCCGAAGTCGTAGGCGAAGGGCCCCTTTGTCAGCGTCGGGCAGGACGACGGCTCCGAGGCGATGACGTGCACCTGTTTGCCGTGAATCTTGTCCTGGACGAAGGGGAGGCTCACCCCGGCGAAATTGCTCCCGCCGCCGGCGCAGCCGATGACCACGTCGGGGTACTTCCCGATCTTCTCGAACTGCCTCTTCGCCTCGAGGCCGATGATCGTCTGGTGCAGCAGGACGTGGTTCAGGACGCTCCCGAGGGAGTAGCGGGAGTCCTTGTTCGTGACGGCGTCCTCGATGGCCTCGCTGATGGCGATGCCGAGGCTGCCGGGACAGTCGGGGTCCTGGGCAAGGATGTTGCGCCCCGCCTGCGTCCGGTCGCTGGGGCTGGGGATGCACTCGGCGCCCCAGGTCTGCATCATCATGCGCCGGTAGGGCTTCTGGTCGTAGCTGACGCGGACCATGTAGACCCGGCACTCCAGGTCGAACATGCGGCAGGCCATGGACAGCGCGCTTCCCCACTGGCCGGCGCCCGTCTCGGTCGCGAGACGCTTGATGCCGTAGGCCTTGTTGTAGTAGGCCTGGGCCACGGCCGTGTTGGGCTTGTGAGAGCCGGGGGGGCTCACGCTCTCGTCCTTGTAGTAGATCTGGACGGGGCACCCGAGGGCCTTCTCGAAGTTGCGCGCCCGCCGCAACGGCGTCGGCCGCCACAGGAGGTATTTGTCCAGAACCGCCTCGGGGATCGTGATCCAGCGCTCCGGGCTCATCTCCTGCTCGACGAGGTTCATGGGGAAGATGGCCTGCATGTCCTCGGGCCGGATCGGCTGGCCCGTCCCCGGGTGCAGCGGGGGGTTCATGGGTCCCGGAAGATCCGCCAGGACGTTGTACCATTGCCGGGGGATCTCCGCATCGCTGAGCATGATCTTTCTCTCTTCCATTGCCGTTGCCTCCTTCAGACTCGGTTCGTTCGTTTATTCGTCCACTTCGTTTTTTTCCGTGCAGCCCCATCCTCGATCCCCGTCTCCCCGGCGCGGGAGAGGGTCAGGGCAAGGGGGAATAACAGAAAAGCCATGGGAGATTTCCCATGGCTTTCTCATACCCGGTCGGCCATGGGTGATTCTCCTCACCCACGGCCCCTTGTGTCAATAAGAGGGCCCCGCGGGCAGGGTCCTGTCGCCCCGCCACCACCAGCCGAAGGTGTTGATTGCAAATAATCTCTTCATAATACGCCAAGCCTGCCTGCCCCTTATCACAGGCAATCCCCGCTGTCAAGCCATTAACGCGGTGCCTGCGATTCCCGTCAAACCGCGTGGCGGCGGCCCTCCCGGGCCCTGCGGTGGGCGCTCCGGACGGGCCGCGGGGGCCCGCGAAGCGCCAGAATCTGCTTATTTTATTGAAAAAACGGTGTTTTTCTGATAAAAAAACGCTGCCTACGAGAGATGGCCCGAACCTATGCTCCTGTCCATCAACGAGAAGAACCCGCAGATCCGGCTGATCCGCAAGGCCGTCGAGGTGCTGCGCAACGGGGGGATCATCGTCTACCCCACGGACACGGTCTACGGAATCGGCTGCGACCTCTACAACAAGCGGGCGATCGAGAAGATTTACGAGATCAAGCGCCGCAGCCAGAAGCAGCCCTTCAGCTTCATCTGTGCCGACCTGAGGGACATCAGCCAGTACGCCATCGTCTCCAATTACGCCTACAAGACCATGAAGAGGCTGTTGCCGGGGCCCTACACGTTCATCCTGCCCGCGTCGCGTCTCGTCCCGAAGATCCTCATGACGAAGCGCCAGACGACGGGCATCCGGGTCCCCGCGAACGAAATCTGTCTGTCGCTCGTGCGCGAGCTGGGCCACCCCATCATCAGCACCAGCGCCTCGACGGACAAGGACGAAATCCTGAGCGACCCGGAGGAGATCCGGAAGCGCTACGGGCACGCCGTGGAACTCATCCTCGACGCGGGCATTCTCGCATCGGAGAAGTCCAGCATCATCAGCCTCGTGGACGACGTCCCCGAGGTGATACGCGCCGGGAAGGGCGACGTGAGCGAGTTTCTGTGATGCCCGGTCAACCCGGTGGGGTCAGAGAGGAAACCGGTACATGAAGAAGATCATGCTCATCAACGCCGTGGACCAGGAGCTGAGCCGGATGGCCGTCCTCGAGAGCGGCAAGCTCGTGGAGTACAACATCCAGATGTCGGCCCGCGAGCCCATCACGGGGAACATCTACAAGGCGGTGGTTCTCAAGGTGGAGCGGGGCCTCCAGGCGGCCTTCGTGGACTACGGGGCCAAGAAGCACGGCTTTCTGCCCCTGCACGACGTGAGCCCCGAGTACTTCCGCACCGAGGACGAGGGCGGGGAGGAGGGCCACCGGCACCGCCGGCCGCACCTCAAGAGCGGCCAGGAGATCCTCGTCCAGGTGGTCCGCGAGGAGAAGGACCACAAGGGCGCGATGCTGACGACCTACATCTCGCTGCCCGGCCGCTACATCGTCCTGATGCCGAACCGGCAGAGCACGGGCATCTCCCGCAAGATCGACGACGACGAGTCGCGCAAGAACCTCATGGCGCTCATGGAGCAGATCGCGGCCGAGGACCGCGTGGGCTTCATCGTGCGCACGGCGGGGATGAACCGCACCAAGCAGGAGCTCTCGCGGGACTACTACGTGCTGCTCAAGATCTGGCGGGACATCGAGAAGAAGGCCAAGGAGGTCCAGGCCCCGGCGCTGATCCACCAGGAGGGCGACTTCGGCGTGCGCTCGCTGCGCGACTACTTTACCAGCGATATCCAGGAGATCCTCGTGGACGACCTGGAGACGTACCGCAAGATGCGCGCCTACATCAACACGGTGGCGCCCCGCAACGTGAAGATGATCAAGCTCTACCAGGAAAAGACGCCGCTGTTCGACCGCTACCACCTGGAGCCGCAGATCGACGCCATCTACAAGGAGCGGGTCGAGCTCAAGAGCGGCGGCTACCTCATCATCAACCCCACGGAAGCGATGATCACGATCGACGTCAACTCGGGAAGGGCCTCGGACCGCCGCGACGTCGAGGAGACCGCCTTCCGGGCCAACCTCGAGGCGGCCGAGGAGATCGCCCGGCAGCTGCGGCTGCGCGACCTCGGGGGCCTCATCGTCATCGACTTCATCGACATGAAGGACCGCAAGCACATCGCCGAGGTCGAGAAGGCCTTCAAGAAGGCCCTGAGCCTCGACCGCGCCCGGACCCAGATCTCGCGCATCTCCAAGTTCGGGATGATGGAGCTCTCCCGCCAGCGCAAGAAGTCCAACATCCAGGAGATCAGCCACATCACGTGCCCGCACTGCAAGGGCGCCGGCATGCGGCCCTCGCTGGAGTATGCGGCCCTGAGCACCTTCCGCAAGATCCGCCTCAACGTCCTGAAGGGCACCTACTCGAGCGTCCGGATCACGCTGCCCCACGAGATCGCCAACTACCTCCTGAACCAGAAGCGCAGCGACATCGTGGAGCTCGAGAACGCCCACAACGTCTCGATCCACATCTCCGGCAACCCCGACATGCTCTGGGAGGAGGCGAAGTTCGAGTTCGTCGAGCGCGAGCACATCCCGCTGCCCGCCCCGGAGGCCGAGGAGGAAAAGGGCGATGAGGCGAAGGCCGAGGGTGCGCCCGGCGAGGCGGGCCGGGGGACGCGAAAGAGGCGCTCGCGGCGCGGGCGCCGCCGGTCCGGCGAGCGGAGGGAGGACCAGGAGCGGGATGCGGAGCAGGCCCCCGCGGAGGCGCAGCCGGCCCCCGAGCCCAAGCCCGAGGAGCCCGCGCGCCAGGAGCCGCAGGATGAGAAGAAGTCCGGCGGCGGGATCATCACGAGGATTTACGACATCTTCAAGTTCTAGGCGAAAGACATCGGGCAGAAGGCGAGAGGCCAAAACAAACCCCCTGCAGCACTGCTGTCAGGGGGTTTTCTTTCTCTCCGTCGCTTTGCGAAACCCTATTTCCCCTTCCCCAGCTCCCTCGAGCGCAGGGTCGCCGCCTCGACGGCCGAGATGAGGGCCGAGCGGAGCCCGCCCTCCTCCAGGGCCTGGATGCCGGCGATCGTCGTCCCGCCGGGCGAGGTCACCATGTCCCGCAGCTCGCCGGGATGCTTGCCGCTGTCGAGAACCAGCCTGGCCGCCCCGAGGAGGGTCTGGGCCGCCAGCTTCACGGCCACGTCCCGGGGCAGGCCCATGAGCACGCCCCCGTCGGACAGGGCGTCGATGACGATGAACCCGTAGGCCGGGCCGCTGCCGGAGAGCCCCGTCACCGTGTCCATGAGGTCTTCCTTGACGACGACCGTCAGGCCGAGGGCGTCGAAGATCTCCCGCGCCGCCGCCAGGTCGGCCCCGGAGGCCGCATCGCCGGCCGCCAGCGCCGCCGCCCCCTCGCCGACGAGGGCCGGCGTGTTGGGCATGACCCGTACGATGGGCACGTCCTTCTTGAGGTGCTCGGCGATGAAGCGGATGGGGATGCCCGCGGCGATCGAGATGACGAGCTTCTTGCGGTCGATCACGGGCGCCAGCTCCTTGAGCACATCGCCCATGCCCTGCGGCTTGACGGCCAGGATGACGATGTCGGCTTCCCGGGCGGCCTTGCGGTTGTCATCCGTCACGCCGACGGCGTACTTGCCCTTCAGGTAGGCAAGCCGGTCGGGAACGATGTCGGTCACGGTCACGCCCGCGGGCTGGGCCAGGCCGGCCTTGAGGATGCCGCCGGCAATGACCTCCCCCATCTTCCCCCCGCCGATGACGACAATCTTCTTTGCCTTCATGATCTTAGCTCCCTCCTATTTTTATCCGCCCAGCCGGGCCGATGTCCCCCCGTCTGGCATGAATCTTGTTACTACCTCCTCATGGCACCGGACTGCCCGCCCGGGTGCAGGCGGGAAACCGGGATGGCCCCGCGGAGGCCGCCTCCGGGAAATCCCGCACCGGGTGCGGGTTTCCGCCAGAATATAAGCCTTGACATTTGCGAACTCAACTTTTATTTTCGGCCTTCTGTTTCTTTCGAAGGGTAGGCGATGTTCCTTGTGGCCAATTTTATAGAGGCCTTTGCCAGGATCCTTGACGTGGCGCTGAGCCTCTATACCTGGGTGATCATCATCCGGGCCCTTCTGTCCTGGGTGAACCCCGACCCCTACAACCCCATTGTCCAGTTCCTCTACCGGGCAACGGAGCCGGTCCTGCGGCCGGTGAGGCGGTGGCTGCCCTTCGGAAACATCGGTATCGACCTGTCGCCCGTCATCGTCATCGCGGCGATCATGTTTCTGCAGTATTTCCTGGTCCCGAGCCTGATCCAGATGGCGTTCAAGCTCCGGTCCTGATGGATGGCGTTTGTGAAGATTTCCCCGAAAGACATCCGGCAGCGGCAGTTCAAGAAGGGCTTCACGGGATACGACCCCGAGGAGGTCGGCTCCTACATGAAGGCCATCGCCGCCGAGCTGGAGCGGCAGATCGAGCAGAACGCGCGCCTCACGGAGCTCATCGCCGACCTGGAGAAGAAGCTCACCGTCCTGAAGGTCAAGAAGATCTTCGGCGGCAAGGAAAAGGGCGAGGACCTCCCGCCCGAGGTCAAGAAAGACGTCGAGCAGATCCTCGCCGACGCGAAGGCCAAGGCCGAGGAGATGGTCAACGCGGCGAAGGCCGAGTCCGACGCGCTACGGGCCAAGATCAAGGAGGATACCGCCAGGGAGTTCGAGAAGCAGTACGGGCAGATGCTCGAGGAGGCCCGCGCCCACCAGCTCAAGACCCAGCTGCTGCAGCTCCAGGCCGAGGAAAACTACAACAACACCGTCGCCCAGGCAAAGGCGAAGGCCGAGGAACTCGTCAGGGAAGCCACGGCGAGACGCGACGAGCTCGCGGCCCGGATCCGCGAGGAGTACCGCGCCGAGGCGGAGAGGCTCATGGCCGAGGCGAGGGCCCGGGCGGCGAAAATGCTGGAGGAGGCCCGCAGCGAGGCTGCCGCGCTCGGGTCGGCGATGAGCCTGGAAGGGGCCCAGCAGCAGGCAAGCGAGATCATCGACGAGGCCAGGGCCCGGGCGAAGGAGATCGTCGGCGCGGCGGGCCGGGAGGCGGAGGCCCTTGCCGCCCGGCAGATGGAGACCGCCCGGAAGGAGATCGATCGGGCAAAGGCCGACGCCGAGCAGATCCTCAAGAAGGCCCGCGAAGAGGCCGCCGTCCTCAAGGAGACGCAGAGGGCGGAGCTGGCCGGGGAGATCGAGCAGAAGGCAAGAGCCCTGCTCGCCGAGGCGCAGGCCCAGGCCGAGAAGATCGTCAAGGACGCCGAGTCGAAGGCGAAGGACATCGAACCGAAGGCTGCGGAGCTTCTCTCCGGCGCCCGGGCCCAGGCCGAAAAGATCCTCAAGGACGCCGAAACGGCGGCCTCGGAACTCAAGAGACGGCAGGAAGAGGTCCTGGTCAAGGAACTCAAGGCGAAACGCCAGGAGATGGTCAGCCAGGCCCAGGCCGAGGCGGAGTCGATCCTCAAGAAGGCCCGGGAGGAGGCCGAAAATCTGAAAAGCCGGCAGAAGGAGCAGCCGCGGGAGGACGACCCGCTGGCCAAGGAGCTCATCGCCGACGCCCAGAAGCGGGCCGAGAAGATCGTCAAGGACGCCGAGGCCCAGGCGGCCGAGCTCATGGCCCGGCAGCAGGAGATCGTCGAGAAGACCTTCGAGGAGAAGCGCAAGGAGCTCTTCGACCAGGCCAAGGCCGACGCCGAGAGAGCCGTCGTCGAGGCCCGCAAGGAGGCCGAGGCGATCCGGGCGAGGATGAAGGCGGAGGCCGTCGACGCCGCGCACAAGGAGTACAAGGCCATCCTGGAAAAGGCCGGGGCCGACGCCGATGCGCTCCTGAAGGACGCCGGTGGGCTCCTGGCGGCGCAGGGCAAGGCCAAGGAAGCGGAAAAGAAAGCGGCCGAGCTTCTCGAGGAGGCGAAGAAAAAGGCCGACGACATCATCAACCGCGCCATGATCGAGGCGGAGGCCCACCGGGCGAAGCTGCAGGAGGACCTGGCGAAGGAAGCGGAGAGGAAAACGAAGGACATGCTTGCCCAGGCGCAGGCGCAGACCGAGCAGCTCCTTGCCGCAGCAAGGGCCGAGGCGGAGAACCAGAGCCGCAAGTGGAAGGAAGAGGCCCTGAAGGACGCCGAGAAGAAGGGCCGGGATCTCATCGCCCAGGCGCAGGCCCAGACCGAGCAGCTCCTCGCTGCAGCAAGGGCCGAGGCGGAGAACCAAAGCCGCAAGTGGAAGGAAGAGGCCCTGAAGGACGCCGAGAAGAAGGGCCGCGATCTCATCGCCCAGGCGCAGGCCCAGGCCGAGAAGATCCTCAACGAGGCCGCCGCACAGGCGACGGCCCAGAAGGGAAAGCTCGAGGAGGAAAACAGGAAGGCCCTCGAGGCGCTGCTCGCAGACGCGAAGGCCAGGGCCGAAAAGATTCTCAAGGAGGCCGAGAGCCAGGCGGCGGCGCTGAAGGCCAGGCTCGCCGAGGAGGGCAGGAAGGAGCAGGAGCGGATCATCGCCGAGGCGAAGGCCCAGGCCGACGAGTACCTGAAAAAGGCACAGGCCGAGACCGACCAGGACAAGGCGAAGAAGGCCGCCGAGGGTCAGGCGGCGGGGCAGAACCTCCAGGCCCTCCGCAACGAGGTCGAGATCCTCACCGAGGAGATCGAGAAGCTCAAGAACCTCAAGGCCTGGCACGAGAAGGACTTCTTCTCGTTCCTCACCTTCAACCTCGAACTGCTCGAGACCTGGAAGAAGGGCCTCGACATCCCCATCCCCGTCAACACGGGCCGCTCCGAGGCGGACAACCTCCGCGGCGAGATCAAGAAGCTCTCCAACATCAAGAACCAGCTCGAGAAGTACTTCGAGTCCTTCATGGACTTCAACCAAAAACTGCTCGAGGCGATGAAGAAGGGGAGCGCCGACTGGGACGGCATGCAGTAAACATAGGGCTGGTGAAAACCACCCATCTGCGGCGTTGTCCTCGCTCCTCGTCGTTCATGTAACGACAACGCACACTCGCTCCTCGGACTTTCGGACGCCTTGCAACCGGGTATTTTTGACCAGCCCGCAGGATATCCCTCCGACACAGACCGAAGCTTATGATCGCGATCAAGGAAACAGCCGCCGGCGTGCAGTTTGCCGTCCGCGTGGTCCCCGGGGCCTCGAGGAACGAGGTGGCGGGCGTGCAGGACGATGCCCTGAAGGTACGCCTCGCGGCCCCCGCCGTCGAGGGGAAGGCCAACCGGGCCTGTATCGATTTCCTGGCCGGCCTGCTCGGCGTGCGCCGCTCGTCCCTCGCCATCGCCTCGGGCGAGAAGTCCCGCAAGAAGACCGTCGCCGTCGAGGGGATCTCCCGCCGGGAGCTGGAGGCACGCCTGGAGGACCTCCTGGGGGGCTGATCCGCGAATCGAAGAAGTTGCACCGGGCCCTCATCTGTGCTTGACGCGGGTGAGGGTCCTTCTATAATGGGCCGCGACACCATGGAACCCATCCAGCCCACCCATGAAACCGAGAACCGCCGCGTTGCGAAAGCCGCGGGCGTGGTGGGATCGGCCACGATGCTCTCCCGCGTGTTCGGGTTCATCCGCGACGTCGTCGTTGCCCGCTACTTCGGCGCGGGGCTTGCCACCGACGCCTTCTTCGTCGCCTTCCGCATCCCGAACCTGCTGCGGCGCCTCTTCGCCGAGGGCTCGCTCACCATCGCCTTCGTGCCGGTCTTCACCGAGTACCTCAAGACGAAATCCCGCGAGGAGGCCTACGAGCTGGCCCAGGTGGCCTTCACGCTCCTGTCGGCCATCTTGGTCGTCGTCTCGGTCGCGGGCGTGCTGCTCTCGCCCGCCATCGTCACCCTGATGGCCCCGGGCTTCCGGGCCGCACCGGACAAGTACGCCCTCACGGTGCTCCTGACGCGCATCATGTTCCCCTACATCTTCTTCATCGCCCTGGTGGCCCTGTGCATGGGGATCCTCAACTCACTGCGGCACTTCGCCACGCCCGCCCTGTCGCCCGTCATCCTGAACCTCTGCATGATCGCGGCGGCACTCACCCTGCGGGATTTTTTCGCCGAGCCCATCGTGGCGCTGGCCGTCGGGGTCATGATCGGTGGGTTTTTGCAGCTCGCCGTGCAGCTGCCCGTGCTCTTCCGGCTGGGGGTTACTCTCAGGCCCGATTTCCGGTTCGGGCACGAGGGCGTGCGCCGCATCGGGGTGCTCATGCTGCCCGCGGCCTTCGGCGCCGCCGTTTACCAGATCAACATCTTCATCAGCACGCTGCTGGCCTCGTTCCTGCCCGAGGGCAGCGTCTCCTTTCTCTACTACGCCGACCGCATCGTGGAGCTGCCCCTGGGGATCTTCGGCATCGCAATCGGCACGGCGGCCCTGCCGAGCTTCTCCGACCAGGTGGCCCGCGGGCAGTACGGCGAGATGAAGCGGACGATCTCCTTCTCACTGCGCCTCATGCTCTTCATCACCGTCCCCGCCATGGTCGGGATCATCGCCCTGCAGGAGCCCATCATCTCGGTGCTGTTCCAGCGCGGCGAGTTCGACCCGCGCTCGGCGGTGCTCACGGCGCAGGCCCTCTTCTGGTACACGGTGGGCCTCTGGGCCTTCTCCACCATCCGCGTCGTCGTGGCCGCCTTCTATGCCCTGCAGGACACGAAGACCCCCGTCCAGATCGCCGTCGTGGCCCTCGTCGTCAACACCGTGTGCAGCGTGGCCCTCATGTTCCCCATGCAGCACAACGGCCTTGCCTTCGCCACCTCCATCGCCTCGGCCGTCAACGTCCTCACGCTGGGCTGGCTGCTGAAGAAGCGGATCGGGGCGTTTCTCGACGCCGCGTTCTGGGGTTCCGTAGCCCGCGTCGCTGCCGCGGCCGCCGTCATGTGGGTCGCCGTGGCCCTGACCACGCACGCCCTGGGCTGGGACGTGACGGCGCCCTTCCGGCAGCGCCTCACGGTTCTCGCGGCGGGGATCGCCATCGGGATCGCCGTTTTTTCAGCCTGCGCCGTCGCCCTTCGCTGCCCGGAGATGACGACGCTCGCCGGCATGGTCCGCCGCAGGCTCGGCCGCCGCTAGCCCCTGCGCCGCCTGCATTCCGGGATAAAATGTTTGACCTTAACGTGGCGAAGTGATAAGGGAAATTGACTTCTGAAGCGTCTTTTCCGCCTTGCAGCCTGCTTTCCTGACGGGGATGCTCTGCCTGATCGTCCCCCTCTCCCCCGAGAGGCTGTGTCGCAATAGGGAGTAGGGGCTGAGTTCTTTGACAAAAAAATATCCGTAACGCACCTCGAAGGATCGCCAACCCCGGCCCGGTGTGCTAGAGTGCTCCGCGAAAGGAGATGCGCTCATGCCTATCGAACCGGCGACCGTCTGCAACTGGGGCTGCTGCCCGCCAGCATCGAGGACTACGTGTCCCCCGAGGACCCGGTACGGGCCTACGATGCCTTCGTGGAGGCCTTGGATCTGCCGCAACTGGGCATCGAGGTGGACCCCAACCAGGTCGGCAACGCCGCCTACGATCCGCGCGCGATGCTCAAGCTGCTGGTCTACGGCTACTCCTACGGGGTACGCAGTTCCCGCAAGCTCGAACGGGAGTGCCACCACAACCTGGCCTTTGTGTGGCTGATGGCCGGGCTGAGGCCCGACCACAAGACCATCGCGGAGTTTAGGCGCAACCACAAGGCGGCCCTCAAGCAGGTGCTCCGGCACTGCGCCCGGCTCTGCATCAAGCTCGACCTAATCGCGGGCAACGTGCTGTTTGTCGACGGCACAAAGATCCGGGCCAATGCCTCACGCTACCGCAGCCATGACCGGGCCTGGTACGAGAAGAAGCTGGCCGATCTGGATCGGCGCATCGAGCAGCTGTTGCAGGACTGCGAGGCCATCGACCGCCGGGAGCGGCACATGGACTCGTACGTGGCGATGCGAAAGGACCTTGCCCAGACGAACACGCTCAAGGACCGGGTCCAGGAGGCCCTGCGGGGCTTCGAGGGAGGCAGCCACCGGCACGTCAACCTCACCGACCCGGACTGCGCCCTGATGAAGAGCGTCCAGGGCAGCCACGCGGCCTACAACGTCCAGTTGGTGGTGGATGACAAGCAGGGGCTTCTGCTGCAGGCCGATGCCGTCGAAGAGACCAGTGATGTCAACCAGTTCGCCCGGCAGATCGAGGCCGCCAACGCGCTGCTGGAGAGTCCCTGCGAGACGGCCTGCGCCGATGCCGGCTATGCCGACACGGCGGAGCTCGAGAAGATCGACCGCCAGGGGATCCGAGTGATCGTGCCTTCACAGCGGCAGGCGAGGAAAGAGCCGGAAAAGCCGTTCAGCAAAAGCCATTTTGCGTATGACCCAGAGCAAGATGACTACAGCTGCCCTGAAGGTCACAGGCTCCGGTATGAATCGACGGAAAAACGCACGGGCAAGCGGCACTACGTGATCACCGACGCGGCCATCTGCCACGCGTGCCGGCACTACGGGAGCTGCACCCAGGCGCGCAGGGGGCGCAAGATCATCCGGCTGCCCAACGAAGAGGTTAAGCTCAGGCTGGAGGCCCAGTACGAGGAGGCCGCCTCGCAGGCCGTCTACGAGAGGCGCAAAACCCGGGCCGAGCATCCCTTCGGGCACATCAAGCGCAACCTCAAGGTCGATGCCTTCCTGCTACGGGGGCTCGAGGGGGCGCGAGCCGAGGTCTCGATGCTGGCCAGTTGCTTCAATGTGGCTCGCCTGATCTCGCTGCTCGGGGTCAACGGGCTCATCGAGAGGCTCCGGGCCCTCGGAAGGCCCTGCTTGCACCGGCATGAGGCTCAACGGCGCTCTTCAAAGGGCCCTGAACCATCAAAACCTGCCCGACAGACCGTGCGCGGATAGACGTTACGGATATTTTGTTGTCAAAGAACGGGTAAACAACTCGTCCCTTCTTGACTGTTGCGACACAGCCTCCGACGGGAGAGGGCCGGGAGGAGGGTGAAAATCCCCCTGCCCTTTCGGGGTCGAGGATCGGACTGGGGGTGGGTTTCTCGAACTTTTCACCGGCCTCTCCAACGAGAGCAAGGGGGATTACAGGACATGCTGGACATCAAATTCCTTCGCGAGAACACCGAACTCGTCCGCCGCAAGATGCTCGAGCGCGGCCAGGAGATCGACTTTGCGCCCTTCATCAACGCCGAGAAGCGCCGCCGTGACATCCTCCAGGAGGTCGAGGCCCTTCGGGGCGAGCGCAACAAGGCCTCCAAGGAAATCGGGGCCCTGAAGAAGGAAAAGAAGGACGCCTCGGAGCTCGTCGCAAGGATGGCAAGCATCTCCGAGCGGATCAAAAGCCTCGACGCGGAGCTCGCCCAGGTGGAGGCCGACATCCAGAACTTCGTCATGATCGTCCCCAACATCCAGCACGACTCCGTCGAGTACGGCACCAGCTCCGAGGACAACCCGGTCGTGCGCCACTGGGGCGAAAAGCCCGTCTTCGACTTCGAGCCCAAGCCCCACTGGGACATCGGCGAGAACCTGAAAATCCTCGACTTCGCCTGCGGCGCGAAGATCACGGGGGCGCGCTTCACCGTCTACAGGGGCTGGGGCGCCAGGCTCGAGCGGGCCCTCTTCAACTACATGCTCGACCTGCACACCTCCCAGCACACCTACACGGAGGTCCTCACGCCCTTCATGGTCAACAAGGAGAGCATGACCGGAACGGGGCAGCTGCCGAAGTTCGAACAGGACCTCTTCAAGATCCAGGGCATGGACTACTACCTCATCCCCACGGCCGAGGTGCCCGTGACGAACATCCACCGCGACGAGATCCTCAGCGAGAAGGACCTGCCCATTTACTACGTGGCCTACTCGCCCTGCTTCCGCAGCGAGGCGGGCTCCTACGGCAAGGACACCCGCGGCCTGATCCGCCAGCACCAGTTCAACAAGGTGGAGCTCGTGAAGTTCACGACCCCCGAGACCTCCTACGACGAACTCGAGAAGCTCACCCTCGACGCCGAGGACATCCTCAAGACCCTGGGCCTGCACTTCCGCACGGTGAGCCTCTGCACGGCCGACCTGGGCTTCTCCTCGGCCAAGACCTACGACCTCGAGGTGTGGCTGCCCGGCCAGAACGTCTACCGCGAGATCTCCTCGTGCAGCAACTTCGAGGACTTCCAGGCCCGCCGGGCCTCGATCCGCTTCCGGCGGGAGGGCACCGGCAAGGTGGAGTTCGTCCACACCCTCAACGGCTCGGGCCTTGCCGTGGGCCGGACGGTCGTGGCCATTCTCGAGAACTACCAGCAGAGGGACGGCAGCGTCGTCATTCCCGAACCCCTGCGGCCCTACATGAAAGGCATTGACAGAATACCCGCCGGCGGGTAATATGCCGTTTTCCAAAACGGGTATCCTGCCGGCCAGACCCGGCCGGTTGCATGGAACGGGCAAAGCCGGAGGGATGGCCGAGTGGTCTAAGGCGGCGGTCTTGAAAACCGTTAACCGAAAGGTTCGCGGGTTCGAATCCTGCTCCCTCCGCCAGAATAGAACATACACCCATCTGTTTGGGCTGGCGCCTCCCTTCCAGAGAAGAGGCCACCGCCGAGACTCCTCTCCCTCGACGGGAGGGCACCTCCCAAACACCTCTCCTTGACGGGAGAGGCCGGGTGAGGGTGAAAATAGAGGCCGATCGACGCGCGGAGAGATGCCAGAGAGGCCGAATGGGTTCGCCTGCTAAGCGAATGTACGCCCTTTAAAGGTGTACCGGGGGTTCGAATCCCCCTCTCTCCGCCATTTTTACAACCGAACCAAGCGCGCCCTTAGCTCAGTTGGATAGAGCGTTGGACTACGAATCCAAAGGTCCTAGGTTCGAGCCCTAGAGGGCGCGCCAGAAAACGAGAAGGGGTTGCGAGATTTTCATTGCCCGCAGCCCCTTTTTTTATGTATTTTTCCTTCAGATATAAACACTTATACAATAAGAAAGTAAATGCAAACAAAGATTCGCATATCCATCCCGGCAGACGAGATCAACTCATTCTGCAAGAGAAATCACATTCGCAAACTTTCCTTCTTCGGCTCCGTTCTCAGGGATGATTTCAAGCCTACGAGCGACGTCGACGTGCTGGTGGAATTCGAGCCGGGGCAGACCGTAGGTTTCTTCCGTCTTGCTGAAATGGAAATGGAACTATCCAGCATCCTGGGGCGCAAGGTGGATCTGCGGACGCCGATGGAGTTAAGCCGATATTTCCGACAGGACGTTCTTGATAGTGCAAAGGTCGCATATGCTGAAGGCTGATCTTGTTCGCGTACGCCACATGCTGGATGCCGCAAGAGATGCAATTGCTTTTTCCGCGAGCAAAACCCGCCACGATTTGGACACCGACAGGATGCTCGTTCTGTCCCTGGTCAAGTCTATAGAAATCATCGGGGAAGCAGCATCGTGAGTATCCAAAGAATCAAGAGAACGATCTCCCGAAATCCCCTGGGCAGTCATCGTTGCCATGCGGAATCGGCTCATCCATGCTTACTATGACGTCGACCTCGATCGTGTTTGGGACACGATCACGAGCGACCTACCACCGCTTATCTTTTCGCTTGAAAATCTGCTCAAGAAAGAAAACAAGCCCGCTTAAGATCCCTGGACCGAATCTTGGAGGACAAGTGAGCCACATCAAGGGATTATCCGAACCTGAATAATCCCTTTTCGCATTTGTGGCCCGATGGTCTTCTGCGGCCCTCGACCTGCCGGCCCGGCCCTCAATCCCTGCAGAACAGAGTAAGGCGAATCCGCAACTGTCAGGGAAGCCCCCAATCTCTCCATCAGTACATGGTCTTGCAGGCATGTCGAGGCTCTCCCGCGGCATAATGCACGTTTGCCAACAATGCTTCGAGCTGATCCCACCGTTCCTCGCTCAGTTCACTGGGTCCGGCATGCCCCCTGCGACTGCGTGGAGACGTTGGTCATGAGAAAATATCCGGGGGAGAAAATTGTTTACTTGCTGCATCCGACCGGGGGACGAATGTCAGTGGGGACAGGCAAGAAATAGGTAATGTAAAATTCCCGGCTTTCTGTATAATGAAACATCTATTCGTGACGTTATTCCCGGCCCCTGCAACCCGGTGAAGCAACAGGGTGGCTTCAGCGGCAGATCGCCAGGCGTGGATAAATGACGGATATGGAAGATTGGGCAGCACGAGATCCCAAAAGGAGGGCGACCATGCAAAAGAAGAAGTTGATTTTCCTGACGGCGTTGGTTCTCGTCGTCATGGCAGCGCAGCATGCCGCGGCGCAGCATCTAAACTTTATCATCTACCCCGCCAGGGGACAGAGCCAACAGCAGTTGCAGCAGGACAGGATTGAATGCCAGACCTGGGCCACGCAACAGACCGGTTTCGATCCCCTCGCGATGCCTACGGCCACGGCGCCGCCACCGCCTGGTGCCCAGGGAAGCGCCGTCGGCGGCGCCGTCAGAGGCGGTGCCGTCGGTGCGGCCACCGGCCTGGCGATCGGGTCACTCTCCGGCGATGCGGGCCGTGGGGCGGCCACGGGGGCCATCGCGGGCGGCGTGTTCGGCGGGTTGAGCTCCCATTCGCGGCAGCAGGACGCCCAGCGGGCACAGCAGCAGTGGGCCAACCAGCAGGCCTCGCAGCACATGCAGCAGCGCAACGCGTTCGACCGGGCCTTCACCGCGTGTATGACCGGCAGGGGCTATACGGTGCACTAGGTTGTCCGCCGGGGTTACCGGCGGCAGGTTCTTGAGCATCATCGTTGACCGGGCCTGCCGTCCGGCAGGGCAAGCAGGAATTGCAGAAGACCAGTGGAGGCCTTTATGAGAAATCTAACGATTCTGTGCGTCGCATTGATCCTGTCGGCCGGCATGGCGCCGGCCGCAGCGGCAGGGGACTTTGACGGTTCCAAGCCGCTCCTCTGCTCCGTCATGACCGTCGTCGAAAGCTCGCCGACCATGAATCTCGTGGTCAATCCGGAAAGCATCGGCATGCCGCTGTTTCTCAAGGTGGACGTCGCCAAGAAGAAGGTCTGGCCGGCCATGGACAAGGAAGGCAAGCGCGTCAGCGAGATCAAGCGGGTGGACCGCCTCGACGGGATGCTGATCCTGCAGGGAGCCGATGCGGGCATCGCGGACAAGAGGGACGGCACGGGATGGTCGGCAACGATTTCCGGGGAAACGGGGAAATTCACCTGGACGGCGGCGGGCGAGCAGGTGGCGTATGTCATCTTCGGCGCCTGCCTGCCCCAGTAGGGTCTTCCGTCGGCAGGGATAACCCCTGGCGAAACAGGAGTCGTTCCGCTCGAGGGAGATTCGTAAACGGGAAGACGGGCACAAGACACGTCGGGTGCAAGCGCGCAATCCAATGCTGGACAAACGAGAAAGGGGGTATCCGTAAGGAAGTTGCCGGTGCTGTGCATCGCCGTCATCCCTCGGGAAAGGCGATGCAGGTCAAGGTTGACAAGAGCATGAAGGGGTCCATCAGGCTGAAGAGGGGCGACGGCATCGTCCTGACGCTGACCGGGGCCCCGGCGATTGCGGCCGTGAGACCCTGAGCGGTTCCTGATCCGACATGAATGAGGAGAAAAAAAGGAGGTAAAGAGATGAGAAGCAAATGGCTCCTGGTGATCGTTGCGCTCGTTGCGCTGGTGGGGCTCAGCGGCTGTGCGACGGTTATCAAACCGGTCCCGGCGCAGGATCTCAACCCGAAGCTGAAATCCGGCGCGCTGGTTCAGAAGACGAACAACTTTCAGGTGATCCTGGACACGTCGGCCTCCATGGATGAGCCGTACACGTGGAAGCATTTCGAGTACACCAGCCCAATGCAGACGACAAAGCTGGAGTACCAGCAGCACCTGGCCCGGCTGTTCAATGACACGATCCCGGACATGAAGCTTACGGCAGGTCTGCGCGATTTTGCCGGCAGGCGTTGGCTCACGCGCAACTTCGACACGAAGCTCTGGTACGGGATGTCGCCCTGGGTGAGGGCGGATCTGGGCAAGGCGATCTTTGCGGTGAACACGGCCGGCGTGGAGAGCCCGCTCGACCTGGCGCTCGATGCGGCCACGCTGGATTTGAAGCCGCTGGCGGGCAAGTCCGCCGTGATCATTTTCTCGGACGGGCTTGACATGCCGAAGGCGGTGGCCTCGGCGCAGGCGATGAAGGCGGCGCTGAAGGACAACGTGTGCATTTACGCGGTTTTGATCGGCCCGGACCGCATGACGATCGAGGAGCCGAAGGGCGAAGGTAGGGCGCTGCTCGAGAAAGTCGTGAAGGCCGGCGATTGCGGGGTGATGGTGAGCGGCAAGGACGTGGAGACGGCGGCCGGCATGGCGGCCTTTGTCGAGAGGGTCTTCCTCGGACCTCCTCCCCCTCAGCCTCCTCCTGCGCCGCCGGCGCCGGTGGTGGTCCCGCCGGCGGTCACGCCTCCCGCTGTGCCGGAGAAGCTCGAGTCGATCTACTTCGATTTCGACAAGTACGTGATCAAGCCCGAGTTCCGCGATGCGCTGAAGCGCAACGCCGAATGGCTGCGGGAAAACCCCAACGCGAAAGTGGTCATCGAGGGCAATTGCGACGAGCGCGGGACCAACGAGTACAACATGGCGCTGGGCCAGCGCAGGGCCGACGCCGCGGCGAAGTACCTGATCGACCTCGGCATTGCGAAGGACCGCGTGAGCACGGTGAGCTTCGGCGAGGAGAAGCCGATCTGCACGGAGTCCAACGAGGCCTGCTGGTCCAAGAACAGAAGGGATGACTTCCGCGTGAAGTGATCTGCACAGGAGGATAACCCTTGAGACAAAAAGAGGGTCCCGCGCTGTGCGCGAGACCCTCTTTTCGTATTGTCTTGCGCCGTGGGGAGGATCGGGCTCCTCTCCGGGCACTTTGATTGAGGTCAGGGAAACTCGTGGTAAGCGCCGGCCCGGGCCGCAGGGCGCGGTGTCCGTGCGGGCGCCGCAGCATCAGCAGGAGCAGGAGAGATGAGGCTGTTTCATGCGGTTCGTTGCAGATGCCCTTTGTGTCGGCGTCCGCGCCGCCTGCGCGGCCTGTGCGCGGTGGCCGTCGCCGTGTGCCTGATCGCTGCGCATCCGGCGTTTGCCGCCGAACCGGACCTTGCCCGCGCCGAGACGCTCCTTCGCGAGGGCCGCTACCAGGAGGCATACGATCTGCTCGCGCCCTACGAAGAAGCCCGCAGGGGCGACGCCGCGTACAACGCGCTGCTCGGCCGGGCCGCGCTGAAGACAAACCGCGCGGACAAGGCGCGGACGCTTCTCGAGCGGAGCCTTGCGGCGGCCCCGGACTCGGTCGACGCGCACCTGGGGCTGGGCCGCGCCTATCTCGCCCTGGGCAACTATGCGCGGGCCAAGATCGAGTTCGAGACCGTGCTGCGCTTCGACGACCTGCCGCCCGACCTGCACCGGCAGGCCGAGATCTACGCCGAGGCGGCGCAGGGCTATGCCGAGGGCAAGCGCCTGCTCGCCAACGGCTACGCGATAGCGGGCCTCGGCAACTACCGCGTGAATGCCACGGCCGGCACGGATGCGTTCGGCGGGAGCGACACCGAATACAACTTCTTCAGCGCACGGGTCGGCGGCGGGCTGCACCGTGCGCTCGCCGACGGTTACGCGCTGACCGGCAGCCTGGACTACCGCTTCCGGCACTACGACGACCCCGACCGCCGGAACGACTCCGACCTGCGCTGGAACAGCGCCGTCAGCCGCACGCTCGGCGCGGGCAACCTGGCCGGCGGCCTGAGGGGCCGGGTGAGCTACCGGGGCAACGGCAGCTACCGCAACGACTACGGCCTCCACGGCGACCACCGCTACCGCCTCGACCCCGACAACCAGTTCAGGCTGGGCGCAGAGTACCGGCGCCGCGCCTACCCGGACGGCCCGCTGCGCGCCCGAAGCCGCGACATCGCCGAGCTGACCGGCAGCTGGACCTATTCGCTGCCGGAGGGCAAGGCGGGCGTGACCCTGGATGCCTTCGGCGGTCGCGAACTCGCCCTTTACGACCGCCCCGACGGCGACAACAACTTCTTCGGCTTGTCGGCAACGCTGAACTTCACCCTCACCGAGAAGCTCGGGGGGTTCGTGTTCGGCCGGTGGCAGAACGACCGCTACAACATCGAACGCCTCAACGTCGGCCCCGCCGACGAGATCCTGGGCATCACCACGCGCAACGACGACCTGTACGAGGCCGGCGGCGGCCTGACCTGGCAGTTCGCACCGGGCTGGTCGCTCAACCCGGAAATTCTCTACAGCCGCGATAGGAGCAACATCCTGGCGGTCAATTACAGCTCGACCGAAATCTGGATGACGCTGCGCAAGGACTTCTAGCGGGCGCATGTCAGGTTCGAGACCTTCCCGGGCTCCGTCGCGGGGGGCGTGCCCGCCGTGACCGTGGCGACGGCGCGTGATCGAGGTGGCCGGCGGGGGCAGACGAGTCGCCCGGCAGGCAGACGTGATGGCGCCTGCCGATCGGCCGTCCGCCGGGACCCGAAAAGGGGATGCCCCGCGCGGGCACGGACTCGAAGTTGCCCGGGGCTTCGGAAAAGGAGAAAGGAGGTTCCCATGGTCCGGATTCGATCGGGGAAAATACTCGTGTACCGGCTCTACGATGTCGCGCTCGAGATCAACCTGCCGGGCGTGGAGGAGAGGCTCCGCGAGGAGGCAAGACGGCTGAAGATCGAGCGCAAGCCCCGCAGCAAGGCCCTCGAATTCTCCAACCCGCCCGTCGTGTTTCAGCTCAAGGGCACCGAGTGGGAGTCAGGGGGGCGACGGCTTGCCGTGAACGTCCACGGCAAGGCGTACGACTTCGGCGTCCTCAGCATCATCCTCGAGATTCCCGTGCAAGACATCACCCTGTCCGAATTCGAGGAGACGGCCGCTGCCGTGTCGGAGTCGGAGACCCTGCGGGAAGAGTCGCGCAGGCATCTCAACCAGACGATTTCGGCCCTGGGCGGCGCGCTTGTGGGACTCAACGTGAGCCGCTTCGAGGAGGACTACACCGTCTTTTTCATCGAGGCCCTGGAACCGGCCATGGGCGCAGACGATTTTCTTCGGCACTACGACGTGTCCCGCCTCCTGTACGGAGAGCGGAAGACCCTCAGCGGCCACCTGCGGGAGGAACTCCTGCAGTACCGGTACTCCTACTTCGAGGACGACCTGGTCATTTTGAACTGGGACAACGCGCTGGTGGTCGAGCCGTCGGGAAGCATGGATATCGCCGACATCTTGGAATTCGCCATCGCCCAGCTCCTGGAGCTCCGGTACTACGATGACGTGGTGGACAGGGAGCTGAGCACCATTCAGAGGGACATCTCGGAAAGGGGCGCCCTGTCGATCTGGAGAATCAAGAAATACGAGAGGCTGGCCGCCGCGGTGATGAAGACGATCACCGAGCTGATGGGCATCACGGAAAAGATCGACTCGGCCCTCAAGGTCACGGAGGACGCGTACTACGCCAAGATCTATCTCGCCGCCCTGAGGCTGTTCCGCGTCAAGGACTGGGAGGGCAGCATCGAGAAGAAGCTCGACATCGTGTCGAACACCTACGACATGCTCAGCCAGAGCATCGCGATCAAGCGCTCGGAAATCCTGTCCCTGGTGATCGTGATCCTGATCGCCATCGAGATCGTCATCTTCATCAAGTGACGGATCCCGATGGCACTTCTCCCGGTTCGTTGATGGACATCAGGGGGATGGGTTGGGTGGCACAGGCCCCGGAACCGGTCCCCGAGGGGGCGGCTCCGCACGAATGATTTGCCGAATCGTTCAAACTGGGGTATGGTCAGGATAACGCTGCGCAAGGGCCATACCCCTCACGCCGCCGGAAAAGAGGAGTTACCATGGTACCCCCGAGATCGGTCGAAAAAGCGGAATCCGAAGAGCATCCCGTACGCCTGGCGGTGCTCATCGACGCCGACAATGCGCAGGCCGCCGTCATCGAGGGCCTTCTCGCGGAAATCGCGCGATTCGGCGAAGCGACCGTGCGGCGCATTTACGGGGATTTCACCGCCCCGACGAGCGCATCGTGGAAGAAGGTGCTGCAGCGCTACGCCATCAAGCCGGTTCAGCAGTTCGCCTACACCACCGGGAAGAACGTCACGGACAGCACGCTGATCATCGACGCGATGGACCTGCTCTACACGCGCAAGTTCGACGGGTTCTGCCTGATCACGAGCGACAGCGATTTCACGGGTCTGGCGATGCGGCTGCGCGAGGAGGGTCTCATCGTTCTCGGGTTCGGCGAGAAGAAGACGCCGGAGGCGTTCCGTAACGCCTGTCATAAATTCGTCTTCACGGAGGTCCTTCGTCAGAATACGTCAGCCCGGCTGGCCGGGCAGCGCTCGAGATCGAAAGGCGAGAAGAAGCCCGCGGCGCCCCAGGCCCCCGCAAAGACGGCGGAGACCACCCATGACTTTCCCAAGGAATTCGTCCTGACGGCGCTCGAGCAGTCGACGGACGACGCGGGCTGGGCCCAACTGGGCACCTTCGGGAGCTACCTGACCAAGCTGCAGCCCGATTTCGACCCCAGGCTCTACGGCTACAAGAAGCTCTCGGATCTCGTCAGGGCGAGGACGGACCTCTTCGTGACGGAAGAGCGAAGGGCGCCGGGATCGACGCAGAAGGTCCTGTACCTTCGCGCGAAATAGCCCTCGCGCCCGGCAACCGGCACGAGTGGCCGGCGATAGACCCTCAAGCGGACGACCCGCTTGCCGGTCGGCAGCGTCAGGACGGCCGACACGGTCTCGCCCGCCGAGGGAATGCCCTCTCCGAGCCTGACCACAATCCCCGCCCTCACGAGCCCACGGTCGCGTGTCTGCCCTCTCCGGCGGATTGCACGGGACGGACAGACGATATGTGTCATGCGAGGTGAACCATGGTCCGCGTGGCGAAGATCTACCATCCCCCGTCCGGCAGCGAACGGCGGGGAAAGCACGTGCCGTCGATGCTGATCCTCGGCCCCCTCGGGCCGTTGCAGAAGGAGTTGATCCCCGCGCTATTCCGGATCGCCGGCGATCACGAGATCCGCCATGTCGACATCACCCATTCGCCGGACGTGCTCGATCCGGAGCGGCTCAGGCGCTACTCGCTCATCTTCGTGGCCTTCGAGGCCTACCGGGACAACGAGCCGCTCTTCCGCCTCCTCCCGGACTCCATCCGCAGCCGGATCACCGTCCTGGCCAGGCCCTCGGATTTCCCCTCGGTGTCGGGGGAGTTGCGGTGCGCCTGCTTCTGCTCGGGTCTGAAGGCCCTCCTGCCCCGGGAAGAGGCTCAAATCCTCGACCACCGCCATGTGCCCGACGAGACACAGTAGCCCCCGGGGGGGTGTGATCGTGCCTGCGGCAGGCCCGAGACCGGCCCCGGGATTCCAAGTTTCCTTGACTTTCGTCCCCCCCTCCCATTACAAACGAAGCAGCGTCACCGGTTCCGGTCGAACGCATCATCGCACGCATCACGGGGGCCCGGATCGAGCATGAAATCCTGTTTTTTGACGAAGGCAGGACTTTTCTGCACGGGGACGGATCAATGAAAAACAACCACGAAAGGAGAGACATCCCATGGCCAAGGCAAGTAGAGTCAAGCAGCTCAGTTTTACAATGCCCAACAACGTCGGACTGCTCATGGAGATCACGGAGGCACTCGCAAAAGCCAAGGTCAACATCGAGGCCATCACCGCGTACGGATGGGAGGAGCTGGAAGCGTCGTTCATGATCGTGACCGACAACAACGCGAAGGCAAAGAAGGCGCTCGCCAAGCTGGGCGCAAAGGTGGAGATCGAGGAAGCCATTGCCCTTGAACTGCCGAACAAGGTGGGCGAGCTCCACAAGGCGACGCAGAAGATCGCCACTTCCGGGATCGACATCTATTACCTGTACGGAAGCCCTCCCAAGGGGGGGAAGATGACCATCATCTTCAAGACGGAGAACGACAAGAAGGCCCTGAAGGCCCTTGCAAAATAAACCGGAAAGCGGCTTGCCTATCCAAGGCACGCTCGGAAACGGGCGGGGTCAGCCCAGCGGAGGCTGACCCCGCCGTCGGCCCGTTCTTTCAGGGAATGCGCGCCTGCCCGATTGCCGGGCACAGGGGACATCCGGCCATTGACACCACAGCCTGGCGGGGGAAGACGAAAATGAGGGCCCCGATCCGCAAACATCGCGGAACCGAAGGTTTTTCTCAGGGTCCCCCCGGCCCTCCCGCTACCGCTTGAAGATATCCACCCAGATTTCAACGGGAAAGGCTGTCGGGTGGTAAGGAACCCTCGTCCCGGGAGCCGGTTTCTGCGAACGGACGAGCCCCGCGGATAACCTCGGATCACGAACGAGCTGCTCGTGGACGACGATGCGGTTCCGGGTGATCCCGCTGCCGGTCAGGGCATTTTGAGCATCGGCGAGAGTCTTTCCGACCGTGTCCGGCATGGTGATTTCGCTCGGTGCGCCCTGCTGAGAAAATTTGAGACCGCCTCGCTGCGGCTGCGGCACCTGATCGCCAACCTTCAGCAGGACCGTTGTCTGCCGGGGAACGGCCTGTGATCCGGCATGGGGCGACTGGGAAAGAACCCTGTCTTTCCTCCCTGCGTCGTCCGTCACCTCGCGCCTGACATCGACTTTCCAGCCTTGCCTTTCGAGTGTCTCGCGGGCCTGAGCAACATGCATGCCGACGACATTCGGCAGGCTCGTGGGGGTCGGGGCACTGTACTTGCCCACCACCAGCGGCACTGTCGAGCCCCTCGCGACGCGCGTGCCTTCGGAGATCTTCTGCGCGAGGACTACGCCGTCCAGCTTCGGATGCTCGACGGGCTGCAGGGTCACCTGGGCGTTGAGCCCCTCCCTTGCGAGGATGCGCTGGGCCTCGGCCAGCGCCTCATCCCTGACAAGGGGAACATGGGCCGGCTGGGCTGCCGCGGTTGCCGCGGAGACGATCAGCAGCACTGTGATGACAGTGCAAGACAGCGGAATCTTTTTCATGGGAGCCTCCCTTCGTGCGGATGCCCCGACGGGGCTGAGGGCATTCTTGCAAACGCCGGGCCACGCGGAAGTGCAAGGGCCGAGGAAGGTGCGATGGCGAGGTGAAAACCTTCCCGCAAGGCCTCCTCGCGTCGCAAACCGGCAGGCTCTGCCCCCGATGGCTTCTTCTCAGCGCCACCAGGACCGGCATAAAGAGGGTGATCCCCGGCATGCCGCCCGGCGGAGAAGAAAACCTCCTTGACAGAAAGGGGTGCATTTACTATGGTCCCGGTTCAGTGAAGGAACGCTTGAAAAGGAGGAGATCCGAGATGTTCAAGCCCCGCATGAGATTCTGGATCGTGGCCGCCGTGGCCGTCACCCTGATGCTGGGTGCGGCCCCGGGGCAGTCCCTGGCCCAGTCGCAGGAAAAGGTCATCAAGATCGGCACCATCTTCCCCCTGACGGGCCCCGTCGCGCTGGCCGGCCAGCGCTGCAAGGCCGCGGTGGAGACGGCCGTCGAGATCATCAACAACAAGCACCCCAACATCAAGGTCCCGCTGGCGAACCAGGCCGGCCTGCTCGGCGGCTACAAGATCGTGCTCGTGCACGCCGACAGCCAGGGCAAGCCCGACGTGGGCAAGGCCGAGGCCGAGCGCCTGATCAACCAGGAGGGCGTGTGGGCCCTCATCGGCGCCTACAACAGCTCGGTGAGCGGGCCGGCGAGCCTCGTGGCCGAGCGCGCCAAGAAGATCTTCATGTGCGGGGCCTCGAGCGCCGCCTCCCTGACCCAGCGCAAGGAGATGAAGTACTTCTTCCGCACGGCGTCGACCGACGAGATCGAATCGCAGGAGTTCGTCGAAGTCCTCGAGTGGCTCAACAAGACCCAGAAGAACGCCAACATCAAGACCCTCGGCATCATCTACGAGAACTCCGTGTTCGGCAAGAACGCCGCCCAGCAGGCCATGAAGGCGGCCGCCGGCAAGTTCCAGGTCGTGGCCGACGTGCCCTTCAACCCCGGCGCCACCAACCTCGACAGCGAAATCCAGACGCTGAAGGGCAAGAACCCCGACGCCCTCTTCGGGGCCGTCCTGGGCGCGGACTACGCCCTGATGGTCAAGACGATGAAGAAGATGAACTGGGTGCCGAAGGTCTCCCTGAACTACTGCAGCGGCTACCAGGACCCGGTCATCGCCAAGCAGCTCGGCCCCGATGCGAACTACTTCATGGGTTCCACGGCCTACTCGCCCGAGTTCCAGAGCATGATGCCCGCCGTGGCCGAGGTGGAGAAGATCTTCAAGTCCAAGACCGGCGGCGTGCCCTATGACAGCGACAGCATCCAGGAGACGATCGCCATGCTGGTGCTCGCGCAGGCCATCGAGAAGTCCAAGAGCCTCGATCCCACCGTGGTGGCCGAGACCCTCCATGCCAACACGTGGCCCTCGCCGCTGTCCCTGAGCGGCAAGGTGGCCTTCGTCCCGGGCGGCCAGAACAAGTACGCCCTGAGCCTCATCACGCAGCTCCAGGGCGGCAAGTACAAGAAGATATTCCCCGTGGAGAAGGCGGACACGAAACCCGTGTTCCCCATCCCGCCGTGGGACAAGCGCTGACGGCCGGACCACATCATTTGTAAACGCACCGGTGCCGGGGGTCTCAGGGCCCCCGGCACCTTTTGTGAAAACCGGCGTTCCCGCGAAAATAAAATGATCCCTGATCCTCCTCTCCTCCCGCGGGAGAGGATGGAGGTGAGGGGGATGTTCCGAGCATCTCTTCTCACCCTCACCCTGCCCCTCTCCCGTCGAGGGAGAGGGAACGGATAGATGGCCTGGGGACGCCCCCGGGCCGATAAAGACTGTTTTCGGCTTCGCTGCGCAATGGACACTCTGCTTCAAGTCCTTCTGGACGGCATCCTCAACGGCATGCTCTACGCCCTGGTGGCCGTCGGGCTGTGCCTGATCTGGGGCGTCATGGACGTGATCAACTTCGCCCACGGCGAGTACGTGATGATCTCCATGTACGTCACGTACTGGCTGGGCTTCCTGGCCAACGTGGACCCGCTCGTCTCCATGTTCGCGGGCGGCCTCTTCATCTTCATCCTCGGGGCCCTGACCTATCAGCTGATCATCAAGTACACCGTCGGCAAGCCTCCGCTGTCGGCGCTGCTGGCGACCTTCGGCCTGGCGATGCTCCTGAAGAACCTGTGCCTCAACTGGTTCACCCCGAACTACCGCATCCTCTCGGACACGTGGCTGGGCGACAGGACGTTCCAGCTCGGGGCGATCATCGTCCCCGTCCCCCAGCTCGTCACGGCCGTCCTGGCGCTCGTGATGATCGGCCTCGTCTTCTTCATGGTCCGCCGCACGCGCTTCGGATGGGCCGTGCAGGCCACGGCCATGGACAAGGAGGCCGCCGAGCTGATGGGCATCAACACGGAGCGCATCTACCTGCTCGTCTTCGGCATCGGCGGGGCGACGGTCGGCATCGCGGGCGGCATCATGCCCACCTACCTGGCCGTGCACCCCGAGGTGGGCACCATGTTCAGCCTCATTGCGTTCATCTGCGTCGCCATGGGCGGCTTCGGCAGCATCCCGGGCGCGCTGGTGGCGGCGCTGCTGGTGGGCGTCGTCGAGGCCCTGGCCGGCTACTACATCGCGCCCGTCTTCAAGTACGTGGCCGTCTTCGGGCTCTACCTGGCCCTCGTTCTGCTGCGGCCCAAGGGCATTTTCGGGTGGTGACCCCATGAACCAAACGCTCAGGCGAACCGACCTCTTCTGGCTGGCCTTCACGGGGCTTGCCGCCCTCGTGCCGCTCGTGCCGGCGATCGCGGCCAACTCGTTCATCATGCACGTGCTCATCCTCGTGCTGCTCTACGCCAGCATGGCCCAGGCGTGGAACATCATCGGCGGCTACGGCGGGCAGACCTCCTTCGGGCATGCCGTGTTCTTCGGCATCGGCGCCTACGGAGCAGGCATGGCCGTCGTCACCTACGGCATGACCCCCTGGCCGGGGGCGCTCGTCGGCATCGTCTCGGCCGCCGTCGTGGCCGTGCTCATCAGCTACCCCTGCTTCAAGCTCAGCGGCCACTACTTCGCCATCGCCACCTTCGCCATCGTGGAGATCTTCAACCGGATGTTTCTCGTCTGGGACTGGGTGGGCGGCGCGCTGGGGCTCGATTACATGATCGTGGAGGAGGGACTGGCCAACCTCATGTGGTACGACTCGAAGACGGGGTACTTCTACTGCGCGCTCGTCTTGTTCGCCCTCGTCTTCGGCATCGTGCGCTTCCTCGAGGGGCACCGGTTCGGCTACTACCTGCGGGCCGTGCGCGCGGGCCAGGAGACGGCCGAGTCGCTCGGCGTCAACTCGACGGCCGTCAAGCTCGCGGCCATGGCCCTGTCGGCCGCGCTCGCCGCCCTGTGCGGCGCCTTCTTCGTGCAGTACAACCTCCGCGTCGACCCCGGCATGGTCATGTCGCTCGACACGTCGATGAAGTTCGTGCTCGTCACGATCCTGGGCGGCGCGGGGACCCTGGCCGGGCCCCTGCTCGGGGCGGCGGTGCTCATCCCCCTGCAGGAGTTCACCCGGGCGAAGTGGGGCGGCCTCGGGGGCGGCGTGGACCTCATCATCTTCGGCTTCCTGATCATCCTCATCGTCATCAAGCAGCCCGCGGGCATCACCGGGATCGTGCGCGACATCGCCAGGCGCCGCGGGCGCAAGGACGCTTCGGGACAAGGAGGTGCTTCCCTTGGCTCTGCTTGAGGTACGGGACGTCACCAAGAAGTTCGGCGAGCTCGTCGCCAACGACCGCGTGAGCTTCACCGTCGAGGCCGGGTCCATCGTGGGACTCATCGGGCCCAACGGCGCCGGCAAGACGACGCTGTTCAACTGCATCTCCGGGCTCTACCCGGTGACATCGGGGAGTATCGTCTTCGACGGACGGGAGATCACGGGCCTGCCGTCCTACCGGATCGCGCGGATGGGCGCGGTGCGCACCTTCCAGGTCGTCCGGCCGCTCAAGGACATGAACGTCTTCGAAAACGTGCTGGTGGGCGCCTTCCTGCACGACGCCAATACGGCAAGGGCCCGGGCCGCGGCCGAGCACAGCATCCGGATCTGCGGCCTTGCCGAGTTCGCCGACAAGGACTCGGGCGACCTGCCCATCGGCCTCAAGAAACGCCTCGAGCTGGCCCGCGCGCTCGCCACGCGGCCCAGGCTGCTGATGCTCGACGAGGTCATGGCGGGGCTCACCTCCACCGAGGTCAACACGGCCCTGGACCTGATACGCAACATCCGCAAGGAAGGCATCACCCTGCTCATCGTGGAGCACATCATGGAGGCCATCATGCCGATCGCCGACCGGGTCGTCGTGCTCGACGGCGGCGTCAAGCTCGCCGAGGGCCCCCCGGCCGAGATCATCCATGACGAGCGGGTCATCACCGCGTACCTGGGCGAGAAGTTCAGCCGCCGCATACAGGCGCGGAAGGGGGGAGGGGCCCATGGCTGAACCCATCCTGCGCCTCGTCGACGTGCATGCCGGCTACGACGGCGTCCCCGTCGTTTTCGGCGTCTCCCTGGAGGTCATGCCGGGCGAGCTGGTGGCCGTTGTCGGGGCCAACGGCGCCGGCAAGTCCACGACCCTGCGGAACATCGCGGGCCTCAACAACCCCCTGCGGGGCTCGATCCGGTTCGAGGGGCACGACATCTCGCGCCTCCGCCCCCACCAGACCCTCGCCCTCGGCATCAGCTACGTCCCCGAGGGGCGGCGGGTGTTCGCCAAGCTCTCCGTCGAGGAGAACCTGCGGCTCGGCGCCTACACGGAGAAATCGGAGGCCGAGATCCGGCGGCGCCTCGACGAGATGATGCAGCTCTTCCCCGTGCTGCGCGAGCGGCCGCGCCAGACGGCCGAGACCCTCAGCGGCGGCGAGCAGCAGATGCTCGCGATCGCCCGGGGGCTCATGTCGAGGCCCAGGCTGCTGATGCTCGACGAGATGTCGCTCGGGCTCATGCCCACGCTCGTGGAGAAGATGATGGAGACCGTCGTCGCGATCAACCGCAGCGGGGTCACCGTTCTGCTGGTCGAGCAGATGGTCCAGGAGGCCCTCGAGATCGCCCACCGCGGCTACGTGCTGCAGAGCGGGCGCATCGTCCAGTCGGGCACGGCGCAGGAACTCCTGGACTCCGAGGAGATCCGCAAGGCCTACATGGGGATGTAGGGCAGCCGGATCCCCCCTTTCGGCCCCGAGCCGCGGTATGGAGAACGAAAACCAGCCTGCCCATCGGAAGCCGAACTTTCCGCTTGACGAATCACACTTCCTCTCCCTATAGGAAATCGCAAAGCCTTCCGCATGTCGAGCATAAGGCGGACACCCCAAGCCCCTCGGCAGGGATCCGCAAGTCCATGCGTTTTACGCTCCGCAACCTCTAACGTTTTCGACCCATCGCACAGATGCGCCGACATCAGAGCCAGGAGGTGGACGATGAATCGCAGTTTCACACGCCTTTTGCCGGCAGCCGTGATCGGGCTTGCGCTTCTCGCGCCCTTTCTCCAAGCCCCCGCAGCAGCCCAGATGACCGTGACGGGCGAGAGCCTCACGATCGAGCGGGCGGCCCCGTCGATCGGGGATATCCTCTACATGACCCTGCGGTTCCGGGTCGAGGGCTTCGGGGCGGCCATCCCCATCGCCTTTTCGGCCGTCGAGAGCACCGCCATCCCCGACCCGGACCGGCCGACCGCCGCTAGCCGAAGCTACGACATCCGTCCCGCGTCCCCCCATTCGGTCAGGATGGAATACCGCCTGCCGAGACCCGTTCCCACGGAGATGTGCTTCAACGTCTATGCCCATTTCACGGGGACGGGCCTGCGCAGCGCCCTCATCTTTCAGAACGCCTGCTGGGGCGCGACCCCCCGGAGCGGCACGGGGCAGCGGATCGAGCTGAAGCCGGATCTGACCGTCTCGATCGACGCGGTGAGCGTTGATCGTACAATCGAGTGGTCAACATACGGCGAGGTCTTCCATCCCATGGACCTTTCTTTCACTGTCCGCAACATCGGGACCGCCCCTACGGGAATATCCGGTGTATGCTGGTCGTTTTCCTTCCATCTGCCACGATCGGTGGTCGCCTTGCCGGCCGGCTGGAACGAGCACGATTCTCACTCCTGCGGGCCGATCCCGGGAGGGGGTTCGCAGAGCTTCAGCCGTCGTTACCAAATCCCCGCAGTGACGGATCGAATCCGGATCACGGCAGACCCCGTCAACGCCTTGAGGGAAATTCGCGAGGACAACAACACGGCGGAGCGCCTCATCGGCGTGCCGCCGAGAATCCGCGGCACCGAGCCCGTGAAGCCTGACATCCGGAAAAAATGAAAACGCCTTTCGGGGAGGGCAACGTCATGAAGCCGATGATTTGGTTGATGGCCGCTGCAGCGGTGCTTCTCATCCCGACCCTGCCGGTCCCCGCCTGTGCGCAGGGGCCCTACAAGCCCGGGACCGACATCCGGCCCCCGGGCCCGGGAATCCCGCCGCTGCCGGATCTCATTTACGTGGGGGGGCTGAAGCCCCGGACGGCCCCGTTCATCCTGGGGGACCGCATCAAGATCCCCGTGCAGCTGCGCATCGAGAACCGCGGCAACGCCGCGGCCGGGCGTTTCCGGATTGCCTTCTTCCGCCTCGTGGATGCGCCGCCGGGTGCAATCGAGGAGATCGAGTTCGACGGGGCGAAGATCTTCCCCGGCCTGCGGCCCTCGCGCGAGGGCGGCGGCGACGGCATCTCCTTCCACAGCGTGATGGGCAATGCGATCGTGCCGGTCGCGCTGGCCGGGCAGCGGATCAAGATCTGCGCCGTCGTCGACAGCGACAACGAGGTGCTCGAGTCGAGCGAGACGAACAACAAGACCCCGTGGCTCGAGGTCCAGCTGCCGCGGCGCTGAGAGTGCCCAAAAGAAGAAGAGGCGGGACCCGCGCGGGCCTGCCTCTTCATTGCCGTGAAGACCTTGCCGTCGCGTCAGCCTTCCGTCCCCTCCACGATATGCCTGCCGGGGCCGACCTTCGTGATCCGGCAGTATTCGCGGATCGACGGGGCAAGGGCATCCCGGCCCCTCGGCTTCCCATCCGCGTCGCAGCGGTGCGTATCGTGTTTCCAGTACCGGAGCACGTTTCCCTGCACCTCGGCCAGGACGAACCCGGGCCGATGGCAAGCGTCGCCCGGGTCCGTGTCGCCGAAGCCGCCGACCCCCGCCACGATCGCGCGGTAGTCCGCAAGCCCGTTGCAGATCGTCTTGTGCCGGAAGATGTGCTGGTGGCCCGCCAGCGCCACGTCCACGCCGTAGCGCAGGAACAGCTCGGGGTATTTCCCGCCGTTGTCGAGGATCGCGTGGTGGTCGTGGAGATAGACGACAAGCCAGACGTCCGTCTTCGCGACCTCCCCCTGGAGGGAGCCGAGATAGTCGTGCAGCGCCTCCTCTTGCCTCGCCGCCCATTCTTGCGTCCATGTGCGGCCGTTACCGAGATTGCAGCCCTTGAGGTCGGGGACCCCGAGGGACAGGAAAATGACGTTCCCGTAGCGGAAGGTGTAGAAGTACCCGCCGCTGCCCCTGTTGAAACGCGTCGAGGCGTCGTCCCAGCCCACCGAGGGCAGTTCGAACCCCCCGCGGTAGGCCTTTTGCCAGTAGGCGAGGCACCCGTCCACCGAGGAGAACGACGGCTTCGAGCAAATGTCGTGGTTGCCGAAGGTGGGAAAGACCGGGAGGCCGCCCAGCAGCCCGAAGTAAGGCGGGCTCCGGAAAGCCTTGACGCCCGTACGTCGCGCCGTGCGCATGTGCGATGTCAGACGGGGGTCACTCCGGTCATGGTAGGCGTTGTAGACGTGGAAAAAGAAGGGGTCCATCGCGTTGGGGTGGCCGTCCGTGTCGTTGTCGATGTCGCCCAGCGCGAGCCACAGGTGCGGGCCCTGGCTTCGGCAGATGCGGTGGAACAGGTCGAAGACGTCGTAGAAATAGCTGGGCTGCCCGTCCCCGGGGCCGAGATCGCCCATGGCGACGAAGCACACCCGCGGGTTGCCCGACGGCCCGGGGGCCGTCCGAAACGTGATGTCGTCCGCCAGCACGAGGTTTGCGATCTGGGGGTCCGCCCCGTCGGCGACGCCCTCGCACTCCACCCGGTAGTGATAGACCGAGCCGGGCCGGAGGTCCCGGAAGGTGACGCGGAACTGAATGACGGGCCGGTCGGAGAGGCGGTTGAGCCAACAATCGTTTTCCCCGTCGCCGTCGGGCACGTCGTGGTCGAAGGTCACGCCCGACTCGTACTGGTAGGTTCCCGTCGCGTCGCTCGCCTCGATCGGCCGGGCCGCGTCGCCCGTACGGTAGAGCGTCCCGGCGGTCGTTGCCGTACCGGCGGGCGCGACCCATGCCCGGGCCTGGAGCCTGCCCACCCACGACCGAGGGTCCCGGCCTTTCGGGATCCCCACTCGCCAGAGGACGGTCGCGGCGTTGCCCGTCACGTTCTGAATGTAGGGCGAGCGGATCGATGTGGCATAGGCCGCAAAGTCCAGCCCTTCGTTCCCGTCCCACTCCACGGCCCACGTGTGCGGACGGCGGGTCTGCATCGACGCCTCGCCCGGAACGTAATCCCCCGCGGCGGGCTGTGCGCGTGGCACGTGTGTCTCGAGGTAGAAATTGCCCCGGGCCGGACGCCGTCCCCAGACGAGGTTGATGCCGTAGTCCCGCTCTCCGTAGAGCAGGTAGGCGTCGCCCCTCCGGGCTGCGACGAGATTCTTCAGACGCAGGACGGGAAATTCACCCTCGACGGCCCATTCCTGCGGATCGGCGCGCCGGGCGTCCCGGGCCCACCGGAGGTTGATGCCGTAGTCCCGCTCCGCGTAGACCACGCAGTCGGCGGCGGTCCGATTATAGAGCGCCAGGGGAAGCCCCGGGTCCACGTCCCCCGCGGCGCCCGCGCGCCGGAACTCCCACTCCAGGACCGGGTCTTCCGACCACCCCAGGTTGATGCCGTAGCGACGATTCTCGTAACGGATATAGCCGTGGCCTGCAACCTCCAACGCAAATCGCACGCCGTATTGCAGCTGCATGGAACACCTCCTCTGCGCGACGCCGGTCGTGAGGCAACATGGTTGACGCGATGTCCGGCATGTGAAACGTGATTGACACTCCCCCCGAGGAACATGACCCTCCGGTTCAGAAGGCCTCGCGGGGCTTCCACTCCTCCCAGGGCTTCGTCGGCCCGCCCGATTCGTCCTCCGCGGCCAGGGTCGGCTTGCCCGGCTCCCAGCCGCAGGGCGTCATCCGCCCCGTCGCGCGGTGTTCCTTCAGGGCCCGCAGCTGGCGGAGGATCTCCGAGACGCTCCTGCCCATCGGGGCCGCCACCATCTCCACGGACTGGACGATGCCCTCCGGGTCGATGATGAAGTGGCTGCGCATCTCCATCTTCCGCGCGGCGTCGTAGACCCCGTAGAGAGACCCGATCTCGCCGCCGGGGTCCGAGACGAGGGGGAACCGCGCGCCGCCGGGCACCATGCGGCAGAGGCCCCTTTGCTCGAAGTCCCGGTGGGACTCCATCGCGTCGGTGCTCACCGCCAGCACCTCCGCGCCGAGCTCGCGCAGGGCGGGGTACTTGACGGCCACGGCGGCGATCTCCGTCGGGCACACGCAGGTGAAATCCCCGGGGTAGAAGATCAGGACGACCCATTGCCCCCGGAGGCCGGAGAGCGTGATCTCGACCTGCTTTCCGCCGTGATAGGCCTGCGCCCTGAAATCCGGTGCCGGTTCGCCGACAAGGGGAATCCTGCTCATCGTCCGACATCCCTCCGCCCGTTCGGTCCATCGTCGCCTCGTCCCGTCCCCGCACGCTCACGCCCTCCCGGGGGCCCCGTCGCCGGGGACGCAAGATCGACCTGCCAGCCGCCTCCGAGGGCCTTGTAGAGGGCGACCAGCGAAGGGCGCCCTCGGGGGGTCGGCCACCGGGTCGGCGTGGATGACGGGCCTCGATCCTTGCCGGACCATCCACAGCGCGAAGACGATGCCGACGGCCGCCAGAACGGGAATCATGTACCTTCTGACCATACGGCCTCCTAGTGTCCTGAGTTATAAATTCGTTGACAAACGAGGGTAATTCCTGTATCCAAAGGGGAAAAAGGAGGATCGACATGAGTCGTCCGCTTGCTCCCCTGACGCTGACCGAGGAAGAGAGAGAAACGCTGCTTCGGTGGGCGCGAAGACCGAAAACCGCTCAAGCCCTTGCCTGCAGGGCAAGGATCGTGCTTGCCTGTGCAGCCGGCAGATCCAACGGTGAGGTGGCCGAGGCGCTTCAACTCACCCGGCAGACCATCGGCAAGTGGCGGAATCGGTTCGTCGAGAGTCGTCTGGACGGCTTGCTGGACGAACCGCGGCCCGGCGCCCCGAGAGCCATCTCGGATCAGGAGGTTGAACGGGTGATCACCATGACGTTGGAATCGTCCCCGAGAGATGCGACGCACTGGAGCACCCGTTCGATGGCAGCGGCCTCCGGGCTGAGCCAGAGTGCGATCAGTCGCATTTGGCGCGCCTTTGCCTTGCAGCCCCACCGTTGCGAGACCTTCAAGCTCTCCACGGATCCGCTCTTTATTGAGAAGGTCCGGGACATTGTGGGCTTGTACCTCAATCCGCCGGAGCGTGCGCTGGTCTTGTGCGTCGATGAGAAGTCCCAGATTCAGGCGCTGGATCGCACACAGCCCATTCTCCCGATGCGACCCGGGCAGATTGAACGGCGCACCCATGACTACCGTCGCAACGGGACGACGTCCCTCTTTGCCGCCCTGAATGTGAAAACCGGGGAGGTGATCGGGCAATGCCATCGGAGGCATCGGGCTGTCGAGTTTCGGAAGTTCCTGGATCGAATCGACAACGCGGTCCCTGAATCGTTGGATGTTCACTTGATCCTGGACAATTACAGCACGCACAAGACGCCTGCCATCCGTGCCTGGTTGGCCAAGAGGCCACGCTTCCACGTGCACTTCACCCCCACGGGCGCTTCTTGGCTCAATCTGGTCGAACGATGGTTTGCCGCCCTCACGGAAAAACAGATCCGCAGGGGGACCCATCGGAGCACGCGGCAGTTGGAGACGGCGATCAAAGACTATCTCTCGATCCATAACGCAAATCCGAAACCGTTTGTGTGGACGAAAACAGCGGATGACATCTTGGCATCCCTCTCACGCTTTTGTAAGCGGATTAATGACTCGCGACACTAGGACGTCGCCACCTGCGGCTCGACGAGGATGATCCTGCCGTCGTCCATCCGGGCGATGCGGTCGGCGAAGCTGAAGATGCGGTTGTCATGGGTGACGATGACGAGGGCCCGGTCCTCGGACAGGGCGTTTTTCCGCAGGACCTCCATCACCAGCCTGCCCGTGTCGGCGTCGAGGGCGCTGGTGGGCTCGTCGCAGACGATGAGCCGCGGGTTGTTGACCAGGGCCCGGGCGATCGCCACCCGCTGCTGCTGCCCGCCCGAGAGCGCTGCGGGATAGGCCTCGAGCTTGTCCCCGAGCCCGACGGCCCGCAGGACCTCCTCGGCCCGCGACAGGGCCTCGGCCCTGCGGCGCCCCAGGATCAGCAGGGGGATGGCCGCGTTCTCCGCGACGCTGAGCGTGGGGATCAGGTTGTAGGCCTGGAACACGAAGCCGATGTTGGCCCCCCGGAAGCGGGTCTTCTCGGCGGGGCTCATGGACCGCAGGTCATGGCCGAAGACGACGATGTCGCCCTCGTCGTGGTCCAGGATGGCGGCCACCACGGAGATGAGGGTCGTCTTCCCGCAGCCCGAGGGCCCCACGAGCATGAGCAGCTCCCCGGGACGCACGTCGAGGTCGACACCCCGGAGGGCCTGGACCCGCGAAGCGCCCTCGCCGTAGGCCTTGGTGACGCCCCGCAGGGAAACCGCCGTTCCGTTCTGAGACATGCTCCCCCTACATCTTGAACACGATGGCCGGCTCGAGCTTCATGACCCGGCGGATGCTCAGCAGGGCCGAGAAGGTGACGATGACAGCGATGGCGCCCCCCGCGAGGACGAGGATCTCGGGGACGAGCCGGAAGGACAGCTCCGTGCCCCGCATCAGGTAGCCGAACAGCGCGGCGGCGCCCACCCCGAGCCCGTATCCCAGGGCCCCCACGACGAGGGCCTGCAGGACGATCATCCGCAGCAGCACCGTGTCGGCCGTGCCCATGGCCTTCAGGGTGCCGAAGTAGCGCAGGTTCTCGAGGGTGAAGTTGTAGAACGTCTGGCCCGCGATGGCCGTGCCGATCAGGAAGCCCAGCATGACGGCGATCCCGAAATTGATGGGGATCCCCGTGCTCCGCATGTAGTAGTTGAACGTCAGGTCCTTGAACTCCTGCGCCGTGTAGGCCGCAAGTCCCGTGCCCCGCGCGATCCGCCCGGCCAGCTCCTTCGGGTCCACGCCGCCGGCCGCCTTGACGAGCACGAAGGACAGCAGCTTGCGCTCCCGCGGGGCGAAGGTCGTGGCGCGGCTGTAGGTCGTGTAGATGACGGGCTGCGACTGGAACGTCCGCGACACGCGGCAGATGCCCACGACGACGGCGCGCCGGTCGTTGATCTCGAGGACGTCGCCCACCCCGAGCGGCACGGGCCTGCCGCCGGGCTCCGCCGGCTTCCGGGCCAGCCGCGTGGCCGCCCCCACGTCGTTGACGATGATCGCGTCCTGCCTCCGCAGGTCGGCGAGGGTGCCCTCGACCATGACGGGCGGGCCCCCGATGAGGGTCGCGTCGTCGAGGCCCAGGACGTTGACGATCTGGAAGTTGCCGTCCTCGAGGCGGGCCTTGAGGAGCCCCTTGTACAGGGGCACGGCCCACTCGACGCCGGTGATGCCCCGCACCCGGATGAGCTGCGTGTCCTGCAGGGGCTTGACGTCGTCGACGAACTGCACCTTGGGGTCCATCACCCAGATGTCGGGCTGGGAGAGGTCGTTGATGAAGCTGTAGGTGCGGGTCATGAGGCCGGTGAAGATGGAGGACTGCTGGGTGATGAGCAGGGCCGCGAAGGTGAGCCCCATGATGAGGCCCAGGTACTTGCCGCGATCCCCCATGAGCATTTTCAAGGCGATGCGGTACATTCAGGGCCCTCCCTGCCTGCCGAACGTGGACCGGGAAACGGACAGACCGTGCAGACGCCGCGGCGTAAAGAGTATAGAAAGGCGCCCCGCTGGGTGTCAACGGCAAAGTCGGCGGTGCCTGCGCTGCGGCAAGCCCGCCCGTCAGAGCGCCCGCGCGGCGTAGTGGCCGCACAGGCCGTGGACGCCGCCGCCGGGCGGCGTCGAGGACGAGCAGAGGTAGACCTTTGGGTTCGAGGTCCGGTAGGGAAACAGCGACAGAACGGGGCGGCTGTAGAGCTGCCGCAGGTCCTGCACGCCGCCGTTGATGTCGCCGCCCACGTAGTTCGCGTTGTGGCGCTCCATGGCCGGGGCGGGCATGCTGCTTCGCGCCAGGATCAGTCCCCGGAAGCCGGGTGCGCAGCGCTCGATCCGCTGCTCGATGGTCTCCGTCATGTCCGCCGGGGACCCGTTCGGGACGTGGCAGTAGGCCCAGGCGGTGTGACATCCGGCCGGGGCGCGCGTGGGGTCGAAGAGGCTCTGCTGGGCAAGGACCACGTAGGGTGCGCGGCATACCCTCCCCTCGTGGGCGTCCCGGACCGAGGCGGCGATCTCCCCGAGGGAGCCCCCGAGGTGCACGGTGCCCGCCCTCCTGCAGGCGTCGGCCTCCCAGGGGATGGGGCCTGACAGGGCCCAGTCCACCTTGCAGACGCCGGGTCCGTAGCGGAAGCGCGAGAGCTTCGCACGGTAACCCTCCGAGAGGCCGAGGCCCTCGATCGCGAGAAGCTGCCGGGGCGTGACGTCGAAGAGGTAGCGCTCCGCCCGCGGCAGGTCGGCCACCGAGCGGACCTCGAGGCCCGTGCGGATCTCCCCGCCGGCCTGCCGGAAGCATTCGGCCAGCGCGTCGGCGAGCCTCTGCGAGCCCCCCCTGACGACCGGCCAGCCCACGCCGTGGGCGAGCACGGCCAGCAGGATGCCGAAGACCGCCGTCGCGGCCCTCTCCAGGGGGATGATGGCGTGGGCCGCAAGCCCCGCGAAGAGGGCCCGCGTCCGCTCCTGCCGGAACGCCGCCTCGGCCAGGCCCCGGGCCGTGCGCAGGCCCTTCAGCCCGAAGCGGGCCATGAGGAAGGGGTGGGCCGGAAGCGGCAGGGGTTTGAGGACATCCCCCAGAAGCCTCTCGTGACTCTGCGCGAAGGGGCCGATGAGCATCCGGTATGCCCCGCCGTCGGGGCCGAGACCCTCGGCCGTCTCCTCGAGCGAGCGGTGCAGGCACAGGGCCCCGCCGCCCTCGAAGGCATGGGCGAGGGGGATTTCGGGGTGGACCCATTCGAGACCGAGCCGCTCGAGCCCGAGTTGGCGGAAGAAGGGCGACGAGAGGGCCAGGGGATGGACGGCGGAGCAGACGTCGTGGACGAAGCCGGGGAGCGTGAGGGCGGCCGAGCGCGCGCCGCCGCCGACCGTGTCCGCCGCCTCCACGAGCAGGACGTGCCGGAAACGCCTCGTGAGCGTTATGGCCGCGGCCAGGCCGTTGGGTCCGGCGCCCACGACGACGGCATCGTAATGATCTCGCGCAAAGGACACGGGCCTTCGACCTTTCGGTTGTCTCTCAGCGCCGCAGCGCCTGCTTCATGAGGTAAAGGGGCATGTAAAAGGACGACAGGACGGGCGCGCTGAGCAGGATGTTTGAGGCCTCGCCCCACTGGAGTCGGCCGTCGATCAGCGTGTCGCGCTGCTCCACCTGCCCCCGGAGGCCCAGCCTCGCGGCCAGGTTGCCCAGTGTCGAGTGCCAGAAGCGGTCCTCCTCGCCGCCCGCGCCGATGCGGAAGGAAAACTCCATGAGCGGGTCGCTCGGCCGGAAGAGCGGGTGCACCTGCACGACCGTGGCATCGCCCTCGCGGAAGCTGCTGAAGGTGATCCAGCCCGCGATGACGTGCCCCTCGATGCTGATGAAGCTGAAGGCCGTGTCGGCCACGTAGAGGACCATGAGGCCCGTGGCGACCACGAGCCCGCCGGGCAGGCGCAGGTTCAGGACGGCCACCGTGCCGGGTGCGATCGCGGCCCCGCCGGAGGGAAAGAAGCGGTTGCCCGCGGGCCAGAAATCGGCAAACTCCGCCTTCCACACGGAGACGATCTCGCGCGGCTCGGGCGCGTTGCCCTCGATGCGGAGGCGGTAGCGCTTGTCCCAGAGCCTGCCGAAGCCCCGCACGGGACCGGCGGGCTCCCGGCCCCGGACGTTGATGTCCATCGCCTCGTCGGGGATGAGGCCCGTCGAGAGCCGCTCGACGGAACGGGCCCAGCCGGGCTGCAGCGGCCCCCCGTAGGGCGCGTGGAAAACGCCGCGGCGGGGGGAGAAATCCGCAGCCTCGAGGGCCTGCGCCTCGCTGTCGAAGACCGCGATGATCTCGTCGAGCCTCGTGAGGCGGAAGACATCCCGCAGCGGGGCCGCAAGGCCGCAGGCCGCAACCCCGGCCCCCTTTGCCCCGGCCCGGACGGCGTTTGCGACGAGCGCCCCCGCCCCTTCCGGATCCATGTGCGAAAGGCCCGAAAGGTTCAGGAGGATGCGCCGGTGCTTGTCGAGGCCCGCCTCGAAGGCCTCGGCGAGGGCCCCCTCGCAGGCCGCATCGAGGACGCCGCGGACATCCAGGACAAGGACATCCGGCGCCGCCGGCCGGGACTCGACGGGGCAGCCCCCGCCGCCTGCCGGCAGGGCCTCGCTCGAAAACTCCGTCGGCTCCGGGGGGTGCTCCTCGTCGAGGCGCTCGCGCGCCAGGTGGATGCGGTGGGCGTAGCCGGGCAGCGCATGGAGGGCAAGGGCCACGAAGGGGTTGGCCGCCATCCGGTCCAGGAAGGCCAGCTGGCTTGCCCTCCCCACGAGGGCCTGGGCGTAGGTCGGGTAGGCGTGGGTCAGGACCTGCACGGCGTGCAGGGGCTTCCTCATCGCCCGGATGAGCGCCGCCTCGTGGATGACCTCCGCCGCGGCCTCGCCCAGGATGTGCGCCCCCGCGATGCGCCCGCGGCCGTCGCAGACGAACTTGGCCGCCCCCGTCCCCGTGCCGTCGATGAGCGCCCGGCGCATCGTCCCGTAGGGGAAGCGGTAGACGCGGATGCCGCGCCCGTGCGTCTCCCTGGCCTGCGCCTCCGTGAGGCCCACCCAGGCCAGGGGCGGCTCGGTGAAGACGACGGTGACGTTGTTGCGGTAATCCACGTTGCGCTTGACGGGCAGGCAGGCGTTGGTGGCCGCCACGATCCCGTGGGCCTCGGCGGTGGAGGCCAGCTGGTAGGGGCCGACGATGTCGCCGCAGGCGTAGATGTGGGCAGCCGAGGTGCGAAGCCTGCGGTCCGTGACGATGCCCCGGGCGTTGAACTCGACGCCCGCCTTCTCGAGCGCGAGCCCCTCGAGGTCGGGCTTTCGCCCCGCGGCAACGAGCACGCGCTCCGCCTCGATCTCCTCCCGCGCGCCGCCCTGCCTCTCGACCGTGAGGACAACCCGCCCCTGCCGGCCGGCAAGCCCCACGGCCTTCGTCCCCGTAAGAACACGGATGCCGTCTGCGCGCAGCGCCTCGAGCAGCCGCTCGACCAGCTCGCCGTCGGCCATCGGCAGGAGGCGCGTGGCCATCTCGACGACGGTCGTCTCCACGCCGAGCCGCCCGAAGGCGGAGGCGTACTCCAGGCCGTCCACCCCGCCGCCGAGAATCAGGAGGGACCGGGGCAGATCGTCGAGGCGGTAGAGGGTCTCGTTGGTAAGGTAGTCGACGGCGTCGAGCCCCGGGATTGCAGGGATGAGGGGTCTCGTGCCGGCGGCGATGATGAATGCCCGCGCGGACAGGGTCTCGCCGCCCGCGCGGATGCGGTGCGGGTCCAGAAAGCCCGCCTGCGCCGAAATCATGCGGATCCCGATCCGCTCGAAGGTCTCGGGGAGGTCCTTCTCGTAGGCCGTCCGGACGATATCCCGGATGCGGGCCATGACCCGCGCGCCTTCGAGGCCGCCCGCGGGCAGGCGAAGCAGGCCCAGGCGCTCCAGGTGCGCCATCTCGCGGCCCGCGTGGGAGAGGCGGATCAGGGCCTTGCTCGGGATGCAGGTCGTGTTCGTGCAGCTCCCGCCGACCCTCGACTTCTCGACGACCGCGACGCGCTTGCCCAGGCTTGCCGCCGTCACGGCGGAGACCATGCCGGCGATCCCCGCGCCGATGACGATCAGGTCGAAGTCACAGTCCCTCTTCATGGCTCCCCCGGTACCGGGGATTATTCCCGATCGGGACCGTGAATGCAAACGGAAAGGGGGCGGCCCGACGGGGGCCGCCCCCTTTTTGTCCCGGCTCTTCCCGGCTGCGCAGGGTTCCTCTGTCTACTTCACGTTCACAAGGTAGCCGGCCTTTTTCCAGGCCTCGACGCCGCCCCCGAGGGCCTTGACGTTGGTGTACCCCATGGCCGCGTATTTCGCTGCCTGACCGGCAGACGTGTGCTCCTTGGGTCAGGCGCAGTAGAAGATGATCGGCTGGTCCTTTGTAAGCCCCGCGAGCCGGCTTTGGAATTCCTTCAGGGTGATCGCCCGCTCCAGCATAATCGTGCTGCAGGTCTTCTCGTTTTCATAGGCGCAGACCAGGAGCGCCTTCCCCGAGGCGACCTGTGCATACGCCTCCTGCGGAGTGATCCGGGCCACCCGGTCGCTGTCGCCCGCCGGGCCCGCCTGCTGCTGCGGCGCAGACGCGCAGGCCGTCAGGACGAGCAGTCCCAGGAGCAGCGCGGCCGCGATCCCACATGTCCCATGTTCCCGCATTCTCGACATCGCTTGCCCTCCTTTCCGGATTTCTGACTCAGCATATCCCGTTTCAGCGCGAAAGGCCAACGATTTGGCCGCGCGCCACGGATGCTTCAAGATTTTCCCGGTTTTTTCGATTTACGAAGCAAGGGGCGCTGATCCCCGCCGACGGTCATGAACATCGGTCCCGGCTCCAATGTAGAGATCATCCTCGAGCTGGATGAGCTGAAAGAGAAGATCGACGTCCGCAGGGCGATCGTCCACGACGTCGAGGGGGACCGTTACATCCTCTCCCAGACGAGCCCGCCCGTCCGGCTCTCCGACGTCGGGAAAGACGCCCGGGTGACCCGCCTGGCCCGGAAGGGCGATCAGCTCTATCGATGGGGGTTCTCGGGAACGTTCGAGGAGATCCTCCGCGACTACCCGCTGAATTCCTCCAAAACGGTCCAGGCCCTGGTCATCCGCAGGACCTCCGGCTTCGAGACCTGCAACCTGAGGATGCACTACCGGGTGCGGCCCGGCTCGGAGTGGTCGACGCGCATCGCCGTCGACTCGCAGGCGGTCAACCTCATCGACATCTCCATCGGCGGGGCCCTCTTCAGCCACGGCATCGGGCGCCCCTTCGAGCACAACCGGAACGTCGAGGTGACCTACACGGGAAGCGACGGGACGCGGCACGCCATCCCCGCCGTCGTCCGCAGGGTCTGGACCCCGCAGGACGCCCGCTGCAACGGCATCGAGTTCGTCGCCGTCCGCTTCACGAACCTGAAGAAGGAGCTGGAGCGGGAACTCGCCCGCGAGATCATTGAGCTGCAGCGCGGCACCCTTTACAAAGTCTGAAAGAAGGACTATAGGGGTTCGGGTTGCACATACAGGAGGGTTTTATGAAACGAACGATCGTCTTTGCCGTTTTTCTGTTCATGCTGTGTGCCGCATCGGCACAGGCGGCGCAGGACTTCGCCTGGGTCAACGACTTCAACATCCGGGCCCAGTCGGACCCCTCGGGCTTCCGCGCAAGGCTTGCGGCCCGGTTCCGGATCGGCGATGCCGAGATCTCGGCGGTCATCGGCAACGTCGCGAGCCCGGCCGACGCCTACATCGTGTTCCGTCTCGGGGAGATGTCCGGCAGACCCTACGACCGGGTGCTCCGGGAATACAAGTCCTCGAGGGGCAAGGGCTGGGGCGTGATCGCCAAGAGCCTCGGCATCAAGCCCGGCTCGAAGGAGTTTCACGCGCTGAAGCGCAGCCAGGATCTTTACGACGGCCCGGGCGGTAAAGGCAAGGGGAAGGGCAGGCACTGAACTCGGCGTGTCCGCAATGACAAGACACTTGCACCGGCGGGCCGTTTCTGCTACCTATTCAACAAATGCAACGAATTGTTCGTTGACCCGTTATCCTCCAAAGCTAGATCAACCTTTTACACCACAACCAACCATCTTCAACCCCTGAACGCACCCGGCCGGAAACCCGGTGATGACCGGCCGGGAAAGGCTCCCGGGCAACCCTTGCCGGATAGGCCGGCCCAGGCCGGCCGGATCGGTCCATGTTCCTGGGCAGCAGCAACAGGGACTTCAACCAACAGGAAAGGAGGAGCCATGAGAAAGGGCATCTTTGGGGCGGCTCTGCTGAGCCTCGTCTTCCTCGCCGGTTGCGCCAGCGAGCTGGCCTTCGTGAAAGGCAACAGCATTTACAAGATCAAGGACGACGGAGACGACCTGACGCCGATCAGCATGCCGGCAGGCAGCTACTATTTCCGGCCCGACGTGTCCAACGACGGCAAGGACCTGGTCTTTGTCCGGGTGACCCCCGTGGGGCCTCATGTCGAGGTAGGGGTGATCTGCCGCTCGAAGATCGACGGCTCGGGGTTCACGATGCTCAACCCGTCGGGCCCCCCCAGCACGACTCCCCGGTGGTCGCCCGACGGGCAGTCCATCGCGTACTATGCGGCAGGGGGAGCGAGCCGCGGCATCTACCGGATGACGGCCGGCGGCACGAATCCCACTCCGATCCCCAATGCGGGGGCTTCCAGCGACGGCGGCCATGACTACTTCGCCGGCGGCGGCAGGATCGTCTATTCCCGGGAAATGACCGACGGCTCCTACAAGCTGTTCTGGACCAGCGTCGCGGCGGCGGTGCCCAGCGGCCAACTCAATCCCTATCTGCCTGCCGCGGTTGTGACGCAGGACCTCCACGAAACCCTCCCGGCGGTCTCCCACGCGGGCGACCTGCTGGCCAGCGCCGTGCGCTACCCGGACCTGGTCGGCATCCGGATGCGGGCGATGGGCACCGACGGCAACTGGGGTGCACCCTTCACCATGCAGCTGCCCGTCGCGTACGTCACGGGCGTGGGCTACTCGGACAAGGATGAGAAGGTGTACTTCTCGGCCATTCCGCAGGCGGGTCAGCCGCAGGCCCTCTACTATGTCTCCATCAAGGAGCTGCTGCCGACGATCACGGGCCTGCTCACGCTGCCGCCCGGGGCGCCCCCGCCTGCGCCGGTGCCCGTCACGCCGAAGCTGATCAGCGCCGGTGCGGGGCAGAATTTCTGGCCGAGCGGGATCCCGAAACCGTAGCGAGCGGGGCCTCGGACTGCACGCCCAAGGAACCGAAACGGAAGTCACCGGGAAACTTCGCTCACGATGAAGAAAATCCCGCCGGGGCGGTGGGCCTGCCGTCCACCGCCCCGGTCCCTTCGCTCGCTTGATTCCCCGATATTCCATTCCAACAGGTTTCACCGCCGCACCGGCGGGGGGGCATAGCCGGTATCGTCCCAGAGACGGTTGGGGATGCGCCCGTAGGTCTGCCCGCAGGCGATGACGCCCGCGCGGCACAGGGTCTCCCGCCACTCGTACTTGATCAGGACCGTCTCGACGGCCTTGCTCTCGGGCTCGAAGCGGACGACGCGCGAGGGGGAGTACTCCTCCCTGCCCCAACCTGTGCCGGGCGATGCCTCGACCCGCGCCGAGGCCTTCGCCTCCGCGTCGGCCTGCGGGCGGGCCCCGGGGGCCGCGGCGGAGAGATCGTGCGGTCTCTTTTGCCGCTGGACCTCCGGATAGACGGCAACGGCGATGACCCCCATGGCGGATTGATCGCCGAAGGCGGCGGCATAGGAGTCGGGCGCGTCGGTGAAGTAGAAGCGGTGGACCCGGTCCTGCGCCGTGCGCCAGCCCGAGTACTCGTTGACGGCGTAAGGCTCGAGGATGTACATCCGCTCGGTGTGCTTCAGCCACGATTGCTGCCCCGAGATGATGTTGCGCCCGTCGACGGCCACCACCACCCCGACCCGCCGGTTGAGGTTGTTCCGGACCACAATGCGGTAGTGATCCCCCTTCACCGCCTCGGCGTAGGCCTTTTTCACGGCCTGCGAGCCCGCGTGCGGGTAGAGGGGGAGGGGCCGGCCGCCGTCGGTGACAATGCTGACGTCAACCGCGCTGCCCACAGCGGCGGGCGCCGCAGCGGGGAACCCGAAGCAAAGAGCCGCAAGCAACAGGAACACGATGTGCATGATCTCCTCCTGCAGATGATGATGGGCTTTTGTCCGCCTCTGATCCCTTAGACGAGAGCGAACCGAAAAAGTTCCCCACCCCCTCTCATCACGAAGCATTAGTCCCGCTCATACTTTCTTCGTACCCTAAAATCATACCGGGGCGCGATTGACTCGCCCGGCCTTTTCCGTTTTCATGGCCGCACTGCGGAACTGGACCAACAGGAAAGCGTGCAAATCCCGGAAAAGCCAATCATGTCAACAGCGAACCGATACGCGAAGCGTTCGAAAATCTCCGAGGCCAAGTTCCGGGAGCTGGTCCGGTACTTCGCGCTCGACCTCGATGCCCACAAGATCGCCGCCCTGACCCGCCTGAACCGCAACACCGTCAACCGCTACCTGCTGCGGATCCGTGAGCGCATCGCGGAGCACTGCGAGGAGGCCTTCCCGACCGGCGGGACCGGCGCGGGCGGAACCTGCAGCAGCGGCGGCCGACGCGGGCGAATCCCCGTCATCGGGATCTTCGAGCGCGGCGGGCGCGTCAGCGCAGGCTTCGTCCTGGAAGGCGACGGCCCATCGGGTCACGGCGGCGGGCCGGCCGACATCCTGCGCCCCGACGCCTGGCGCGGATACGGCGGCCTCGGCGACGAGACCGACGCGAAGGACGGCCATCGGGGGGCCGACGGGAGGGCCGACGGCATCCGGAGTTTCCGCCGGTACGCCCGGAGGCGGCTCGCGAAATTCCGCGGCGTGCCCGGGTCGACCTTCTACCTGCACCTGAAGGAGTGCGAGTTCCGGTTCAACTGCCGCAACCGCAGCATGTACCTCGTGGTCTTGAAGCTGCTGAGGGAAAACCCGCTCAGCTGACACCCTTGTGAGGAAAACCCGATGAAAAAGACCCTGTTGCCGATTGTCATCCTGGCGCTGATGAGCCTGGTTGCCTCGTGCGCCGCCACCGGCGGCCGCGCCGCCATGTCCCCCTACATCGAGGGGGGGATCAACGTGCACTTCCGCGGCGACCGGCAGCTCAACCTCTACCAGGGAGCCCCCCATGCCCTCACCGTGTGCGCCTACCAGTTGCGGGACCTCAACGGATTCAACCAGGTCCTCGAGGAGAAGGAGGGGGTGGCGAGGCTCATGGAGTGCAGCCGCTTCGACCCGAGCGTGAACTTCGCCAAGCGGCTCGTGGTCCAGCCCGGACGCGACCTCTACGACGCCATGGAGGTCTCCGAGGGGACCCGGCACGTCGCCATCGTGGCCGGCTACTACGGATTCAAGAAGAAGGACGCCGTCAAGACGATGCCCCTGCCCCTGAAGGGGATGCCCTTCTTCAAGAAACCCGGGGGCACGGACATCAGCGTCTTCTGCGGCCCCCAGGAGCTGCGCATCCTCAAGGGGGGCGAGTCATGAGCGTCGCGAGGCCTCTCTTCTGGCAGCAGGGGCTCTTCCTGCAGCCGCAGCACTTCCAGCTCCAGGAGCAGTCCCTCCGCGGGCTGCTTGCACCCTACGGCCGGTACGCGGCCCCTCACCTCTGGGGGGTGGCGCAGCTGGAGATCCGCGCCTCGGCCCTGCCCAACCGGATTCTCGACGTGCACCGGGGCTCGTTCCTGTTCCCCGACGGGACTTGGGTCGAGCTGCCCGGCAACGCCGTGCTCCCGGCGCGATCCTTCGACGAGTCCTGGGCCGGCCCCCTCAACGTCTGGCTCGCCCTCAAGGCGTGGAACGAGGCGGGTGAGAACGTGACGGTCGTCGAGACCCTGGAGGACGTCTCCGGCGTGACGACCCGGTTCGCGGCGACGACCGACCCCGAGGTGATCGCCGACCTGCACGCGGGGGGCCCCGAGGGCCGCGTCCGGAGGCTTCATTACGTCCTGAAGCTGCTCTGGGAGCACGAAATCGCCGAGGCGGGCGGCTACGTCCTGCTGCCGCTGGCGCAGCTGGTGCGGTCCGGCGCCGAGGTGCGCCTGTCGGAAGACTACAGCCCCCCGTGCCTGACGCTGGCGTCGTCGGAGCCGCTCATGAAGCTCATCGGCGAGATCCGCGACCAGCTGACCGCCCGCGGCCGCCAGCTCGAGGAGTACAAGAAGCGGCGCGGCATCCACTCGGCCGAGTTCGGCTCGCGCGACATGGTCTACGTCCTGGCCCTGCGGTCGATCAACCGCGCCGTGCCGCTGCTGCACCACTTCACGGAAACCCGCGACGTGCACCCCTGGGCCGCCTACGGCGCGCTGCGGCAGCTCGTCGGCGAGCTGTCGTCCTTCTCCGAGCACGTCAACGCCCTGGGCGAGTGGAGCGACGGCCGCCGGATGGTCCCACCGTACAACCACCGGGACCTCTGGGGATGCTACGCGGCCCTGCAGGACCTCCTCTCGAGCCTGCTCGACGAGATCACCGCGGGCCCGGAGTACATCATCCGCCTCACCCGGGACGGGGCCCACTGGGCCGCCGACCTGCGGCCCGCGCTCTTCGAGGGGCGCAACCGCTTCTACCTCGCGCTGCGGACCGAGTCGAACCCGCAGGACGTCCTGCAGGCCGTCAGGACGGTCGTGAAGCTCGGCTCGCGGGAGGACCTGCGCGTCATCGTCGCGCGGGCCCTGCCGGGCATCGGCCTCGAGCACCAGCTCCAGACGCCCAAGGAGCTGCCCTGGCGCTCCAACACCCTGTACTTCGCCGTCCAGCACCGCAGCGAGCTGTGGGAGTCGGTGATGAAGAACCGCAACGTGGCCCTGTACTGGGCCAGCGCGCCCGATGACCTGGACGCGGAACTGATGGTTGTGGGGAGAGCGTAACCATGCACCTGAGCGACTGCTTCATCGACCTCATCGCCTACGTCACCTATTTCCTGCGCTCCGTCGAGAGCCGCCAGCCGTCCTTCGAGCGGGTCCGGGGGGACATCCAGCGGCTCGTCGCCGCGAGCGAGGAAAACCTGAAGAAGGGCCTCGTGCCCCAGGAGGATTACGACCAGGCGCGCTTCGCCGTCTTCGCCTGGATCGACGAGGCGATCCTCGCCTCGCCGTGGCGGGAGAGGGACCTCTGGCTGCGCGAGCAGCTCCAGCGCGTCCACTACCGCACGACGGACGCCGGCGAGACGTTCTACGAACGCCTGGGCGCCCTGGGCGCCCACCAGCGCGAGGTCCGCGAAATCTACTACCTGTGCCTCGCCCTGGGGTTCAAGGGCCGCCACCACAGCGACGAGTACGCCCTCGAGCAGCTCAAGACCTCGAGCCTCAAGCTGCTCATGGGGAGCTCCCTGGGCATCCCGTCCCTCGAACGGGTGGAACTGTTCCCCGAGGCGTGGCCCGCCGGTTCGGTGGACCCGGGCACCCGCAAGCGGCCGCCGCGCTGGTCCTGGATCACCGTGGCCTGTGTCGCCGGGCCGGCCGCGCTGTTCGGCCTCCTGTTCATGATGTACTTCTTCATCCTCGGCCATGTGGGCGAGAATTTCCTGCGGGCGGTGTCATACGGATGAAAGAGCGGATCCTGAAAATCCTGAAAGTCGTCCTCGCGGTCTTCGTCGTCGCCCTGGCGATCACGCTCGTCCTCGGGCTGGTGCTGCTGATGCGCTGGCCCCTGTGGGTCGGGTTCTTCCTCGCGCTGCTCTTGGCGGGACTGGCGATCGGGGGCGTCGCGGCCTGGAAGGTCTGGAAACGCCGCCGCGAGCAGCGGTTCGTCCGGGAGGTGATCGAGCAGGACGAGTCGCGCCTCCAGGCGCTGAGCGCCAAGGAGCGCGACGACCAGCGGGAGCTCCAGCAACGCTGGAAGGAGGCGGTCGACACCCTCCGCGCCTCCCACCTGAAGAAGCGGGGAAATCCCCTGTACGTCCTGCCCTGGTACATGGTCGTCGGCGAGAGCGGCTCGGGGAAGACGACCGCCCTGAGCAGCGCCCGTCTCGCGTCGCCCTTCACCGACACCGGACGGACGGCGGGGGTCTCGGGCACCCGCAACTGCGACTGGTGGTTCCTGGAGAACGCCATCGTCGTCGACACGGCCGGCCGCTACACGATCCCCGTCAACGGGGAGCCGGACAGGGACGAGTGGCAGAGGTTCCTCTCCCTGCTCGTGAAGTACCGCCGGCGCGAGCCCCTCAACGGCCTGATCGTGACCGTGGCGGCCGACAAGCTCGTGGGCGCAGGCCGCGAGGCGATCGAGGAGGAGGCGCGGACGGTCCGGCGCCGCATCGACGAGATGATGCGGGTGCTCGGCGTCAAGTTCCCCGTCTACGTGCTGGTGACGAAGTGCGACCTCATCCAGGGCATGAACAGCTTCTGCGCCCAGCTGCCCGAGGGGAGCCTGCGCCAGCCCATGGGCATGGTCAACCAGACCCTCTCGACGGACGTCGCCGCCTTCACGGACAGCGCCATGAAGACGGTGGGCAAGCGCCTGCGCAACATGCGCCTGCTGCTGCTCTACCAGCTCCAGTCGAAGCAGGCGGACCCGGCCCTGCTCCTGTACCCCGAGGAGTTCGAAGGCATGCAGCCGGGCCTCGAGGCGTTCATGAAAACGCTCTTCAGCCACAACCCCTACCAGGAGACCCCCGTGCTGCGGGGCCTGTTCTTCTCCAGCGGCCGCCAGGAGGGCAGCCCCTGGTCGACCTTCACCCGCAAGCTGGGGGTCGCCGACGACCGGGAGGTCCTGCCCGGGACGGCACGGGGCCTGTTCCTGCACGACTTCTTCGCGAAGGTCCTGCCCCGGGACCGCAACCTCTCCACGCCGACCCGCCGCGCCCTGGAGTGGAGGACCCTGACGGGAAACCTGGGGCTGACGGCCTGGGTTGTCCTGTGCGTGGCCCTCTGCGGCCTGCTGAGCTTCTCCTTCGTCAAGAACCTGCAGACGATCAGCGAGACCGCCGTGGAGATCCCCCGGATGCCCGCGCTGCGGGGCGACCTTGCAGCCGACGCGGCGGCCCTGGATTCCGTCCGCAAGGGGGTGGTGCGGGTGGAGGAACAGAACCGTAACTGGTGGATCCCGCGGTTCGGCCTGCACGAGAGCCTCCGCGTGGAGCGGGAACTCAAGGCCCGCTACTGCGGCCTGGTCCGCGAGGGCCTCGCGCAGCCCTTCGACCGCAGGCTCACGGACGCCCTGCGCGCCCTTCCCCCGGGCCTGCCCGACGAGCAGGTCGCGCCCTTCATGCTCCACCTGACGCGCCGCATCAACGTGCTGCGGGCCTCGCTCGAGCGGGGCGGTCTCGAGGCGATGCGGAAGAAACCCCAGCCGGCCTGGCTCATCCCGGGCCGCGACGGGCAGGGAGCCGGCCCGGAGCTCAACGCGACCCTCGGTGACATCCACCTCCACTACCTGGCCTGGCGGTCGGACCCCGACGAGACCCGCCGGGAGATTGCCGCCCTGCAGGTCATGCTCGGCCAGCTCCATGCGCGGGCACCGGGGATGTCCTGGCTGCTCGCGCTCGCGGAGTTCGAGGCCGGTCTCGCCCCGGTGACGCTCGAGGAGTTCTGGGGGCCGGGCCAGGCCCTCGCGGGAGAGCGGCAGGTGCCGCCGCGCTTCACGGGCAAGGGCCGGCAGGCGATCGACGGCTTCCTCAAGGAGCTGGAGGAGGCCCTGCCGGAGACGCCGCAGCTGGCGAAGAGCCGGGCCGAGTTCGACGCGAAGTACCGCGCGCTGGCCTTCGAGGCCTGGAAATCCTTCGCCGAGGGTTTCCCCGGCGGCGCCGCACGCCTCAAGAACCCCCGGGACGTGCAGCGGGTGGCCGCGCGGATGGCCCTCGACGGGGGCCCCTACTTCGTCTTCCTCAACCGCCTCACCGTCGAGCTCGAACCGCTGGTCGCGGGCTGGACCGCGCCGCCCTGGATCGCCCAGGTCCTGCAGTTTCAGCTCATCCGGGCCCAGGGACTCGCCCAGGAGGCGAGCGGGACCCTGAACCGGGCCGCGGAGAGCGGAAGGCAGCTGCTGGCCGCGGTGGAGCAGAAGCTCGGACGCGAGGCGGCGGCGAAGAGGCTCGAGCAGCAGATGGCGGCGGCACAGGCCTTCGGCGTCTACAAGGCATCGCTGGCGGCCATCGCGCCGGCCGTGGCCTCGCGCAACCAGGCCTACCAGCTCACCGCGCAGGTCTTCGGCGAGGACCCCGTCGCGAGCAAGTCGCCCTTCTACGCCGGCTACGCGGCCCTGGACAAGGTCCGGAGCGCGATCGGCGACGGGGCGGCCCCCGACGAGACCGTGGGCCGTCTCATCGCGGGCCCTCTGGATTTCCTCTGGGCGTACGCCTGCCGGGAGACGGCGGCCCAGCTTGAAAGCCAGTGGAACGAGCAGGTGCTGGCGCCCGTGGCGGGCATGAGCGCCCGCGAGGCCTCGGCGCTGCTCGTGGGAACGGACGGCCTGGTCTGGAAGTTCGTCAAGGGTCCCGCCGCGCCGTTTCTGAGCCGCAGCCCCCGAAGCGGCTACCACGCCAAGGAGGCCCTCGGCTCCACGATCCCGCTGGACAGGGCCCTCTTCGCCTACCTGAACAAGGGGGCCCAGGTCCAGGCCAAGGCCCAGGCCTCGCCGAGGCAGAGCACCTACACCGTGGGCATCCGGGGCCTGCCGACGGAGGCCAACCGGGATGCGAGCATCCAGCCGCACGGCACGCGCCTGGAGCTTTACTGCGGCGGGAGCATGCAGACGATTGCGAATTACAACTACCCCGTGCACAAGACCTTCAGCTGGTCGCCGGATGCGTGCAGCGACGTGATCCTGCAGATCGAGGTGTCGGACTTCGTCCTCACGAAACGCTTCATGGGGCCGCAGGCGTTCCCCGAGTTCCTCAAGAGCTTCGGCGGCGGCCAGCGGACCCTGCAGGCCGGCGAGTTCCCCGGTGAGAAGGCGGCCCTTGCCCGCCTCGGGATCAAGTGGATCAAGGTCCACTACCAGTTCTTCGGCAGCGGGCCGGTCATCCAGACCATCACGACACCAGCGGGGCAGGCCCCGGGGAGAATCGGCAGGCGATGAGCGCGGTCGTGTCCATCCAGACCTGGCGTTTCGCCGCCGCGGGGAAGCACCCCGCGGCCAAGGACTTCATCCGGCTGGCCGAAGGCGGCCCCTTCTTTGAGGGGTTCGAGAGCTGGGTGGACGGTGGCTACAAGGCGCTCACCGCAGAGGCAGGCGCCGCGCCCGAGTTCTGCTCCTGGCGCTTCTGGTCAAAGGGCGCCGGCAGGGATGCCCTCGTCTGCGGCGTCATCCGCGAAAGCAGCGACGGCGTGGGCCGGCCCTACCCCTTCTTCCTCATCGGCACGGGGCCGCTGCGGGACTGGGAGGAGCACTGGGACCTCCTTCCCTTCGCCTGCGAGAACACCTGGTGCCAGCTCGAGTACCTGGCCACGCACCGTTTCGATGACGTGGCGAAACTCGAGGCGGAGCTCGCCGGCGTCCGGCCGCCGTCCGGCGCGTGGCAGGAGCACGCGGAGCGGCGCAAGAGCCTCAACGAGATCGGCTCGCCCCTGGACCCCTATGCCTCCTTCCTGGATCTCAGGCAGCTCGGCCGCAAGGCCGCCGCGCTGGCGGGCCGGGCCGAGATGTTCGTGAGCCTCGACCGCGGGGCTTACGTCGACAGGATCCTGCAGGTGAGCCTCTGGCACCACCTCTTCCGGGAGGCCCTCAAGCAGGCCCCCAGCACCCTCTTCATGGGCGGCACGCTGGAGAAGGCCTGCCTGGCCGCCTTCAAGCGGTCGCTCGCGCCCCCCGACTTCGTGCAGCTCTGGTCCGTCTCGTCGGCGGGCCTCTGGAACAACACGATCGGGCCCGAGCACTCCATGGACCTCTCGTCGCTGGGCAAGGCGCCCGTGTCGGCCGAGAGGCCCTGCGGCTCCGATGTCCGGTACGACCCCGCCTTCGAGGAGCTGCAGGCCGAGGTGGACAAGCTCTCGTCGCCGAGCGCCTCGGGCAGCGTCAACTGGGAGAAGGTCGTCCGCTTCGCCTCGGACATCCTGGCCCACAAGTCCAAGGACCTCGTCGTTGCGGGGTACCTCGCCGTGGGCTTGGTCTACACCCGGCAGCACGAGGGCCTTGCCATCGGCGTGAAGCTGTTGACGGACCTCGTGGGGAAGTACTGGGAGGAGCTCTACCCGCCGAGGGAACGGATGCGCGGCAGGCTGCGCGCCATGGAGTGGTGGGCGGAAAAGACGGAGGCCGCCGTTCGTCAGCTGCCGCAGACGCCCGTCCCCGCGGCCCTGGCGGCGAAGCTGGCCGAGCACACGGGGCGGCTCGAGCAGTTCATGCGCCGGCATCTCGACGGGCCGCCCTCCCTTGCGGCGATCCGCGAGTGGCTCTGCACGCTCTGCCCGCAGGAGGAGAAAGCGGAGCCCGAGACCCCGCAGGCCCGGGCTGCCCCGCAGCCGGCCGAGCCCGTACCCGCCGCCGGTCCCGTGCCGGACGCGGCGCCCTCGCCGGCGGCGGCGGAACCCGGAATCCGGTCGCCCCAGGGCGCGCAGCGGGAACTCGAGAGCCACCTGCAGCGGCTGCGCGAGATCGCCGGCCGGCTCTGGCAGCAGGACCCGGCCAACCCGCTCGTCTACCGGCTCAACCGCAAGAGCCTCTGGCTTTCCGTGGAGAGCCTGCCGCCCGCCGCGGGCGGGCGGACGCGGATCCCGGCGCCGACGGGCGAGGTCGCCCGGATGCTCTTCGACCTGCGCAACACGGGCAACGCCGAGGCCCTGCTGAAGGCCGCCGAGGGGCGTCTGCCCCAGTTCATCTTCTGGCTCGACCTCAACCGGCTGGTTGCCGAGGCCCTGGCCCGCCTCGGCAACCGGCACCTGAAGGCGCACGGGGTCGTCTGCCAGGAAACGGCGTTTCTGCTTTACCGCCTTCCCGGCCTGGAAAATCTGTCCTTCGCCGACGGCACGCCCTTCGCCAACCCGGAGACCCGCAACTGGCTCAAGGGCATCGCCCTCCATGCCCGGCCCGCCGGGGAGGCAAGGACCGACGCCCCGCCCGGCGCCGTCCCGGGCGAGGACCGGATCGCCGGCGAGGTCGCCGAGGCCGAGGCCCTCGTCGGCCAGGGCCTCCTCCTGGAGGCCCTGGAGACGCTGCAGCGCAACCTGAAACAGGCATCGTCCGGCCGCGACCGGATCCTCTGGCGGCTGGCCGTCTCGCGGATGCTCATCGAGGCCAGGCAGGGCAAGCTCGCCCTGCCACATCTGGAGCAGATCCTGCGCGACATCGACACGTACCGCCTGGAGGAGTACGAGCCCTCCCTGACGCTTCGGGGGCTGAAACTGGTCCTCTCGGGCCTGGAGTCGCAGCCGGAGGCCTCGTTCAAGACGAAAACGGCCGATGTCCTGTACCGCATCGCCCGGCTGGACATGGCCGAGGCGTTGCGCCTGGGGAAATACGGATAACAAGGAAAATGCAATAACACCGAGGAGGAGACCATGGCCAAGGACCCGACCGTCGCGCCGAAGGAAAGAGTCAACATCGTCTACCGCCCCGCCGCGGGCGATGCAAAGGAGGAGGTGGAGCTGCCCCTGAAGATGCTCGTCATGGGCGACTTCACCGGCCGCACCGACGACCGCCCCCTGGAGCGGCGGGAGCCCATCACCATCGACAAGGACAACTTCAACGAGGTGCTGAAGGCCCAGGGGATCACCCTGAACTTCAGCGTGCCCAACCGGCTCTCGGGCAATGCCGACGAGACCATGCACCTGAGCCTCAGGATCGAGTCCATGAAGGATTTCGGCCCCGAGGCGATCGTGGAGCAGGTCCCGGAGCTCAAGCGCCTGCTCGAGCTGCGCGAGGCCCTGCGGGCGCTGAAGGGCCCCCTGTCGAACGTCCCGGAATTCCGCAGGAAGATCCAGGAGCTGCTCAAGGACGAAAACGCCAGCGCAAAGCTTCTCGCCGAGATCGGCATCGAAGAGTAGGGAGGGATAGCGATGAGTACAGCACAAGACCTGAAGAAAACGGCCGCCGCCGGGACCGCGCCGGGGACCTCGCTGCTGGAGGAGATCGTGCAGGCCACGCGGCTGCAGCCTTCCGACGAGGCCTACCCGATCACCCGCAAGGGGGTGGAGGCCCTGCTGGCGCAAATGCTCACGCCGGCCCGCAGGGCGGCGAAGGTCTCCAGGGCCGTCGTGGACGACATGATCGCCGAGATCGACCGCAAGATCGGCATGCAGCTCGACGAGGTGCTCCACCACCGGGAGTTCCAGAGGCTCGAGTCGGGCTGGCGCTCCCTGAAGTTCCTCGTGGACCGCACGGACTTCCGGGAAAACATCAAGATCGAGATGCTCAACGTCTCGAAGGCCGACCTGCTGGAGGACTTCGAGGACGCCCCCGAGATTCCCAAGTCGGGGCTCTACAAGACGATCTACACGAGCGAGTACGGCCAGTTCGGCGGCCAGCCCTACGGCGTGCTCGTCGGCAACTACGAGTTCGGCCCGGGGCCGCAGGACATGAAGCTGCTGCAGTACGTGGCGGGCGTGGCCGGGATGGCGCACGCGCCGTTTCTCGCCGCCGCGAGCCCGGCCTTCTTCGGCTACAGCGACTTCGCCGCGCTGCCGAACCTCAAGGACATCCGGTCGATCCTCGAGGGGCCGCAGTACATCAAGTGGCAGTCCTTCCGCGAGACCGAGGACGCCCGCTACGTGGGCCTCACGCTGCCCCGCTTCCTGCTGCGCCTGCCCTACGACCCGGAGAACGCGCCGGTGAAGAGCTTCGCCTACCGCGAGAACGTCTCCGGCAGCCACGGGGACTACTGCTGGGGCAACACGGCCTTCGCCCTGGCGAGCCGGATCGCGGAGAGCTTCGCCCAGTACCGCTGGTGCGCCAACATCATCGGCCCCCAGGGCGGCGGCGCCGTCACCGATTTGCCGCTGCACCAGTTCGAGGCCATGGGCGCCATCCAGACGAAGATCCCCACGGAGGTGCTCATCTCGGAGCGCCGGGAGTTCGAGCTGGCCGAGGAGGGCTTCATCGCCCTGACCATGCGCAAGGGAAGCGACAACGCCGCCTTCTTCTCCGCCAACTCGGCGCAGAAGCCGAAGTACTTCGGGAGCAGCAAGGAGGGCAAGGAGGCCGAGCGCAACTACAAGCTCGGGCTGCAGCTGCCCTACATGTTCATCATCAGCCGCCTGGCGCACTACCTGAAGGTCATCCAGCGCGAGAACATCGGCACGTGGAAGGAGCGGGCCGACCTGGAGACGGAGCTCAACAACTGGATCCGGCAGTACGTGGCCGACATGGACAGCCCCATGCCCGGGGTGCGCAGCCGCAGGCCCCTGCGCCAGGCCCAGGTGAAGGTCGAGGAGGTGGAGGGCGAGCCCGGCTGGTACAGGGTGTCGCTGAAGGTGCGGCCCCACTTCAAGTACATGGGCGCCTACTTCACCCTGTCGCTCGTGGGCAAGCTGGAAAAGGAGTAGAAGCCGGGCGGCCCGTCGCCGGAGGACGATCCCGCGCCGCGCGGTGCCGCGCACGACCGCCCTGCCCTGGAAGGCTTTCGGGGCAGCCGTACCCCGGGAGTCGGGAGCATGCTGATCCATGGGGTTGCCCGGCGTGAGGCCGGGCAACCGATGCGATACAAAATCAAAGGAGGAGGGTTGTATCTATGCCGATGCCAGCACATCTGACCATGCAGGGAGAGAAACAGGGCAAAATCGACGGTTCCTGCGACATGCAGGGCCGCGAGGGGACGATCCTGGTCTACTCCATGACCCACGACGTCCACATCCCCCGCGACCCCCAGTCGGGCCTCGGGAGCGGCAAGCGAATCCACGGGCCGCTGACGATCGTCAAGGAGTACGACAAGAGCTCGCCGAAGATCTACCAGGCGCTCTGCACGGGCGAGCACCTCAAGACCGTGACCATCAAGTGGTACCGCATCAACAAGCAGGGCAGCGAGGAGCACTACTTTACGCACACCCTGGAAGATGCTATCGTCGTCTCCGTGAAGCCCAGCACGCCGCTGGTCTTCCTCGCCGAGAACGAGCCCTACCGGCACATGGAGGAGGTGTCCTTCACGTACAAGAAGATCAAGTGGACCTGGGAGCCTGACGGGATCGAGGCCGAGGACTCCTGGGCCGTGCCCCGATAATGACCGGTGCATAGACTCTCGCAGGGCCCTCCCCGACCCGGGGAGGGCACGACCTTTTCCCGTCGGTCCTCCGTGTTCGGTTCGATTGAAAAAACCGACGGCGAGGAGGATTGCTTGCAGCAGGGACTTTGCCTTTTCCGTATGGACCTGAACGGCAAAACCGGGCAAAGGCTATTTCCTGCACGCATGCACGTTGGCGGCAGCCCAGGCAACAGAAGAATCGCGACTTCACCGAGGTGGGGCTGTTGAGGATAGCATCCCCTTCACAAGGAGTGTGCCTACCGATGAAAAAGGGTGTCGCCTGTCTCATTTTATCGTTGATTGTAATGCTGCTGCACGCATCTGGAGTCGAAGCCGATCATCCTGATTACGTTTCCGTAGGGAATGTTAACCTTGGCACTGCACTGGGAACAACGAACGAGTGGTCCGCCACTGCCTACCAGGTCAGGGAGACGGATACCGTCTCTCTGGAGATGACAGAAAAGCCCGCCAGATTGTGTTTCAATCCGCTGAATGATTCCGGTACGAGGCAGTGTTTTTATGCAAAGGACGGGAGCGAGGCATTCCCGATTTTTGTGGAATTGAAACTTGTCGCGATTCGTGAATCCCGCTCACCGAAATCGGGAGTATTGTTTGTCGCGGAGGCAGGGGGTAAGGTCGAGCCGACACGCCTCATTACGATATGGACGTATCATTCGCGCAGCGGCACGTTCCATAATCTCTTGCCGACGACACGAATCAATCTCCAGGGGGAATACGTCATTATCCCAAATTTGCATGGCATCGAGGGGGTTTTTGTCACCGCGAACAGGATTTGGAATGCGGAAAGGGAGACTCTGTATGGAAACCATAATTACACCATAAGAATATATACCCTTCAAAATGCGGAAAGTTACGGCTTGAAGAGACAGTATGTGACCCGGAAAAAGTACCCCGGATTGGACGATGCAGAAAAAATTGACGTGATTTCCAGCGAGATGAAAACCATAAAGAAGCTTATTGGAAGCAAGCCATAAAGGCACGTCATATGCCTACTGTGTCAGCGAAAAAAGGCCCCGGCAAGTCGATTATGTATACTGATCAAAACGGCAGACAAACCATCAGGAAGAACGGATCCCCCGCCTGGCGAAATAACAACCCGGGCAACATCATCAAAGGCAGTTGGGCAACAAGGCATGGGGCAATAGGGGATGACGGGAAATTTGCCATTTTCCCGGACGTAGAAACGGGCAGAAAGGCGAAAAGAGAACTGATCAGGGGAAAGTACGGAGATTCTGAATCGATCAGGAAGATGATAAGGGTTTACGCGCCCAAATCCGACAATAACGACCCTGAAACGTACGCTGATCATATTAAGAAATGGACCGGTCTGGACGTAGACAACACAAATATAAAGGATCTCAAGCCCGAGGAGATGGAAAAACTTCTCGATGCCATGCAGAGACAAGAGGGCTTTCAGGAAGGCACGATTGAGGTCATCGAGCCTTCCAATCAAAAAGCTTCACCACCGCAAGGGGTCGTCCCGCCGCAGCCTGTCCCGGGCCGTATCCGGGACCGGTGGTGGATAACGGATGGAAATCTGAATGACGGCGGTCTCACTGACCGCTGGAAGAAAATGATGCCGTAGTGCTTCGAAGGAAGTGATCATGGGAGGGGATGATCATGGCCGTGATGGAGACGATTGCCGATGCGCTGAAGGCGAGCAAGATCAAGTTCAGCGTATCGGGCGCAGACTACCGGATCGCCGTCGAGAGCTTCAACGCCGATGAGAAGATCTCCGCGCCTTTCGATGTCAGCCTCTCTCTGATCAGCGAGGACCAAATCAAGGCCGCGGATGTGATCGAGAAGCAAGGGCTGCTGACGGTAGTGGGGCAAACCGGGGATCGCTATTTCCACGGCGTTATCAGCCAGTTCATGCTGTCCGGGAAAAACGGGCGGTTTTATCTGTATCAGGCAAAAATGGTGCCCTCCATCTGGTTCTCGATGCTCAACCAGGACTGCCGCATCTTCCAGGAGAAATCCGTCATCGAGATCGTCAAGGAGATCCTCAAGGACAACAACATCCCCACGGATCGATACGAATTCAGGCTCACGGAGAGCTACGAACCGCGCAGGCATTGCGTTCAATACCGCGAGACCGACCTCATCTTCATCTCCCGTCTCCTCGAGGAGGAAGGGCTCTTCTACTTCTTCGAGCACTACCGGGACAAGCATGTGCTGGTCTTTGCCGACAGCACCATCGCCTACAAGCCGATCGAGGGCAATCCAAGGGTGACATGCAACGCCGGCGGGGGTCTCGTCGCGCAGGAAGAGTCCGTCAGCGAGTTTGCCCTCACGCGCAGTGTCCGCCCCGGCAAGATCGTGCAGACGGCCTACAACTTCAAGAAACCCTCGCTCGACCTCACCGTCCAGCGCCAGGGCAAGACCCACGACAAGTACGAGATCTACGACTACCCGTGCAACTACGGCCACACGGAGCGCGGCCGGCGGCTGGCAAGGATACGGCTCGAGGAGCAAAAGACCTTCGAAGAGATGGCCGAGGGCAGCAGCAACAGCCCGAGGCTCATACCGGGCTTCACGTTCGAGCTCGACGGCCACGATTTCTCGGAGTTGGACCGGAAATACGTCTGCGTCATGGTCAGACACAACGGCTCGCAGTTTCATGTGCTCGGCGAGAAATCGGGTATCGGGGGCGATTTCAGCTATCAGAACCATCTCACAGCGATTCCCGCGACGGTTCCCCTGCGCCCGGGAAGGGCCATCGACAAGCCGGTCATCCAGGGTCTCCAGACCGCCACGGTCGTGGGCCCGGAGGGCGAGGAGATCTACACCGACGACTGGGGCCGCGTGAAGGTGCAGTTCCACTGGGACCGCCTGGGGAAGAGAGACGAGAAGAGCTCCTGCTGGCTGCGCACGGCGCAGGCCTGGGGGGGCGGGGGCTGGGGTGCCCAGTTCATCCCCCGCGTGGGCGACGAGGTGCTGGTGGCCTTCATGGAGGGAGACCCGGACTGGCCCATCATCGTGGGCTGCCTCTACAACCAGGACAACCAGCCGCTCTACGACCTTAGGCACCACAAGACGCAGAGCGGCATCCGGACCCGCAGCTACCCCAAGGGCGAGGGCTTCAACGAACTGCGCTTCGAGGACAAGCTGGGCGAGGAGCACATCTACCTGCAGGGCGAGCGCGACTGGAACATCCTGATCAAGAACGACAAGGGCCAGAGCGTGGGCCATGACGAGACGCTCGCGGTGGGCAACAACCGCATCAAGACCGTGGGGGCCAGCCAGAGCGAGACGATCGGGGTCAACAAGGAGATCCGGGTCGGGGCCAACCACAGCGAGACGATCGGGCAGAACATGAGCCTGAACGTGGGCTCGAACCAGAGCGTGACGGTGGGGGGCGCGAAGACGGAGACCGTGACGCTGGCCTCGGCGGAGACCGTGGGCGGGGCCAAGGCGCTGACCGTGGGCGGGGCGCTGGCCGTCACGGTGGCGGGGGCCATGAACACGGCCGTGGGTCTCGGGCAGGCCGAGGAGGTGGGGCTCATCAAGAAGACGATGGTGGGCAAGAGCTACGACATCGCGGCCGGGGACAGCATCAGGATCACCTGCGGCAAATCCTCGATCCGGCTCGACAAGGACGGCACCATCGAGATCAGCGGCACCGGGGTGTCGGTCAACGGCTCGAGCCGGGTGGCCGTCGCGGGGCAAGACGTGGAGATTGCCGCGTCGCACCATGTCCAGATCAGCGGAGACACGGACATCAACTAGCAGCCCTTCCCCGTTTCCCGCTCCCGCCTGCCGGGCGCCCGATCCGCACGTGCAGCCGTTTCACGCGGTCGCCCCGCGCACGACGTCCACGATTCATGCCCGACGGAACGCTCCGGTTCCCCCGCGAACAGGCGCCCCTGGCCCTCACCGATGCGTATCGCGGCGAGCCCAACGGGAGCAGCGTCCGGCAGGAAGGCGACCTTGCGCCCCATGAGCCCCTATGCGACGTGATCGACTCGGCACGGCTCACGCCCCGCCGGCCGGGTCGGGACGCGCTGATAACTCTACATCCCCGCCGGGTTCGAAAAGCGGATGCGGAAAGCCCCGTCCTGCATTTCCAGGCGGACCTCGGAGGGCATGGCCGCATCGCCCATGCGGGCGAGAATCTCCCGCGAGAGCTGCGGGAGAATCGTCGCGCGCAGGATGTGTTCGATGTTGCGGGCGCCCGTCTCCACCTCGGTGCACCGCGCCGCGATCTGCCCGACCACCTCGGGCGACCAGGTCAGCTTCATGTTGCTGTTTCCCGCCATGCGCGCGGCCAGCCTGTCGAGCTTCAGGGAGACGATCTCCTGCATGCAGGCAGGGTCGAGGGTGTAGAAGGGCACGATCGTCATGCGGGCCAGCAGCGCCGGCTTGAAGTGCTTCGACAGGATCGGCCGGATCGCCCCGACGAGCGCCCCGGCCGGTGGGCGCCCGTTTGCGGCGCAGAGCCGGGCAATCACGTCGGAGGCCAGGTTGCTCGTCAGAAAGAGGACCGTGTTGCTGAAGTCGATGATGCGGCCCTCGCCGTCGGCGAGCGTCCCCTTGTCGAAGACCTGGTAGAAGAGGTTGACCACGTCGAGGTGGGCCTTCTCGACCTCGTCGACGAGGATGACCGAGTAGGGCCTCTGGCGCACCGCCTCGGTCAGCACGCCGCCTTCGCCGAAGCCCACGTAGCCCGGGGGCGACCCGATGAGGCGGCTCACTGTGTGCGCCTCCTGGAACTCGCTCATGTTGATCATCGTCAGGAAGCGCTCCCCGCCGAAGAGCAGGTCCGCCACGGCCAGCCCCGTCTCCGTCTTCCCCGTGCCGCTGGGGCCGACGAGGAGAAACACCCCCATCGGCTGGCGGGGGTCCGCAAGCCCCGCCTTCGACGCCCGGATGATCTCGGCGATGGAGGCCATCGCCTCGTCCTGCCCCCTGATCCGCCGGCGCAGGTCCTCCTCGAGGCTGACCACGTTGCGGACCTGGTCGCGCAGCACCCGGCCAAGGGGGATCCCCGTCCAGTCGGAGACGACCCTGGCGACGACATCCGGGTCGACCTCGACGCGCACGAGCGGCGAGCCTGCCTGGATGGCCTCGAGTTCCCGCGTCGCGCCGTCGAGCTCGTTCTTGAGTTCCTTTCGCCTCTCCTCCTCCCGGCCCTCGCCCGCAAGCATGCAGAGCTCCCGGCGCAGCGAAACCATCCGCTGCGCGATTGCATGTTCCCTTCCCCAGCGCTCCCGGAGCCGATCCGTCTCCCCGCGGAGCCGCGCGAGCTCTTCCTCGATTGCGAGGGGCCGCGCTTCGTCGATGGCGATGCCGTGCAGGCGGTCGCGCTCGAGGGCCTTCTTCTCGCGCTCCAGGGCGCGCATGGACCGCTCGCGGTCCTCGAGGGCGTCGGGCTTGGCCGTGAGCAGAATCTTCACCCTCGCCGCACTCGTGTCGAGCAGATCCACGGCCTTGTCGGGCAGCTGCCGGCCCGAGATGTAGCGGCCGGAGAGCTCGGCGGCGGCCACGATCGCGTCGTCGCGGACGACGACGCCGTGCGCCGCCTCGTAGCGGTCCTTCAGGCCCCGCAGGATGAGAACGGCCGTCTCCACGTCGGGCTCGTCGAGCTGGACGGGCTGGAAGCGCCGGGCCAGCGCGGCGTCCTTCTCGAAGTACTTCTTGTACTCGGACCAGGTCGTCGCGGCGATGGTGCGCAGCTCGCCCCGGGCAAGCGCCGGCTTGAGCAGGTTGGCCGCGTCGCTCCCCCCTGCCTGCCCGCCCGCCCCGATCAGGGTGTGGGCCTCGTCGATGAACAGGATGATCGGCGCGGGCGAGGCCTTGATCTCGCTGATGACGGACTTGAGGCGGTTCTCGAACTCCCCCTTGACCCCGGCCCCGGCCTGCAGCAGGCCCATGTCGAGCCCCAGGATGGAGACCCCTCTCAGGAGTTCCGGGACGTCGTCCTCGACGATGCGCAGTGCGAGCCCCTCCACGACAGCCGTCTTCCCCACGCCCGCCTCGCCCACGATGATGGGGTTGTTCTTGCGCCTGCGGGCCAGGATGTCGATCATCCGGGCGATTTCCCGGTCGCGGCCGAAGACGGGGTCGATTTCCCCTGCCCGCGCCTTGCCGGTGAAGTCCGTGCAGTAGCGCCGGACGGCGGCGGCACCCGACGGGTCGGGCGGCGCGCCGCGTTGCGGGGCGTCCCCGCGCGAGGCGCTCTCGACGGAGGCGCCGGCAACGGCGGCAAGCGCAGCGTAAAGCGCATCGCGCGTGACGGGCTTGAGGAGGTCGATGCAGCGCCCTTCGGCAAGCCGGTAGAGCCGGCCCACCAGCGCGCCCAGCAGGGCGGCCGAACGGATGCGCTGCTCCTGGAAATCGATGGAGGAGACGAGCCACGCCTCCTCGAGCCACTCGATGAGCAGGGGGGAGAAAACGGGCCTGCCGGTATTCCCGGTGCGCAGGGCCTCGAGGCACTCCTCGACGGCCTGCTTCAACCGGCCCGCATCCACGCCGAGTTGGCGCAGCAGCAGCGGGATGTCCGACCGGGGCTCCTCGAGAAGGCTGCCCAGGCAGTGCTCGACGGTCACCTCGTAGTGCGTGCGGGCGACACAGGCGCCCGCCGCCCCCTCGAGGGCGGAGGTGCAGAAGTCGTTGAGGCGGCCCAGCAGGGCCTTGAGGTCGACGGTGATCATCCGGCCGACCCCTGTTGCAGCGGGAAGACAGCGCTCGTCTCCCCGATGCGCTCGCCGGAAAACACCCAGGTGTCGAGCCCCAGCCTCGACATCGCCGCACCGCCCAGGCGCGTCGTCCGGGCCTCCCCCTGCGCCAGCACGAGTTCCACATCCCGCTCGAGGGGGTCCTGCAGGTACAGGCGCGTCAGCAGGGCGATCCGTTCGTGGTCCCGGCTGCCAGGCAGGAGGCGCTGGAATGCGCCGAGGTCCACCGGGCCGACACGGAGGCGGATCTTGCCCGTGCGGTCCTCGATTTCCCCGCCGAGGACGCTGTCGATGCCGAGTCGGCACCCCGACCGGCCGAGGTGCAGCCGCTGTTCGGCCGGGATGCGCACGCGGCGCCGGCAGCACGGGAGGACCCGCACCGGCACCCCCGGGAAGGCATCGCGCAGCATGGTCTCCAGCCCCAGGGCGCTGCGGGGGTGCTGGGTGAAAATGCCGATGTAGCGCAGCAGGGACTGCGCGTCGGCGAGCCCCTGCCGCAGTCCGGGCTCGCCCAGGCCCAGGAGGCAAAAGAGCCTCTCCAGGTCCTCCGCGCTTCGCTCCTCGCAGACCCGGAAGAACAGGCGGTATTTCAGTGCGCACCGGAAGAAGAGGGCAAAGAGCCGGTGATTGAAGATGTCCAGGAAGTCCCGCGTCACCGACTCGTCGGAGGTTTCATCCTGCAGGAGGTCCTCCGTGTAGAACGCGGGGAGCGGCGAGGCGGGCCCGTAGAGCCCCAGGAAGGTCGCGGTGACCCGGAAACCGGCTTCATCGCCTCCCGTCCTTTCGACGGCGGCGATGTCGGCCGCGGGGAAACCCAGCGAATTGGCCGGGCGGATCCTCAGGTGCCGCCGTCCCGGAGCAGGGCCTGCCGCATCCCCGGGGGTCTCCGCGTCGTGGCCGAGCAGCCGCATGAGGCGCAGGACCTGGACGAATGCGTACTCGTGCCCCCTGCCCAGCAGGTCCGCCGTCAGATCAGCGGGTGATTGCCCAGCCTGGCCGGCCATCGGTAGGTCTCTCCTTTCATCGTTTCCCGGATGCCGAGGCTCGTGAACGAGTTGACGGAGGCGTAGCCCCCCAGGAAGACGTCCAGGACGGAGCCGAAGAGGAACAGATCGCCCGTCGAGACGTAGTGATCGCGGCGCAGCCTGAACGTCACCTCGCGTCCCCTCACCGGCAGCCCGCCGACGAGGCGGTCCGACGGCCTGTCCTCGACCTGCTCGATGCCCGCGATGCGCTTGCGGTTGGCCAGGACGGCCGACCGGTCGCGGCACTCCGGAAAGACGTACAGGTCCAGCAGGGCCCGCAGCCGGTCCGGGTGGGCGAGCGAAAGGTAGTTGAGCGACAGGTGCGAGACGAGCCGCCACAGGAAGTTCGTGGAAAGCGGCGGAAACACCGCCGGCGTGAGGGGCTTGATGTTCCGGAAGGTCGCAAACTCCGGCGAGGCCCCCGTGGCGACGCAGATGTCCCCGACGCGCAGGCTTTCGGGCAGCGTGCCGTTGGTGCACGTCAATTCGACGGAAAGGGTCTCGGGCCGCGGCACACCCGCCTCGGGCGGGTAGGCCACGGAGAGAAACACGTCGGCCCCGGGCCCGACGGGGGAGCGCCTGCAGGTCGTGTGATAGACGGGTGTCGAGCGGACGTCGGGGTTGAAATGCTCGAAGGGCAGGTAGCGCCTCTCCGCGGCGCTCCCCTGGATGAACCCCGTCACGGCGTCGACGGCATAGACCTGGCCGCTGCCCGCGTGGTAACCGGCCGGGCGCACGGGGTACCAAGGGCGGCGGTGATCCAGCGCGATGGGGTCCGCCTCGTGCGCGAAGAGGTTGACGACGGGGGTGGCATGGAGGGCGACGTCGTCCCGGCCCAGCCGTGCCGGGCGCACGGGAAGGGCGTCGAACTCGAAGCGGACCTCGAATTTCGACCCGCCCCCCCTGTCCCGCCAACGGTCCCAGCCGGAGAGCCCGACGTAGAGAAACTTTTCCGGCGAGACGAAATACTCCTGCAGGACACGGTAACCCGGGAAGGCGTGAGACGGGTAGGGAACGAGGGCCGCCTGTTCGGAAAAGCCTGCGTCCCGCAGGCACTCCGGGGGCAGTGCGGCCGCATCGCCGCCCTCGAGCGGCTCGAGGACGACCCGCTTCAGGTGCCGCATCAGCAGGAAGTACAGGTCCGATGCCTCGGCGTAGTCACCGGCCAGGAAAAAGCGGAGCGACTCCGGGCGCCAGTCGGAGAGCCGGAGCCCGACGAGTTCCATCAGCAGCCGCACCTGCGGGGGCCGGCCCGGGGGCTGCTCGAAGGCGGCCTCCAGGAGCGTCAGGGGATGGATCTCCACGTCGCTGCAGGTCCGGAACAGGCACGGCGTCCCATCGACAGGGAGCGAGGCCAGAGGGGTGCCCGCCGGGATTGTCGCGGGCTGCCTGAGCGTGGCCTTCGGCGTGAAGACGACCGTCGACGTGGACGGAATCGGCCGCAGGTAGTGCGGCCAGATGATCCGGACCAAGTCCTGGATGATCTCGGGGAAGTCGTCGTCGAGCTTCTGGCGCAGCAGGGCCGTCTGGAAGGAGACGCCTTCCAGCAGTCGCTCCACGTCGGGATCCGCCGCCGGCCCGCTCAGCATGGGGGCCAGGGCCGGGTAGGCCTTTGCGAAGGAGGCGCCGAGCTCCCTGAGCTGGTTCATTTCCTGTTGAAAATACCGGTTGATCATGTCGGCCCCTACCCCTCCACGGTGTTTCCGGTCAGCCCTTCAGGCTGACCTTCCCGTCCGAATCCACGATCGTCTCGATCAGGACATTCCTGCCCGACTCGCCCCGGAGCTGCGCCACGACCTGAAACCGCAGGCACAGGACGTCCTCCTCCTGGTGCATGAAACGCACCCGGACGGAGGTGAGCCGCGGCTCGTACTCCTCGATGGCCTGCCGGATGCTCCTCTCGATCTCGGTGACCGATTCGGGATAGGACAGCATGAAATCCGTCAGGTCCGGCACCCCGTATGCCCCGGAGATGGGCACGTTGCCCTGCCGGGTGTTGAGGATCCGCTGCAGGTGGGCCACGATGGAATCGATCTGCCGGCGCAGCTCTCCCCGGCCCCGCCTTCTCGGCTCGTTTTTCCAGGTTCGGATGCGCTCCAGAAGCCTCTCTTCAGCCATGCGGCCTGCACCGGAAATCCGCCACGGCCCCGGTCACCTTAGGCCGCCGTAGAAAAAGGGCTGCCCTGTTTCCGGACCGGCCGCACCTGGGTCCCCCGCCCCGCGGATCTCATGTAATATTTTGAGATAATTGAATATTTTAACCGGAAGCTTATTCCAACGCAGGGGGAAGTCAAGTACCAAAGATGTATGATTTTGCCTACGACGTAAGTATTAGCCAGCGGTGCGTGGCACGAAGGATGCAAACATTCCGGGAAAACGTGTCCGTTTCTTGATTGCAAGGACGGCAACCTGTAAACACGAACCGATCCAGCCACAACCGCAACAGGTTGCACCATGCCCCAGATCCTCGTCAAGCTGGCTGATTTCACCGCGAGCAACAATCCGCAGGACCAACTCGTCGTCTACGGGCTGGGATCCACGGCGGCCGTCATGCTCTACGACCGCGAGACAGCGACCGGCGGCATCGCCCACTTCATGCTGCCCGATTCGGCGTCGGACCCCCAGCGGGCCCGGGAGTACCCGGCCATGTTCGCCGACGTGGCGATCCCGCTGCTGATCGAAACCTGCACGCAAAAGGGTGCGCGCCGGGAGTCGCTCACGGCCCGCCTGGCCGGGGGGGCGATCCTGATGGGCCAGGGGATCTCCCGCAGCATCAGCGAGGGCAATATCGCGGCGGCCCGGCAGATCCTCGGGAAGTTTGCCATCCCGCTGACGGCGGAGGACACCGGGGGCAACCACAACCGGGCCGTGCGGATGGACATCTCGACGGGGAAAACACTCGTGAAGCGGCCTGACGGCGGCTGGGAGGAGATGGCATGAATCTCGACAGCGCAATCCGGAATTCCATGACCCGGCTTCCGGCCTTTCCCGCCACGATCCACAAGGTGACCGGGCTCATCAACAACCCCGATTCCTCGCTGACGGAACTCGTGGAGGTGATCCGTCTGGACCAGTCGATCACGGCCAACATCCTGCGGATGTGCAACTCGGCCTACTTCGGGCTGCGGCACAAGGTGGACAACGTGCACGACGCCATCATGTACCTCGGCAGGCAGAACGTCGTGCGGGCCGTCATGGCCGCCGGCATGTCGCGCTTCTTCAAGAGCACGCCGGGCTACGAGACCGAGGCGAGGGAGCTCTGGGAGCATGCCGTGGGGACCGCCCTGCTGGCGCAGATCCTGGCGGAAAGGGTCTCCCGGCATGCGGACGCAAGCCTCTTCACCGCGGCGCTCCTGCACGACATCGGGAAGATCGTCCTCGGCGAGTTCGTGAAGGACAAGTACGCCGAGATCAAGAAGATCGTCGCGGAGCAGTCCCGCCCGTTCCTCGAGGCTGAGGAGAAGGTGCTCGGCATGAACCACGCCACGCTGGGAGGCATGATCGCCGCGCAGTGGAAATTCCCGGAGGACATCCGTGTCGCGATCGCCTACCACCACCGGCCGGACCGCCTGCAGGGCAAGGCGGACCGTATGTCCTGGGTCATACATCTTGCCGACCAGGGCTGCCTCATGCTGGGCATCGGCCGGGGCGCCGACGGGCTGGCCTACGACGGGGTGGACGGGGCCCTGGGCCGCCTGGGGCTCACGCAGCAGGACTACGAGGAGTCCCTCGCCCGGCTGGTGAAGGAAATGGACAACGCGCGGGAGATGGTCGGGATCGTGCAGGCCGCGCCGAATTGAGAATCCCGTGTTGCGCCCCGATCGCAAGGGGCCGGCCGGATTTCGGCCGGCCCTTTTTTCGTCTGCCCAGACAGTTGCCACGTTTGGCTTGCAGTGGGCGTCGCGGCCGGGGTATAGGATGCGGGCGGGAATTTTCCCGGGCGGGCCCTTGACCGATGGCCGTGGCAAAGCTTCTCACTTCCTTTACCGTCATTCTCGCGGGGCTTCTGCTGGGCTATGCGATCCAGGTGCTCGCGGCCCGCGGGGTCATCCGTCTGCCCCTCCCCATCGACTCGCTTCGCAAGGGGCTCCAGCGGGCGGCGCTGCTGTTCGTCAACCCCGTGGCCATCGTGGGCGCCACCTGGATCGTCAGCATCCGGGATGCGGCCCTCGCGGCACTTCCCTTCGTGGGACTCTTCGCCATCGTCACGGGCGGCGTGCTGGCCCTGGGTGCGGCGAGGATTCTTCACCTCCCGCCGAAGAAGACGGGGGCCCTCTTCTGCTGCGGCTCCTTCACCAACATCGGCTCGATCGGCGCCCTCGTCTGCTATGTCTACCTGGGCGAGCCGGGCTTCGCGCTCGTGCCCATCTACAAGATCTTCGAGGAGCTTTCCTACTACTCCATCGGCTTCCCCATCGCGAAGCACTACAGCGGCTACGCCGTGGTTGAAGGCCGCTGGGACCGCGTGAGGGGCCTCCTGCGCGACCCCCTGATCCTCGTCTCGGTTTCAGCCCTTGTTGCGGGCGGCGCACTCAACGCGAGCGGCCTCGACAGGCCCGCGGTCTACGGTCCCGTCAACGCCGTCTTGATCCCGCTCCAGGCCTTCATGCTCCTCGTCTCCGTGGGCCTCGCCCTGCGGTTCCGCCGGGTGGGGGACTACCTGCGGGAGTCGGCCGCCGTGGCCGCCATCAAGTTCGCCGCCGTGCCCGCCCTGACCTGCGCGCTGGCCGTGGGCCTGGGATTCGGCAGGATCGACGGCGGGCTGCCGCTCAAGGTCGTGCTGATCCTCTCGTCGATGCCCGTGGCCTTCAACGCCCTGATCCCGCCCTCGATCTACGATCTGAACCTCGACCTGGCCAACTCCTGCTGGTTCGTCACGACGGCCATGCTCGCCCTCGTGCTGCCGGTGCTGCTCTTCGCGATTCAGGCATTCTAGCGCCCGGCATCCCGGCCCGCGTGCCTCTTTGCAAAATGGCCCGGGACTTGCAACCGCACAATAAATAACGGGAATCGTGTCGCTCGGGGCTCGGAACCCGGCGACTGCCGCCGCAAATCCAAATCAGACGCGAAAGACCACAGGCCATGAATCACTCCGTGATCGTGATCGACGACGAGCAGGATTTCCTGGACAGCATGAAACGGTGCCTGCAGATGGCGGGCATCACGGACGTCCGGCTCGACCCGGATCCCCTGAACGCGGTCGAGGCCCTGGAGGCGGGGCAGGTCTTCGACCTCGCGCTCATCGACGTCAACATGCCCGGGATGAACGGAAAGGATCTCCTGAAGAAGATCCGGGAGACGGCACCGCACACGGTGTGCCTCATGGTCACGGGCATGGCCGACGTGAAACTCGCCGTCGAGTGCATGAAAATGGGCGCCGCGGATTACATCCAGAAGCCCTTCACGCCGGAGGAATTCCTGGCCATTCTCAACCCGATCCTGGCAGGCGCAAAGCCGCGGGTCCCGGAGAAGCTGAAGATCCTGGTCGTCGAGGACAACAAGGTCGAGAGGAAGCTTTACGAAAACCGGCTCTCGGACCGGGTTTTCGACAAGGTCTTCGCGGAGGACGGGGAGATCGCCTCCCAGAAATACCGGGAGTTCAAGCCGGACATCGTCATCACGGATCTCATGCTGCCCTTCAAGAGCGGCTACAACCTGATCAGGGAAATCCGCAAGGAGGACTCGACGACGGCCCTGATCGTCGTCAGCAGCCTCGATTCGAAGGAGGATGTCCTGGCCTGCGCGAAATTCGGCATCGAGGGGTACCTCGTGAAGCCCGTGAATTTCGCAGAGCTGAACCTGAGGATCCTCGACTATTACGGAAGGAAAAGCGGCGAGAGAAAGGAGATCGCCGACGTCTTCCGCCGGCGCCTGCAGGATTGACCTGTCGCTGTTGTCCCTCGCGGCGCGCGCTGTTTTTCACCGTTCGGCCGTAATGACCGCCGGGCGGTGACTGTCTCTTGCCGTCCATCCCGCATCGCCGTTCCCCACGTCGGATCGAACATCAACGACGCCATCTCCTCCATCAAGGTGGGGGACAACCTCCGGTGCGAGTTCTACGAGCATGCCGAATGGAAGGGCAGGATGCTCGGGCCCCTTTGCCCGGGCGACTACCCGGACCTCTCGCAGGCCGGGCGGAACGACCGGATCAGCTCCCTGCGATGCTGGACGGAGACCGAGGCGCCGGGCGGGGACTGGGTTGTGGGCGTCGGCACCCAGAAGCCGGCAGGGGGATTCCCGTCTGCCGCTGGTTGTTCCCGGCCTTTTTCGCCGCCGCTTTCCGTCATCCACTTCTCGAGGGACCCCGGGTCATGGCCGAGTGCTCAATTCACCGTGAAGTCCAGCGCCCTCGCCCCGTGATACGCAGAGGCGCTCCCGTACGTCATGCCGACCAGATGGTTCCCGACCCAGCCGGCACTGGCCCACGTCATCGGCGAGATGTTCAATGTGGCGGTGGGGCCGGAAAAGGTGACGGTCGAGGAGGTCTCCACCACGGGAGCCACGGGGTTTGCCAGCGAATAGACTCGAACGGTCGGCGTGCTCCACTCGAACAGGAACAGCTTTCCGTTTCTCGCCCGGAGGTCCGTCCCGTTGTTCACGACCGCGCTTCCGGCGGTGGTCGGGGCCGCAGGGTTGGATACGTCGATGATCCGCATCGACGTGCCGGCAATGACATACACGTAGGACCCGATCTTGACCGCGTTGCCGTAGGTCTCGTTCGCGGTCGAGACGGAGCCGAGCTCGCTCACGGCAGTCAGGTTCGCCAGATTGTAAATCCTCAACGTGCCGTTTTCTCCGCAGGTGAGGTACAGCAGGTTCCCGTCGACCATCATCCGGCCCGGGCCGCCGTTGACCATGTTGGGGACCGCCCACTGGCTGTAGACGGACGGCGCGTCCGGGTTGCTGATGTTAATGACGTAGATCAGGTTGCGGCTGTAGTCGTGCACGAGCCAGTACCCCTCGTAGATCAGCGAAGATGTGGAGAGCAGCGAAGTCGCCGCCTGCAGGGTCAGAGAACCCCGAACGGAGGGGTTCGCCGGGTTGCTGACATCGACGCCGAATACGTACGTGGCCGCTCCAGATCCGCCGGACGATGACCGCACGCACCAGACGATGTTGTCGTGGATGGCCTGGGCTTCGACGCGCAGGTCGGTGAACCCATGGGCGACGGTCCCGAGGACGGAGGGGTTGAGCGGATCGCTGACATCGACCACCTTGAAGTCCGTCCCCGCGATGAGGTAGGCCCTGCTGCCGTCGACCAGCACGCTGCCCGCCGGCAGGCTCACGTCGGTGGCCGTTGTGGGAAGCACGTAGGCGGCAGCACACTGGACGGAGGCGGTTACATCCGTGCCGGCGACCGTGCCGGTGCCTCCGGTGACCGTGCAGGTCTGCATGGGGCCCGTCGGCTGCGTCTTCACGGTGACGGCGTAGGCGGCCCCGCTGGCCACCGGGATCGTGAAGACATGGATTCCGTCGGCCGTGATGCTCAGGTCGTCCCCCGCGTTGTTCTGCAGCACGAGCCCGCTGCCCGTCAGGCCGCTGACCGCGGCGCGGACCGCGTAGGTGTTGGTCGAACAGACAACGGCCACGTTGGTCACATCGGACCCGGAGACGGTCCCGCTGCCGTTTGTGACCGTGCAGGTCTGCGAGGGGCCGGACGGCTGTGTGTTCACAGTCACGGCGTACGTACCGCCGCTGGCCACCCGGGCGGCAAAGGTGAACGTGCCGTCGGCCGCAACACTCAAATCGCCCGTCCCGTTGTTCTGCAGCACCAGTCCGCTCCCGGCCAGACCGCTGACTGTTCCTCCCACCAGGAAACTGGGCACCGGATCGCTTCCGCCGCCGCAGGATGCCAGCAGGACCGGCAGGATCACGGCCCATAGCCTCTTTGCCAATTTCCCCGACAGAAACCCCCGTTCGCGTTCTTTGCCTGTTGCCATCCTTTTTCTCCTTATAGAGCGGTCGTTGCCCGGTTACCTATTGCATATTTGATACCGAGTGGGGCTCTCTGGAGAAACAATTCGGACGATCCTATCCGGGCCAGAAGAACGGAGACAAAAAGGGGAATGCTCTGCTTGATCTTGACTGATTTGAGGAATCGGAACGGGTCTCTTCCAGAGGCGTCGAGCCGTTTTTCACCGCATTCGCAGGACCGCCCGCCGAAGGACCCGTGCAGTCGGTCAGCTGCCGTTCTTCATCATCCCCTTCTCCCTCAGCGCCTCGGCGATGATCTTCGCGACCGCGGCGTTTCCCCGCGGCGTGAAGTGGCCGATGGTGCCGTCGGGGCGGTGGACGTAGAAATCCCTGTAGATCGAGGCCGTCTTGTGCCTCGCCGGGAGGGCCTCGAGCAGGTCGACGAAGGGGATGTTCAGCTTGGCGTACAGGGCCCGGAGGCGCACCGTCTGGGGCTCGCCCTTCGCCCTCGATAGGGCCTCCGCATTTTCGAAGGCGTTCCCGCGGGGGATGTGGACGATGAGCAGCCGGGTGCCCGTCTTGTCCAACTCACCCTTCAGGCGCGCGAGGAGGTATTCCACGAGCCGGTCCGTCTCCTCGTAATAGCCGCTGCCCCCCGGCAGGGTCGACAGGAGCTTGCGCACGCGGTTCTTCACGAAAACCCAGGCATAGCTGCCGGGGCTGTCGAGGGATTTCCTCAGCGAGGCATAGACCTCCTGCGGCGGCGGCACCGGGACGTTCTCGAGCACATAGAGCCCCGTCTTCGCGTCGGGGCGGAAAACGGGCTTCGCATAGGAGTAGAAGGAAAGCCGCGTCCGGTCGTAGTCGTGGGGGAAGATCCCCAGGACAACCACGTCGGGCCGCAGCGGTCGCCCGTGCCGCTCGTACTTCAGCACCATCTGGTCGATCCCGTAGCTGCCCACGCCCATGTTGAAGACCTCCGCCGGCCGCCGGGCCCGGAGGATCGTCTCCAGGTAGTGCGGGAAGTGCTCCTCCTCGCCCGCCTCGATGCCCCAGGTGAAGCTGTCGCCCAGGGTGATGACCCGGAACGTGCCGGCCGCCTTGGGGCCCGTCTTGCGCGGCCCCCGGATGCGCGAGGCCGCAATCTGGTAGTCCCAGCCCAGGTGCGGGTCGTAGTTGGCGTTGTTCCAGGCGTCCCTCGTGGCGTGCTTCTCCAGGAAGACGTGCTTGAAGTAGGTGTCGGCGATGTCCGGGACGGTCTCGATCCCCTCGTAGAGCTTCGACGTCGGGGAGGCCGTCACCCGCAGGTAGCCCTCGAGCCCCGCGGCGACAAGGCCGATGGCGATGATCATGACAATGAACTCGGTAACGATGGACGGCGGGCGGCGGGTCATGGGGAAACCTCGGTTGGATTCGTTGGGTTCATCGTTTCCAGGCGTCGCAAACCATGGATCGGCAGAGCTTGTATGGCAACCCTCTGCTCCGGGCTTTCGGGCGCGCAAGACCCCGCTCGCGGCGGGGCTTCCGCTTCGGCCGGCCGTGCGAGGCGGACCTTTACTCCTTCGCGGTGATTCGGTACAAGGGGCCGTCGACGCGGATCTCCATGCGGCGGGCCTTTCGGATCTCCCCCATGGCTGTGCTGTCCGTCCCGAGCAGCCCCGCTATCTCCACGTCGCTGCTGATCCGGACCTGGCCCCCGCGCCTCTCCCCGCGCCGCAGGAACCAGAGGTAGTTGTAGTAGGTCCAGCCCGAGACGATCAGGAAGATGACGAACACCGTGATGCCGCCGTTCTGCAGCAGCCGGGCAAGCTCCTCGTACCCCTTCTCCCCGATGATCTGGTCGTAGATCGTCTGGATGCCGAAGACCCACAGCACCAGGGTGAACAGCGGCAGCAGCAGGTACAGATAGATCCCCCAGCAGAGGACGGTGATGAAGTCCTCGACGAATCGGCGCAGCGGGGATCTCACTTCGTCCTTGACGAAGACTTCAGGGTGTGGAGGCCCCTGTCCGGGCTTTTCCATCTGACCGTAACCTCCTTGCTTCGGAAGGTGAAGTTGTAGACGCCCTTGATGGCCGCCAGCGACGCCAGGATCCAGTACCCCACGGGGTACCAGATGACGAAGAAGTAGTACCTGACGAAGGCCCGGTTCTCGTAGCGCAGGTCGATGAAGAAGCTCGTCAGGAACGTCATCAGGCACGCCAGCCCCAGGATGGCCCCGTACCAGCGCGGGTACAGGGGGTTCCAGCCGAGGAAGAACTTCTGGTAGACCTGCATGACCGGCTCGCAGAGGGGCACCTGGGCGTAGCGGCACACGCCGTCCATGACGACGAAAAAGAGCCAGAGGAACACCATGGCCATGAAGGTGTGCGCCCACAGGATGCCGAGGACGTACTCGATGTAGACCGGGACGAGGCGGCGGTGCCGGCGGTCCTTCCAGATGTCGAGATGCTTGCGCAGCACCTCGACCCCGCCCTGCGCCCAGCGCACCCGCTGCCGCCAGAGGCCCTTGAGGGTCTCGGGGACGAGGATCCAGCACAGGGCCCGGGGCTCGTAGCGGATGTCCCAGAACTTGCGCTGCAGCTTCCAGGTGATGTCGATGTCCTCGGTGACGGTGTCGCTGTCGAAGAGGCCGCACTCGATGACGGCGCTCTTGCGGTAGGCCGCGATCACGCCGGAGACGGTGAGGACCTTCCCGAGGATGCGCTGGGTGCGTTTGATGAGCCCGATGATGTTGGAGTACTCGCCGACCTGGATCTTCGCCAGCAGCGAGGTGCGGTTGCGCACCCGCGGGTTGCCCGTCACGGCCCCCACGCGGGGGAAGTTCGCCAGGTGATGGGCCATCCACTTGAGCACGTCCTTGTCGACGAGGCAGTCCGCGTCGATCGTGAGGATGAACTCGCCTCGGCTCACGAGGATGCCCGCGTTGAGGGCCTTGGACTTGCCGCTGTTGGGCTCCAGGTGGATGATCCGCAGCCACCCCGGGTGTTCCGCCACGAGACGGTCGAGGATCTGCCGCGTGCCGTCGGTGCTGCCGTCGTTGACGACGATGACCTCGTAGTTGGGGTAGTTGAGGTCCCTGAGGTTCAGGACCGTCTCCTCGATGACCTGCTCCTCGTTGTGGCCGGGGACGATGACGGTGAAATAGGGCCAGACCTCCAGCCGAGGCTCCGCCCTGCCCTCGCGGCGGAGGCTGAAGAGGATGCCCCCGATCATCCACACGATGCTCATGTAGAGCGGGTAGAGGAAGACGAAGAGCCCGATGATCTCGTATATGGTCATGTCCCGTGTCGGCGGGGCAGGGTGTGCTGCCGGGTCCCTCCCCGCTGGCGCTGCTGTGGATACCGGTTATGGATTCGGGCTGAACAGCTTCCTGAACAGCCTCTCGAGGGCCCCCTCCGGCGCAATGGCCGGCGGAGACTCCTTCCGCTTCACCTCGTCCCGGGCCGAGAGGATCGAGGCGATCGTGTCGGCATCGGGCCTGTTGAGGTACACGTTGTCGGGGTAGTACGCCACGTGCCGCACGCCCAGGGCGAGCAGGAACGTCAGGTCGTCCTTGAGCGCCGCGTCGCCCAGCCAGGTCCCCCTCTTCCAGTCGTAGGCCTGCAGCTTGAAGACCAGCCGGTCGGCGGCATTGATGCCCCCGGCGGCCCGGAAGAGCTCGCGGTACCAGGCGCGCCTGTCCGTTTGGCCCTCCATGGCGGCGTAGGCCATGATGACCGTGTAGTCGTATCTCTCGAGGTAACGCCGCAGGTCCTGGGCGAACCACCGCGTCGCTTCGGGGTTCGTGACCACGGAGCTATAGAGGTTGCGGCCGACGGCAGCGCCCGGGCGGTAGGCCCGGACGGTCCTGACGAGTTCGTCGACGTGGAGGTCGAGGGCCTCCGTCTTGAAGGCGACCCACTTCGCTCCGAGCTCCCTGTCCGCCTTCAGGGCCTGCGGGTCGGGGGATACGCCGTAGCGCCTGCGGAAGGCCTCGATTGCAGCGGGGTGGAAGTCCTCCGTCTCGGCCAGGTAGGCATCGTCCTGGATCAGGATCCCGTCGAACTGCACGCGGGCCGCCAGGTCGGAGAAGATTTTCTTCGCCGCCTCCAGGCTCCGGGGGTCGAAGGGCGAGAGCCTGCGGTACCACGACGAGGTCACCCCGGGCCTGTCGCCCTTCCATTCCCGGACCTTGAGTTCCTCGTTGAGCGCCGTCTCGGGCAGCTCGTAGGCCAGCGCCGGCATCCACACGAAGACCTTCATCTCCCGCGAGCGGATGCGGTTCACGGCGTGGCTCAGGAAATCCAGGTCGACGGGCAGCACCGAGTTGGCAAAGTAGAGGGACTTCACGTTGCCCGTGGCGCCCACGTCACAGAAACCCTGGAGGAACACGGTGTTGACGCCCATCCGGACGAGCCGGTCGAGCAACAGCCCGAGGTTGCGGTTGCTCTCCTCCATGGAGTTCTTGCTGACGATGAGGTCGAGGTCGACCTGGACGCCCCGGATGCGGAAGTCCTCCCGCAGGCCGCGCTTCAGCGCATCCTTGAATGCCGCAAGCCAGTCGAGGTGCGTCTCGAGGTAGTAGCGGTTGACCCGGTCGAGGCGGCGGATGCTGGAATAGCCGTCGTCGAGCGTGAGGATCATCTCGAAGCCGAGCTTCTTCGCCTCCTCGACGCCGATCTCGTTGTAGCTGCCATAGGGCCAGGTGAGGATGGTGGGCCTGCGTCCCAGCTTCGCCGTCAGCGTGTCGATGCTCGCGGCCAGGTCCTCGCGGATGCGGGCGCGAAACTCGGCCTCCGTCTCGTAGCGCCCCTTTTCGGGGAAATACAGGAACGCCGCCGGCGCGGGCTCGATGTTGCCCACGGGGTTGACCTGCAGCAATCGATGCAGGCGGCTGCTGTGGGAGGCCACCGTCACGAGGCCCGAGTCCGCCACCTCGCGGATCTGCGGCCAGCTCATGAACCGCTTCGACTTGTAGGCCGAGGTCTCGGGGTTATCGATCCACGAGGTGACGACGGAAAGCACCGCAGGGATGTTGTAGAGGCGCAGGACCGGGAAGACGAACCGGTAGAAGCTCTCGTAGGCGTCGTCGAACGTGATGAGGACGGCTTTTTCGGGCAGCGGCCTCTCGCCCCGCGAGGCCGCAAGGATGTCCGCCGGGCTCACGAAGGCAAACCCGTGGCTTCTCAGGTATTCGATCTGGTTGATGAAGTCCTTCTGCGAGATGTCGTCTTTCTCGACGGGCGTCTCGGGGATGTCGTGGTAGGTCAGCGTGATGAACTGCTCCGCCGCCTGCACGGGCGAAACAAACAGCAGCAGAGCCGCCAGGACGGCCAGGATGATCCGGTCTTTGCCTTTTGCCTTGCGCCCTGTGCCCCTTGCCATTCTAAAAGTACCAGTTAAGCGTGACATAGGCCCCGACAACATGCGTGTAATCCCCATCGTAAACCCTGAGATCATAGGAAACGTTGCCCGTGACGTTGAAAGTCTTCGAGTGGACGTAGACCTGCTCGAAGGTGATGCCCGCCACGGGGTAGGTGCTGTAATTCTTCTCGCCGCTCACGCCCGCGCGCAGGTGGACGGCGGAGGTCCACTTCTTCTCGTAGCGGATGTGGTTGACCCACTGGATGGCCGAGGTCAGCAGGGCGCTCCACTCGTACTCCGGGCTGTAGTAGTCCACGTCCTGCCTGGAGTAGGTGCCGAACCCCAAAGCAAAGCCCGCACGGACCTTCAGGTCGGGGCTAAGATAGACGTTCTGGTCGTAGCGCGCCCTCCCCGAGACGTAGACGTTGTCGTCGGAGAACCACTGGGCGCCCACGGCGGCGCCGTACTCGCGCAGGTCGCTCTCGAGCCACAGCACGTCGACAGAGGCGCTGTCGGCCGTGATCCCCCGGGCCCTGGCCCGGATGGGCACGCTCAGGCTGAAGCTGTTGAATGCCGCCGTGATGCGCAGCGGGTCCGTGGGCCACCAGAAGAGGCGCGTGTCGAGGCCGAAGTCGTCGCCCCGGGTGTAATCGAAGCTCACCGACTGCCACCAGATCAGCTGCGGCAGGACGATCCACCGGAACCCGAGGCCGAAGCGGTCCCAGTCCTGGCGGTTGGTCGTCCCGTCGCTCTCGTCCGCCCATACCTCCTCCCGCAGGATCTGGGCGTAGAGGCTGAAGAGCGGCGTGACCGGCTTCTCGAGCAGCAGGGATGCCCAGTACTCCGTGGCGCCCTCGAACTCCCTGACGAAGCGGAACTCGGGCTGCAGGCGCCACATGTCCTCGACCTTCAGCGTTTCCCAAAGATCGCGGACCGTGAGGCTCGTCGGGTATTTCCGGTGCAGCTCGTCGGCCAGCGCCCGCGCCTCGACCTTGTAGTTCAGGGTGTTGAGCGTCCAGCCCAGGCCCGTGAGGCTGCGGTAGTCCTGCGGGTCGAGGTAGCGGTTGATCTCGAACTGCTCCAGGGCCCGCCGGGGCTGGTTGCGCCACAGGTAGGCGTGGGCGAGGCCCGACCGCAGGCCCGTCTCCGAGGCGGCCTCGGCCAGGTAGTGATCGAAGTAGGCCTGGCCCTCGCGAAGCTTGTCCTGGTAGAGCAGGAACCAGCCGCGCGTCGTGATCAGGCTGTTGGAATCGGCAAGGTATCGCTGTTTGGCCAAGACGGACTCGTCCCAGGCCAGGGCTTTCTTCTGCTTCTCGACGATCGCCTGGAGCCGATCGAGGGTCTGCGAGGCGCGCTGCCACTGACGCAAATCGGAGTACACGTAGAAGAGCCCCTTCGTCGCCTCGAACTGGTCGGGATCGGCCTCGAGGACCTTCCTGTAATGGATCTCCGCGTCCTCGGGTCTGCGCAGATAGAGGTACGCGTCGGCCGCGGCCTGGTTGACCCACCAGGGGACCGGCTTGCCGGAGGCGCGGTAGAGGTCGAACTGCCGCAGGGCGTCGTGCATCCGGTCCTTCTGGCGTAGGGCCACGATGTAGTCGCCCCGGGCCCGGAGATTGCCGGGGTCTTTCTCCAGGACCGTCTCGATCTCGGCAATCGCCTCGTCGACGAGCCCCCACCGGAGCTTCATCACGGCCCGGTCGAGCTCGAGGGACTGGAGCTGATCCGGCCGGCCCGCGCGGCCTTCCCTGGCAACCGCGAGGGCCTCGAGGCTCGCCCCGTACTGTTCCAGGAGCATCAGCTTGACGGCATCGAGAGCGGCTGCCGAAACCCGGCCCGCCTTCTTCGCCTCCATCCACGCGGCGTAAGCCCCGGCGCCGTCACCCATGCGCATGTGCGTGAAGACGACCCCCTTGAAGGCCTCCTCATCCCCGGGGTCGTAAGACAGGCCGAGCCGGTAGAGCTCAAGCGCCTTCGGGTATTCCCTCAGCTCGTAGTAGGCCCTAGCCACGTGACGGGGAAGGTAGCGGATCTGCCGGAGTTCCGTCTCGCGGGGGGCAAAAAACTCGACGGCCTTCTGATATGCCCCCGTCCAGACCAGGCACAGGGCATAATCGGCCTGGAGGTGACGGTCGTCAGGCAGGACCTTCAGGGCCCTCTCCAGGAGGGGGAGCGCCTCGTCATTCCGGCTGGCCTGGATCTTCCGCAGGGCTTCCCGGTAGTCCTCCCTCGCCTGGACCGTGGGGTCCTGTGGGGCGGGCGTTTCCGGGGGAGCGGCAAAGACGGCAAACGGCAGGATGGCAAGAGCGAGGGTTACGGCAAGGGCTGCTAGGACAGCTCTTTTCGGCATGGAATACCTGATTGCAAAGGCTCTGTGATTCGGTTTACGGCTCCGTGTCTCACGTGAAAACCCGGCTCGATCCCGAGCATTGATGTTTCATCGTGATTCTTTGCAAGCACAATGCCATTTTGGCACACAAACAGAAAAAAGATGCCTGTAAGGCAAAGAAACTCACTGCCTCGCAAAAAGCTCGTCAAATGATCTTTCATGAGGCGAGAGACGGAAGGAGGCGGCAGCCCTGCACCCTCCCGGCGATCACACCGTCGGGCCCCCTCCTCCGGTGATGGGGTTCAAGCTGCGGGCGTCAAAATAGCAGAAAAGGGAACCCGCATGCAACGAATAATAAACGGTTAGGCTGCATCGTGCATTGCATCCAACTTCCGCCTGTCCGCCCGCGGCGAATTGTGGTAGAAAGAAGTCCAACCTCCCAGGCCCGGTCAACCCGGCCGGGTCTCCGCACCGAATTTAACGCAGGAAAGGAGTTTCAGCGATGCAGGCTTTGTTCACGCTCACACCGGCGGAATCCAAGCGCCTCATCGGCAAGGGCATTGCGGCCCTCCCCGAGGTGCAGAACGCGAAGAAGAACGGCTATCTCCTCGTGAGCCGCGGCTCCACGACGGCCTACTGCCTCGAGGAGATTCTCGGTCAGAAAATCGAGAAGGAACGCTACCTCGCCGGCCAGACCATCCGGGGCGTGATGTGCGTGCTCGACGCCGGGGAGCGTGCCAAGCCCGTCACTCTCCACAAGGGGGAAATCCTGCCCGTCGAGCCGACCACCGTGGCGGACAAACTGGGCCCCGGCGACATCGTCATCAAGGGCGGCAACGCGCTCGACGCCTTCGGCAACGTGGGCGTCATCATGGTCAACCCGGCCGGCGGCACGATGGGGTCGTTCTACATGGGCATGAAGGCCCGCGGCCTGGAGATCATCTACGCGGTGGGCCTCGAGAAGCTCGTCCCCTCCGTGGAGGAGGCGGCGCGATACGGCGGCACGATGGTAATCGGCAGATCGATCGGCTGCAAGGCCGGCCTGGCTTGCGTTGCCGACGGGCGGCCCTTCACGGAGATCGACGCTCTGGAGGCGCTCTTCGACGTCGCGGCCGTCCACTTCGCCTCCGGCGGCTGGGGCGGCGCCGAGGGCTGCGTCACGCTCATCGTCGAGGGCCCCGACGACGAGGTGAACAAGTGCATGGACTTCATCGAGTCGACGATCAAGGGCGAGCCCGCCCTGCCCGGCGTGAAGGGCCCTTGCAAGACCTGCCCGATCGGCGCCTGCAGCTTCAAGGGCAAGGACGACAAGGACCTGCCCGGCTACCTGAAGTAACCGGCTGGCGGGGGCCGGCTCCCGCAGCCGGCCCCGCCGTTTTCCGCGGCACATTCCGATCTCGAACGGGGTGATCCCTGACCGGAGTCCATCGCGCCATGCCCGACTACACGGAGAAACCGAAGAACTGGAGAGAGCTCCCGCCCGGGGAGCTCGCCGCCTTCATGAACCGCAAGGCGGAGGGGTACCTGCCGGCCCTGCTGGGCTTCACGCTCACCTCGGTGACGAAAGATCGCGTCACGGCCCGCATGGAAATCAGGAAGCACCACCTCGCGCCCAACGAGTACCTGCACGCGGCCTCCGTCGTCGCGCTGGCCGACACGGTCTGCGGCATGGCAACCATCGTCAATCTGCCCGAAGGTTCGGGGGGATTCACCACGATCGAGCTCAAGACCAACTTCCTCGGCACCACGCGCGACGGCGCCATCCTGTGCGAGGGCAGGCCCGCCCACATCGGCCGGCGCACGATGGTCTGGGACGCCCGGGTGTGGGACGAGACAACCGGCCGGGACATTGCGCTATTCCGCTGCACCCAGATGATCCTGCCCAAAAAGGGGTAAGCCATGGCCGCATTGAAGCTCGCGGAGGCGACGATTGCCGACGTCCACAGGACCTTCCGATCCGGCGGGCTGACGGCGCAGGGACTCGTCGGGATGTATCTCGAGCGCATCGAGGCCTACGACCGCAAGGGGCCCCGGCTCAACGCCCTCATCACGGTCAACCCGAATGCCCTGAAGGAGGCCGCCGCGCTGGACAGGAAGTTCCGGAGGTCCGGCCCCGCGGGCCCGCTCCACGGCATCCCCGTCCTGCTCAAGGACAACGTGAACACGAAGGACATGCCCACGACGGGCGGCTCCAAGAGCCTCGAGGGCTACATCCCCCCGGCGGATGCCTTCATCGCGAAGAGGCTGCGCGACGCGGGAGCCATCCTTCTCGCCAAGGCGAACCTGCACGAGTTTGCCGTGTGGGGCGAGACGGTGAGCTCCATCCTGGGGCAGACCCTCAACCCCTACGACCTCACCCGCACCCCCGGCGGCTCGAGCGGCGGCACGGGTGCGGGCCTCGCGGCCGATTTCGGCATCCTCGGGATCGGCACAGACACGGTGAACTCCATCCGCTCCCCCGCATCGGCCTGCAGCGTCGTGGGTATCCGCCCCACGGTCGGGCTCGTGAGCCGTGCCGGGATCATCCCCTACTCCCTCACGCAGGACGCCGCGGGCCCCATGGCGCGGACCGTCGCGGACGCCGTGAGGATGCTCAACGTCATCGCCGGCTATGACCCCGGCGACCCGGCGACCGCCTGGGGCATCGGCCGCACCGAAAGGGATTACACGAGGCACCTCAAGAGGGACGGCCTCAGGGGCAGGCGCATCGGCGTCCTCCGGAGCTTCTTCGGCTCCCAGCCGATCCACGGGGAAGTCAACGCCTTGGCCGAGAAGGCCGTCAGGGACTGCAGGAAGATGGGCGCTGCGATAGTCGAACTCGACACGCCGGACCTGGACTCGGGCCGGATCGTTTCCGACATCAGCGTCCACCTCCACGACCTCAGGCCCGACCTGGATGCCTACCTCGGCGACCCGAAGGCGGGCACCCCCGTTCATTCGCTCGGCGAGATCATCGCCTCGGGCAAGTACCACCCCGGCATCGAGCAGAACATCAAGGAGGCCATGGCCCTGAAACGGGATGCCGGCTACTTTGAGCGGCTCGCGAAGCGGGCGAAGCTGCAGGACCGCGTCATGGCGCTCATGGCCGAGCACACGCTCGACGCGCTCATCTTTCCGCACCAGAAGCGCCCCGTCGTCCCCGTGGGCGAGAGCCAGGTCGAGCGCAACGGGAGCCTCGGCTCCGTGACGGGCTTCCCGTCCATCGTCGTGCCGGGCGGGTTCACAAGGCCCACCGAAACGGCCGCGATCGGCGTGCCCGTGGGGATCGAGTTCCTCGGACGGCCCTGGACGGAGGGGCGGCTCATCGAGATCGCCTACGCCTACGAACAGGGCACGAAGAACCGGCGCCCGCCCCCGACGACGCCCGCCCTTGCCTGCGGGGCGTGATTTCCGGAAATGCAGGAGGACAGACGAATGGATCGAAACGGCTACACCCTTCTGCCCAACCGCGAAGACCACCACTGCTTCGGCTGCGGCCCCGCGAACCCCCAGGGCCTGCGGATGCAGTTCTACACCAACGGCAAGACGGTGGCCTCCTGGATCACCGTGCCGCCGCACCTGTGCGGCTGGAGCAACCTCGTGCACGGCGGCATCCTCTTCACGGCGCTCGACGAGATCATGGGACGCGCGATGATCTACCTCCTGCGGCGCTTCATCCTCACCAAGTCGATGACCATCGAGTATCGCAAGCCCGTGCCGATCGGCCGTGAGTTCAAGGTGGAGGGCAGGGTCGTGGAGGTCCTGAGCGAGCGGGAGGCAACGGCAGAGGGTGTCATCACGAATGCCGATGGCGAGATCTGCACCCGCGCCACGGGGCTCTGGGCCACCTTCACCCCCGACGTGGCCCGCAAGCTGGGCATCGCCGACGAGGAGACCTTCCGCTGGTTCGAGCAGGTGATCGCGACGGGTCGTTGAGAGAATGCCCCGTGGGGATCCTCATTCAGGACCCCTCGGCCCGGTGAGGCTTTCCCGGGTCGAGGCGTAGAGGAGGGCGGATGCGCCCATGCAGGCGGCGCAGGCCAGGAGGGCGTCGCGGAAGCCCTCGATGCCCAGCGCGGACCGGGGGTGCAGGGTCTCGATGAGCAGGCCCAGGCCCTGCATGAAAACGCCGGCCCCGAGAATGGCTGAAAAGTTGAGCACGGTCAGGGCGGTCGCCGAGCGCTCCGGCGGCGTGAGTTCCTTCAGGTGTGCATAGGGGAGGCTCCCGGTGCCGGCGAAAAGGCCGAAGAGCGAAAAGAGACCGGCCAGGACCCAGGGCGGCGCGCCGACGGGGACGAAGGCCATGGCGGCAAGCGTAAGCGAGAACCCCGCCAGGGCGCTCACCACGATCCCTTTTCTCCTCTTGAGGATTCGATCCGACAGGAACCCGCTTGCGGGATTGCCGATGATGACCCCCAGCGTGAGAAGAAAGAGCAGATTGCCCGCCGTCACGGGGGAGCATCCCATCGCGTCCATCAGGTAGGGCCCCGCCCAGAGGCCCTGGAAGGCCGCTAAGATCCCGTAACGGATGAAGGCGGATGCGGAAATGAGCCGGACCTGGCGGTCCCGAAGGGCCAGCAGAAGCCCCCGCATCATCCCCTCCGGGATCGCGTCGCCGCCTTGCATCGCCCGATGGCCTTTTCCCTGCCCGTCACGCCAGGAGAAGAAAAACGCCAGGACCAGCACCAGGTGGAAGAGTCCCACGAGCACGAAGGTCGTTCGCCACCCCAGCCCCTGGGACCACAAGACAAGCGGCGTCGTGGCAAAGACGATGCCCACGTTGCCCACGGAGACGATGACACCGGAGAGGGTGGCAAACCGGTCGGGCTGGAACTGAAGAGAGATGATTTTCAGGGCGCCGATGAACCCGCAGGCCATGCCGGCCCCTGTCAGCAGCCGGCCCAGGACCATGACACCCGGCGAGTCGGCAATCGAAAAGAGGATCACCCCGGCCAGGGCGGCGCCGTAGAACGCCGTCATAACCCTCGCCGGGTCGAACCGGTCGAGCAGCAGCCCCCCGGGGATCTGGAACAGGCCGTAGGCATAGAAGAAGGCCGCCGACACGAGCCCCAGAGTGCCGACGTCCATGGGAACGTCGCGCAGGAGGTCCGGCGCCAGGACGGCGATCACGGACCGGTAGAACATGGAGAGCCCGAAGAGGACCGCGAGCGCCCCGAAAAGAATCCAGCGGCGGCGGCTTGAAAAGGGCCTGGGCTGTGCGGCATCGTGATGCATGGGGTCCTGCCCTTGATGACGCCCCGCGGCGCTCTGTCTGCTCCGGGAGACCTGCCATCATAAAACGATTCCCGCACGGTCTCAACTGCAAATCATGGCCCACGCGAAGGCCCTTCAAAGCGGCAGAAGGGCCGCCCCGGAAGATGCGGCCCTCCGCCCTGCTCCTGCACCGGAGCGAACGCTACTTGAAGAATTGGATGTCCTCTTCCAGGGGCACTTGAAACGACTCGGGGTACTGGTAAATCTTGTACTCCGTCGTCCTTCCCTGGAGCAGGTCGATCTTGTCCTGAAGCTCCTTTCGCCTTGGGTCGGCATAAAAGGTGTTCCAGGCCCCCAGGGTCTGCCAGGTACTGATGACCAGGATGTCCGTCGGGTCCTCGACATTCTGGAGCGTTTCGCCGGAAATATATCCGGGGTAGCGGGAAGCAAGTATGCGCAGGCTCGTGATGATGGCGATGGCCTCCTTCTCTTTTCCTTTCGGGATGACTCGTTTGATCATCGCTCTGACTGCCATGTGTGACCTCCTTCTGCTCTTTCTTGAGCGGTGTACCGCATCGAGCGGATGGTTTCCAGGTTGGTCGCCGCCTCTTCATGAGGATCAAGTCGAGCAGGAGCAACTGAGGCGTAAAGGAGCCGCCCTGACCGCCCTCGGGCGGTCAGGGGCTGCATCCCGTTATCCGAGCACCATGAGGACCTGGCTGGTGTTGACCTTGTCCCCTTCCTTGACCTTGATCTCCTGCACCGTGCCGTTGCCGGGGGCCACGATGGGGTTCTCCATCTTCATGGCCTCGAGGATGATCAGCTCCTCGTCCTCCTTCACCGCATCGCCCGCCTTCACGATGATCTCCTTGATCGTGCCGGGCATCGGGGCTACAACGTCGATTGCCATTGGGGTCTCGCCTCCTTTCCTTGTTTAAATTGCAGCCTGTATTGCATAAAGCCCTTGAATCGGTTCCTCTTTCCGCCCGCACCCCGACCCTCTCCCGTCACGGCAGAGGGGAAAAGGGTGCGGGGACTGATTTACCGGATCACGCCCATGCCGGCCAGCACGGAGAGCATGACGGCCGCGGCGATCACCGAGCCGATCTGCCCGCCGGCGTTGGCCCCCATGGCGTGCATCAACAGGTAACTCTTTTTATTATACTGCGAACCCACCTTCTGCACCACCCGGGCCGCCATCGGGAAGGCCGAGATCCCCGCCGCGCCGATCAGCGGGTTGATCTTGCCGCCCGTCACCACGTAGAGCAGCTTGCCGAACAGCACCCCGCAGACCGTGTCCAGGCAGATCGCCATGAAGCCCAGCGCCAAAATGATCAGCGTCTCGGCCCGGATGAAGGCCGGGCCCGCCATCGTCGCCCCGATCGAGAGACCCAGGAAGAGCGTCACCACGTTGGCGATCTCGTTCTCCGCCGCCCCCGTGAGCCGCGCCACCACCCCGGACTCCCTCATGAGGTTGCCCAGCATGATCGTCGCCAGCAGCGGCAGGCCCTTGGGCGCAATGCAGCCCCCCACCACCGTGATCACGATCGGGAAGAGCAGCTTCGTGGTCTTCGAAACCGGCTTGGCGGTGTACTTCATCACCGTCTTCTTCTCCTTCTCCGTGGTCAGCAGGCGCATGATCGGCGGCTGGATCACCGGCACCAGCGACATGTACGAGTAGGCCGCCACCGCCACCGCCCCCAGCAGGTGCGGGGCGTACTTCGAGGTCACGTAGATCGCCGTCGGACCGTCGCAGGCCCCGATGATCCCGATCGAGACCGCGTCGAGCTTCGGAAAGCCCAGCCACAGCGCCACCAGCAGCGTCAGGAAGATCCCGAACTGCCCCGCCGCCCCCAAGAGAAACGTGTAGGGCTGCGCCAGCACCGGACCAAAGTCCGTCATCGCCCCGATGCCGATGAAGATCAGCAGCGGAAAGAGCTCCGTGTCCACCCCCGCGTCGTAGATCGTCCGGATGAAGCCGTCCTTCAACATGACGTCCGACATCGGGATGTTGACCAAAATGCAGCCGAACCCGATCGGCACCAGCAACAGCGGCTCGCAGTCCTTCTTGATCCCCAGCCACAGCAGCACCCCGCCCACGCCCAGCATGATCAGGTTCTGCCAGTTGACAAACAAAAACTTGAAGCCGATAACCAGCCCCCCCAGTCCCGCAATGATCGCTTCCAGCATGGTCTCAGCCCTCCTTCCCGTCCTCTTCCCTGTGAGGGAAGAGCTTGCCCAGGCCGGCCATCATCAGGCTCAACAGCCCCAGGGTCACCAGCGTGCCCCCCATCCCGGCCACCAGCATCGTGATGCCGAATGTGAAATTGTCCATCTCCATAATGATCTCGACTCCTTCGTGTGATGACGCGAACAGATGAGTTAGAAAACAATCCCCCGCTGCGACGCCGAGGGCGGCGGCCGCCCATCCCGATGGTCAGGAACGGGCGGGGCCGTTCCCGACCGGGAACGGCCCCCAGGGAGGGATCAGTGGTATCGGCTGAACATCCTATCGAATTGCCCTTCCGTTTTTTCCCGCCTATCTCCAGAAAATAAAGCTGATGACGGCCGCGAAGACAGACATCGCCATACCCCAGATCAGGAGCTTGCGGAACAGTTTGTTCTTGTCTTCCCACTCGGGGGCCGCAGCGATGCAGAGGGCGCCCAGCAGGGAGAGGGGGCTCGCATCGACCAGATGTGCCGAAACGCAGCTCGTGTAGACGAGGTTCCGGGCCATGTCGATCGCGTCGGCACCGACGACCCCCAGCTTGGCCACGAGGCCGGGGATGAGCGGGATGAAGGTCGGCATGACGACGGCCGACGATCCGCTGTAGATGGACACGAAGCCGTTGATGAAGCCGAAGACGGTGGAGATCGTCATCGGGCTCGAGACGGCGGCGATGGCGGAAATCGCGTAGTCCAGGCCGCCGGTGGAGCCGGCCACTTCGACGAGGACCATGACGCCCACGAGCATGAACATGGTGAACCAGGGCTGCTTCTTCATGGCCTCCTGCTCGTCGGCGCAGTTGAGCATGGAGAGGGCGACCGCGAGCGTGAGGGCCGTGTATCCCACATCCCATTTGAAGAAGAGGACGAGGACGATCCAGATCGCGATGGCCGCCGAAGTGATGATCTGCTTGCGGTTCCAGGGCTCGATGGGCGCATCGACGATGTTCTTCACCCGGAGTTGGAGGTCGGGGTCGACCTTTTTGCCCCAAAGCTTCAGGCCGCCGAAGGCAAAGAAGGCAAACAGGGCGGCCACCCCGTTGCCCAGCAGCGAGTTCCAGAAGATCTGCCCGCCGATGTACTCGAGCTGGATTTTCTCAACAAGACCGTTGGCGATGATGCCCGTGGGGGCCAGGGGCGAAAGGGCGCCGGCGTTGGCGCCGTTGACGATCATGAGGGTCATCAGGAAGGGGCTGATGCGCGTCTCGGCGCAGAGCGCCATCCCGATGGGAGCCAGGACGACGGTGGTGGCGATGTTGCCGGGGCCGATGGCCGCGAGCACCACGGACAGGACGAAGAAGATGACGGGCAGCATGCCCACAATGCCGCGGGAGCCCTTCACGGCCCACTTGGCGAGTTTTTCCACGGTGCCGTTGATGGTGGCCATGCTGAAGAGCAGCGTGGCACCCACGAGGATCATGAACAGCCGCAGGGGAAAGAACTTGTTGAGGTCCGACACCTTCATCACGCCGCCCGTGGACATGGCGATGAGGAACCCGAAGGCGATGCACATGATTCCGACGTTACGTTCCGAAATGCAGCTGATGACGACGGCGATGAGCAGCGCCACCAGGGAGAGGATGCCCAGAAGTTCCTTCTTGGACGCCCCGCCCCCGAGCACGCTGCTCAGGGTGTCGCAGCCGACGATGAGGCCGGCGGCAACGAACAGAAGTCCGAACAACAGATTCCTTTGAAGATTCATGAAGACTCCCTCCGGCTTTTGGTAGGATGAAAACGTCCCCCGCCCGGTAACCCGGCCGGGGGACGATGCACATCATTTCGACGCAGCTTTCCTCTCCTGCTCCACCGGCGGACGCTCGAGGCCCGTGACGATCTGGGATTGGATCATCCGGGGCAGGATCATGTGGTGCTGCGGGCAGATGGACTTCGGGTTCTGCCAGACGCAGTTGGCGAAGGCCACGAGGTACTTGCGCATGTCCTCGAAGCGCACGACCTCGTCGACGAAGCCCTTCTTCGCGCAGAAGTAGGGCCGCGAGGACTCCTCGTAGTGCTTCACCATCTCGTTCATCTTCCGGATGGTGCCGTCGAGCGGCTTGCCGGAGTCTTTGTCCTTCACGAGCCGGCGGGCATAGCTGGCCGCCGCCGCCGTCTCCCCGTGCATGACGTTGATTTCCGTGGCGGGGGTGCCCAGCGTGAAGGCGTTGTTGTTGTTGGCCGTTGGGCCGCCCATGACGTAGTGGGCAGCGGCCGTTCCCTTGCGCAGCACGATGAGCATCATGGGGATGTCCGTCTGCTCGATGGAGTAGATCAGCGACTGCCCGAGTCCCAGCAGCTCCGCTTTCTCCGCGATGTCGCCCACGTCGATGCCCGAGGTGTCCTGGATCCAGATGATGGGCAGCCGGTCGCGCCCGCAGAGGGTCACGAACTCGTTCATCTTGATGAGGCCCTGCCGGTAGAGCTTGCCGCCCACGGCGTGGTACTCGTTGGTGTACTCGGGGTAGTTGGGGATGAGGCCTTGGCGGTTGCCGATGACGGCCATGGGGTAGCCGTCGATCTTCACGATGCCGCAGTAGATCTCTGGTCCGTACTTGGGCCGGAACTCCATGTGCTCCGAGTTGTCCGTGAGCCGCGCGAGCACCTCCTCGAAGGAGTAGACACGCTTGGTGTTGATCGGAACGAGGCTCGGCAGCTCCGCGGGCGAGAACTTCGGCTCGGCCGGCTCGGCCACGCGGAAGAATTTCGGGTTGTAGGCCGGCAGGTACGTCATCCACTCCCGGATGGCATCGAGGACCTCGGTTTCCTTTTCGTAGACGGCCTTGAAGAAGCCCGTCTCGTTGTAGTGGATCCGGACGCTCCCCGGGGGAACGGCCTTGAAGTGGCGTGTGGCCTCGATGAGGGCCTCGGCCCCTTCCTCGTCGAAGTAGCCCTTGGGGCTCATGCCGCTGACGATGCCGCCGCCGCCCACGGCGATGTTGGCGTTCTTGTGGGCAAGCAGGATGGTGGGGCTGATGCCCTGGTAGCCGCCGCCGGCGGGGTTGGTGCCGTAGATGCCGGCGATGATGGGCACGCCCTCTTTTTCAAGCTCGGCGTGGCGGAAGAAGCAGGTGCCCTGGCCCCGGCGGTTGGCGTAGACCTTCTCCTGCTCGGGGAGCTTCACGCCGGAGCAGTTCACGAGCCAGACGAGCGGCACGTGGAGCCGCTTGGCGAGGTCGGTGACCCGCAGGTTGTTGTCGGCCTGCCCGGCGATCCAGGCGCCGGCGATCCACTTGTTGTTGAAGCCGATCAGCACGCACCACTTGCCGTTGATCCGCGCGAGGCCGTCGACCACGTTGGTCTGGCCGCTCTCCTCGCCATCGGGGTCGTAGATGGAGTGCAGGGGGAAGAACATGCCGGGGTCGACGACGTAGTCGATCCGCTCCCAGACTGTCATCTCGCCGCGCTTGTGGATCTCCTCGGTGGAGACACCCACGTTGTTCTTGATCCGGTCGATCTCCGCGTCGATCTCCTTCATGATCGCCGCGGCCCGCTCGACGTTTTCCTTCATGCCGTCTATCTGCGACTGCCGGAGCGCCTTGCCCAGCTCTTTCATTTGTTGAAAATACTGTCTCATCGTTGATGCCTCCTCACTGCGTGATGGGAGGATGCCGCCGGCGGCGGGGGGTCCGCCGGCGGCTCCCTATGGGGACCGCGTCAGCGGTTTGCTTTCCGGATGCCCAGCTGGTCCTGGGCCATGATGAACTTGCAGATGTTGGTCGAGCCCTCGACCATCGCGTAGGTCGGGGCGTCGCGGAAGATCCGCGCCACGGGGTACTCCGGCGAGTAGCCGTAGGCCCCCAGGATCTTCATCGCGTACTGCGAGCACTTGTAGCAGAGCTCCCCGGCCAGGTACTTCGCCATGGCCACCTCGACGTTGTTGTTGAGCTGCCCCTGGTCCTTCTGCCAGGCCGCCTTGTAGACGATGAGCCGCGTCGCCTCGATGTCGGCCATCATCTGCGCGATCATGTCCTGGTTCATCTGGAAGGTGCCGATCGGCTTGCCGAACTGCTCCCGCTCCATCGCGTACTTGGTCACGATGTCCAGGCAGGCCTGCGCCACCCCCACGCCGCCCGCCGCGGCCGAGAGCCGCGTCTGGCAGAGCGACCCGAAGACGATCTTCACGCCGTCGCCGGGCTTGCCGAGGATGTTCTCCTTGGGCACCTTCGTGTTCTCCAGCACGATCTCGCCCGTCGGCGAGCAGTGCGAGCCCATCTTCTCCAGGTCCGTCACCGTGATGCCGTTGAAGTTCTTGGGCTCCACGATGAAGGCCGAGAGCTGCCGCTTGCCGCCCTCGTTGGTGTAGGCGTAGAAGATGTTCACGTCGGCCACGTTGGCGTTGGAGATCCAGGTCTTCGTGCCGTTGAGGAGCCAGTGGTCGCCCTTGTCCTCGGCCGTGGACTTGATCGCCATGATGTCCGACCCGGCCTGGGGCTCCGTGATGCCGAAGGAGCCCAGGTAGTCGGCGTTGACCAGCTTCTCGATGTACTTCTTCTTCGCGGCCTCCGTGCCGTAGCGCAGAATCGTGAAGGCGCAGCCCAGCTCGTTCATGTTCACCTGCACGCGCAGGGCGCTCGAGGCCCGGGCGATCTCCTCGCTGATGATCATCGCCGCGAGCCACCCCATTTCGTTGCCGCCGTACTGCTCGGGGATCACGGTGCCGAAGAACCCCAGCTCGCCCATGGGCTTTACCGCCTCCTTGTAGGGGAAGTAGGACTTGCGGTCCCACTCCTCGGCAAAGGGCGCAATCTTCTCGGCGGCAAAGGAGCGCACCGTCTCCTGCAGCATCTTCAACTCTTCGGTCAGTTCAAAGTTCATGTCGTTTCTCCTCGCAAATGGTTATCGTTTCGACTTGACGTCGGTGTTTCCGTCACGCCGACCCTGCCGGCGGCGCCCCGACGGCCGGGCGGCGATCGTCATCACAGGATGATCCGCTGGGGGTCGACGACCTCCCGCAGGATCTTCAGCTCGCTCGCCGTGGGCGGTGCGGCCTCCTGCGCCTTCGAGACGTCGACGGAAAACTCCATGTTGTCCAGGATCTTCTGCGGCGTGATCCCGGGGTAGTAGTAGGCCAGGTACATCTCCTTGGTCTTTTCGTCGAAGCGCATCATGGCCAGGTTGGTCACGACGGCGCTGGGCCCGCCCGTCATGAGGCCCGCCCGCTCGCGGCCGCCGTTGCCGTCGAGGTAGCCGGGGCTCGTGAGATAGTCGACCTTCACGGGGAATTTCCTCTTTTCGTGCTGCATGAAGATGATGTAGCGGGGCACGAAGGAGGCCACGTCGCAGGCCCCGCCGCTCCCGGAGAAGCGTGTCTTGGGCCGGAAGTAGTCGCCGATGCTCGTGGAGTTCATGTTGCCGTACTTGTCGATCTGGGCGGCGCCCAGGATCCCGATGACCCGGTCGCCGGTGATCCGGTTCTGCATCGTCGCGAAGGCGTCGAGCAGCCCTCCGTTGGAGGCCGCAGCGTACATGACGCGGGGGTCCGCCACGGCCATGGGGATCTCCTCGAGGGCCGAGTCGATGGCGCCCGTCTCGAAGAAGATGATGCTCTCGGGGGCGTTCATGTGCTTGGCCGCCATGGCCGCCACCATGGAAATGCCCGTTCCGCAGAAGACGATGTCGCCGTTCCGGATCTCACGGGCGGCGATGATCGCCATGAGTTCCCTGAGTGTGTAGTCCATCGCGCTTGCCCTCCTTACTTTCTGTCCAGACCGGTGGCATACCCGGTCCGGGGGTCGGCCTTGATCTTCGCGAGCCGCTCCGCACCGACGAGCTCGAGCAGCCCCTGGTGGTCCTTGACCCCATAGACGAACTTGTCGAGGTAGGCCTTGAACGTCCCGTCGTCTTTCGCGGCCTTCGCGAAATCGGCAAGCTGCGTGGGGTCGTAGTCGTAGTATCGATGGCAGGCAGAGGGGTACGCCCCGTAGGGGACGTGCACGACGGCTGTGACGTGGATGAAGGGGATCTGGTTGTACTCGGGGTCCTTCCTCAGCTCGGCCGCATCGACGAGTTCCTCGCAGGTGACGATGACGTTTCGCGCCGCCTTGGCCTGGTCCACGTCACAGAACTGCAGGCCATGGATGCGGCATGTCCCCTGCCGGTCGGCCTTCTGGACGTGGAGGATCGTCACGTCGGGGTTGATGGCCGGCACGAGCACGACCTTTTGGCAATTGGCCCAGCCGCCGAAGGGGTTGTCCATGACGATGAGCTTGTCGTCGGGCAGCCTGGGGTCCTTTGCCCGCATCTCCTTGGAGAAGCCCCACTTGTTGACGATGTCCGTCCCGAGCGACGACCGCGTCGGCAGGAAGGGAACGCCCATGGCCCCGGCGTGGAACCGCAGGCTCATCTGGTAGTTGGAGTAATCCTCGTGAACCACCGTCCCTTTCTGGATCGCCTGCTTGAACCGGATGCAGGTGGGGGCCGCCCTCCCGTTTCCGCCGTAGGCGATCTCGATTTTGCCCACGCAGCCCCCGCCGACGAGCTCGTCGACGCCGGTGCCGTTGGAGTGGGCATAGACGTGGAGGTTCCTGATCCCCTGGCGGATGATCTCGTAAACCGCCGCCATGGGGTTGCGGTTGACGGTGAACCCGCCGATGGAGATGTGCGAGCCGTCCTTCACATAGGTCCTGACGGCCTCGGACAGGGACATGACTTTATCCGCTCTTACATCCATGGTGTCTCCCCCGAAAAACGGATTTCCATCTCTGCCTGACCTGTCAGCGCCCTTTCATGCCCGGCGGGCTCCTCTTGCCCGATCCGCCGAAGCATCGCGCGCCATTCCCGACTTCTTCCCGGATGGTCTCCCTCTAGGAGGACAGGTTTGTAACGCGATCGACCTATCGCAAGAGACGGACCAGTCCCGTGAGATCATACATATCGCTATGTATTCATTAGATTTTTTCAAATTTTGAGGCGGAGTTAACCAGGAGGGGTAAAGGGAGAAATGTAGAGTAGAAACTACACAATTATATTCTGCACGGTGGAACTTGCTTCAAAACCTGCGACAGGAATGGTTTTCAGGCATGTGTTCTTGAATATGTACATGTAGTGATTACGCGACAGATCTCCGGATTCCAAGATGATGTTTTAACGGGTCGGTAAAATATTTATTTGACGCATCGAACCGAGGGCCCGTCAGAGACTGAAATCGACCTCCCCCTCGGCATCCATCCCGTGCATCTTCATTTTCTGATAGAGCGAGGTCCGGTGGATGCCCAGCATTTTTGCGGCCTTCGCCTTGTTCCCCCCTGCCTTTCGAAGCGTCTCGAGGATGACCTGCCTCTCCGTCTCGGCGAGGATGAGGCGCAGGTTCCCCGCGCGGGGGGATCCCGATTGGTCCCGTGGGGTCCGCACGGCGCCTGCCGCCCCGCCGCGGATCCTGTCGGGGAGATCCTCGGGGCGGATGACGCGCTCCTTGGCGATGATCATGGCCCTCTCGATGACGTTGCGCAGCTCCCGCACGTTGCCCGGCCAGTCATAGTTCTTGAGTTCTTCCATGGCCTCGGGCGAGATCGCGGAGGCCCCCCAGCCCATTTCCTCGTTGAGCAGCCCGATGAGGTGGGCGGCAAGCAGGGGGATGTCCCCCCGGATATCCCTGAGGCTCGGTGCGTGTATGCTGAGGATGTTGATGCGGTAGAAGAGGTCCATCCGGAAATCCCCCTTTCGCACCATCTCCTGCAGGTCCCGGTTCGTGGCGGCGATGAGGCGGAAATCGGCCGGGATCGGCCTGGTCCCCCCCAGCCGGTCGACGGTGCGCTCCTGGAGCACCCTCAGGAGCTTCGCCTGCATAGGCCGGGGCATCTCGCCGATTTCGTCGAGCAGGATCGTGCCCCCGTTGGCAAGCTCGAACTTGCCCGGCTTTCCCTGGGAGCGGGCCCCGGTGAAGGCGCCGCCCTCGTAGCCGAACAGCTCGCTTTCGAAGAGCTCGCGCGGAATCGAGGCGCAGTTGACCCGGATGAAGGGGCCGGCGCACCGGGAGCTGTTCTGGTGGATGTAGTGGGCCACCACTTCCTTGCCCGTGCCGGATTCGCCCGTGATGAGGACCGATGCGTTGCTCTTGGCGGCCAGCAGGGCACTCTCCTTCATGCGCAGGATCGCCTCCGTGCCGCCGACGATTGTCGAGCCGCCCCGCATGTCGGTGACCCGCTGCTTGTAGTACTTGACCTGGTCGTTGAGGTGCTCGATCCGCTGCGACAGCTCGGCCACCTTGGAGACCTTGCTGAAGACCCCCTTGCCGACGGCCCCGAGGATCCTGCCCTGGAGATCCTTGAGGGGGATCCGCGAGATGACCTGCTGCTTGCCGGCGATGTAGAGCAGATCGGCTATCCGGGCCTTGCCGTGCTGGAGGATCTCGTGGAGATGCGTTTCCTTGATGACATCCTTGATGTGCCGGCCCACGGCCTCGTCGGGGTCGATGCCGATGAGGCGCTTGCTGAAGCGGCTCATGAAGCGGATGATCCCGTTGTTATCGATGACGATGGGGCACTCATAGGGATTATCGATCAGGGCGTAGATGAACTCGTCGCCCAGCGACTTCAGTTTCTCGATCTGCTTCTCTTTGGTCATGCTGCCTGCTGGAAAAAAAACGGGGCCATGTCGCATAGTGGAACGATGTCCCATCATTGACAGACCCGATGGCATTGTATACAAATCACGGGAAAAAACAACCGTTATTTTTGCACTTGGCACAAGCTCCGGGCACTTTCGGTGGGCTGTTCGTACCCGGTCGCCTGCCCTTCAATCAATGCCCGTCCCGCGGAACAGCGACATGTCGGCACGGGGCCGACAGACCCCGGTGATGGAAATCGATCCGGAAGGGCTCCGGCCTCTTCCGGAAGCTGTCTTCTTCCCACAGGGGATCGTGGGTGAATCGGTCATTGCCCGCCCGGGTCGTGAGGAACCAAATCGAGGAGGCACGGGGCGTTGTATCCCGACCGTTGCATCGACGTGAACGGCGCACGCACGCGCTTCCTGCACGCCGGCGAAGCCGGACCGCCGGTCGTGCTCATCCACGGCCTGGGCGCCTCGGCGGAGATCTGGTCGGCCAACATCGGTGCCCTGGCCGAAAGGCACCGGGTCTTCGTCCCCGACCTCCCCGGGTTCGGCCGGACGGCGATGCCCCCGGGGATGGGCTTCAGTCCTGCGGCGTATTCCCGTTTCATCCGGGATTTCATGACGGCCCTGGGAATCGGGCAGGCCGCGCTCGTCGGCCATTCCCTCGGCGGCGGCGTGGCGCTGCGCGTCATCCTCGATGAGCCGGGCCGAGTGGACCGGCTCGTCCTTGCAAGCAGCGCCGGCCTCGGGCAGGACATCAGCCTGCCGCTCCGCATCGCTTCGCTCCCGCTCGTCGACCGCCTGTTCGTCAAGCCGCCCCTGCCCGTCTTCACCCGCTTTCTGCACCGCCTGGTTCATGACCCCTCGGTGATCACACCCGGCTTTGCGCGGATGTGCTACGAGATGTTCTTCCGGCCGGGCGCGGTCCGGGCCTTCACGGGGATCCTGCGCGCCGTCGCCACGATCCGGGGTGCACGGCCCGGCATCCTGGAACCCATCCGCGAGGGTCTCGGCACGATCGCCGTGCCCACGCTCATTCTCTGGGGCCGCCAGGACCGGATCCTGCCCGTGGGCCAGGCCCTCGATGCGGCGGGCCGAATCCCCGGGGCGCGCCTGCACATCTTCGAGCGCTGCGGCCACATGCCGAACGTCGAGTACCCGGAGGCGTTCAACCGGCTGGTTCTGGATTTTCTCAACGGTGGGCGGGGCTGACGGTCGCGGCTCGAGGATAGAAAAGGACCGGGAACATGCATCCCCGGTCCTTTTCTCCGCCTTATCCTTCTTATGCCTTGCGCCGGATGCCCTATGCCTGTCTTGTTGCCATCCACGCCTCGAGCATCTTGAGATGCTTCTGGTTCTTCACGTCGAGGGCGCCCTGCGCGGCGAGGTTCGCAAGCTCGCCGTGGCGGCCGTTGTGTCCCGTGCAGCCTTCCAGGAGCTCCGATTCGAGATTCCCCGCATCGAGGCAGACCCCCGCCGCGAAGGACACCGAGGCCAGCCGGCCGAGGGAGCGGATGATCATGTCCCTGAGGACCTCGTTGCCGAACCCTCCCTCTCGCACGGCGATCCCCATCGCCTTCTCCACGAGATCCACCGTGTCCGCCATGGCGTCGTCGAGGGCGGTGAAGCTGGTCTTGACGTGCCGGAGCCAGACATGGAAGAGGTAGAACACGGCGTCGGGCTCGCTGTCGAAGCACAGCCATCCGCCCGCCGACTGCCGGTTCTCATCCGTCCCCGCCGCCGCTTCGATCCGCATGACGAAGCTGTCTCTCCGGAGACCCGCCTTTTCCACGCCGAAGCGCTTCAGCGAGGCCCGGACCACTTCGAGCACATGGTAGTCGGCGTTCCCCTTGAGCTTCTGGATGACCTCCAGCTCCATCTCGTCGGCGTGTTTCTTCCACTCCCGGTCTAGCCTGTTTTTCGTCTGCGCATCCATTGTGTCTGTCTCGCGTTTGGATTCGGATCCCCCGGTCCCCGCCCGGATCGGTGTCCCGACAAGAAGACCTTCCTGCAGAGGGTGAATGAGCATGATTCATGCCAACAAACAGCGGCTTGGCCGCAGGCTTCCGGCCGCCGGCTTCAGGCTTCAGGAATGGAGTGGCTTCCGAACTCTCAGGGGCCGTGGAGGAATGGCAGCGCGGAGGAAACGACAACCGGATCATTATAAGGAAGGGATTGCCGGAACGGGCCATTCGTGCCGTTTTGGCATCGCAGAAAATGTGACGCTGCGCCGGTTTTACGGACTGCGCCGGACACTCGCCGCGGGCTTTCCGTCAGGCCGGTCAAAATGTCCGGATGCCGGCCGCCCTCGTCCAGATGGAAGTTAGGAAGCTGTGAAGGTAAGAAGTTCGGATAAGCCGAGACCATGAAATCGGCCTCTAGCCTGTCCAAGCGTCTCAACTTCCCAATTTCTCAACTTCGAGATCTCAAAGGATGCGCTCCCGCTCACCGGCCTGATTCGGCCCAGAGCGCCTCTCTCAACCCCGAGGCCCGCTCGATGCGCCTCGACAGGGCCGCTGCGAGGGCCGCCTCGCCTGCCCAGAGATCGACGCGCTTGCGGGCCCGGGTCAGGCCCGTGTAGAGAAGCTCCCGCGTGAGCACCCGCGCATCGCCTTCGGGGAGAATGAGCAGCACGTGATCGAACTCCGAGCCCTGGCTCTTGTGCACCGTCATCGCAAAGACCGTCTCGTGCTCGGGCAGGCGGTAGGGCTCGAACTTTCGCATGGAGCCGTCGGGGGACGGGAAGAAGACGCGGATGGCCCCTCCCGCCTCGGGGTCGGCAAGCGCGATGCCGACGTCGCCGTTGAAAAGCCGCAGGCCGTAGTCGTTGCGGGTCACCATCACGGGCCGACCCTCGTACCAGGGGCGCCCCGGCCGCAGGCGCCCCGCGCGGGACAGGATCGCCGCCACGGCCCCGTTGAGTGCCTCCACGGAGAAGGGTCCCTCCCGGAGGGCACAGAGGATCCGGAACCGGTTGAACCGCTCGAAGATCTCCTCCGGCCTGCCCCCGGCGAGGTAATCCCCGTATCCGGCCAGCACCGGCCCGGCGAGGGACGCCGCGAGGTCGCGGGCCCCGGGAACAGGCCGGAAGCCCAGGTCGCCGCGGCCGCCGGCCCGCAGGATCGACAGGGCCTCGTCCCGGCGGCCCTCCCGGACAGCCCGGGAGAGCTCGCCGATCCCGCTTTCGGCCCCGAAGCGCCAGTTTCGCGTGAGCTCGACGATGCCGTCGCCGACGGGGGACCGGCCCTTGCCCCGCGGCAGCAGAGGCACCGTTTCTCCGCTCGCCTCGGCGATCCTCTCCGCGGCGGCCGCGGAATACAGCCGCCTGCGCTCCGGCCCGCAGATGTCCCCCAGGACGGCGCCGGCCTCGACCGAGGCCAGCTGGTCCCGGTCGCCCAGGAGGATCAGCCGCGCGTCGCCGGACAAAGCCGACGTCAGGGTATACAAAAGGTGCAGGGGGACCATCGATGCCTCGTCCACCACAACCGCATCGAAGGGCAGCGGCTCCTCCTCGTCCCGGCTGAACGGGGAGAGCCCGGGGCGGCGCCCGAGCAGGCGGTGCAGCGTGGAGGCATCCACGCCGGCGAGGCGCTCCCGGACGCCCGGCGCGCAGCAAAGCCTGCCGGCCGACTCGCGGATGGCCTCCTGCAGCCGGGCTGCCGCCTTGCCCGTCGGCGCGGCAAGGGCAATCCGCAGCGGCCGGTCCTTCGCCTGCTCCAGCAGCAGGGCCAGCACGGCCGCAGCGGTCGTCGTCTTTCCCGTCCCCGGGCCTCCCGTGATCACGCAGAACGGCTGCAGCACGGCCACGGCCGCCGCGACCCGCTGCCAGTCGGTCTCCCCGTCCCGGCCCGGGAAAAGCCGCAGGATGCCGTCCCGGAGCAGCCCGGCGTCGACTGCCGGGACCGGGCCCTCCGAGCGTCCCTGCAGGAAGCGGACAAGGCCCTGCTCGGCGTCCCAGTGCCGGTAAAGATACAGGCGGGTCCCGTGCAGGACGAGCGGGCGCCAGTTTCCGGGGGCGCCGACCACGGCGCTTCGGCGAAGCGCGGCAACCCACGGCTCCAGAGCGGGGCAGCGCGGCGCGCCCGGGGCATCCGCGGCCGGCCGGCCGGCGAGGCCGGCCAGATCGAGGCAGATGTTCCCCTCGGCCGAGGCGCGGCTCACGAGGGCGGCGGCAAGTTCGAGCGCCCCGTCCCGCGAGCCCGCAAGGCGCGCCATCAGCCGCGCAAAGCCCCTGTCGAGGCTGGAGATTGCGCCTTCCGCATGAAGGCTGTCGACGATCCCGGGGTTCATGATCCCCTGACCTCACGGGGCCTTGCCACGAGCCTCTCCGCGAGGGTCTCGACGAGCCGGCGTGCGGGGCGGTCCCGGAAGATGCCGCAGCCGGGGGCTCGCACGGGGTCCACGCCGCGCAGGAACACGTAGAAGGCCCCGCCGAAATGCCTGTCGTAGTCGTAATCCGGCAGACGGCCCTTCAGGTACTCGTGCAGGGCCACGGCGTAGAGGTGGTACTGGAGGACGTACAGGTCGTCCCGCATCACGGCCGCCAGGGCCTCCGCATCGTAGTCCTCGGGACGCATCCCGAGGTGGTTCGACTTCCAGTCGACGAGGTAGAACCGCCCGCCCTGTTCGAACACGAGGTCGATAAACCCCTTCATGTAACCCTCGACGGGCCGGAAGCGCAGCGAGCCGATCCGCTCCGGGATGTCGCCAGCGGCGCACCCGGCGCCGGCGAAGAGCGACCGGAGCCCCGCGGGGGTGAGCGGCCTGAGCGGAAACGTGAAGCCCAGCTCGTGCAGGCACCGGTCGCGCGCAAGGCCCGCGAGCCGGACGTCGCGGCCGGCGTCGAGGGGCGCCTCGACGACCCGGCCGACCATGTCGCACAGGGTGTCACACCATCGCGCTTCGTAGCCGTACTCGGCCAGCGAGGCCCGAACGATGCCTTCGAGGCTTTCGCGCCCGGCGTCGGCGAAGTCGAGCCGCTCAAGGATGGCGTGGAGGCATTTTCCCGCTCTCGCCCCCCGGGGAAAGGAGAAGATGTCCGCAGGGCCGGGCACCTCCGCGGCGGCCCGCGGGGCAGAACCCTCGTCGTGGTCGGGGCGCTCGGCAAGGACCTCGCCCGCCGCCGAGCCGCCCTCCGCGTCCTCGACGAGGGACGAGAAGCTGGCGATCTCGAAGGCCCGCGCCACCTCCCGGCTGCATTCGCGCGCGCCGAGGAGCCCCGCCCTGCCGGCAGCGGGCAAAATCACGGGGCCCGGCTCCTCGGGCATCCGGCTGACCTCGACGGCCCCGTCCGAGGCGGCGGCGATCGTCTCCAGCTCCCGCAGCAGGCCCTCCGCATCCATCCCGGCGATGCGGGCCGCCGTCTCGTCGACGGCGCACGAGGGGTCGCCGTCGGGCCCGTGGAGGATGTAGGCCGGCGCCGAGGTCTCCGACTTGCCCACGGGCCCCCAGACGAGATAGCAGCGGTTTCTCGCCCGCGTCAGGGAGACGTAGAGCAGCCGGACATTCTCGGCGAGCTGCTCCCGCTCGGCCGCCCGGCGCGCCTCGTTGCCCGCATCCTCCAGCGCGACGTTGAGCTGCCAGCCGTCCGCCTCGTCGTGGAAGTTGTAGACCTTCCCCACGCGGGAGGGACCCCAGTTGAAGGGACAGAAGACGACGGGGTACTCGAGCCCCTTGCTCTTGTGGATCGTGACGACCTTGACGGCGTCGGCGTCGCTTTCGAGCCGCAGCTGATGCTCCTCGAGCCTCGGCGTCTCCTCGTCCCGCTGTGTTGCCAGCCACTGGATGAGACCGCCCATGCCGGCGCGCCGCCGCATCTCCTCGCCGTGGAGCACCTCGGCCAGGTGCAGGACGTTGGTGAGGCGGCGCTCGCCGCCGGGCAGTGCAAGCAGCCGCGGTCGCACCCCCTCGGCCTGCATGAGATCGCGGAACATGCGGATGAACCCCTGGCGTTCCCAGGTATCGCGCCAGTCATGAAACCGGCGGACCCTTTCCTCCCAGGCCGCCGTGTCGGCCATGAGCCTGTCGATCGCGGCCCCGTCCAGCCCCATCAGGTCGGTGGCCAGCGCCGTGCGGACGGCCGCCTCGTCGCCGGGTTCCGCAACGGCCTGCAGCACCAGCTCCACCGCCCGGGCCTCGCCCGTGTCGAAGAGGTTGCCCGTGGTGTAGAGGACGCTGTGGACGCCGAGGCCGGTGAGGGCCTCCTGCACGAGGAGGGCCTCCTGGTTCGTGCGGACGAGAACGGCCACGTCGGCTTCCCGGAGAGGCCGATCCCCCAGGAGGGCCTCGCCGCGGCGGCCCGCCTCGATGAGCCGCGCGATCTCGGCCGCCACGGCGCGGCGGATCCGCTCCCGGGCCCGCTCGGCGGTGATCCGACCGCCTTCCCCGTCCGGGACCCAGAGCCGCAGGGGCGCCTCCTGCCGCCCGCCGACGGTCAGCGGGGACGCCTTGCGTCCCTCGGCAGCCCGGGCGGGCCCGAAGGGGACGGAGTCGTAGAGAAAGGGGTTCGCGGGCCGACCGAACAGGGTGTTGACGGCGCGGATCAGGCCCGGCTCCGAGCGCCAGTTCTCGGCCAGCGTGTAGCGCCTCTGCACGGTGGAGGCGGCGCGGATGTAGGCGAACAGGTCCGCGCCCCGGAAACTGTAGATCGCCTGCTTCGGGTCCCCGATCAGGAAGAGCACCGCGTCGCCCCGCCCAAAGACCGTCTCGAAGATGGCGAACTGCACGGGGTCCGTGTCCTGGAATTCGTCGACGAGCGCAGCCCGGTATTTCCTCCGGATCGCCCCGGCGAGGATGCCGGAGCCCTCCGCGCTGAGCGCCTCCCGCAGATCCGCGAGCAGGTCGTCGTAGGACCGGAGGTTTCGCCGCCTCTTTCGGACGGCAAGCTCCCGCCGCACGTAGCGGAACAGCTCGGCGCGCAGGAACCGGACATGCATCTCCATCTCGGCGCAGACGGCCCCCGCCAGGCTCTGGAAATCGCCGAAGCGCTCGAAGAACGGGTGGGCCGGGGCCCGGCAATTCTTCTTCACGGCCCCCGCCAGGGTCTCGGGGCTGAACTTCACCAGGTCCTCCGACAGGGGCAGGGCCGCCCAGGGGCGCGCCAGGAAGGCGTCCATGGCCTCGAGGTATCGCTTCGGCTTGCCGTACTTCGTCCGGTTCAGGGCCTCGTCCCGCAGGGCCCTCTCCACGCCGGCCCGGCTTGCCGGCCAGGAACTCCGAAGGCCGGCAAAGGCCTCCCGCAGCGCCTCGAGGCCCGCCAGGGCCGCGGGGGGAGCCTCGGGGAGGATCCGCGCATCGTGGCGGAAGGGCGCCGCGCGGAGCAGGGCGAGCAGTGACGCCGGCCCGCTGAAGCGTTCCCGGGCGTAGAGGACGAATTCGGGGGGCGCCTCGTAGAAGTGCCGCCTCCAGAAATCGCGGACGATCTCCTCCCGAAGCATGCGCTCGTCGGGCAGCAGCTCCGTGTCGAAGGGGCTGCCGCTCTCGAAGGCGTTCTCGTCGAGCATCCGGCGGCAGAAGGAGTGGATCGTGCAGATGGGGGCCTCGTCGAACCCCCGCAGCGCTTCGCGCAGCCTGCCGCGCGCATCCTCCCGGTCGGCCAGACCGTCCGTGAAATCGGCGAGGAACCGCTCCTCCGTGGCCTTCCCGGCCATCACGTCGAGGGCCTCCCGGATCATGGTCCGGATGCGGCCGCGCAGCTCCTCCGTGGCGGCCACCGTGTAGGTGACGACGAGGATGTCGGAGGGCGCCATGCGCTTCTCGACGATCAGCCGCACAAACAGGCCGGCGATGGCATAGGTCTTCCCCGTGCCGGCGCTTGCCTCGATGAGGTTCCTGCCGTCGAGCGGGCTTTTCAGCAGGTCGAAGGGGGGATCGGCGGCGGGCATCTCAGCGCACCTCCACGGCCTGTCCGAGCAGGGGCCCCAGGACCGCAACGGCAAGCTCCCGGAACTCCCCGCCCAGCGGGTCCGGCCCGTCGAAGCAAAAGGAAAAATAGGGGTCCTTCCGTTCCGCGTACCCCCGTTCCGGCGCCCACACCCGGCCGGCGGCCTTGAGCGCGTCCGCTTCGCCCTTTCCCTTCTGGAGGCGCCCGACATAGGCCCGGGCCGTCTCGGGGAAGAACGGCAGGGGCGCCGTCAGGCCCCTCCAGTAAATCTCCAGCAGCTGCAGCAGCAGGCGTTCCCCTTCCGCGACAGGCCCGAGGAGCCAGCCCGTGTCCCGGCCCATGACGACGCAGCGCCCGGGGTAACGGTCGCCCGCCCCGGCGCCGAGGGCAAGGTGCTGAATCCAGGCGCGCAGCAGGTCCTTCGCCCTGACGTCCGCATAGCGGTAGTGGACAAGGCCCGCCGGCAGGCCGAGCTGCAGCCTCCCCGTGAGCCGGAACGGCCCCATCGTCCGGTCGAGGTCGATCGCGCCCAGGGGCTCGCCCTGCAGGTGCGGCCTCAGCCGGGCCGCGAAGGCCCGGACCCCCTCGCAGAGCTCGTGGAACCAGCACTCCCCCGGCGTGCCCGGCGGGAGGGTCCCCAGCGCCCTCGCGGCGGGCAGCAGCGGCCCCGCCTCGAGTCCCGCTATGCAGCGGGCCGCGAGCCGCCCGCCCAGCTCGTAGCGCTCGAGTCCCTCGATGCTCATGGGCTCCACGTCGGCGAGCCTCGCCCCCTCTTCGTCGAGACGGAGCCCCAGCCTGCGCGTCAGCAGGTATCGGGCCGGGTTGGCAAAGAACCGGGCGAGGGCATGGACGTCGACGGTCCTCCACTCGGGGGGCGGCTCGGGCAGGGGCGAGGCAATGAAGGGCCGCTTCCGGCCCGGGCCGGCGGCGGCTGCAGCCGCCGCGGCGGCGGCGTTCTCGGCGGAGTAGCTGTAGAGCGCCCCGCCCCGGAAATATTCGGGGCTGAAGGCCTGCAGGCGGTGCCGCACGGTGATCGCGTCGCGGATGTCCGCTACGCCGGGCATCTCGAAGCCCTGCGCGATGTAGTCGAGCAGCTCGCTCACGACGACCGACGGCGGCCGTGCGCTGTTGTCCTGGATGCTCTGCCCGGTGTAGCTGATGTAGAGGGTCTCCCGGGCCGACAGGAGGGCCTCGAGGAACAGGTAGCGGTCATCGAGGCGGCGGGAACGGTCACCGGGCCTCGGGTGCTCCTTCATGAGGTCGAAGCCCGGCGCCGCGGCCTGCCGCGGGTAGGCCGCGTCGTCGAGCCCGATGAGGCAGACCACCCGGAAGGGGATGCTCCGCATGGGGAGCATGGCGCAGAACGTCACACCGCCCGTGATGAAGCCCGAGGCGAACCCGGCCTGCTGGAGCGCCTCCTCGAGGTGGGCCTTCAGGACCCCGGCGCAGAGCTTCCCGTCAAAACCGGACTGCTCCTGGCGCAGGGTCAAATCGGCCAGAGCCCGGCGCAGGGTCTGCACCTCGTCTTCCTCGCCGCCCTCGGGGAGGAAGAACCCGTCGAGGGCGGCGGCCAGGTGAGCGGCCCAACCGGAGAGGTCCCGGGGCTCGCGCAGTGACTCCGCGAAGGCGAAGAGCCGCTCCAGGTACGCCAGGAACGAGCCCAGGGTTGCCGCTTCGCCCTCGGCCACCCCCTCGTGGGGGAGGATGCCCATGAAGAGCTCGTCCTCCCTGGCCGGCAGGGCATAGCCGAGAAGCAGGCGGTCGATTCCCTGCTGCCAGGTGTTCTCCGCGAATTCGGGGAGCCCCTCCCGCCGGCGGCTCGACCCGTCGATCCCCCACCGGATGCCGGTGTCGCGGATCCACCGGTGGACGAGCGCCAGGTCGTCGGCACTCAGGGCGAAGCGCCGCCGCAGGGCGTCCGTCTCGAGGAAGGAGGCGACCTCCGTGGCGCCCATCCGGCTGCCCTCGAGATCGAGGAGCCGCAGGAAGGTGTCCGCCAGCGCGCTCCGGCTTCGGATGCCGCGGTCGGCGACGCTGAAGGGGACCCTGCGCCGGTCGTCGCGGGGCAGGGAGAAGACGGCCTCGATGAAGGGGGCGTAGGTCTCGATCTCGGGCGTCATGACGAGGATGTCGGCGGGCGTCAGCGACGGGTCGCGGTCGAGCAGCTCGAGGATCCGGTCCTGGAGGACCTCGACCTCGCGCATGGGGCTGTGGCACGAATGGACCCGGATCGAGTCGTCGCCGGGGGCGACGGGGGTCCTGTCGCCGTCCGCGCCCCGGTCGCGCAGGTTCAGGATATCGGACTGGATGCAGGCAAGCAGGCTCCCGCCGCCGGGCTCCTCCGAGACATCCGTCTCCTCGCAGCCCATGTCGTAGACCATCCGGAGGAAGTCGCGGCCCAAGGCCCCCATGGAGGCAAGCAGGCTGTTGCCCCTCTCCAGGTGGAGGGCCTCGTCGCCCGGGGCCGCCCCGAGCCGGTCGGCCAGCCTTCGCATCTCGCGGTCGGAGTAGATGAGGTACCAGTACTCCCGGCACGGGTTCATAACGAAGAGGTTGACATCGATCGTGCGGGCGACGGCCTCGAGGATGCGGAGGTGGAAGGGCGGCAGGGCCGAGATGCCGAAGACGCAGACCCGCGAGGGCAGCGCCTGCCCGGGCCCGGTCCGCTCCAGGCGGGCGAGGGCCTCCTTCCAGCGAGCCGCCCGGTGCGACCCCGGGGGGCTCCCGGCCGCAAGCAGCCGCCAGAGGGCCGCCTGCCAGTGACGATCCCGGCCTGACTCCCAGCCGATGACCATCTCGGGACGGTAGACGAGGTACTGGTCGAACAGGCGGGCGACGATGCGGCTGAGCTGATAGCGCTTGAACCCGCGGCCGTCGTCGGCGAGGTAGGCCCGCAGGGGCTCGAACCCCTCGCCGTCGAGACAGCGGGGCAGAAGGCCCATGACCCGCCAGGCCAGCACCTCCGGGTCAAACGCCGGGGATGCGGGCAGATCGGGGAGAACGCCGCGGAAGACGTCCTCGACGAAGTGGTTGGGAAACGGGAACCGGATGTTGGCGCAGATCCCGAGGCGCCGCGCCAGCTCCAGCGAGAGCCACCGCTCCATGCCGCGGCTCTGGACCAGGATGATCTCCGGGGCCATGGGCGAGGCCGGCGGAACGCGGAGGGTCTCCTCAAGCTTGCCGGCAAGGGCCTCGAGGCGGTTGCTGGTGTAGAGCTTCAGACCGGGCATGACACAGGTTTTACTCGATTCACCGCGCCAAGCTCAAACGAAAAGTGGGACGGCGTCCCGCAGGCATAAAAAAACCCCCGGTGTGGGGAGCACCGGGGGCCAGGGCAACTGTGTTTACCGGATGATGTCCTTGAGAGCCTTGCCGGCGGTGAACTTGGGTACCTTCTTCGCCTTGATCTTGATTTCCTTGCCGGTCTGGGGGTTGCGGCCGGTGCGGGCGGCGCGCTTGGAGACCGAGAAGGTGCCGAAGCCGACCAGCGTGACCTTGTCGCCCTTCTTCAGGGCATCCGAGACCGCCTTCAGGGTTGCGTTGATGGCCTTCTCCGCCGCGCTCTTGGAGCCAAGTGCCTTGGCTACCACTTCAACAAGCTGTCCCTTGTTCATGTAAAACGCTCCTCCTTAATTGTATTTAGTCAGGTTGCCTTGAATCCCTCGCGCTTTTTTCCCTTGTTCGGTGCTTTGATGACCATCCCCCTTTCGAAAGGAAATCAGCCACCGGATTCAAAATCGGCGGCAGTATAGCCCAGGAATCGCTCCTCGTCTAGCTTTTTTCGCATTTCCAGAAAAAATTTTCAGCTTGCTGGGGCAACGTTTCCGACGGCTCCGCCGAAAAATTGTACGGTCGAAGTGCAAGATACATGCCCCTTTCTGGCCCATCAAAGCCGCAAACCTGCTCCAGGAGAACTTTTCCGGCTTCTTCCCCTGGACCCGGCATCCGGTGGGCGTTTCGGCGCAAAGACTCTCGGAGTGCGGGTTTCGGGGTGTCCCATGACCGCAGACCGCGATCCGGCCGGCGGCTGACGGGCGGTGCGCGGCCGTGCGGGTTCGAGGGGCCGCCGCTGCGCCTGCGACGTTGACGCCCTTCGCCGGATTTCCGACAAGACCGCCCGCCGGCGAGCGGGGAGCTTCTCACGTCGAATCCTTTGCCATGTTGCGGGGATGGTGATAATAGACAGGCTTCAGGCAACAGGCTCCAGCAAAACGGACGGGTTCCGTTACCGATACCCCTGATGCCTCGTGCTTGATGCCCAATGCCTTTCTTGAGGAGGCCTCATGTCGATCGAGATCGTGGTCGTTTTCTTGACGGGGTTTGCGGCGGGCGGCCTGCTCCTGTGGGTCCTGACGCGGCTCGTTGCCCAGAGGGAATGCATGCGGCAGACCGACGAGATCCGGCAGAGCCTCGGCGGCCGGGTTTCCGAGATGGAGGGCCGCGCCCGCTACGCCGAGGGCCAGATGGACCAGCTGCGCCGCCAGCTCGAGACGTCGAAGAGCGAAATCGAGGGGTTGCGCAAGTCACTCGACGACGAGCGCATCCAGGCCGTGGAGGCCCAGGCGCGGCTGGACGAGGCCGCCCGCAGCATCGAGCGGCAGCGGGAGATCATCGAGCGGATGAAGACGGAGATGACCGACACCTTCCGGGCCCAGGCGTCGGCCGCCCTCGAGAGCAGCAACCGCAGCTTCCTGGAGCTGGCCGAGGAGAACCTCGGCAGGATCCTCGAGCAGACGAAGGGGAAGCTGGGCGAGCACCAGGCGGGGCTCGAGGGGACGATCCGGCCTCTCCAGGAGACGCTCAGGCGATACGAGGAGCAGCTGCGGGACCTGGAAAAGGCCCGCGCCGAGCAGTCCTGGAACCTGACCCAGCAGATCAGGGCCCTTGCCGAGATGAATGAGTCGCTGCAGCGGGAGACCTCGAGCCTCTCCACAGCGCTTCGCAAGCCGCAGGTGAGCGGCGCCTGGGGCCAGATGTCGCTGCGGCGCGCGGCGGAACTGGCCGGCATGGTGCCCTGGTGCGACTTCTATGAGCAGGTCACCGTGGACACCGAGTCGGGCAGGCTCCGGCCCGACATGATCGTCCGCCTGCCCAACGGGCGTGCGATCGTCATCGACGCCAAGGCCCCCGTGGACGCGTTTCTCACCGCCCTGCAGGCCGTCACCGAGGAGGAGCGCAAGAGGGCCTTTGCGGGGTACGTCGCCGCCGTGCGCGCCCACATGAACGCCCTGGGGTCCAAGGCCTACTGGGACCAGTTCGAGGAGTCGCCGGAGCTGGTTGTCATGTACCTGCCGGGCGAGACCTTTTTCAGCGCCGCCATCGAGAACGACCCGGGCCTCATCGAGGACGGCAGCCTCCGGAAGGTCATCCTCGCCACCCCCACGACGCTCATCGCGCTGCTGAAGGCCGTGGCCTACGGCTGGCAGCAGGAACAGGTGGCAACCGGGGCCCGGGAGATCAACCGCCTGGGCCGGGAGCTCTACGAGCGCTTCGCCGTCGTGGCGGACCACATCACGAGGGCGGGGGCAAGCCTCGCGAAGGCCGTCGAGGCCCACAACGAGGCCGTCCGCTCCATCGAGACGCGCCTCATGCCCTCCTTCCGCCGCTTCCGTGAACTGGGCGTCTCGACCAGCCGGGAACTGCCCGAGGCCATGGACGAGATCCGGGTGACGGCCCGCGAGCAGATCGCGGGAGTGGAGTCGGGCGAAAAGACCTGAAGTTAGGAAGTTATGAAGTTAAGAAGCTCGGAAAAGAGGAAACTGTGAGATTGGCTTTCAGCCTTTCCAAGCTTCACAACTTCACAACTTCTCAGCTTCCTCACTCAAGGGGATGCGCCTCCAGGCTCCCGTCCCTTAGAAGATCCGCCGCTGCAGCTTGTTCTTGTGCATCACGGTCGCGGCGATCTCCTCGATCGACATGGTGGTGATGTTGAGGTAGGGGATGTTCTTGGAGACGTAGAGGAACTCCGCCAGGGAGACCTCCTTCTGGCACTGCTCGAGCGACGAGTACCGCCCGGTCGGCCGGCGGGCGGACCGGATCTTCTGGAGCCTCTCGGGGTTGATCGTGAGGCCGTAGAGCCGGTCCCTGTAGGGCTGGAGAACGCCGGGAATCTTCCGGTACTCGATGAGCAGGTCCTCTTCGGTCAGCGGGTAGTTGGCCGCAAAAATCCCGTACTGCAGCCCCAGGTAGAGGCAGGTGGGCGTCTTGCCGGTGCGCGAGACGCCGACGAGGATCACGTCGGCCTTGTCGTAATTCTTGGTCGTGATCCCGTCATCGTTCGTCAGGGCGTAGTTGACGGCGTTGATCCGGATGTCGAGCTCGTCGCCTGCCGAGGGGTGGTGGGATCCCCCGCCGAGAGTCGGCTGGACGCGCAGCTCCTCCTCGAGGGTACCGATGAAGGCGTCGAACAGATCCACCACGGCGGCCTCGCAGGAAAGGATCAGCTTGCGGATCTGGGAGTTGACGATCGTGCTGAAGACGATGGGGCGAGAGCCCGTGTGCTCCCTCGCGTCGTTGATCTGCTCGAGGGCGTCCTGCGCCTTCCACATCGTGTCGATGAAGGGGAGCGTGACCTTCTGGAATTCGACGTCGTCGAACTGGATGAGAAGGCTGTGTCCGAAGGTTTCGGCGGTGATCGCCGTCCGGTCGGAGATGAAGAAAACGGCTCGCTTGATCGACATGGACTCAATTTCGCGGTGAGTCGGCCGTGGCGGCACGTGCCGCGCAGGCTCGACCCGCGACGGTGTCTTCATGTGTTCATTGTAAGCAAAACCCCTGTCATGTAAAGCCTTTTTTTCCGTCGTGCCCGGCGGCGGCCCGCTTGACATTTCGCGGCTTCTCCGATAAGAGCACGTCAATACCGCGCCCTTTTCGCGGACCGGAAGGCCAGCCATGAACATGAACGACGTCCTGCGCCGCTACGAGACCGACCTCAAGCAGGTGGAGGAGCACCTCGGCAGGTACCTCCACTCGGAGGTCCCCTTCATCCCCCAGGTCATCAACCACCTCATCACGAGCGGCGGCAAGCGGTTCCGCCCCCTCATGCTTTTGGCCTCGGCCGATCTGTGCGGCTACCGCGGGGAGAGGCGCTACCCCCTGTCGGCGGTCATCGAGTTCATCCACACGGCAACGCTGCTGCACGACGACGTGGTCGACGGTGCGGAGACGCGCAGGGGGAAGCCTTCGGCCAACAATGTCTGGGGCAACGCGGCGGTGGTGCTCGTGGGGGATTTCCTCTACTCGCGCTCCTTCACCCTGATGACGCGCGACGGGGACCTGGCCATCATCAAGCTCATCTCCGAGACGACGAACACCATGGCCGAGGGGGAGGTCTTCCAGCTGCTGAAGTGCGGCGACGTGGGAATCACCGAGGAGGACTACTTCACCCTCATCGAGAAGAAGACGGCGGTCCTCATCGCGGCGGCATGCGCCGTGGGGGGGCTCATGGCCGGGGCGGCCCCCGAGCGGGTCGAGGCCCTGCGGGGCTTCGGGCACGCCATGGGGCTCGCTTTCCAGCTTACCGACGACACCCTCGACTACGTGGCCGCCGAGAAGGAGTTCGGGAAGGCCATCGGCATGGACATCAGGGAAGGGAAGATCACCCTGCCGCTCATCCGGACGCTGGCACGGTGCACGGCCGCGGAAAGGGAAACCATCCGGGGGATCGTGGAGCGCAAGCAGGCGACGGAAGAGGACATCCGGACGGTCTTCGGCCTCATCGGAAAATACGACGGCATCCCTTACGCCCTGGGCCGCGCCAGGAGCATCATCGCCGAGGGCAAGGCGCGGCTTGCCCCCTTCGAGGACGGCGAGGCGAAAGCGGCGCTGATGGCCATGGCCGACTTCATCGCCGAGCGCACCCTCTGAGAAGATTGGAATATTGAAGTCATGTCGTGTTGGAATGATGGGTTTTTATCGGAAAAGAATTGAAAAATCCAATATCCCATTATTCCAACATTCCATTGCCCCCGGTCAGATGATGTAAAGCCCCTTCTTCTCCGCCAAGTCTCCCAGGTCGCCAGCCCGGACCATGGCGACGGCCCTGGGCAGACCCTCCATGATGTCGCGCGCCGTGATGCCGTCCTCCCCCTTGTCGGCCGCCGCGAGGTCTCCCGCCAGCCCGTGGACGAACACGCCGGCCCGCACCGCCTCCGGGACCGCGAGGCCCAGGCCGAACATGGCCCCGATGGCCCCCGTCAGCACGTCGCCCGAGCCCGCCGTGGCCATCCCCGAGTTGCCGCTCATGTTGATGAACACGCGGCCGTCGGGCAAGCCGATGAGCGTGTGGGCGCCCTTGAGCACGATGATCGAGTCGAGGGCGGCAGCCGTCTCCTGCAGGATCCCGACGGGGTCCTTCTCGATCGCCTCGACGCCCTTGCCGGTGATGCGGGCCATCTCGCCCGCGTGGGGCGTGAGAATGGTCTCGTAGCGGCGGCGCTTGAGAAACCGGGGGTTTTTCGCCACGGCCGTAATCCCGTCGCCATCGATGAGGATGGGCTTCTCGATCCTGGCCGCCAGCTCCCGCACGAGCTTCTGCGTCTCCTCGGCCAGCGAGAGACCCGGCCCCAGAACGACCAGGTCCACGCGTTCCGCCAGTTCGAGCAGGGCCGATTTGTTTTTCAGGGCGATGCTTCCCGACGGCGTCTCCTTTTGAGGGACGAAGACGATCTCGCCCGCCTGCGCGGCCAACCCCGGGACCACAGACGCAGGCGCCGCCAGGCGCGAGTAGCCGCCGCCCGCCTTGAGGAAGGACAGCGCCGAGAACGCCGGGGCCCCGTAGTAGCCGGAAGCCCCCGCGACGAAGAGAGCGTCGCCGAAATCGCCCTTGTGCCCCCAGGGACTGCGGGCGGGCAGCGGCAGCGGGTCGTTGACCTCCATGCGGATCTCCTCCGAGTCGTAGAGCTCGGGGGGGAAGGAGATGTGGGTCACGTAGAGCTTTCCCCCGCAGGCAAACCCGGGGTAGAGCAGGTTGCCCCGCTTCGGCAGTCCGAAGGTCACCGTGGCCGCCGCCCGGATGGCCGTCCCCATCACGGAGCCCGTGTCCCCATTGACGCCCGATGGGATGTCGAGGCTCAGGACGGGCTTGCCCAGCGCGTTGACGAGTTCGATCACCTCCCGGTGAAGGCCCTCCACGTCGCGGTCGAGCCCGGTGCCGAAGATGGCGTCGATGACGGCGTCGGCCTGCAAGATGTAGCTCCGCACGTCGCCGGCAGACTCCACGGGCCGGACATCGACGGCGAGGTTGAGGAGAATGTCGAGGTTCTTGCGCGCGGCCCCGCGGAAGCGGCTTTTGTCGGCAAGCAGGAAAACCTTGACGATGCCGCCGCCCGAGTGGATCTTCCGGGCCACGACGAAGCCGTCGCCGCCGTTGTTACCGCCGCCGCAGAGAACGGCGAAGCGCCTCCCCGCAATTTCCGTCTCGCCGGCCAGCGCGTAATAGGCGGCGCCCCCGGCATTCTCCATGAGGATCTCGTCGGGGATGCCCAGCGTCTCGATGGCATGACGGTCCATCGTCCTCATCTCTTCCGTCGTGGCAACCTTCATCTCTTACCTCGTGCCTTTAGACCTGATCTTACTTTTCCGGAGAAACTCCATCGCCGGCGTGTGCACACAGAAGGTGGGAAGGTGAGAGGTTCAGAAGGTTGGAGAAGCAGGCAGCATTCCATGGCCCCCGGCATTCCAACCTTCTTACCTTCTTACCCTCTTAGCTTCTTAACCAGTGCCGCCACCCTCTTGCCCAGCTTGCGGCCGTTTTCCGCCGCCGCCGCGTCAGGGGCCCCGAGGCAGGACACGCCGTAGTGCCCCGTGGCATCGAGGGGGTCGCCGACAACGATCATCCCGTAGATCAGAAGCGCCTGGATGATGGAGATCATCGTCGTCTCCTTGCCGCCCGACGGGTCGGCACTCGTGGCGAAGGCGGCGCCCACCTTGTTTTCCATCTTCTTCCGCACCCCCACGTACTTGTCAAGGACATCCTTGAGGGGCGCCGCCATGGAGCCGAAGTAGACGGGAGAACCCGCGATGATCCCGTCGGCGGCCACGAAATCCTCCTTCGTGACGTCCGCCGTGGATCGGAGGATGGCCTGCACACCCTCGACTTCCGAAACGCCCCTGGCGATCTCCTCGGCCAGCTTCTTCGTGTTTCCCGTCCGGGAAAAGTAAAGGATCAGTACTTTCATGTGTTTTGCCTCCTTTCCGGTTGAACCTATCAACCCTGTTTCCGCGTTGTGCCCGCCGGCGCCGTCTCGAAAACGGTTTCAGGAAGAAGGGGCAAGGCTCCGAGCAGGATTATGCCTACCGCACCTTTTTCACCGGGGTGCGGGCTCTCAGGTCGAGCAGCGCCGGCGCAATGTGCTTCCCCGCGACCTGCCGTGCCGCCACCCCTGCCGCAAACCCGGCGGCAAGGTCCATGTCGAGCCCCCGGTAGAGATGGGCCGCGAGGTAGGCGGCAAAGAATACGTCCCCTGCCCCCACGGTGCTCACGGGTCGACGAACCTCTGCGGCCGCGATGTGGCACCCCTCGCCGAAGCGCGTCCACACGCTCGCCCCGCGTGAGCCATGGGTGATCACGGCCTCGTCGACCCGGAAGCGCTGCAAAAACCCCGGCAGGCTCTCGCGGAAATGGTCGAGCATGAGGCCGAGTTCCCCCTCGTCGGCCTTGATGATGTGGGCGGCGTGCAGCGCCCCCCCGAGCCATGCCGACACACCCGGGACGATGCGGCCGTTTTCGGCCTTGCGCAGGTACCCCTGCACGTCGAGGCTCACGATTTTCCTCGATTCCCCGATCAGCGCCATGGCCCGGGGCTCGATGTCGTCGGGGTGCAGGGGACCCGCATGGACGTGGCGGACCGTTGCGAGGAGCGGCTCGATCTGGGCTGCCGATATGGGGCCTGCCGCATGCGGCATGCGCTGCTCGCGCAGGTCCCCCCGGGACTCGTTGACAAAGCGCGTGGTGCGGGGGCTCTTGCCTGCGTGGACGGCAATCCCTTCGTCGGCGAAAATGCCCAGGATGGATTTGTCCGCCGCCGCGAGGTTCGTCACGGCGGCCGTCGCGACGCCCAGCCGCTGAAAGGTCAGGCCCCCGTAGGTGACGACACCGCCCAGCCGCTCCGACGTCCTTCGTCTCTCGACGATCGTGTCAATCGTGACAGACCCGACGACGAGGACCTCGGGGCTGATTTTGGCAATGCTCTTTTTCATGCTAGAGTACCATGACTTGCGCCCGGGCTTCGAAATCGCGGAAGCTGAAAAGTTATGAAGTTGGGAAGCTTGGAGAACGAAGTGCATTCAATAGCCCATCGGACTGTCCGAGCTTCTGAACTTCTCAACTTCACAGCTTCCTGTTCTTTATCGTGCCTCCGTTCACCACCCCATCACCCCGTGAATCAGATAGCCCACCACCATGGCGACTCCCGTGATGAGGTACACCTTGATGATGGCAATGTTCGCGGGGATCATCTTGAGCCGGTCACGGTAGTTCTCCCTGAGGACCCTCACCGATCGGAGCGCCTCCGGCAGCGCGGCAAGACCCAGGAGCACGGGCGGCGGCGCCACGCCGGACAGCACCGACCCGGCCAGGGTCACGAAGGCCCCGGCAAGGCCCGCCCGGTAGAGGACGACTCCGGTCTCGCGGCCGTAGCGGGCCACGAGGTTCATCTTGCCGCTCAGGCGGTCCTCCTCGTAGTCGGGGATCTCGTTGATGACGATCATGGACCACATGAGAAACCCGGGGACGAGGGAAATGATCAGCGGCTCGGCATCGAAGGTCTGCCGCTGGACGTAGTAGGACCCCATGACGAGGACGGGACCGAAGTTGACCAGCAGCCCCAGCTCGCCGAACCCCCGGTAGGCGAACTTGACGGGGGGGACGGTATAGAAGATCGACGAAAGGATCCCGACGGCCCCGATGAGCAGAACGGGCCACCCCTTCATCGATGCCAGGGTGATCCAGATCGCGATCGTGACGCCGTAGCAGGCGGCGATGCCCCGCTTGAGGTCCTCCACGCTGAGCAGGCCCTCGGTGAGCACCCCGCTGCCCCCCGTGTAGGGGTTCTTCTCGTCCCCCCAGGCCCGGTCGACGGCGTGGAGATAGTCGAGGACGTCGTCGAGCATGTTGAGGCCGAAGTGATGCACCGTCACCCCGATGAAGACGAGCAGGAAGGCGAAGGGATCGAAAACCCCGTGCCTCGCCCAGGCGACGGCGGCGGCCAGCGTCACGGGCAGGAAGCTGGGGGGCACGAAGTGAACGCGGAAGGCCTGGATCCAGGCGGACGCCCGGCGGGTCCCCCGCGCGTTTCCGGATGTCTCGATCTTGATCCGCATCGGCCTCGATCCGGCGTGCTCGTGAGGGCTGGCGTGCGTCGGGAGGGGGAAACGGGACTGGTCATCGCCCCCGGGCCGCGGCGCCCGGGGGCGTGTTCCTACTTCAGCGAATGCTCAAAGCGCCTGTTCGCCTCGTCCCAGTTCACGATGTTCCAGAAGGACTCGACGAACTTCGCCCGGAGATTCCGGTAATCCAGATAGTAGGCGTGTTCCCAGACGTCCAGAACCAGGAGAATCCTGAGCGAGGGGTAGACGTTGACGTTGTGCTTTTCGATCTGCACGATCAGCGGCCGGTTGGTCAGAGCGCAGTAACTCAGCGCCGCCCACCCGGATCCCTCGGCGCTGACGGCCGCCTGGGTGAACTCCTTCTTGAACTGCTCGTAGCCGCCGAACTCCTTGTCGATGGCCGCGGACAGGAGCCCCACGGGCCTGTCGGCCGCCTTGCCCTTCGGGGCCAGGTTCGCCCAGAACAGGGAGTGGAGAATGTGCCCGCCCACGTGGAACGACAGCTCCTTGAGCGTCGATTTCATGTCAAGGTCGGCCTTTTCCCGGCGGGCCTTTTCGAGCCGCTCCAGCACGCCGTTGGCCCCTGCGACGTAAGCCGCGTGATGCTTCTCGTGGTGCAGCCGCAGCTGCTCCTCGGAGATGAAGGGTTCGAGGTCCTTGTACCCGAAGGACAGCTTGGGCAGAGAGTAAAGTGTGTTTCCCATGATGAGCCCTTTCCATGACAGGCACCGCGCCCGATGCGGTGTGTTCGCTTCACCGTGTTTTTTAAAGGTGATCGGGGAAAAATTGCAAGCAAAATTCTTCATTCCGCCGTCTCGGCGGAAAGCCAGGCCAGGTAGGGTTCACTGCCCGCCTCGATGGGGCAGGCGACGATCTCGGGCACCTCGTAGGGGTGGCCGGCGCGGATGGCCGCCTCGACGGCCGCGTAGTTCGCCCGCCTCGTCTTGATGAGGCAGAGCCACTCCGTGGACCTCTCCAGGGTCCCCTTCCAGCGATAGTGGCTCTCGATGGGGCCCGCAACCTGGACACAGGCCGCCAGCCTCCGCTCCACGAGGCTTCGCGCGATGCGTTCCGCCTCCTCCCTTGAGGGTGCCGTGGTCGTCACCTGGATGAAATCGCCCATGGTCGCCTCCTGAACCGGGTTCAGCGTCTCGCGGTAACGGCCCGCGACTGCAAGAGGAGATAGAGCCCGGCCCCCGCGAGGATCATGGCCAGGCAGAGGATCTGGCCGATGGTGATCAGCCCGAAATACAGGCCGATGTGCGCGTCGGGCTCCCGGACGTACTCGATGAAGAAGCGGACGGCCCCGTAGCCGGCCAGGTAGTAGGCGAGAAAGGCCCCCTCGAAGGGCCGACGGCGGCGGAGACTCCAGAGGATCGCGAAGAGGAAGAGTCCCTCGAAGAAGGCCTCGTAGAGCTGCGAAGGGTGCCGCAGCGTCCGGCTCGGGTCGAGCGGGAAGTACATGCCCCAGGCAACGTCCGTCGACCGGCCCCAGAGCTCGCCGTTGATGAAGTTGCCGATCCGCCCGAAGGTGTAGCCCAGCGGGATGCAGGGGACGAAGAGGTCCGCCAGGTCCCAGAACCGCAGCCCACGGCGGTGGCAGAACAGCAGCGCCGCGGCAACGACGCCGATGAGCCCGCCGTGATAGGACATCCCGCTGATCCCGACAAACCGGATCCCGTTGGCAAAGCTGAACGGCAGGAAGATCTCCAGGGGGTGCCGGAGGAAGTACCCCAGGTTGTAGAACAGCACGTAGCCGAGCCGTGCGCCCACGATCAACCCGAGGATCGCCCAGATCATGAGATCCTGGATCGTCTCCAGCTTGTAGGGGAACTTCTCCGTGCGCAGACGGTAGGCCACCAGCAGGTACGTCAGCGCGAAGGCCACGATGTACATCAGGCTGTACCAGCGGAACTGGAAGGACCCGATCGAGAAAATGTTCGGGTCGATCTTCGAGGGCAGGTGCTGCCAGAATGCGATGAAATTGTCCAACGTGACCTCCATTTCGCCGATGCTTCGAGTACTGCTCTTTGTCGAAACAGAGGTTGAGAGGGTGTGAAGGTAAGAAGGTTGGACAATCCGGCGCCAATCTTCCGTCTTTTCTTACCCTCTTACCTTCTCACCCTCTTACCTTCTGCCGCGGGCTACCGCCCCGCGTACCCTTCTCCCTTCAGCTCCTCGACGTAGAGCTGGGCCGAGAAGGCCGCCGTGGCCCCGTCGCCGCAGGCGGTCACGACCTGGCGCAGAAGCTTTTCGATGCAGTCGCCGCAGGCGAAGATCCCCGGCTCGGACGTCCTCATGTCCCGGTCCGCCGTGATGTACCCCTCCCGGTTGAGCGACACCACGCCCTGCAGGAACTCCGTGTTCGGGACGAGGCCGATGAAGACGAAAACGCCGGCGGCGGGGATATCCCGCAGGGCCTTCGGGTCGTTCACGTTTGCGATCCGGACGTGCGTCACCGTCTCCGTCCCCCCGATCTCCTGCACGACGGAATCCCAGGCAAAGGCGATCTTCGGGTTCGAGGCGGCCCGCTCGCGCAGGATCGGCGTGGCGCGGAGCCGGTCACGCCGGTGGACGATCGTCACCTTGCTCGCGAAGTTCGTCAGGAACAAGGCCTCCTGGACGGCCGTGTCGCCGCCGCCGATCACGACGACCTCCCGGTCGCGGTAGAAGGGACCGTCGCAGGTGGCGCAGTACGAAACGCCGCGCCCCGTGAACTCCGCCTCGCCGGGGACGCCGATCTTGCGCCAGTTGGCCCCGGTGGCCACGATGACGGCGAGGGCATCGAAATTGCCCGCGTCCGTCTTCACCCGCCAGCCCGGCATCCCGGCGATCTGCGTCTTTTCCAGCCCGGAGACGGCGGCGTAGGCCGTCACGAGCCCGAACTTCTTCGCCTGCTCCTTGAACTTCTCCACGAGCTCGTAGCCGCCGATGTCGGGGACGCCCGGGTAGTTCTCCACGAGATGCGTCACGGTGATCTGGCTCATCACCATCCCCGACTCGACCAGCAGCGTCTTGAAACTGGCCCTGGCTGCGTAGAGCCCGGCCGTGAGACCCCCGGGCCCACCGCCGATGACGAGGACGTCGTACGCGCCTTCCGGAAGCTTTTTGCCGCTCATCCTGACCCCCATTTCTAGTCCTTCAACCGTTTCTCCATGGCCTTCCGTGCCTTCTTCTCGGCCTTCTGCTGCGCCTTGAGGGCCTTCTTCCGCTCCTTGTCGCGGTCCTTCCGCCCGGCTTCCGCGGCGTCCACGGCATCCGCCGCCGCGGGAATGTCCGCGGGGGCCTCAGGGGCCGCCGCGACGGGACCGGCTGCGGGCGTTGCCGGCTCCGCCGTCTGCCGCCCCTCGCGCCTCCTGCGCTCCTGCGCCTTCCGGATCAGGTGCGTGGCGAAGGCCTTGCCGAACTGGCCGATGAAGCCGGCGGCCAGGACGACGAGGACCCACTTCAGGACGAGCCAGACGACACCGGCCTCGGTCGAGAAGAGGTTGTGGACGATATAGTCCATCATCGCCGCATGACCCTGCTCACGATGAGATCGGCCAGACCCGGGATGTCGTCGAGGCTGTAGCGCGGAGCCGTCAGCCCGCCGGGATCGTCGCCGGCCACGGCCATGAGCGCCGGGTCGTCCCGGGACATGAACTCCCTGCCCAGGGCCTGGCGCCAGACCTCGATCTTCGGGTAGGGGTTCTTCTTGAATCCTTCCGCGAGGACGACGTCGACGCCGCGGATGAAGCGTTCCCCCAGCTCTCCGGGGCCCGGGTCCCCCTCGGTGTCGGCCATGACGGCCACCTTGCCCGGCGAGGCCAGGACGGTCATGACCGCCCCCGCCCTGCGGTGGCGCCAGCTGTCCTTCCCCTCGCGGTCGATGTCGAACCCGTGGCGGTTGTGCTTGATCGTGGCCACCCGAAGGCCCCGCCGCCTGAGCTCGGGGATGAGCTTCTCGACGAGGGTCGTCTTGCCGCTTCCCGAGTAGCCCACGATGGACACGATGGGGATCTTCCTCATGGCCGCTGCACCCTGACGTTCACGAACCGCAGGTATGGCCGCATCTCCGGCGTCCCGCCGCCCCGGGCGATCACCTTCAGAACGGCCGCGCCGTCGGCAATCGCCGATCCCCCGAGGTGCGTCACGGGGGTGTCCCGGAAGATCTCCCCGCACAGGGGCGTGGAAGGCCCGATGAGGGCGACGTGGCGCGGGCGCCGCAACTCGCCGAGGATCCCCTCGAGGGTCCCGTTCAAAATCGTCGTGGCCGTGACGATGGCCACGTCGCAGGCCCCGAGCGCCTCGCGCCTCTCACTCGCCGGCGTGTCCCGCTCGATGACCGTGAGCCGCACCCCGGAGGCCTCGAGCCGCGGAACGATGGGCCGGAAGAGCCCCACCATGGCGACCCGCTCGCCGGGCCGGAGCCGCATGAGGCCGATCGTGTCTTCCCCCTCGTCCGAGGCGGGGGGGTCGATGAGAGCGTTGGCCGTGGCGAGTCCCAGCGCGCGCTCAACCGCTCCCCGGCCGGAGACCAGCATCTGCAGGAGCTCTTCCGCCGGCCTCCGCGCCCATCGGCCGCCGTCGCGCGGGGGCTCGATCTCCGTGCCGACGGCCTCCTTGAGCCGGGCGGCGAGCCCGACGCGCTCCCCGGCCAGGACCACGGCGATGTAGCTCGCCCCGATCCTGACGCCCTCGACGAAAACCCGCCGGCTCTCGTCGAGAAGACGGCGGTGCAGGCGTCCGGCGATTTCGCCTGTTGCAAGCATCGGTTCTTTCTACCCGACTTCACCCCACGGGTCAAGAACGAAGGGCGGTTGACGCCGGGGCGGCGGTTCACTACAATGGAAGCCGGCAGCCGAAATCCAGCCATCGACGAGGAGGATAGCCATGCTGAACAGAAGGACCGCCCGTGCGGCGACATGCGGAACGCTTCTGATCCTTGCCCTGTTCCCCGTGCTGCTTGTCACGCCCGCCATCGGCCAGGACGGAAAGCAGATTTACAACAACCGCTGCGCCCTGTGCCACGGGGCCGAAGGCGACGGCAAGGGCATCATCATGCAGATCGCGCCCTTCGGGCCGGACTTCTGGAAGGCCAACGACGACGCGGCCATCGCGAAGGCGATCGTCGAGGGCAAGGGCCGCATGCCCGCCATCCCGCTCTCCCCCGAGGAGACAAGGGCCGTCGTGGAGTACATGAAATCGTCGTTCAAGAAGTGAAGGGGCCGGGGGTCCGATGACGGCAACGGCGAACGCCGTCCGGACCGCCCGGGTGACCGCTGCGGCGCTGCCCGCTGTCTTTGGCGTTGCGGTCCCGACTATCGGCCGGCTGGCACGGCCGGCAAGGGAGGCGCTCTGCCGGAATCACTGCGTCGTCTGCCACGGCGAGAAGGGGGACGGGAAAGGGATTGCAGCGCCGTCCTTCGGCGGGAAAATCACCGATTTCACGAACCCCGACCACTGGAAGAAAACGGATGACCGGAAGATCGTCAACGGCATTCTCAAGGGCCAGGGCCGCATGCCGGCGCAGCCCGTCAGCCCCGAGCAGGCCCGGGCCATCGCCGAGTACATGAAATCGGAGTTCAGGGGCAGGCACTGACCGCCAGCCGCCGGGGATTCCCCGCCCCCTGAAAACCAGGTGAAGGGGAAGAAACCGGTTGACAGCACGTGGCGGCTGTGCTACGAAACTCACGCTCGTGTTACCAAGACGGGCATCGCGGGCCGCTTCGCTTCGCGGTCTTTTTCTTCCCCGGTTCGTGCCACGATTCTCACATTCATGTTACTCACTTCATGCCGAGGCCGGCGCCCGGCCCGGGGGGAAGGAGGAAAGGGAATGGTTGGAAGAGGCGCCGTGCGATGGCTGATGGCCGGCATCCTCGTGTTGCAGGCCTCGGCGCTTTTTGCCGCGGAAGAGAAGAAGACCGCCGCGCGCCTCGATGAGGTGGTCGTCGTCGCATCGCCCATCACGGAGGGCAACCAGGTCAACCGCCTGGGAAGCCAGGTCACCACCGTGTCGGAGGACCAGATCAATGCGCTCAACGCCCAGGATTTCCAGTCGGCCGTCCGGATGGTCCCCGGCGTGATCATCTCGCGCCAGAATGTCGTCGGGAGCTTCGGCGGGGGCGACGGCGGCGCCATCTACATCCGCGGCAGGGGCAGTTCCAGGCCGGGTGGCGAAATCCTGACGGCCGTCGACGGCATCCCGAAGGCCGTCGGCGTGTGGTCCCACCCCCTCATGGACATCATGAGCGTCGACCGGGCCCAGCGGATCGAGATCTACAAGGGGGCGCAGCCCGTCCTGTTCGGCAACGGCGCCTTTGGCGTGGTGAACGTGGTCTCGAAGCGGCAGGCGGAAGAGGGGTTCTACACGAACGTCCGGGCGGGTTACGGCTCCTACGCCACCTTCTCCCAAGGGGTCGAACACGGCGGCAAAGTCGGAAACACCGATTATTACCTTCTCCAGGGCTTCCGCTCGTCCAGCGGCCACCGGGATTTCTCCAGCGGCGAGTTGCAGGAGTACTTCGCCCGGGTGGGTCATCAGATCCATCCGTCCTGGACCGTGAGCCTCACGGGGAACGCGACCAACAATTTCGCCGAGGACCCGGGCCCGGAGGGAAATCCCGCTGCCCGCCAGGGCACGTACCGGTCGAACGACCAGATGACGGTGCTCACCCTGGCCCACCACTACGCTGCGGCGAAGGGGACGCTGAAGCTCTACTGGAACCGGGGCACGGGCGACTGGCAGGACCAGCGGGATCCGGCGGGTTTCTTCTATGACACCACGACGGACTGGGACAACTACGGCGCCCGGCTGCAGGAGACGATCACCCCCTGGAAGAACGGCGAGATCCTCGGCGGCGTCGACCTGGATTTCATCGGGGGCAAGGTCACCATCGACAGGGATGCCCCCCGGGCCGACAGCACATTCCCCCGGGAGACCTTCCGCATCCTTTCGCCCTACGCGGCCCTGAGCCACCTCTTCGGGGAAAAGAGCGGCTGGTACGCGATCCCCTCGGCCGGGGCCCGCTATTTCTCGCACAGCGACTTCGACGCCGAATGGGGACCCCAGGCAGGGCTCGTCGTGGGTTACGGACCGACGGAATTCCACGCCTCCTATGCAAAGGGCGTCAACTACCCCGGCGTCTATGTCACGGCGCAGTCCAGGCTCTTTTGGGGCGGCAACACGCGATGGAAGAGCCTCGACGCGGAGACGGTGGATCATGTCGAGGCGGGCCTGAGCCACACCGTCGGCCGGATGTTCCGCGCCGACCTGACCTACTTCAACGACCACGGCAAGAACCGCATGGTCCTGGTGACGTCCCCCGCCCCCCCTCGATATGAAAACATCGGCGACTTCCGGGTCGAGGGCGTCGAGGCCACGGTGAGCTGGGCCCCGATCGACACCCTGTCCCTCTTTGCCGGCGTCACGCGCATTTTCGATCGCTCGCCATCCAACCTCCCCTATTCCCCCGGGTGGGCGGCCAGCGCCGGGGTCAACTGCCGGTTCCTGCGGAACGTCAAGTTCAGCGCCGATGCTCTCTACGTGGACAACCAGTTCACGGCCAACAACCGCCAGGCCGACTGGGGGGGAACCAGCATCGCCGCCGTCAGCGCATACCTTCTCCTGAATGCGAAACTGGCCTGGGAGTTCACCAGCCGGACACTCGGTGCGAAGGGCGAGGTCTACATCGCCGGCGAGAACCTGACCAACGAGAGCTACGCCCTGAAAAAGGACTACCCCATGCCGGGAACAACTGCTATGGTCGGGCTGGATTTGAAATTCTGAGCGGACAAAGGAGAACACGACGATGCAGGCCGAGACGAAAGAGCGGGGCCCTCTGGAATCCTTCATCCTCACCCTCCCGGGGCCCGAGGTGCCCTACTTCCCGATCCTCTCGCCCCCAGGCAGCGTGACCATGCGCTCGGGACTGGTGACGCTGCAGAGCGGAGGGGATGTCGGCGAGCACAGCACGAATGACCACGAGGAGATCCTGGTCATCCTGGAAGGTGCCGGCGAGGTGGAGGCGGAAGGCTACGGCAGGCGCCCGGTGAAAGGGGGGCAGGTGGTCTTCATCCCGCCCCGGACAACCCACAACGTGTTCAACACCGACTCGGCGCCGCTGCGGTACGTTTTCATCGTCGCGCGGGCCGTCTGACCGGAGCCCCATAGAGCCGGGGCCTTGTCTCTCGGCCTGACGGGCCCCGGCCCCCTTTTATTCCCGCAGCACGAACCGGACCGGCACGTCCACCCGCATCCTCACCGGGACGCCCATGCGCCTGCCCGGCTCGAATTTCCAGTCACGGACGGCGGCGAGGGCCGAGCGGTCCAGCACGGCGTGCCCGGACGATGCCTTGAGCCGCACGTCTTCAACCGTTCCATCGGCGCCCACCTCCGCGTCCACGAGCACGAGACCCTCCCAGCCTTTCAGCCGTGCCGCCCTGGGGTAGTCCGGGCGCGGGTTGTCGCGGTATCGGGGAATGGCACCCGTGATCTGCGCGCCTGCAGCGTCCACCCCCCTGCCGGCGGCCTCCGCTGCCCCGGCGACGGCGACGCCGACGCCTGCCGTGCCGGCTTGGGCAGGGAAGACGGCCCCCGTGACGGCGAGCTCCGTCCCGGCGTCCCCCCGGGGCGGGGTCTCGCGCATCGACGCCTCGGCCGCACTCACCCGCTTCTCAGGGGCCCTCTTGTCTCTTCGATCCGCCGCGGCCCTTGCCGGCCTTGCGGTGATGCCCGCGTCCTGCCGGTCGCCCCCCGTCTGCCCGTGTGAGGCCGCATCGTCCACGAGGGATACGGCGATGACCCCGCCCCCGCCGCCCACGATCAGCCTCGGGGCGGAGTCCGCCGCCCACAGGATGACGGCAAGGACAACGGCGGCATGCAGCGCAAGCGAGGCCGCGGCGGCCGATGCGAGGGGGCTGCGGGTTTCCGGGAGACGCTCCATCGTCAATCCACCCCTGTTCCGATCGGGGCGGCGGCCTTGCCGTTCGCCCTCGGAACGACCACGGCAACCCCGTCGACCCGGGCCACCGTGACATCCAGGTTGTAGAGCGTGCGGACGTTGGCGGGGGTGATCACGTCGGGCCCGCCGAAGGCGACAACCTCACCCGCCTTGATGAGAAGGAACCGGTCCGCGAAGCGCAGGGCGTTGTTGATGTCGTGCAGGACGACGAGGGACACGATGGCGAGCTCCGCCGTCACCCGCCGGAGGATCGTCATGACGTCGATCTGGTTTTTCACGTCGAGGTGGTTGATCGGCTCGTCGAGAAGCAGGACCCTCGGCTCCTGTGCGAGGGCCCTCGCGATGAAGACCTTCTGCATCTCCCCGCCGGAGAGCTCCAGGACGTTCCTCAGGGCCTCTTTCTCCAGGTTCAGGAGGGAGAGCACCCGCAGAACCACCTCCCTGTCGCGCTGCGAAACGCTCCACTGGAGGTGCGGGGCCCTGCCCAGCAAAACGGCGTCGAAGACCGTGAACGACGCCTCGGGGGACTTCTGGGGCAGGTATCCCATGAGGCGGGCGATCTGGCGCGGGCTCATGCGGTCAACGGCGCGTCCCTCGACCAAGACGCTCCCCCCCTGCGGCACCAGGAGCCGATGGATCGCCCGCAGGAGCGTCGATTTGCCCGACCCGTTTTCACCCAAAACGGCGACGACATGCCCGGGTTCGGCCCGGAGGCTCACCTGCCTGAGCACGGGGGTCTTGCCGTAGGAAAAACGGATGTTCTCGATCTCGAGCGTCACAGCACCCTCCGTCCCTTCATCAGGAGGTAGAGCAGCAGAGGGGCCCCGGCAAAGGTCGTCACGATCCCGACGGGGACGACGACCGGCGCCAGGAGGACCCGCGACAGGATGTCGGCGGCAAGCAGAAGCGACGATCCGCACAGGGCCGAGCAGGGGAGAAGGAAGCGGTGGTCGTCGCCCACGAAGAAGCGCATGACGTGGGGCGCCACGAGGCCGACAAACCCGATGACCCCCAGGCACGCGACGGTGACGGCGGCCACGAGGGCCGATGCCACGAGGCTCGCCAGGCGGAGGGTCCCGACGGAGACGCCCAGCCCGCCGGCGGTCTCGTCTCCCCACTCCAGGGCATTGTAGCCCCAGCTGTTCCACAGGAAGTAGGCCATCCCCGGCGCGAGGGCCGCGGCCATCAGGAGGACGTCCCCCCAGCCGGCGCGCCCGAGATCGCCGAAGGTCCAGAAGACCGTCGCCGCCAGCTGCGAATCCGTCGAAAAGAACTGCAGAAACATCGTCGCCGCGCCGAACAGGGCGCTCATGGCCACCCCCGCGAGGATCAGCGACGCGGGCGTGAGGCGACGCAGCGTGGACAGCAGCAGGATGGCCGCGACGGTGGCCAAGGCGCCGGCAAAGGCCGACAGCGCCACCAGCCACGACTGCACCGTCGTGGCCAGGCCCTTTGCCGCATGGCCGCCGAGCGCCACGATCGCAAGGGCGGCGCCGAATGCCGCCCCCTGGGAGACGCCCAGCGTGAACGGGGAGGCGAGCGGGTTGCGGATCACGTTCTGCATCACGGCGCCGGCAACACCGAGCGAGGCCCCCGCGGTGACGGCCGCCGCGGCCCGGGGGAGCCGGATGCTGCTGACGACGTGGGACGTCACCCCGTCGGCCCTCCCGGCGAGAGCCGCCAGGAGATCCGCCATGGAGAGGGGATAGGACCCCACGGAGAGGCCGGCCAGTGCGAGGACAACGACGAGGGCCGCCAGCACCGCCACGACGGCGGCCTTGCGCCCCAGCAGGGCGCCATATCCCGCCAGGATGTCTGCAGCGTTACCGGACATCGATCCGCCCTCCCTCGAAGGACACCCTGCCGAAGCCGGGGTAGGCCTCTTTCATCCCGTCCAGAACGGGCCGGCCGACAAAGAAACGGACGATCTCCCCTGCTTTCCTTACGGGGTCGACGTCACGGAACCGTTCGGGATACAGGATCTTGCCGATGAAGTAGGCATCGGCGAGGGCCACCTCGATGTTCGTGCCGTAGAAGTTGTAGGGATAGAGGGTGTACACACGCCCTTTCCTCACGGCCTCCAGCGCATGGTAATACGCCGGGTTGGCGGTGTAGTCCGCCGCGACAAGATCGAGGCCGTTGACGTCGATGAAGATCACCTCGGGTCTCCAGGCCAGGAGCTGCTCCCGATCGATGAAGAGGTGCCCCCCGCGGCCCGTTTCGTCGGCCACGTTCCGTCCGCCCGCCATGGCCAGGGGCAGGAAGCCGGCCTCGGTGCTCAGGAGCCCGTGTCGTCCCTTGTGGCCGATGCCCCCCACGTAGGCGCGCGGTCTTTTCGGGCCTTCGATGCGCGCGGTCCGGCGCCCGAGGTCCGCCCGGCAGGCATCGACGAAGCGGAGAATCTCCGCGGCCCGCGCCTCGCGCCCCGTGACCCGCCCCAGAAGCGCGATGGACTGCAGGGCCTCCTCCCGGAAGACCCCGATCTCGCCGTAGTCCAGGACGAGCACCGGGACCCCCGTCTTGGCCTCGAGCCCCGAGACCTGCGCCGGGTCGAGCCCCACGCCGACAATGAGGTCCGGCCTCAGGGCGAGGATCCTCTCGGGGTCCGGGGTCCGGCCCGCCCCGCCCTCCCCGACGGAAGGCAGGGCCATGATGCGGTCCCGGACGGCCAGCCCGTAGGGTCGCGCCGCAAGGGGGAAGCGGCCCTTCTCCGCCTCCTCCACGCCGACGACCCGGTCGATCGCGCCCAGGTAGACGACGAGACGCAGGGCCCCCGGACCGAGAGCGACGATGCGGCTCGCGCCCCCGGACACCCGCACCGACCGGCCCGCCATGTCCTGGACGGTCACGTCGTGCGCGGCGCAAGCAACGGCCGGGGCGAGAAGACATGCGGCCGCAAGGGCAAGGGCCTTTCCTCTCACCGCTCGAGGGCCTCCGCCAGTTTTTCGATCTCCCCGCGGAGATCCTCGAGAGGCAGAGGTCGCGACCGGAGGTTCGACTCGGCAACGGCCCGGCTGTTCCCGAACGCCGCGACGGCGCGGAGCCCCTCGTCCTCGAGGGCCTCGCGCAGGAGCGCGCCCGTGTGGCCGTCCACCCGGTTCATGACCACGAGGCAGCGCGTGCCGTCCTCGGCTGCGAGCTTCACGATCTTGCCCGCCAGGGCCGCGGCGTCCCGGGACGGATCGACGACGGCGACGGCGGCATCCATCCCCTCCAGCAGCCCCCGGCCGATGTGCTCGATGCCGGCCTCCGTGTCGACGAGGACCCACCGGCCGTCTGCGGCGGGAAGGCTCCCGAGGACGCTGCGCGCCAGCACTCCCATGGGGCAGGCGCAGCCCTCGTGGGCGTGCTCGATCTTCCCCACGGAGACCAGGCGGATGCGGCCCCGGACGCTTTCGCAGGCCCCGGGGGGGAGCCCTGCCGGGCCGCCGGGCTGCTCGAGGAATCCCGTCTTCTCTCCCGGTGCGCCCATCCGCCTGCGGAAGGCGGACTTGCCGCCGAGGTAGTCCATGAGTGTCTGCCGCGGCGGCTGAAGGCCCATCATGCGGGCCAGCCCCGTGTTGGACTCGTCCGTATCGACGACCAGGACGTCGCGGGTCTCGCCGACGTAGAGGGCAAGCAGGGCAAGCAGGGTGCTCTTCCCGCTGCCCCCTTTGCCGCAGAAGAGGATCTTGGGCATCGTCTCTCCTGTGAACCCCTGCAGCCGTTGCGGCGCGGGAACATGCTATGTTCCCGGCAATCGTGCTACCGCCCGGCCCAAAAAAATCACTTCGTCTCTTTCCCGGTCCCCGTCATGCTCAGCGTGCCGTGCCGCACCCCCTTGAGGGCCTTCAGGGCATCGGCCAGTTCAAGGACGTCGCCGGCGTTCCCCCTGACGGCCACGATCTCCAGGCAGTTGTCGTGGTCGAGATGGATGTGCTGCGTCGAGATGATGATGTTCTGATAATCGTGCTGGAGGTCCATGATCCGGTTGAGCAGGTCGCGCTTGTGGTGATCGTAGATGAAGGTGATGGCCCCGGCCACATCCCCCCCCTCTTCCCACTCCTTCTTGACCATCTCCTGCCGGATCAGGTCCCGGATCGCCTCGGAGCGGTTCGTGTACTTCTTCTCCCGGATCAGGCGGTCGAACCGCAGAAGCAGGTTTTTCTCGAGGGACACGCCGAAACGGATGATCTCGGACATACGCACTCCCATGGCACGTTTTATCCATCCGTGCCACAGACGGCGGGGCCTGTCAAGCAGTATGTCCTCAGCAGATCCGCGGTACCAGCTCGCCCACGGGGAGGTCGACCTCGCGGGAGCCCCCGATGGCCGTGCGGAGCACGAGCCGCCCCCGGCCGCGCGCGCCCACGGAGCCGATGGCGGCGGCCTCCTTGCCGTACTCGTGGGCCCGCATCGCCGCCAGCACCTTCTCCGCGTCCTCGGGGGCGCAGAAGACGGCCACCTTCCCCTCGTTGGCGAGAAAGAGGGGATCGAACCCGAGGATCTCGCAGATCCCCCGCACCTCCTCCCGGACGGGCACGTCCTTCTCCCGCAATTCGATCAGGCAGCCCGACTGCGCGGCGATCTCGGCGAGGATCGCCCCGAGGCCCCCCCGGGTGGGATCGCGCATGCAGTGGACGTTGGGGCTCGCCTCGAGGACCGCCCTGATGAGGCCGTTGAGGGGGGCCGAGTCGGAGCGGACCTCGGAGATCACCCCCAGTTCCCTGCGGCGGCTCAGCACGGCGGCGCCATGGTCGCCGACGGTGCCGCTCACGATGACCGTGTCCCCCGGGGCGATGCTCTTCACCGAGAGGGACGCCGGGTACTCGACGAGGCCGATGCCGGAGGTGTTGATGAACAGGCCGTCGGCGGCCCCCCGGGCGACCACCTTCGTATCCCCCGTGACGACGGCGACGCCGGCCTTCCTGGCGGCTTCGGCCATGGAGAGGGTGACCCGCCGCAGGTCCTCCATCGGGAAGCCCTCCTCGAGGATGAAGCCTGCGCTCATGACGAGCGGCATCCCCCCGCAGACCGACAGGTCGTTCACGGTCCCGTGGACGGCGAGCGACCCGATATCGCCGCCGGGGAAGAATATCGGGTCGATGACATAGGAGTCCGTCGTGAAGCACAGCAGCAGGTCTCCCACGCGGACGACCGCACTGTCCTCGAGCCGCTCCAGGCAGGGGTTTCCCAGAATCGGCAGAAAGACCTCCGTGATCAGCTCGTGGCTCAACAGCCCCCCGCCCCCGTGCTCGAGAAGAATCCGGTCGTGTTTCATCCTTTTTCCCCTTCGCTGCTATCCGTGATCCTCGGTCCTCGGCCCTCGCGCCAGCCGCCGTGCACCAGCGACGACGGCCTGCCCCAGCGCGATGCAGCCGTCGTTGCTCGGCAGGAACCGGTGCCGGTAGACCCTGAAGCCGCCCTTCTCGAGGGCCTGCAGCGTCCCCTCCAGGAGCACGCGGTTCTGGAAGCAGCCGCCGCTGAGGGCGGCTGTGCCCAGCCCCGTCCGCTCGCGGACGGCCGCGGCCACGGCCGCGACGGCCTCGGCGACGGTCCGGTGGAAGGCCGCGGCGATGACAGCCGGGTCCTGTCCCCGGATCCTCTCGTCGGCAACCGCCCGGATCAGGGGCCTCACATCGAGGAGGAGCTTCCCCCCGTCCGTGGCGATCTCATAGGGGTAGCGCCTCCTTGAGCGGTCCGCCGCCATGGCCTCCAGCTCCATGGCCGCCTGCCCCTCGAAGCTCACCGCCAGCCGTGTCCCCAGGATGGCCGCAACGCCGTCGAAGACGCGTCCCAGGCTCGAGGTGAGAGGGCTGTTGAAGCCCTGGGCCATCATGTTCTCCAGGACGGCGAACTGGCCCTCTTTCTCGCGGAGCGGAAGTTTCACCGCCACTTCGCGCCATTGCCCGCCGAAGCTCTCCCTCAGGAGGCTTGCCGCCGTGCGCCAGGGCTCCCGCACCGCCCTCTCGGCCCCGGGGAGCGGGTAGGGCCGGATGTGGCCCGCCCGCCGGTAGTCGGCCTCTTCGCACACGAGGAATTCCCCGCCCCAGGCGGTCCCGTCAGGCCCGTAGCCCGTGCCGTCCATGGCCAGACCGATCGTTTCGCCCGAAAGCCCGTTTTCGGCCATGACGCTCACGATGTGGGCATGGTGGTGCTGGACCCGGGTGATCTCGGCGCGGGGGAGCTCTTCGGCCAGCCTCGTCGTCCAGTAGGCCGGGTGCAGGTCGCAGGCGATCACGTCGGGACGGCACCCGGCGATGCGTTCCATGACCCGCAGGCTCTCGCGGTGGAAGTCACGGGCCTCGGGGGTCTCGAGGTCGCCGATGTGCGGGCTCAGCCAGGCAAGGCTGCCCCTGAGGATGCAGAGCGTCGCCTTGAGGTGCGGGCCGAGGGCGAGCACGCGGGGGTAGGGGCGCTTCAGCGGGACGGGCCTCGGGGCCCAGCCGCGGGAGCGCCGCAGCAGAACCGGCGCCTTCCCCATGACGGCGGCCACCGAGTCGTCGCAGCGCACGAGGATGTCGCGGTTGTGAAAAAGGAAGAAATCGGCGATGCCCTTCAGGCGCGCGAGGGCCTCGCGGTTGGACACGCAGATGGGCTCGTCGACCTGGTTTGCGCTCGTCATGACAAGGGCCGAGAAGCCCTTCTCCATGAGCAGGTGGTGAAGCGGCGTGTAGGGCAGCATGATGCCCTGGTTGGGCACACCGGGCGCCACGGAGGGCGCAACCGTTCCGTCGCCGAGTTTCCGGCACAGCACGATGGGCCGCCGGGGGGAGAGGAGAAGCTCCCGCTCGGCCCGACCGACCCTCGCGATCCGCAGGGCCGCGCCGACGTCCCTCACCATGACGGCCAGCGGCTTCTCCTCGCGGTACTTCCGGGAGCGCAGGCGCCTCACGGCCTCCTCATTCAAGGCATCGACGGCCAGGTGAAAGCCCCCGAGCCCCTTGACGGCAAGGATCTTGCCCGCCCGGAGAAGCTCCGCGGCCCTCTCCACCGGGTCCGAAGGGGGGCCCTCGAGCGCCTGCCCCTCGCCGTCGGTGATCCAGAGCCTGGGCCCGCAGACGGGGCAGGCGTTGGGCTCGGCGTGGAAGCGGCGATCGGCGGGATCCTCGTATTCGGCCCGGCACCGGGGACACAGGGCAAAGCAGGCCATCGACGTGTTGGCCCGGTCGTAGGGGACGTCGCGGATGATCGTCAGGCGCGGGCCGCAGTGCGTGCAGTTGATGAACGGGTAGCGGTGGCGCCGGTCCGCAGGGTCCGTCAACTCGCGGAGGCAGTCGGCGCAGGTGGCGATGTCGGGGGAAATGAGGACGCGCCTCTCGCCCTCCTGCTCGCTTGCGATGATGCGGAACTCCGTCTCCCCGAGTGCGTCGACCTCGAAACGCGACATGCCTTGCACGTCGGAGGCGGGGGGGAAGCCCTTCGCGAGCTCGGCATGGAATTTCGCCAGCCGGCCCGCCGGTCCCTCCACCTCGAGGGTGACGCCCTCGGGCGTGTTGCAGACGAATCCCCCGAGCCGGTGCCTGACCGCGACGCGGTAGACATAGGGGCGGAACCCCACCCCCTGGACGACACCGGTGAAGAGGGTTCGGATGCGCCTGCGAGCCCGGCTCATCGATTCCGGAAGGCCTCGATCTGGCCGGCCAGCCAGTCCACCCAGCCCTCGAGCCCCTGGCCGGTCTTGCAGGAGACCTCGAAGATCTTGAGGTCGCGGTTCAGGGCCAGGGCGTCCCGCCGCGCCTTCTCGAGATCGAAGTCCACGTAGGGCTTGAGGTCCATCTTGTTGATGACCATGACGGCCGACTCCTGGAACATCAGGGGGTACTTGGCGGGCTTGTCCGCCCCCTCGGGCGTGCTCAGGATCATCACCTTGGCGTTCTCGCCGATCTTGAACTCGGCGGGGCAGACGAGGTTGCCCACGTTCTCCGTGATCAGCAGGTCCACCCTGTCGAGATCGAGGGCCGGCAGCGCCTCGCGGATCATGTTGCCGTCGATGTGGCAGGCGCCGCCCGTGTTGATCTGGACGGCGGGGATGCCCAGGGCCGCCACCCGGTCGGCGTCACAGGTGTCCTGGATGTCCCCCTCGATGACGGCGATGCGGTAGCGGTCCTTCAGCGCCGTGATCGTCTTCTCCACGAGAGACGTCTTGCCCGCGCCGGGAGAGCTCATGAGGTTGATGACGTAGATCCCCTTCTCGTCGAACAGCCTGCGGTTCTCCGCGGCGATCCGCTCGTTGGCGTCGAGCACGTTCTTCACAACGGTGACTTTCATCGATCACAACTCCTTCAGGCTGATGGCACATGGCGGAAGGCCAAAGGAAACGCTCTTGCCCTCTTGCCCTCTCACCTTCTTTCGTCCGTCTGTTGCCCCCGGTCACAAGCCCCGCTCGTATTTATAATAGGCGGCACACGTCCCTTCCCCCGACACCATGCAGGGCCCCAGCGGACTGGCCGGCGTGCAGGCCTCCCCGAACAGGCCGCATTGGTCGGGGGACATCACGCCCCGCAGGACGTCGCCGCAGCGGCACCCCCTGAACTCGGCGGACCGGATCTCGGGCAGCGTGAACCGCCGCAGGGCGTCGAACGCCTCGAACTCGCGCCGGATGCGAAGGCCGCTTCCGGGAATCACGCCGAGCCCTCTCCACTCGGCGTCACCCGGCTCGAAGACCTCCGCCATGACCTCCCGGGCCCGCGCATTGCCCTGCGCCTTCACGCCGCGGGCATACTGGATGGCCACCTCGAAGCGGCCGTCGGCGATCTGGCGCAGGAGCAGCAGGACCCCCTCGGCGATGTCGGCGGGCTCGAAACCGGTGATGGCGGCCGCCCGGCCCGCCTGAGGGATCATCCGGTAGGCCTCGACGCCTGTGATGACGCTCACGTGGCCGGGGCACAGAAAGCCGTCGATGTTCAGCGACCGGTCCGCGATGAGCGCCCGGATGGCCTGCGGCACCGTCTTGTGCGCCGAGAAGACGGAAAGATTCCCCACGCCCCTTTCCCGGGCGCGCAGAACGGCCGCGGCCACGGTGGGCGCCGTCGTTTCGAAGCCGATCCCCAGCAGGACGACCTGCCTCGCAGGGTTCTCCTCGGCAAAACGGACCGCGTCGGCGGGCGACGCGATGACCCGGACGTCCTTCCCCGCAGCGCGCAGCCTCGCGAGGTTCTCGCCGCCCGTCCCCGGGACGCGGAGCATGTCGCCGAAGGTCGCAAACGTCACGCCCGGCAGGCCCGCAAGGTGCAGGGCCCGGTCCACGTCCCCGATGGAGGTCACGCAAACGGGGCATCCCGGCCCCGAGACGAGACGAAGGGTCCCGGGCAGGAGCCTTCGCAACCCGTACCGCCCGACGGCGTGCGTGTGGGTGCCGCAGATCTCCATGAGGGAGACGTCGCGCCCGATGCCCGCCGCGAGGATCGCCACGGCGTCGAGCAGGCCCCGGACGAGATCGGGGCTGCGGTATTCATCAATATATTTCATTGTCGATGAGCTCTTGCAGGAAGGAGAGTTTCTCCAGGGCCGCCTCCTCGTCGATGCGCTGAATGGCGTATCCGGCGTGGCAGATGACATAGTCCCCCACGGTGACGGGCTCGTCGACGATGTCGAGGGAGACCTCGCGCCGCGTCCCGCTGATCTCGATGACGGCGAAGTTGTCCGGGTCGATGCTCAGGATCTTGCCGGGGAAAGCGATGCACATGGTCTGTTGCCTTGTTCTCCCAATCTCAGGGCGGATACCTTATCACATTTCCGGGTTTGTCAAAAATGCCCAGATGCCCCCGCAAGGCAGAGGGTAAGAGGGTGAGAAGGTTGGAAACGCGTCGAGATGGAATCCGGCTGCCGGCTTATCCAACCTTCTTACCCTCTCACCTTCTTACCTTCTATTATCGCCCGCTGCGCCTGGTCAACGTTATTACTCTACGTCTAGTTCTATGAGCTTCAGCTCCTCCGTCCCCCTCACCAGGAACACGTCAACCCCATTGCACTCGGGGCACTGGGCCTCGAAGCGGTCGACCTCGACATCCTTCGCGCAGGCCAGGCAGTGGACCGCGGCGGGCAGGACCTGGAGGTCGAGCGCCGCGCCCTCGGCGCGTGTTCCCTTCGACTGGATGTCGAAGGCGAAGCGCAGCGCCTGGGGGACGACGCAGGAGAGCCTCCCGCAGGAGAGACGCAGGGCCGTCACGCGGGAGAACCCCTCCCTGGCCGCGTATTCGTCGACGATCTGCAGGATGGACTCGACAAGCGAAAGCTCATGCATGGTTTCTCTCCGGCCGGATGCCGTGGCGGGCCAGCTCCTGCATCAGGAGCTCCTCCACGATCGGGAATTTCTCGCGCATCAGCGGCGTCATCTCCATGTCCATGTCCCGGATGTTCACCGGCACGACGCAGAGGAAGACCACCTCGGGGGCCTCGTCGAGCATCTCGGCCTTGCACAGCACGTCGAGGAACTGCACCTCGTGGGCCGAGGTGGGCGGCGGCAGCTTCGGCTCGATTTCCGCCAGGGTGAACCGGTACACCGCGCCGGGCTCGTCGTCCGTCTTGAGGACGTCGACGACGATGAGATGCTCGCAGCCGCAGACGGGGCCCAGCAGGGCGTACGCCATGACCCCGCCCTCGATGAGCTCGACCGATTCGGGGAAGGCCCAGCGGCCGCCGAGCCACCTGACGAAGTGGACGCCGAAGCCCTCGTCCTTCATGAGGATGTTGCCGAGACCCAAGATGGTGATGCGTCGCTTGTCCGCCATCCTCAACAAATCACAACCTGATCCCTTCCTGCCTTCCCAACTTCTTCCTTTCACGTGTCAGGCATGTTGCCCGACGAAAGCACGCCCGCAGTCAAGAAGGGGGGAGATCGGCTCTCCCCCCTTTGTTTGCCTGTTCTTCAGCCGAATCGCCAGCGGCGAATCAGTGATCGCCCTTCGGATACATGTAGCCGCTCACCATGGAGGAGAGGGTCCCCTCCTTCAGGACGGCGTCATACCAGAAGGCCATGTAGACGTGCACCACGATGAAGAGGACGAAGCCCCAGGTGAGCACGTGGTGGATGTAGCGCACCGCGGCCAGTCCCCCCAGGAGGCCCTCGACGGGCTTCAGGATCGCGTAGACCCAGCTCGTGAGCCCCGTGCCGTAGCCCGCCCCCATGAGGATGAGCCCCGTGACCACGATGAGGAAGACCATGCCGAAGAGGCCCAGGTAGGCCATCGACTGCATGGGGCCGTAGAGGCCCCTGTGCGGGGGGCCCTTCTTGTCGATGAGCAGGTAGAACTTGATCTGCCGGACCGTGTCGGGGATGTTCGTGAAGGCCAGCAGGTCCCTCCAATCCGCCCTGAAGGTGGAGAAGAACGCGAGGTAGACCCGCCAGACGAACAGCAGGGTCAGGAACACGCCGAAGAGGATGTGGACGAACCGAATGGTTCCGACGGAGAACTTCTGCCACGTCTCGCCGACCTGCACGGTGATGGGGTAGGCGATGAGGAACCCCGTGCCGATGAGCACGAAGATGGCCACCGCCATGGCCCAGTGGTTGATCCGGATGGCCGCGGTCCAGTGCTTCTGGGGAACGATCGCTTCCATGGCACCCTCCTTTCAGGCCACCCTGAATTTGCGGATCTCGCCGTTGGGTTTGATGATGTGGACCGCGCAGGCCATGCAGGGGTCGAAGGAGTGGATCGTCCGGAGGATCTCCAGCGGCTGATCCGCCTTCGCGAGCTTCGTCCCGATTAGGGATTCCTCGTAGGGGCCCCGCTTGCCGCTCTTGTCCCTCGGCGAGCAGTTCCACGTGGAGGGAACCACGGCCTGGTAGTTGGCGATCCTGTGGTCCTTGATCCGGATCCAGTGGCTGAGCGCGCCACGCGGCGGCTCCGTCATGCCGCGGCCCTGGCCTTCCCTGGGCACTTCGCAGGGGGTCCAGGTCCGCATGTCGCCCTTCTTGAGATTTGCGACGAGTTCATTGAACCAGCCCTCGATCTGGTCGCCGACGAGTTTCGTCTCGATGGCGCGGGCCGCCGTCCGTCCCAGCGTGGAGAAGAGCGCTGTCGCCGGAAGCCCCGTGGCTTTCAGCGTGCCTTCGACGAGCGGCTTGATCTTCTTGTCGCCCGCGGCGTAGCCGACGATCATGCGGGCAAGCGGCCCCACCTCGACAGGCTCGCCGTCATAGCGGGGCGCCTTGCACCAGCTGTATTTCTCTTCGCCCTTCAGATGGCCGTTCTTGTCCAGGCCGGTGTACTTGGGGACGGTCGTTCCTTCGAAGGGGTGCTGTGGCTTGTCGTCCTGATACCAGGCGTGCACGGATTCCTCCGTGATCTTCGACTCGTCGATCGGCAGCAGCTTCGCCAGGTTGCGGTTCTTCACGATGCCCCTGGGGAAGAGGAAGGTCGTCCCGGCATCGTCAAGAGGAAAGCCGCCGACGCACATGTAGTTCTTCACGCCGCCGCCGATCCCGGCGATGCCCTCGCCCTTGTAGTACCTGGCCGCCAGGATGACATCGGGGATGTAGGCCCGCGCGACGAAGTCGTTCACCGCCTTGACGCGGAAGAGGTAGTCTCCGAGGCGGCTCGGGTTCATCGCATCCAGGACGCAGGTCACGCCGCCCACGACCAGCGACTGCGGGTGCGGGTTCTTGCCGCCGAAGATGGCCTGTGCCTGGGCCGCCACCTTGGACACTTCCAGCGCATCGAGGTAGTGGGAGAGGATCACCAGGTTCGCCTCGGGGGGGAGCTTGTAGGAGGGGTTTCCCCAGTAGGCATTGGCGAAGGGCCCCAGGCGGCCCGACTTGACGAACCTGCCCAGCCGCTCCTGGACGGCCTTGTAGTGTGTCTGGGAACTGTTGTACGGGTTCGGAGACACGCTCATCGCGATCTCCACGGCCTTTCTCGGGTCGGCCTTCAGCGCGCTCACCACGTCGACCCAGTCCAGCCCGTGCAGGTGGTAGAAATGCATGATGTGGTCCCCGAGGTACCAGGCCCCCTGCATCAGGTTCCGGATGATCCGCGCGTTGGGCGGCGGCTTGATGCCGAAGGCGTCCTCGCAGGCCATGATGCTCGCCTCGTAGTGCACGTACGTGCAGACCCCGCAGAAGCGCTGCACGATGAGCCCCGCGTCCCGCGGGTCGCGCCCCTTGAGGATCGTCTCGATGCCCCGCCACAGCGTGATGCTGCTCCAGGCGTCCCGGATGGTGTTCTTGTCGTCCAGCTCGACCTCTATTCTGAGATGTCCCTCGATTCTCGTGATGGGATCAACGATCATTCGCTTCGCCATGGCTCACCTCCTCACTCCTTCCCTTCCTTGTGCGGGGTTTCGTCCTGCTTGTCGGATCCGCCGTGACGAAGCGCACTGAAGATGCCGTGCGCCGTGACGCCGGCCGCCGTCGCAACCGTCAGCATGATGCCGATGTCGTCGACGGTTCGCTCCCCGCCGCCGATCGTGGCCTCGTGGATCGGCTTCTCCAGGGGCGCCATGGTGTCCCAGAACCCGATCTCCGTGCAGCCGATGCAGCCGTGCCCCGCCATGATGGGCCAGGAAATGCCGTCATTGAATCGCAGGTGGGAGCAGTTGGCGAAGGCGTAGGGGCCCTTGCAGCCGACCTTGTAGAGGCACCAGCCCCGCCGTGCGCCCTCGTCGCCCCACTGCTCCACGAACTCGCCCGCGTCGTAGTGCCCACGCCGCTCGCAGAAGTCGTGGACGCGCTTGCCGTAGGCCCAGACCGGACGGCCCTGCCCGTCGAGGGGCGGCATGCCGCCGAACATGAGGAAATACAAGAGCGTCCCCGTGAAGTTGACCGTGTTGGGGGGACAGCCCGCGATGTTGACCGTGGAGACGCCCAGGGCCTTTCGCACGCCCGCCGCGTCAGTGGGGTTGGGCCGGGCCGCGGGGATGCCGCCCCAGATGGCGCAGGAGCCGACGCAGATCGTCGCCGCGGCCTTGGCGGTCACCCTCTTGCCGATCTCGAGGCCCGTCTCCGCTTTGGGGCCGAGGCGCATGTACTGGCCGTTGAGGCCCATCGGGATTGCGCCCTCGATGACGCAGACGTACTTGCCGGGGAAGTGGTGCATGGCATCCTCGAGGCACTTCTCGGCCTGGTCGCCCGCGGCGGCCATGATCGTCTCGTGGTACTCGAGTGAAATGGTCTCCAGCAGGATGTCATCGACGTTCGGGTAGGACGAGCGCAGCAGGGACTCGGTGCAGCCCGTGCACTCGGCGAAGTGGAGCCACACGACGGGCAGGCGGCTGAAGTTCTCCGCGGCCCGGGCGACCATGGGCTCGAAGACGGGGGGCAGCATGAGGGCCGCCGTCATGCAGGACGTCCACTTGAGGAAGTCCCGCCTCGTGATGCCCCGCTCCTTCAGCAGGGCCTGGAAGTCCTCCCGCGGGGCGGGGTACTCCCTGTCGAAGCGGTCCATGTGGACCTTGCACTGTTCCAACAGCCGGTTGTAATGCCGGCCTACCGTTTTGGTGTAATCGTCTTTCCCCATAGAACCCCCTTTCAAAACCGAACCGAGATCAGGAAGTTTCTCTCCCCCGGCTAGGGGAGTTGATTCCATGCAGTTCTGCAAAGGCCTCGCAACGCCTTTCGGCTCTGCCGGGTCTCCTTCAGCATTCGAATTCCAAGAACCGGGTAACGGCCAGCAGGAAAATGGGCACGCAAAAACGAGTCGGCATAATAGAATTGGCTGCCGGCCGCTAAAAAGAGAGACCAAGAATAAAGAGGTAGACCGGTTACGTCGGTACGTCATTTCCGCACAAAAGTCAAGACAATTCATTTCATTCGGGCCTTGCGGAAAAACAGCGCTGGCGCTTTCCGTCGTTTCACTCCCGGGTTGTCTGCCGTCGGACTGTCTTGTGTCACAATGGACATGGAACCGGCCCCCGCCTCCCCCCCTTTTTTTCCGCAGACTCGGCACTCCCGATGCGGTGCGGAAGGGCATCGTTTTTTGACCTTCGCACCCTTTTCTGTTATGCTTTTCTTCATGCAAGGAAACGGAGGGGTTTTCAAGAGAGCCCGGCGGATTCAAAATTCGGACGATCCATCGTGCGGAGGAACGAGATGAAGAAGACGATCCTGGTTTCCGTTCTGCTGCTGGCTTGCATGGCAGCGGCCGTCCCCGTGCTCGGAGCCGGGCAGCCCAAGCCCGGCGACAGGCTGTTCGACCTTACCCTCCCGGTTCCGAACGAGCGGGCCGACCGGGACCATCTCGGCCTCTCGGGCTGGGGCAAGACTTTCAAGATCGCCGACATCAAGGCGAACCTCGTCCTCATCGAGATCCTGAGCATGTACTGCCCCTTCTGCCAGAAGGAGGCGCCCATCGTCAACCAGCTGTTCGAGGCGATCGAAAAGGACCCCGCTGCCAGGGGGAAAATCAAGATCATCGGGATCGGCGCCGGCAATTCCGCATACGAGGTGGAGGTCTTCCGGAAGCGATACAGTGTGCCCTTCCCCATCTTCCCGGACCCCGACTATGAAATCCACAAGAAGTGCGGCGAGGTCCGCACCCCCTTCTTCATCGCCGTGAGGCTCAACCCCGACGGGACCCAGGACGTGACCTACACCAGGCTGGGCAGCTTCGGGGAGGTTCCCGAGTTCCTGGCGACACTGAAGAAATCCGCCGGGCTGTGAGGAGGCTGCCATGAAAAAGATCGCCCTGTTCGTCGCCCTGATGATGACGGCGGCCCTGGGCTCCCCCGCCTGGGCACAGACCCACTCGGAGGCCTTCAAGGACAACATCTATGTCCCCAGCGATCTCAAGCCCGTCGACAGCGTCCTGAAGGTCAAGGTCGGCGATGCGGCGCCCGACTTCACCCTGCCCTCGACGGCGGGTGAAAAGGTCTCCCTGGGCCGGTACCGGGGGAAAAAGAACGTCGTCCTCTCGTTCGTCCCCGCCGCCTGGACCCCCGTCTGCTCGGACCAGTGGCCGGGCTACAACATCGTAAAGGACATCTTCGACAAACACGACGCCGTCCTGCTGGGGATCACGGTGGACAACATCCCCACCCTTTACGCCTGGACGAACCAGATGGGCCGGCTGTGGTTCCCCGTGCTCTCGGACTTCTACCCCCACGGCAAGGCGGCCGAGACCTACGGGGTGCTCCGCACCGACGGCACGAGCGAGAGGGCCCTCTTTGTGATCGACAAGAAAGGGGTCATCCGCTACATCGACGTGCACGATATCAACAAGCGCCCGCCCCTGGAGAGCCTGGTCAAGGAACTGGAAAAGCTCAGATAAATCTTGAGGAGAATCCCGCGAGCCGCCTGCCCCGTCCGGCAGGCGGCTTTTTGAGCCCGCCGCACGGGGCGGCCCGGAAAAAAGCAGCCGGGAACCCACCCCCCCGACACCGCAGTCCAGAGGCCGATTTTTGCCGACATGGCCGAATTTATGTCATTCATGACATGGGGTGACGATTGCATCGGCCGTTGCGTTCAAAAAACCCTTGACACCGACCGGTCCGGGCGATATAGCATGCGCGGTTTTTCAGGTCTTCCGCCAGCGGCCCATCCTAATCACCACACGTTCAGGTTCGCTTTTTGTTCGGGAGTCCGAAACCGGTCTTTTTTTCCCATCCCGGCATGATGTTTCGTCATGCCCGTTTTGCCCGTCGCGGGCATGAGAGGAGAGGGGGGAGTTTTCCCGCCACAGCTTCAGAAAGGAGAGAGGGTTTTTATGGATGTCAGCAGAAGAGGTTTCCTGAAGCTCTCCGGCGCAACGCTGGCCGCCGGCGGGCTCGGCATCAGCCTGAGCCCCGCCAGGGCGCATGCCAGGGCGCTGAAGACGATCCACACGAAAGAATCCCTAACCGTCTGCCCGTACTGCTCCGTGGGATGCGGCATCATCGTGTCCGTCCGCGACGGCAAGGTGATCAACACCGAGGGCGACCCCGACAACCCCATCAACCAGGGGACGCTCTGCCCCAAGGGCGGTTCCATCTACCAGATGGCCAACAACATCAACCGCCTCGACAAGCCCCGCTACCGGGCACCCTACGCGACGGAGTGGCAGGAGGTCGAGTGGGAGTGGGCCCTCGACAAGATCGCCCGCAACATCAAGACGAGCCGGGACAAGAGCTTCAAGGCCCGCAACGCCAAGGGCGAGCTCGTGAACCGCACCGACGGCATCGCCTCCGTCGGCTCGGCCGCCATGGACAACGAGGAGTGCTGGCTCTACCAGAAGTTCCTGAGGGGGTTGGGTCTGGTGTACATCGAACACCAGGCCCGGATCTGACACAGCGCCACGGTACCGGCTCTGGCAGAGTCGTTCGGACGCGGCGCAATGACGAATCACTACATTGATTTCCAATGGAGTGATGTGATCCTCATCATGGGGTCCAACCCCGCAGCCAACCACCCCGTCTCCTTCAAGTGGATCCAGAGGGCGATGGACCGGGGAGCCAAGCTCATCTGCGTGGACCCCCGATTCACGCAATCGGCCGCCAAGTCGCACCTCTACGCCCCGATCCGCTCGGGGGCGGACATCGCCTTCCTGGGCGGCATGATCAAATACATCCTGGACAACAAGCTCTACTTCGAGGAATACGTCAAGCGGTACACCAACGCGACGTTCCTCGTGAACCCCGACTTCAAGCTGCCCGGCGACAACAAGGGCGTCTTCTCGGGGCTCGTCGGCGGCAAGTACGACAAGACCACGTGGAGTTACCAGACCGATGCGGCCGGCGTCATCAAGAAGGACCCGACGATGACGGACCCCCGGTGCGTCTTTCAACTCCTGAAGAAACACTACAGCCGCTACACCCCGGACCTCGTCGTCCGGATCACGGGCACGCCGAAGGACAAGCTCCTGGAGGTCTACAAGATGTACGCCTCCTCGACGGGCCCCGCCAAGGCGGGCAACATCCTCTACGCCATGGGCTGGACGCAGCACACCGTCGGTGTCCAGAACGTCCGGACGATGGCCATCATCCAGCTCCTGCTGGGCAACATGGGCATCCCCGGCGGCGGCGTTCAGGCCCTGCGGGGCGAATCGAACGTCCAGGGGTCCACGGACCACGGCCTGCTGTTCCACATCTGGCCGGGGTACATCGGGACCCCCCGGGGCTCGAACCCCACCCTGAAGAGCTTCATGGAGGCGAGAACTCCCCAGACCAAGGAGGCCAAGGCCCTCAACTGGCCGAAGAACACGCCGAAATACATCGCGAGCTACCTTCGCTCCATGTACGGCATGAACGCGACCCTCGAGGAGGCCTACTCGCTGCTGCCGAAGCTCGATGACGGCGTGGACTACTCGTGGCTCACCCTGTTCGACAACATGTTCAAGGGCAAGTTCACGGGCTTCTTCGCCTGGGGCATGAACCCGGCGGCCTCCGGCGCCTCGTCCAACAAGGTCCGCCAGGCCCTGGCGAAGCTCGACTGGATGGTCAACGTCAACCTCTACGACAACGAGACGGGCTCCTTCTGGCGCGGCCCGGGCATGGACCCCGCGAAGGTCAAGACGGAGGTCTTCCTGCTGCCCTGCGCCTCCTCCGTCGAGAAGGAGGGCAGCGTCACCAACAGCGGCCGCTGGATGCAGTGGCGCTACGAGGCCGTCAAGCCGGTGGGCAATGCGATACCCGACGGTGACATCATGAGCGAGCTGTACTTCAAGGTGAAGGCCCTCTACGAGAAGGAGGGCGGCCCCAACAAGGAGGCCATCACGAAGCTCACCTGGAACTACGGCAAGTTCCTGCCCAACGGCCATTATCACCTCGACGTCCACGCCGTCGCCCGGGAGATCAACGGCACCTTCCTGGCGGACAAGGTCGTCGAGAACCCCGCCACGAAGGAGAAGGTCCCCTTCAAGAAGGGACAGCAGGTGCCGAGCTTCGCCTTCCTGCAGGACGACGGTTCGACTTCCTCGGGCTGCTGGGTCTACTGCGGCTCCTACACCGACGCGGGCAACATGGCCGCGCGGCGCGGCAAGGCCGACCCCACGGGCCTCGGCCTCTACCCGCAGTGGGCCTGGGCCTGGCCGGTCAACCGCCGGATCCTCTACAACGGCGCCTCGGTGCACCCCGACACGGGAAAGCCCTGGAACCCGGAGCGGGCCGTCATCAAGTGGGACGGCACGAAGTGGGTCGGTGACGTTCCCGACGGCGTGGGCGACCCGGGAAGCGGCCGCGGGCCCTTCATCATGAAGCCCGACGGCGTGGCGAGCCTCTTCGGGCCGGGACTGGCCGACGGGCCCTTCCCCGAGCACTACGAGCCCATGGAGTGCCCGGTGGAGAAGAACCTCCTGTCGCCGCAGTACAACAACCCCGTGGCCAAGCGCTGGGAAAAGGAAGGCGTGGGCACGGGCACGGATGTCGACACGATCGCATCCTGCGACCCGCGGTTCCCCTTCATCTGCAGCACCTACCGCGTCACCGAGCACTGGCAGACGGGCCTGCAGACCCGCTGGGTTCCCTGGCTCGTGGAGATGCAGCCCGGCATGTTCGTCGAGTTGAGCGAGGAGCTGGCCAAGGAACGGGGCATCTCCAACGGCGAACTCGTCACGGTCAAGACCGCCCGGGGAGAGGTCGACGCCGTGGCCATCGTGACGCCGCGCATGAAGCCCTTCGTGATCGACGGCAACACGGTGCACATGATCGGCCTGCCGTGGCACTACGGATGGTCCACCACGGCAGAGCGCAAGTACAACGCCAACGACAAGAAGCCGGAGATCTTCACCACCGGGGATTCGGCCAACCTGCTGACCCCCTACGCGGGGGACCCCAACACCATGATCCCCGAGAGCAAGGCCTTCATGGCGAACGTCGTAAAGAAGGGGGTGAAGTAAGATGGCCGAGAAGATCAAGCTCTATGACGATTCGAAGTGCACGGGATGCCGGGGCTGCCAGCTGGCCTGCAAGCAGTGGAACGGGCTGAAGGCCGGCCAGACGAAGCAGTGGGGCTCCTACCAGAACCCCCCGACGCTGCAGCCCAACAACTACATGATCATCCACTTCCAGGACGTGAAGGACGACAAGGGCGGCGTGAAGTGGCTCTTCCGCAAGGAGGCCTGCATGCACTGCACCGACGCGGCCTGCGTCACGGTCTGCCCCTCGGGCGCCCTGCACTACAACAGGGACTTCGGGACGGTGGGCCTCAACCACGAACTCTGCATCGGCTGCAAGAACTGCGTGGCGGCCTGCCCCTTCGAGGTGCCCAAGTACGACAAGGCAACCGACAGGGTATACAAGTGCGACATGTGCGAAAGCCGCCTGGCCAACAACATGGCCCCCGCCTGCGTGAAGGCCTGCCCCACGGGCGCCCTCAGCTGGGGCGACAAGGAGGCCCAGATCAAGAAAGCCGAGGCCCGGGCGAAGGCGGTGGGCGGAACCGTGTACGGCCCCCAGTACGTCGGGGGCACGCACATGGCCTACGTGCTCTCCGAGAAGCCCGCGGTCTACGCGGGGATCCACCTCGACCCGAGCGTCCCCCTGAGCGTCACGCTGTGGAGGGGCTTCCTGAAGCCCGTCTCCCTGCTGGCGGCGGGCGGCATCCTGGTGGGCTCGTTTTTGCACTACCTGATCAAAGGGCCCAAGCTGCCCTACGACGATGCCGAGGCAGGCAAGAAGGAAGGGGGTGAATGACCATGAAACCGGGAATGATTCAAGTCACGGATGCCTTTGAGCGGATCGTCCACTGGGTGATGGCGATCTCCTGCATCATCCTGTTCATCACCGGCCTGGGGATGATGTTCAGCTCGCTGAACTTCATCGGGACGATCCTGGGCGGGATGAAGAATCTCAAGTACATCCACAACCTCACGGGCCTCGTGTTCGGCTTCTCGCTGATCTTCGCCATCTCCATGTGGTGGAAGGAGGCGGGGGTGATCGAGATGCCCGAGGACCTGGAGTGGATCAAGTGCGCCGGGGGCTACCTCTGGAAGGTGGAGCACCCGCCCGAGGTGGGCAAGTACAACCCGGGGCAGAAGATGTTCTTCATCGCCCTCGCGATCTGCGGGCCCCTGATGGTGGTGACGGGGCTCCTGATGATGTTCCAGGTGCTGCCCATGGCGATCACCCGCTGGATGTACACGCTGCACGCCCTTGGGTTCGTGACGCTGTTTGCCTTCTTCTTCGTCCACGTCTACCTGGGGACGGTCGGCAATCCGGGCTCCTTCCAGGCCATGATCACCGGCTGGGTGACCCGGGGCTGGGCCAAGAAGCAGCACCCCAAGTGGCTCCGGGAGATGGAGGAGCACGGCACCCTCGTCGTCTACGGCGAGGAGAAGAAAGGCGCCGCCGAGGGGCACCATTAAAAGAAAGAAGTTGAGAGGGTAAGAAGGTAAGAGGTTGAGAACTAAAAAGGGCCCGGTTCGAGAGAGCCGGGCCCTTTCTTTTCTCCACACCGGCAGACTCCTCCATGAATGTGTCGAGGGCCCTGCCCCGCTATTTCACGATCTTGAAAATCTCCTTGAACTTCGGGTCGTCGGCCGTGCGGACGAGCTCGAAGAGCACCATCTCCGTGCTTGCAAGACGGGCGCCCTCGTCGCGCATTTTTTCGATCCCGATCTTGCGATTCAGCGCCGTCCTCGAGGAGACCGCATCGGCGACGAGATGAACGTCGTAGCCGAACCCGAGCAGGTCGATTGCCGTCTGGTAGACGCACACGTGCGTCTCGATGCCGCTCAGGAGCACCTGCTGCCGCCCGGCGGCCTTGAGGGCCTTCATGATCTTCTCCTCGCCGCAGCAGCTGAAGTCGGATTTCGGGATTCGCGGCGCAGCGGGCAGGAGCGACGTTACGGGCCCGATCGTGGGCCCGAGCTTCTCGGGGATCTGCTCCGTGACAATGACGGGGATGCCGAAGACCTGCATCCCCCGGATGAGCTTCTGGACGTTTTCCAGCAGGAATCCCTTGTCCTGCATCGATTCGTACAGGTTGCCCTGCATGTCGATGACCATCAGGACCGTATCTTCGACGGACAGCAGCGACATCGGTTCTCCTTTCTTCCCCTGGGGACCGGGGCTGATGGCGAATGGCAGGGGATTCCCGCTTTTCGCCCATCTTTTCGATAGCCCTTGCGTTTGAACGTCAAACCCGGTAAGGGTCAGGGCTATGAACACGGTCAGCGTCAAGCGGCCGGCGGCCGATCGGCTCCGGGCCTTTCACCCCTGGGTGTACCGGACGGACATCCAGCAGGCGGAAGGCGCCCCGGGGGATCTCGTCGCCGTTCACGCCCCCGGCGGGGAGTTCCTGGGGATCGGCACCTTCAACCCGGCCAGCGAGATCAGCGTGCGCATTCTATCGTTTTCCCGGGTCGAGATCAACCGGGACTTCTTCCGGGAACGGCTCCTGGTAGCCTTCCGCAAGCGCGAGCCGCTCAGGGAAAAGACCGACGCCTGCCGTCTCGTCCATGCCGAGGCCGACGAGCTGCCGGGACTCGTTGTCGACGACTACGCCGGCCATCTCGCCGTCCAGGTCAACACCCTCGGGATGGAAAGGCTGAGGGATATTCTTCTGCACGAACTGGTGGAGTTGCGGCAACCGAAAGGGATCTTCGAGAAGTCCGACGCAACGTCGCGCAGCCGCGAGGGACTCGCAACGGAACACCGGGTTCTCCACGGCGGGATTCCGGAGAGGATCGAGATCCGGGAAAACAACGCGAGGTTTCTCGTCAATCTGCGGGAGAGCCAGAAGACCGGCTTTTATCTCGATCAGCGGCGGAACCGGCAGGTCGTCGCCTCTTACGTGGCAAAGGGCTTTGAGGTCCTCGACGTCTTTGCCAACACGGGGGCCTTCGGTATCCATGCGGCTCTACGGGGTGCCGGGCGCGTGAAACTGGTCGACGTCTCCCGCGAGGCCCTTGCACTGGCCCGGGAGAACCTGGCCGCAAACGGCGTGGCGGCGCAAACGGTAAAGGCCGATGCCTTCGATTTCCTCACGGAGGCCCCGGCTTCCGCGGACCGCTATGACCTGGTGATCCTCGACCCGCCCCCCTTCGCCAAGGCGAAGCGCAGCGCCGCCGGCGCCCTCAGGGGGACGCGGCGCCTCATCGGGCAGAGCCTGCGCATCCTGCGGCCCGGCGGGCTGCTGGCCGTCTTCTCCTGCTCCCATCACGTCTCGCAGGAGGACCTGCGGGCGGCGCTCCTCGAGGCTGCCGCGGACCGCGGGTGCCGCATCGAGATCCTGGAGCATCTCTTCCAGGACAGGGATCACCCCCAGGTCCTGAATATCCCCATGTCCCTGTATCTCAAGGGGTTTCTGGTTCGTCCCCAATAGAAAAGATTCCCTTGCGTCGGCACCGGAAAGGCGATATAGAGCACCGGGTTTGGCAAGGGCCGGGTGGAATGTTTCCCGGGACTCGGGCGGTTTCTCTTTCTCCGGACTCGAGCCGTCCCGTATCGGCTGACAACGGAGGGCCCGCGGGGAAATCGGAATTTCCCCCATGCCCTGAACCCTGAGCCTCGAGCCTGTTTTCAGGAGGTAGAGCAAGAGAATGGCCAAGGGATTACAGGAAACGCTGCAAGTCATCGAGCGCCACAAGACCACGAACCCCCAGTACAGCGAACTGCTGGACATCCTCGGGGAGATCCTCATTCTCCGCGAGGAGCACCGCAAGAGGATCACGAAGAGCATCTTTCCCATCGACGAGGGTCACATCGCGGCCAAGCTCCAGGGCGGGCTCCCCCTGGTCGATTTCTCCTCCGCAAAGCTCGACCTCCAGGAGCCGAAGAAATTCTTTCTCGCGCTGCTCGAGATCGGCAAGAGGCGCAACCCCGCCGAGACCGAACAGATCCTGAAGGATCTCAGGGATGGGACGCTCGACTACGAGGCGATGGTCTACGACTCCTTCGCCTCCGAGGGCGAGGAAACCGCGGCGGGGCAGACGGACGACGACACCATCGATCTGCTGAAGTTCTTCGTCGAGGAGAGCCTGCGCCCGTCGCTGGAATTCATCACCGACCTCTACGGCAAGAGGATCGCGCAAATCGGGTGGAACGAGGGGTACTGCCCCGTCTGCGGGAGGATGCCTAAGATCGGTCATCTCGTGGACAAGGAGGGCAAGCGGCACCTGTTCTGCAGCCAGTGCGGCTTCGAGTGGCGGTTCAGGCGCGTGAAATGCCCCTTCTGCGGAAACGAGGAGCAGCAGACGCTGTCGTATTTCACCGTCGAGGGCGACGAGCGCTACCGCGTCGACGTCTGCGACGTCTGCAAGCACTACATCAAGACCCTGGATTTCCGCAACGCGGGCGAGGAGGCCATCCTGGACGTGGAGGATGTGGCGACCTTGCACCTGGACATGCTGGCCCACGAAGAAGGCTACAATTGAGGCGGGTGAAACGGGACCATCTGCGGCGTTCGCCTCGTCCCTCGTCGCTCAACGTACGTCCCCGGTGCGCCTCGCTCCTCGGGACGTCGGCTGCCTTGCATCTGGCCCCTTGTGACCATCCTTCCGGCTTCCCCCTTGCCTCGATCTGATTCCAATCGATCGGTATTCTCTCCATGAAAGATGGAGACATTCACAAGATGATGCGGCTGCTCGAGCGGGAGCTCGAGCAATTCGGCCTGCCGCCGGTGTCGGCCTTGGCCGCGGAGGCCGTCGTCGACCCGTTCAAGATCCTCGTCTCCACGATCATCAGCGCGCGGACGAAGGACGAGGTTACGGGGCCCGCCACGGAGCGGCTCTTCGCGCTGGCCGACTCGCCGGATACAATGCAGCGCCTGCCGGAAGAAAAAATCGAGAAGGCCATCTTCCCCGCCGGCTTCTACCGCACGAAGGCGAAGGCCATCCGGAAGGCGTCAAGGGAGATCGTCGAGCGGTTCGGCTCCCGCGTGCCCGACTCGATCGAGGCGCTGCTCACGCTACCCGGGGTCGGTCGGAAGACGGCGAACCTCGTCGTGACGCTCGCCCACAGCAAGGCCGGCATCTGCGTCGACACCCACGTCCACCGGATCACGAACCGCTGGGGCTACGTCAGGACGAAAACCCCCCGCGAGACGGAGCAGGCCCTGCGGGCCAAACTGCCGAGGAGGCACTGGACCGCCATCAACACGCTCCTGGTCATGCACGGCCAGAACATCTGCAGGCCCGTGTCACCCTTCTGCAGCCGCTGCCCCGTGCGCAAGTACTGCGACCGCATCGGCGTGACGAGTAGCCGTTGAAAAGAAAGGTTCTTCTCCGAGTTAGTTGATGGAAGATAGGGGAATCGGTTGTGATTTCAAATACAATGGACATCCAGGATCTCCGGGGGTATAGGTTGATCTGCGAAGAAAAACCCTATCCGCAGGAGGCCTGTGATGTCCGAAGCCACTATAGCACCGTTCTTCCCCTTTCGTCGAATCAAAATCCAGGGCCAGACGGTGGCCCCGCAATCTGGACGCGTGCATATCCGGGTGACACCCGACAAGCGTTTTGTGCCCGTGTGCCATCACTGCGGCACGAAGGGCGCCACGGTTCACAGCTGGACGGGCCGTTCGGTCCGGGACCTGGACATGGCCGGCACCCGGGTGTGGCTCGATTGCCGCTACCGCAAACTCTACTGCGCCGGCTGCCGACGGATCGTGATCGAGGGGCTGGATCTGTTTGACCCCTATCTGCGCATCACGAGGCGGCTGGCCGCATACATCCACGCGCTGTGCCGGTGGATGACGGTCCAAGATGTCGCGGGGCCCTGGGCCTGGACTGGAAGACGGTCAAGGCCGCCGACAAGCTCTTGTTGGAGGCCCGCTACGGGCAGCCCGATTATACGGGCCTCCGCATCCTGGCGGTCGACGAGATCTCCATCCGCAAGGGCCACCGCTACCTGACCGTGGTGCTCAACTACGAAACCGGCCGCGTTCTCTACGTGGGCAAAGACCGCAGGGCCAAGACCCTGATGCGTTTCTTCAACCTGTTGAGCGCGGGGCAGCGCAAGGCCATTGAGGCCGTTGCCATGGACATGTGGGACCCCTACATCAAGGCCGTTTAAAAAAACTGCCCCAGACCCGGATCGTCTTCGATCTGTTCCATGTCGTGGCGGCCTTCAACCGCGTGATCGACAGGTGCGCAACAGCGAGCATCGCAAGGCCCAAAACGAGCACAAGGCGGTCTACAAGGGCGCCAAGTTTCTGCTCTTGAAGAACCGCCGCAACCTGCGGCGCCGAAGCCACCGGCAACAGCTCAAAGAGCTGCTGGCGCTCAACGAGGTCATCAGTACCGTGATGATCCTCAAGGAAAAACTCAAGCTCCTCTGGGGCTATCGTTCACGCACTTGGGCGGCCAAGGCGCTCGATCAGTGGTGCGCGCTGGCCCGATCCCTCAAGCAGAAGTCTCTGGGCGCTTTTGCCAACATGCTGCAGAGACACCGCGAGGGGATCCTCAACCACTGTGACTACCCCATCCATACGGGACAGCTCGAAGGGGTCAACAACAAGATCAAGGTCATCAAGCGCAAGGCCTACGGCTTCCATGACCTGCGGTACTTTACACTGAAAATCTACCAGGCGTTCGCCAACTAACTTGGAGATGATCCAAAAGAAAAAACCGGGCCCGTGCCCGGCTTTTTTCCGCGCAGAGCGCTTTGTCAACCCAGTGTCACCCCTTGGGCGCAGCCGCGGGCGCCGGAGCGGGAGCGGCCGCCGCCGGGACCTCCATGCCGAGGGCCGTCATCACCGCCGCGGCCTTCTCCTTCACGGTCTTTCCCTTGGCCAGCGCGTCGGTCAGGTTGCCGCCGGCAAAGGCCGCCTTTGCGTCTTCCCACATCTTGACCGCTTCCTCGTAGCCGCCCTTGGCCCCCTCGAGCTTCGCCTTGTCGAGATTGGCGGGCAGCTTCTTGCTCTGCGACAGGATGTCGAGCCGGCTCTTGATCGCCTCGAACATCTTGGGCAGACCGCCGCTCATCTCCTCCCAGCTCTTCGCAAGCTCCGCCTTTTTCGCCGAGGCGGCGGCCGCCAGCGCCTTCACCCTGTCGGGGATGACCTTTGCCGTCTCGAGGGCCGCGTCGAAGTTGCCCTTGTCAAAGTTCTCCTTCGCGCCCTTGATCGCATCATCGACGCCCTTGGCCTGATCGGGGATGTACTTCACCACCTCGCCCTTGACTGCATTCCACGACTCCTCGGCCGCCTTGAGCGCCGCGGTCGCCGCCTCCTTGTTGCCCGAGCCGCAGGACACCGCGAACAGCCCGAACACCACGAGCAGAATGGGAAGCCAGAATCTTTTTGCCGTCATTTCCGTTCCTCCTTTTGATCAGGGAATCCGTAATTTCTGTCCGATCTTGATCAGATCGGGGTTCTTGAGAACGTCCTTGTTCGCCTCGAAGATCTTCATGTACAAATTGGGGTCGCCATAGTACTTTTGGGCTATCTTGGACAGTGTCTCCCCCTTTGCCACGACGTGCCACTGCGTGGCATCCCACGCATCGGCGCCCTGCTTTTTCTCCTCGTCCGTCATGCCTTGCTCCCTCCTTTTTGGTTTGACGTGCCGGTTGCCGCCCCGTTCCCACACAGAGGAAATTCTAGTCGAAGCAGGCGGGCGATGCAACAGGAAAGACCCCGCCGCGGCACGCTACTTCTTCTTCCACGCTGTCCCCGTGGGCGTGTCCTTGATCTCCACGCCCATCGCGAGCAGCCGGTCACGGATCTCGTCGGCCTCTTTCCACTTCCGGTTCCGCCTGTGCTCGTTGCGCAAATCGATGAGACGCTGCGCCTCCTCGTCGAGCCGCTCCTCCTCGAAGTCCATGACGGCGAGCACCGAATCGATCGACCGGAGGGCCTCGAGGATCCGGTCTCTCTCCTTCGGGCTGAAGGCATTGCGGGCCAGCGGCGCGCTCACCCGCTTGACGAAGCCGAACAGGACGGCCAGGGCCGCGGAGATGTTCAGGTCATCGTCCATCGCCTCGGCAAACCGGTGCCGCAGGTCGTAGACGTACTGGTCCGTGTCGGGGCACCCCGCGCCGGGCGTGAAGTGAATGAGCCGCTGGACGAACTCGTTGAGCTTCTCGACGGTGTTTCTCGCCGTCTCCATCGCGCCGGGCGAGAAGTTCAACGGCTTGCGGTAGTGCGACGACAGGAGGAAGTAGCGGATCTCGCTGCCCCGGTAGCCCTGGCGGACGAGGTCCGCCACGGTGAGGATGTTGCCCAGCGAGCGCGACATCTTCTTGCCCTCGACCATCACGAGATCCGTGTTGACCCAGTAGTTCGCCGGGGGCCTGCCCGTCAGGGCCTTGCCGATGGCCAGCACGTTCTCGCAGTGCGGGAACACGATGTCGGAGCCGCTGGCGTGGATGTCGAAGGTGTCGCCGAGCATCTTCATGGACAGGGCCGCGCAGGCCAGGTGCCAGCTCGGTCGCACGTTTCCCCAGCGGGTCTTCGTGTAGATCCCCCGCTTGAGCTCCGCCAGCGTCGAGCGCTTGAGCAGCGTGAAATCGACAGGGCTGTCCTTCTCGTACTCGTCGAGATCCGAGGTCTTGCCGGTCTGAACCTTGGCGAGGTCCACGTTGGAGAGCTTGCCGTAGTCCTCGAACTTCGAGATGTCGAAATAGACGGAACGCAGCTTCTCGTAGGCGTAGCCTTTCTCCACGAGCTTCTCCGCGACGGCCAGCATGGCGTCCACGTGTTCCTGCGCGGTCGGGTAGATGACGTCGGGGCCGATCCGCAGCGTGGCGGCCTCGCGCAGGAATTCGCCGAGGGCTCTCTTCGTGAACTCGCCGTGCTCCAGGCCCGCCCGCTCCGACTCGGCGATCGTCTTGTCCGTCAGGTCGACGATGTTGGTCGTGCGCCTGACCCGGTAGCCCTTGAACCCCAGGTACCGGGCGATGAGGTCCGAGACGACGAAGCGCCGGTAGCTGCCCAGGTGGGGAACGAGGTGGATCGAGGGCCCGGAGGTGGTCATCCGGACCTCGTCGGTGCGGAGGGGCTGGAAGAACTCCTTCTGCTTCGTGCGGACGTTGTAGAGCCGCAGCGTCGACTTCTCCTTGTCGGCGAAGAGCTCCGTCGAGAGATAGCGCTCGGCGCTGTCGGGCAGGATGACGACGATGAGACCCTCGTCGAGCTCCTTCGCCTTCTCGACGGCCACGTGCATGGCCGCCCCGCAGCTCATCCCGGCGAAAATCCCCTCCTCGCGCAGCAGCCTGCGGGCCATCTCGAAGGCGTCCTCGTCGAGGATGTGCACCGTCTCATCGAGGCGGCCCCGGTCGAAGATGCCCGGGCGGTAAGACTCCTTCATGTTCTTGAGACCCTGGATCTTGTGGCCCATGTAGGGCTCGACGCCGACGATCCGGATGGCGGGGTTGTATTCCTTGAGGCGCATCGCGCAGCCCATGGCCGTGCCCGACGTGCCCAGGGTGGCCACGAGCATCGTGACCTTGCCCTCGGTCTGCTCCCAGATCTCCACGGCCGTGCCGTGGTAGTGGGCCGCGAAATTGTCGGGGTTGTTGAATTGATCGACCAGGAAGTATTTCCCGGGGTTGGCGCGCATCAGCTCGTAGGCCTCCTCGATGGCGCCGTCGGTGCCCAAAGCGGCGGGGGTGAAGCGGAGCTCCGCGCCGAGAGCCTTGAGGATCTTCTTGCGTTCCTCGCTGGCCGCCTCGGAGAGGGTGAGGCACAGCCGGTAGCCCTTGGCGGCGGCCACCAGGGCGAGCCCGATCCCCGTGTTGCCGCTCGTCGCCTCGAGGATGATCTTGTCGCGCGTGAGCTCGCCCCGCTCCTCGGCACGCTCGATCATGTACAGGGCGGGCCGGTCTTTCACGGACCCCCCGGGGTTGAAGCTCTCGAGCTTGGCGAAGATTTTGACGTTGGGGTTGGGGTTAAGCTTCCGGATCTCGACGAGAGGCGTGTTGCCGATCGTCTCGAGAATCCCTTCGAATCGTCCCTTCATGGCCTCCTCTATGAAAAAAGCGAAGGTAAGAAGTTGAGAAGGTGAGAAGATTGGAAAAACCGCCAGTGTCCTTCCGCGCCTTATCTTCTTACCTTCTTACCCTCTTACCTTCTTCCCTGCAAAGCGGCGCTAGCTGTCGAACTTGGGCACGGGTATCTTCATGAATTCCACGCCCTCCTCGCGCAGCGTCTCCTCCTCCTTGTCCGTCGTGACCCCCCGGATGTTGCGCCTCTTTTCCTCACCCCGGTGGATCTTCAGGGCCACCTCGGCAAAGCGGCTGCCCACGTCGTCGAAATTCTTCATCACAAAATCGTTGATCATCTCCAGCATCTTCATCGGGGAGACGTCGGCCAGATTCGCCTTGCGCTCCTTGAGTTCGCGGCTTCTGCCCATGACGGCGATCGAGGAGGGAAGCATGGCCACGTCCGAACTCCCGCAGATGGGACAGGTGATCAGTTTCCCCGCCTTCTGCTCCTCGAAGGCGGCCAGGTCCTTGAACCAGCCCTCGAACTTGTGTTTCTTGTCACAGGTCAGATCGTAGATGATCACGGCAACGTTCCTCTTGCGCGCCCTTCCCGGGGACCGGTGTCGGTGCCCATCCGGACGGGTTCGCCGGGGCGCGGTCCGACAGGCCTTTTCATCGGCTCCTATGAGCTTTAGTAGCAAAAAATGATGGACTTTTAAAGACAAATTATATATCGTGTCGGCGTCGGGATGTGGCCCAGCCTGGTAGGGCACTGCGTTCGGGACGCAGGAGTCGCGCGTTCGAATCGCGCCATCCCGACCATTTTTCGCCCATGCAAAAGCCCCGGCTCCTGATGGAGTCCGGGGCTTTCCTCTTGCTTACTGGATTCCTCTTCCAGGCCGGTCAGAAATGCCCGGATGCAAGGCAGCCGAGATCCCGAGGACTGAGGCGTACTTTGTCCGTACGCCGCAGGGACGAGGGATGAGGCAACGCCGCAGACGGGCGTTTATCATCCGGCCTGCCTAGCCGACGATGGAGCCGATCTGGAATATCGGCAAGTACATCGCCACGATCATCCCGCCGACGACGCCGCCGAGGAAAACCATGAGCATGGGCTCGAGCATGGACGTCATGGCGTTGACGGCCGTCTCCACCTCGTCGTCGTAGAAGTCGGCGATCTTGCTCAGCATGGAGTCGAGCGACCCCGTCGCCTCGCCGACGGCGATCATCTGCACCACCATGGGCGGGAAGACGGACGTGGCCGCCAGGGGCTCGGCGATCGTCTTTCCCTCGCTGATGTTCTTCCGGGTCTCCATGAGGGCCTTCTCGACGATCTTGTTGCCGGCCGTCCGGCTCACGATCTCGAGCCCGTCGAGGATGGGCACGCCGCTGGAGATCATGGTGGAGAGGGTGCGCGTGAACTTCGCGATGGCGACCTTCCGCATCAGGGGCCCGATCACGGGGGGCTTGAGGATCATGCGGTCGAACAGGCCGCGCCCGCGGTCGGTCTGGTAGAATTTGACGAGGGCCGCGATCGCCACAACGATCGCGCCGACGATGTAGAGGGCATTGCTCGTGATGAAGTTGCTCAGGTCGATGAGAAATTGCGTCAGGAACGGCAGCTCCCGGCCCATGCCCGAGAAGATGCCCTGGAAGACGGGCACGACCTTGACGAGCAGCAGGGTGATGACGGCGACCGAAACGAACAGGACGACGGCGGGATAGGTCATGGCGCCCTTGACCTTCCGCTTGAGCTTCATGGCCTTTTCCAGGTAGGTGGCCAGGCGGTTCAGGATCGTGTCCAGGATACCGCCGGCCTCGCCCGCGGCGATCATGTTGATGAACAGATCGTCGAAGACCTTGGGGTACTTCTTCAGGGCGTCGGTGAGGGTGGAGCCGCCCTCGATATCCTCCTTGATGTTGCGGATGATCCGGGCAAAGGCCTTGTTCTGCTCCTGGCTCGCCAGGATGTCGAGGCACTGGATGAGCGGCAGTCCCGCGCTGATCATCGTGGAGAACTGGCGCGAGAAGATGACGACATCCTTGGCCTTGACGCTCCCCCGGAACGGGATCATCTCCAGGAGGTCCTTGGGCTTCTCCTTCACTTTCGTGGGCTTGAGGCCCTGCCGCCGGAGCTGCGTGCGGACGGCCGCCTCGTTGAGGGCCTCCGTCTCGCCTTTTTTCATCTCGCCTCCCCGCCCCTGGGCTACCCAGACATAGACTGCCATGTTCCTTCTCCTCGGTTGACCTGCTTTTCCGTCAGGATATTCGTGAGATCCAGTTCCGAACCGGGTCCCGGAAACGGGACCGCCGCGCGCGTGCCCGTGCTTTTCTTATCATCGGCAACCCGCCGGATTTCTTTATCACGGCGCGCCGGTCTTCGCGCAATCGCGGGCATGTGACGGAAAGTAAAGCAAAATCGGTGCCATGGATTGGAGAGGGGCAGGCCTCATGCAGAGGGTAAGAGGGTTTGAAGGTAAGAAGGTCGGAGAATCGGAGCACAAGCGTTGGTCAAGGGCTCATCCAACGTTCTTACCCTCTCACCTTCTTCCCTTCTTTAGCGCGTCATGAATACCCGGTCAACGGGGACCGGACTGGCGGCGGATCTCGTGCAGGAGGATCCCGGCGGCGACGGAGACGTTCAGGGAATCGACCTTGCCGAAGAGAGGGATGGAAAGAAGGATGTCGCAGTGCTTGCGAACCAGCGGCCTGATGCCCCTGCCCTCGCTTCCCATCACGAGGCCGATATCTCCCTCGAAGCGCGCCGAGACGAGGTCGGTGTCCGCGGCGGCATCGGCCCCGTAGATCCAAAACCCCCTTTCCTTGAGGAATTCGATGGCCTGGGTGAGGTTGACGACCCGGGCAACCGGCAGGTGGCCGGCAGCGCCGGCCGAGGCCTTGAGGACGGCGGGGGTAATGCCGGCGGCCCGGTCCCGCGGGATCACCACGCCGTTTGCGCCGAAACAGTGGGCCGACCGGATAAGGGAGCCAAGGTTCCGGGGGTCCTCGATGCCGTCGAGCAGCAGGACAAGGCTGCCATGGAAGGCCGGGTGGCGGTTGGCGACGATGTCGTCGAGGGTCGCATAGACAAACTCCCCGCACAGGCACAGCACGCCCTGGTGGGCGTCGGTGCCTGCCTGGCGCTCGATATCGTCCCGGCGCCGGAATTCGACCGCGATCCCCCGGGCCGCGGCAAGCTCGAGGATTCTCTTCACGTCCCCGCCGCGGCGGCCCTCGGCGACGACGATCTTGCGGATGTCGCCGGCCTTGCTTTGAAGGGTCTCCAGGACGGGGTGGATGCCGTAGATGACTTGCATGGCCGAAGGATTCTCGACGATGATCCCTTGCCGCAGCGGCGTGCCGATCCGGCTTGCCGCCGGCTCCGGGCAAAGGGCTGATGGCGAATCCGGAGTGTGCGGCCCCGCAGGAGCCGCGACGAAACGGACGAGGTCGGCCCGTTTTATTTCCGATCGGCAAGCCCCAGGGCGATCTCCTCGACGATCCGGTCGGCCGCCCCGGCGGGGTCCTTGGCCAGGCGGATGGGCCGTCCCACGACGATGTAGTCGGCGCCGTTGCGGATCGCCTCGCGGGGGGTGTCGACCCGCTTTTGATCGTCCCTCTCCACCTCGTCCCCGGCCAGGCGTATCCCGGGCGTCACGATCGCGAAGTCCGGCCCGCAGGCCTCGCGGATGGAAAGGATGTCCTGGGGGGAAGCCACGACTCCCCCCATGCCGGCCCGGCAGGCCGCCGCGGCCAGGTGGGCCGCCAGCGCCTGGGTGGACTGCCGGAATCCCAGCTCGGAGAGGTCGCGGTCGTTGAGGCTGGTGAGTACCGTGACCGCCAGGACCAGCGGCATCGGGGCGCCCGTCTCCCGGGCCGCCTTCTGCGCCGCCTGGACGGTCTTCTCCATCATCTCCCTGCCGCCGAGGGCGTGGAGGTTGAACATGGCCACCCCGAGCCTGACGGCTCCCTCGGCGGCCTTGGCGACCGTGTTGGGGATGTCATGGAACTTGAGATCGAGAAAGACCCGGCCCCCGAGGCCCTGGATGCGCCGCACGATCTCGGGGCCGAAGTGCGTGAAGGCCTCCTTGCCGATCTTGTAGACCCCAACGTGGCCGCGCAGGCGCTCGACCCACTGCAGGATCTCGTCAATGCCGTCCCCCATGTCGAGGGCGAAGATCAGGCGCGATCGCGCATCGCTACTCGGAGTCATCCTCGTCCCCGATGAACCCCATGTCGTCGCCGATCTGCCGTGCCTGCTCCTCGACCTTGTCGAGCAGCTCCGGATGGGCGTATCGCACCTTGCCCGCCGCGATCTCGCGAAGCGCCGTGACCACGGGCTTGTTGTCCCGGTCTTCCACCAGGGGCTTCGCCCCCTTGAGCAGCTGGCGGGTCCGCTGGCCCGCAAGGATCACGAGGGCAAAGCGGTTTCTCGCGTTTTTCAGTGCATCCTCAACGGTTACTCTGGCCATATTCACACACCTCCGGATCGATCGAAGAACGGTTTTATCTTTTCCATCATGCGTTCGCGCCTGCACGTCGCCGCGAGGTAAACGGCCCGCAGGCGGTCGATGGCCGCATCCAGCTCATCGTTCACGATAATATAATCATACCACACGATCTCTCGAATCTCACGGATCGCGTTGTCGAACCGCCGCCGGATCGTCTCCTCGGTCTCCGAGCCCCGGGCCCTGAGGCGCCGCTCGAGCTCCTCGATCGAGGGCGGAACGATGAAGACGAAAATGCCGCCCGGCCATGCCCTCTTCAGCGCCCGGGCCCCGCGGGTGTCCACGTCCAGCAGCAGGTCGTGCCCCTTCAGGGCTTCCTCCATGGCCTTGCGCGAGGTCCCGTAGAGCTGACCGTAATTCTCGGCCCACTCGATCAGGTCGCCGCGCCGGATCCGCTCGCGGAACTCGGCCTCGGAGACGAAATGGTAATCCTCGCCGTCCACCTCCGAAGGCCGGGGCGGCCGGGTCGTCAGGGACACGGAGAAACGGAGCCGGGGGAACATCGCGAGCAGCGCCTTGCAGACGGAGGTCTTGCCCGACCCCGAGGGGCCCGTCACCGCAATGAAGATCCCTTCCGTGGGCGCCTGCTCACTCGACATTCAGGGCCTGCTCCCGCATCTTGGCCAGTTCGCTCTTGAGTTCGATGACGTCCTGCGCGATCGCGATGTCGTTGCTCTTTGAGCCCAGCGTGTTCACCTCGCGGCCCATCTCCTGGAGCAGGAAGTCAAGCTTCCGCCCGATCGCCTCACCGCTCCGGAGGAGCTTCTCCATCTGGCCGACGTGGCTCTCGAAGCGCACGATCTCCTCGGTGATGTCGCTCTTCTCCGCCAGCAGGGCCACTTCCTGGCTCAAGCGCGCGGGGTCCATCTCGAGCCCCTCCGTCAGCTCCCGGATCCTCTCCTGGAGGCGCTGCTTGTACTCCAGGACGGTCCGGGGCGCCCGGGCCTTGGCCGACTCCATGTGGCGCCGCAGGGTGCCGAGCCTCGCCAGGAAATCCTTCTGGAGGGTCTCGCCCTCCGCCCGGCGCATCCGGATGAGGGCATCGAGGGCCTCATCCAGGGTTTTCTGGAGTGTCCCCCAGGCCGCCGCCGGGTCGAAGCGCGTCTCCGAGGGCACGAAGATCTCCTTGAACCGCACCAGGGTCTTCAGCTCGATCGTGTCCTGGAGTCCCAGCTCTTCCTTGATCTTGAGGAGAAGCGAGTGGTAGTTCCGGAGCAGCGGCGCGTTCAGGCTGTACTGGACGCCGCTGTCGCCGCCGGCTTCCGCGTCGGCCTGAACGCTCACCTCGATGCGGCCCCGGAAAATCCGTTCGCCGACCCGTTTCTTGATGTCCACCTCCAGGGAGGACAGCGCGTTGGGCAGGCGGGTGATGATCTCGATGTAGCGGTGGTTGAGCGACTTGATCTCGATGATCCACTTGCGCCCTTCGATGAGCGCCTCCGCCCTGCCGTAACCGGTCATGCTGAGCATGGTTGAACTCCTGGCTGAAGGCAAAGGGCAAAGGGTTGAAGAATGAATACTCCTGTCCCCTTCGCCTTTACCCTTTAGCCTTTTGCCTCCTTTAATTGAATCACATACCTTCGACGCAGCGCGTTGAGCATCGCGATCGTCCGCTCCGCACGGTAGTCCGGGTACGTCCATTCCAGCGGCCGGAAGGTCTCCTTCCGGTACTCGAGTGTCAGGTCCGCATAGATGCCCCGGCCTATGTAGGGCCGGTGGGAGTAGCCTTTCCCGGTGGCCAGGATGAGGTGCTGCCTGGCCAGGTAACCGGGGTCGATGTTGACCCTCCGGGCCCCGCCCTCCGCAAACCTCTCCTCGAGGGCATTCGTGCAGAGCTTGACGGCGGGCAGCTCTTCGGGGCGGATCAGCCGTTCGAAGGTCACAAACCGCCGGATGAGCCCCGCGCCCATCTCCGTGGTGTAATAGTCCGTGTACTCGAAGGGAAGGACCTCGCTCACGAAGTCCGGATCCCCGGACGTCGCCGCGAGCGCCCTGACCACCTCCGCCAACCGGTCCCGGTCGGCGGCGATGACGCTGACGAACAATTTCACCGGGTCGGGCTCTCTCGGCGTGCTCATCGATCAACTCATTGGGCCGGTACGTTTCCCCTGCGCGCTGACCGGCACGAAGCATGCGGACACATTCATGGAATGATGGAACACTGGAATAGTGGGTCTAAAAAATCAAAAACCCAAGATTCCAGCATTCCACTCCTCCTGCCTTAAACAACGCGCCTCAGCTCCGCCGGCGATACCGTCGCCGTCCCGATCTTGCCCACGACGATCCCGGCCGCCTTGTTGGCCAGGTAGGCCGCCTCGCGGAACGTGGCCCCGGAGGCCAGCGAAAGGGCAAAGACCCCGATGGCCGTGTCCCCCGCGCCGGTCACGTCGAAGACCTCCCTGGCCTCGGCGGGAATATGCACATCCCTCCCTCCGCGCTCGAAGAGGTCCATCCCCGCCTCGCCGCGCGTGATGAGCACCGCCCGGAAGCCGAACCGCCTCAAGATCTCCCGCCCGATCCGGGCGATCTCGGCGCGGCGGCCCTCGTTGAGCTCGTGCGTGTTCTCCACCCCCACGGCGCGACCCGCCTCGTGATGGTTCGGCGTGATGACGTCGAAATCCCTGTACACGGAGAAATCGTTGCGCTTCGGGTCCACGCAAACAGGGATCGGGCGTCCCGCAACGGCCCGGCGGATCCCGTCCAGGAGACGATCCGTCACGATCCCCTTGTTGTAGTCGGAGATCACGATAGCCTGCAGCCCGTCGAGGGCGGACGTGACATACCGGACGATACGGTCGGCGCTCTCGGGCCGGACCCCGTACCGGCTTTCCCGGTCGTATCGGACCATCTGCTGCCCGTGGGCGACGATCCGTGTCTTGACCGTCGTGGGCCGCTCGCCTTCCTGGACGAGCCCGCCCGTGTCGACGTCCATCTGCTGCAGCCTCGCCTTGAGCCAGTCCCCCATCGCGTCGGAGCCGATGACCCCCGCGACGGCGACGCTGCCCCCCATGGCGTGGATGTTGCTCACCACGTTGCCGGAGCCTCCCATCATGAGGTTTTCCTTCGTCACCTCGACGACGGGGACCGGCGCCTCGGGCGAGATCCGGGAGACCTTGCCCCAGATGAAGTGATCCACCATGAGATCGCCGACGACGAGCACCCGCGCGGCGGGGTATTTCCCGATGATCTCCAGGGCCCGCCTGCGGCTGACGGGCCTCTTCAGGGTCTTTTCCACGTCCTTTTCGACGCTCCTTAAAAGCTTCCTCACCCGTTACAGAACAGAGGGTAAGAAGGTGAGAAAGTGAGAAGGTTGGAGAAGCAGTGCGTAGTTACCCGGCTGACGGCTTATCCAACCTTCTTACCCTCTTACCCTCTCACCTTCTCCACTTTTGTCTACGCCACCTTGCTCCGGAAGTACGGCAGCACTCGCCGGAGTCCCTCGTCCAGCGTCACCCGGGGCTCCCAGCCCAGGAGCGCCCTCGCCTTCGCGATATCGGGCTGCCTGACCTTCGGGTCGTCCTCGGGCAGCTCCCGGTGCACGATCCCGCTCTTCGACCCGGTCACCGCCAGCACCCGCCGGGCCAGCTCGAGCAGGGTGATCTCGTCCGGGTTGCCCAGGTTGACCGGGTAGGCCTCCTCGGCATACAGGAGGCGGTAAATTCCGTCGACCAGGTCGTCGACGTAGCAGAAACTGCGTGTCTGCGTGCCGTCGCCGAAGACGGTCAGATCCTCCCCCCTGAGGCTCTGGCCCATGAACGCGGGCAGCGCCCTCCCGTCGTGCAGCCGCATGCGAGGGCCGTAGGTGTTGAAGATCCTCACGATACGGACCTGGACACCGTGGTAGCGGTGGTAGGCCATCGTCATGGCCTCGGCGAACCGCTTCGCCTCGTCGTAGACGCCCCGCGGTCCCACGGGGTTGACGTTCCCCCAGTAATCCTCGCTCTGGGGGTTGACCAGAGGGTCCCCGTAGCACTCCGACGTGGATGCCAGGAGGAACCGGGCCCCCTTGGCCTTTGCCAGCCCGAGGGCCTTGTGCGTGCCCAGGGAACCCACCTTCAGGGTCTGGATGGGCATTTTCAGGTAATCGACCGGGCTTGCAGGCGAGGCAAAGTGCAGGATGTTGTGGAGCGGCCCGTCGACGTGCAGGTAATTGGTCACGTCGTAGTGGATGAAACGGAACCGCTTGTGTCCCAGAAGATGGGAGATGTTCTCCATGTCCCCGGTCAGGAGGTTGTCGATGCAGATGACCTCATGACCTTTTTCAATCAGGAAATCGCACAGGTGGCTTCCAAGAAAGCCCGCCCCGCCGGTGATCAGTGTCCGTTCCATAGGGCCGTGCAGCAACCTTCCCCCTGACGTCACGCTCAAAGGAGTGGAATGCTATTACCAGATGCCCGTTTTGTCAATGTTTTTCTGCCTTGCGCCCTCTCACGGACGGCCGTCCGCGGCACCCAGAGGGCTCACGCCGGTCTCATCGCGCCCAAATCATCCTTGACAGAGAAGCAAAAAAAATATAGTGAAATTCACTTTGTCGCTGCGTGAAGACCATAAAAACCGACTGAGGCTCGGCACTTACGGGGACGGACGATGGAAGACAGTGATCTCTTGAGGGTCAGAAGGGAGAAAATCGAGGCGCTCGCCGCCTCGGGCGTGGAAGCATACCCCAACGATGTAAAGGTGACCCACCTCTCTTCGCAGCTTCACGAGGCCTTCGGTCAGATGGACAACGAGGCGCTGGAAAAGGTCGCCGAGCGCTTTTCCGTGGCCGGGCGGATCATGGCGATCCGGAGTTTCGGCAAGGGGGCCTTCGTCGCCCTGCAAGACCGCAAGGGAAGGATCCAGGGCTTCATCCGAAAGGACAGGGTCGGGGAGGAGGCCTTCGCCCTGTTCAAGACCCTGGACGTGGGCGACATCATCCACATGACCGGCCGGGTCATCAAGACCCGCACGGGGGAGCTCACGATCGAGGCCGAGGGGCTGCGTCTTCTCACCAAGTGTCTTCGGCCCCTGCCCGAGAAGTGGCACGGTCTCACCGACGTGGAGATCCGCTACCGCCGGCGCTATCTCGACCTGATCGTCAACCCGAAGGTCAGGGAGGTCTTCGAGGCGAGAAGCCGCATCATCCGGTTCATCCGCACGTTCCTGCACGACCGGGACTTTCTCGAGGTGGAGACGCCCATGATGCAGCCCATGGCGGGGGGGGCCATGGCGAAACCCTTCAAGACTCATCACAACGCCCTGGGACAGGACCTCTACCTGCGGATCGCGCCGGAGCTGTACCTCAAGCGCCTCGTCGTGGGCGGGCTGGAGAGGGTCTTCGAGCTCAACCGGAATTTCCGCAACGAGGGGGTCTCGACCCTGCACAACCCCGAGTTCACCATGATGGAATTCTACATGGCCTACGCCACCTACGAGGACCTCATGACGCTCACCGAGGAGATGCTCACCTCGCTCGTCCGTGAACTGTTCGGGACCCTCACGATCAACTACCAGGGGACGCAATTGGACTTCACGCCCCCATGGCGCCGGGTGAGCGTCCGGGAGGCACTCGTTCAATACGCCGGCCTGGACCCCACGGCCCTGGAAGACCGGCAGGCTGCCCTCCGGGAGGCCGAAAAGCGGGGCATCCTCTTCGAGGACCGGGAACCTCTCGGGAAGATCCTCATGGGGATCTTCGACGAGGCGGTGGAGGAAAAGCTCGTCCAACCAACCTTCGTCACCCACTACCCCCTGGAGGTCTCGCCGCTATCGAGAAAGAACAGCAAGGACCCCGGGATCGTTGACCGATTCGAACTCTACATCCACGGCCGGGAGATCGCCAACGCCTTCTCCGAGCTCAACGATCCGGCGGACCAGAAGAACCGCTTCCTCATGCAGCTCCGGCAGCGCGAGGCCGGTGACGAGGAGGCCCACGGCATGGACGAGGACTACATCATGGCCCTCGAGTACGGGATGCCGCCGACGGCGGGCGAGGGGATCGGCATCGACCGCCTGGTCATGCTGCTCACCGACTCGCCGTCGATACGGGACGTGATCCTCTTCCCCCACATGCGCCGCCGGGACGCGGGGGAGCAACAGGCAGAAGGTGAGAACGTGGGAGGGTAAGACGGTCGGAAGGCCCGGTCTCGTCAAATTGGCCGGCAGACTGTCCAACCTTCTAACCTTCTTACCCTCTTACCTTCTTCTTCGAAGAAGGTCATATCCCTTGCAAGCGATATAAAGGAAGGGTTACACTCCAGCCCATTATGCCCTACGAACTGTTTGTCAGCCTCCGGTACCTCCGGGCCAAACGGAAACAGGTCTTCGTTTCCATCATCACCTTCATCTCCATGGCGGGGATCCTGCTGGGTGTGGCGGCGCTCATCATCGTGCTGGCCGTCATGAACGGCTTCGAGAAGGAGCTGCGGGACAAGATCCTGGGGATCAACGCCCACATCATCCTCATGGAGTACACGGGCCCCATGAAGGATTACGCGCGCATCCAGCGCGAGATCGCCTCCGTGCCGGGCGTGGTGGCCTCCACGCCGTTCATCTACAGCCAGGCCATGCTGAAACACGACGACAGCGTGAGCGGCATCGTGATGCGGGGCCTCTCGCCCGCGGATGCCCGCGACGTGATCAATTTGGGCCGGATGCTGGAGGGGCGCCTGGAGAACCTCTCCGCCGAGGGGCGCGAGACGATGCGGCTGCCCAAGCCCCTGGCCGACGTCCCCGGCATCGTCCTGGGCAAGGAACTGGCCCGCCACGTGGGGGCCTCCCTCTACGACGCGGTCCACGTGGTGTCGCCCCAGGGGATCGCAACCCCCCTGGGGATGGTGCCCCGGATGAAGAAATTCGTCGTCGTGGGCATCTTCGAGTCGGGTTTCTACGAGTACGACTCGACGCTCGCCTACACGTCACTGGCCGACAGCCAGGAGTTCCTCGGCCTGGGCGACCGGGTCACGGGCCTTGAAATAAAAGTCGATAACATCTATAAGGCAAGGGACATCGCCGGGGCGATCGAGGCGAAGCTGGGCTACCCCGCCTGGGCGAGGGACTGGATGAAGATGAACCGCAACCTCTTTGCGGCCCTCCGGCTCGAGAAGCGGGTCATGTTCATCATCGTGGGGCTCATCGTGCTCGTGGCGGGCTTCAATATCATCTGCACGCTCATCATGGTCGTGATGGAAAAGACCAAGGACATCGCGATCCTGAAATCCATGGGCGCCACGTCGAAGAGCATCATGAAGATCTTCATGCTCCAGGGGGTTATCATCGGGAGCATCGGCACGTTCCTGGGAACCGCGCTGGGGCTCACGGTCGCCTGGAACATCGGGGCCATCACGCGGTCGATCGAGAATCTCTTCGGGTTCAAGATCCTGCCCGGGGACGTCTACTACCTGAGCGAGCTGCCGGCTCTCGTCAACTACGAGGACGTGACGATCATCGTCGCGGGCAGCCTGCTCGTGAGCCTGCTGGCGACGATCTACCCGGCCCGGAACGCCTCCAGGCTTGATCCCGCGGAGGCAATCCGGTATGAGTAAGGCGGCCGGCCGGATCGAGATCCGAAACCTCGGCAAGACCTACACCATGGACGGAGCCCGGATCGAGGCCCTCAAGGGGGTCAGCCTCGACATCGACCGCGGCGACTCGCTCGCCATCCTCGGCGTCTCGGGGGCGGGCAAGAGCACGCTGCTGCACATTCTGGGGACGCTGGACCATCCGACGGAGGGGACGTTCCTCTACGACGGGGTGAGCATCTTCGACTGGAGCGAAAAGAAGCTGGCGGAGTTCCGGAACCGGAAGGTGGGGTTCGTCTTCCAGTTTCACCACCTGCTGCCGGAGTTCACGAGCCTCGAGAACACGATGATGCCCGCGCTCATCGCCGGCCTGACACGCAGCGAGGCGCGCCGGAAGGCCGAGGCCATCCTCGACGAGGTGGGGCTCACGGAACGAAGGGCCCACAAGCCCGGTGAGCTCTCGGGGGGCGAGCAGCAGAGAGTCGCCGTGGCGCGGGCCCTCGTCATGGAGCCCGAGATGCTGCTGGCCGACGAGCCCACGGGCAACCTCGACACGGAAACGGGGTCGAAGATCCACGAGATGCTCGTGCAGCTGAACAGGACCCGGGGGATCACGCTCGTCGTGGTCACCCACAACCAGACGCTCGCAGACCGCATGTCGCGCTGCATCGGCCTGCGCGACGGCCGGATCGTGAAGGGTAAGTGACATGACCGCAAACGGAAAACCACGCGTGCTGATCCTGCTTGCCATCCTGGCCTGCATCTCCCTTGCGCCCCTGGAGGCCGCCGCGCAGCGCGTGGCCGTCTTCCCCTTCGACATCCACAGCGAGCGGGACGCGACCCTGCTGCGCAACGCCGTCTACAACAGCATGACCCTCGAGCTCGGCAAGATCCGCACGGTCCAGGTCGTCCCGAGGGAGCAGTTCACCGAGCTCATCGGCGGCAGGAAGGCCGACGAGGAGCTCGCGCGGTCCGTGGGGAAGCAGGTCAGGGCCGACTACGTGATCCTCGGGAGCCTCACCCAGTTCGGCAACCGCGTGAGCCTCGACGCCAGGGCCGTCAACGTGGAGACGGGCGCCGTCACGACGGGCCTCTTCGCCCAGGGCGCGGGCATCGAGAACACGGGGGCCTTCGCGGCACAGCTCGCGCGGGAGGTGCTCGCCAGGATCTCGGGCAGGCAGGTCATCGCCCGCGTGGAGCTCTCGGGAAACCGCCGGATCGAGAGCACCGTCATCTACAATGCGCTCAGGAGCGCGAAGGGGAAGATCTTCTCCGAGGATGACCTCTCGGCCGACATCCGGGCCATTTACCGATTGGGCTACTTCAGCGACGTGAAGGCGGACGTGACGGACTCGCCCGACGGCAAGGTGATCACCTTCCTGCTCGACGAGCGGCCCTTCGTCAACGAGATCCGCATCAAGGGCAACCAGGCCCTCTCGTCGGACGACATCCGGGGCGCCCTGTCGTTCAAGGCCAAGCAGGTCTACAACCCCGACAGGATCAAGGCCGACACGGACAAGATCAAGGCCCTTTACGACGACAAGGGGTACTTCAACGCCGAGATCTCCTTCTCGACGGAAAAGGTCCGGGACAGGGAGGTCAACGTCGTCATCGACATCAGGGAAAACGACCTGCTGTACGTCAAGAGCATCGAGTTCGTGGGCAACCAGGCCTTCACGGACAAGGAGCTCAAGAAGCTCATGGAGACGACGGAGTGGGGCATGTTCTCCTGGCTCACGGACTCGGGGCTCCTCAAGAAGGAGAAGCTGCGCGACGGGGTCAACCGGGTGAAGGTCTTCTACATGAACAACGGCTACATCCAGGCGCAGATCGGCGAGCCGGAGATCACCCACGACAAGAAGTGGATCTACGTGAAGATCCCGGTATCCGAGGGCAAGCAGTTCAAGGTCGGCAAGGTGGAGATCACGGGCGACGCGATCTCGGTGCCGAGGCAGGAGCTCCTCGACAGGCTCAGCATCCGGAAGAAGGATTACTACGACCGGGAGGCCATCGCCAAGGACCTCGAGTACCTCACGAGGATGACCCAGAACGACGGCTATGCCTATGCCGAGATCAATCCCCGGACGCAGATCCGCGAGGCCGAGCAGCAGGTCGACGTCGCCTACGACATCAAGAAGGGCGGCCTCGTCTACTTCAACCGGATCAACATCACGGGCAACACGAAGACACGCGACAAGGTCATTCGGCGGCAGCTCGAATTCACCGAGGGGGATCTCTACAACAGCGACAAGATCAAGAACAGCTACGCCCGGCTCAACCGGCTCCGGTATTTTGAGGAAGTCAACTTCCAGACCGCCAAGGGGCCCGAGGAGAACCTGACGGACATCAACATCGGCGTCAAGGAGCGCCCCACGGGTCTTTTCTCCGTCGGCGCGGGCTACAGCGGCCAGACGGGCGCCATGCTCATGGCCCAGATCGCCCAGCAGAACCTCTTCGGCCGGGGCCAGAGCCTGAGCCTCCAGGCGGCCCTGGGGACGGAAAACAACTCCCTCAACCTCTCCTTCACCGAGCCCTACCTCTTCGATTTGCCCCTCTGGATGAAGGCGGATGTCTGGAAGACCTACCGGCAGTTCGACACCTACGACCTCGACACGAAGGGGGTCGGCATCACCTTCGGCTACCCCGTCTGGGGAAGGGTCATGGGATATCTCGGCTACAAGTTCGCGATCAACGACGTGTATAACGTGGCGTCCACGGCATCGCAGACGATCAAGGACCAGGAGGGCGAGACGACCCAGAGCGGCATCATGACGGCCCTTGCCCTTGACACGACCGACGATTCGATCTTCCCGACGACGGGCTCGCGCAACCGCGCGGCCGCCGACTTCTTCGGCGGCATCTTCGGCGGCGACGTCGCTTTCGGGAAATACAACTACTCCTCGCTGTGGTTCTTCCGCGTCCCGCCCTTCGGGGAGGATCTCGTCTTCTCGCCCCGCGCCAGGATCGGCTACATCCAGGCCTTCGAGGGAAGGGAAATCCCCGTCTACGAGCGCTTCATCCTCGGGGGTCTCAACTCCCTTCGCGGCCTGAAGGACATCGGGCCCCGTGACCCCGTGACGAAAGACATCATCGGCGGCACCACCATGCTGGTCTTCAACTTCGAGCTCGTCTTCCCGCTCGTCAAGAACGCCGGCATGAAGGGGGTCGTCTTCTTCGACACAGGAAACGCCTGGGACAACGAGTACGACCTCAGTGACATGCGGAAAACGGCGGGGGCAGGCATTCGATGGTACTCCCCCATCGGGCCGCTGCGCCTCGAGTGGGGATATGTGCTCGACCGCAAGGAGGGGGAGCCGGCCTACCGGTGGGACTTCACCATCGGGTGGTTTATGTAAACAGCAGGCACAAGGCGAAAGGAATGCCGAATACAATCTTGTTTCTCATTGCCGTAAGCCCTTGGCCTTTTGCCTTCAGCCTATTATTTTTCAAGGAGACCAACATGAAAAAGCATCTGACCCTGATCGGCCTTCTGGCCATCGCCGCCGTCTTTGCCCTGTCGGCCACGGAGGCCGCCGCGCAGAAGATCGGATTCATCAACATGCGGACGATCCTCCACGACTCCGATGCGGGAAAGAAAGCATCGGCGGAGTTCAAAAAGGAAGTCGAGAAAAAGAAGGCCGAAATCGCGAAGAAGGAGGAGGAGCTCAAGAAGCTCAAGGACGAGCTCGAGAAGCAGAAGTCCGTGCTCACGGCAGAGGCGTACCGTGACAAGGAGGCGAGCTACCAGACCAAGTTCCGCGACTACCAGCGCATGGTCCAGGATGCCAACGAGGCGCTGGCGCAAAAGGAGCAGGCCTTCACGCAGAAGATGATCCCCGAGATCCTCAAGGTCGTCGAGAAAGTCGGCAAGGAAGGCAAGTACGACGCCATCCTCGATCTCAACAACCCCGTCGTCGTGTACCACGACAAGGAGGACAACCTCACGAAGAAAATCATCGAGGAGTACAACAAGGGCGGCGGCAAGCCCGCCTCGGCACCCGCCAAGGGCAAGAAGTAGACCGGACCGGATCGGTGATTCCCATGGGGAGGACCCTCTCCGAGATCGCAGCGTTTCTCCAGGGATCCGTCGTGGGGGACGGCGCCGTCGAGATCCGCGACATCAAGGGGCTCGACGAGGCGGGCGAGGGGGACCTCACGTTCCTCGCCAACCCCAGGTACCGCAAGAAGGTCGCCTCGACGGCCGCCTCGGCGGTCCTGGTCAAGGCCCCCGTCGAAGGGACGGGGAAGAACTTCCTCGTCGTGAAGGACCCCTACGCGGCGCTCGCCCGGCTGCTCGCCCTCTTCTACCCCGAAGAGCAGGAGTTTCGGGGGGTGAGCCCCGATGCCTTCATCGGTCCAGGGGCCTCCGTGGCGGAGGGGGCCACCGTGTACCCGGGGGCTTACGTGGGCAGGGGGGCGCGGATCGGACAGGGCTCCGTCCTGTATCCCGGTGTTTACCTCGGCCCCGAGGCCTCCGTGGGCGAGGATTCGATCCTGTACCCCAACGTGACGGTCTACCGCCGCTGCATCATCGGCAGCCGCGTGATCCTCCATGCCGGCGTCGTCGTGGGGAGCGACGGGTTCGGGTTTGCCAACCCCGGCATCGAGAACCGCAAGGTCCCCCAGGTGGGGATCGTGCAGATCGACGATGACGTGGAGATTCAGGCCAACACCACGATCGACCGGGGGACCCTGGGGAAGACCTGGATTCAGCGCGGCGCCAAGATCGACAACCTCGTCCAGATCGCGCACAACGTCGTCGTCGGCGAGAACTCGATCGTCGTGGCCCAGGTGGGCATCTCCGGCAGCACCCGGCTGGGCAAGCGGGTCATCATCGGCGGCCAGGCAGGGCTCGTGGGGCACATCCAGGTCGGCGACAACGTCATGATCGCGGCGAGGGCCGGCATCAACAAGGACATCCCCGCCTCGCGCATCATGTCCGGCGCCCCGGCCATGCCCCACCAGGAATGGCTGCGCCTCAACGCCCACATCATGCGCCTGCCGGAGATGCACAGGACCGTCATGGAACTCAAGAAGAGAATAGAAGAGCTGGAAAAAAACGCAAACCCTGAAAAATCGAGGCCGTAAAAGGGGACAGCAGGGCCGGCACCCCTGTGGTCGGCCTTTGCCTTGCCATACGCCTTATGCAGCAAGCCCGTGAAGGACAATGACATGAAAATCCATCCGTCCGCCGTCATCTCGCCTGACGCAAAAATCGCCGAAGGCGTGGAGGTCGGCCCCTTCAGCGTGATCGGGCCCAGCGTCTCGATCGGGAAAGGGACCGTCATCGGCCCCCACGTCGTCATCCAGAGCCACACGGACATCGGCGAGAACAACCGCATCTTCCAATTCGCATCCGTGGGGGCCCCGCCGCAGGATCTCAAATACAAGGGCGAGGAGACGCGCGTCGTCATCGGAAACAACAACACGATCCGGGAGTTCGTGACGATCAACCGGTCCACCACGGCCGACATCGGCGTGACGAAGATCGGAAACAACAACCTGATCATGGCCTACTGCCACGTGGCCCACAACTGCCTGCTCGAGGACAACATCGTCATGGCCAACGCGGCCAACCTGGCCGGTCACATTCACGTGGAGCGCTTCGCCATCATCGGCGGGCTGACGGGCATCCACCAGTTCTCCCGGATCGGGCAGCACTGCATCATCGGCGGGGCCTCCGCGGTGACGAAGGACGTCCCGCCCTTCACGACGGCGGCGGGACACTATGCCTCACTCTACGGCCTCAACCTCATCGGCCTGAAGCGCAGGGGGTTCTCCGAGGAGACCATCGCCGCCCTGAAGCAGGCCTACAGGATCTTCTTCCGCTCTTCGCTCACCGTTGCCCGGGCCGCCGAGAGGGCCCGCGCTGAGGTGCCTGACCTGCCCGAGGTGCGGGCGTTCATCGAGTTCATCGAGACCTCCAAAAGGGGGGTCACGAGATAAAACGAAGCTGTGAAGTTTTGAAGTTGGGAAGCTTGACGGATCAGACAGCCCCCCTGTGTACCCTGTGTACCCGAGACTCTCCAAACTTCTCACCTTCTCAACTTCGCCCCGCAGGCTCGAAGGCTTGTGCGGCGTTTCGGATAGACGATAAGCGATGAGCAAACAGATACGCGTGGGCGTGGTGGGGATCGGGCACCTCGGGAACTACCACCTCCAGAAATACCAGAAGATGGAGAACGTGCGGATCGTCGGCGTTGCCGACGTCGAGCGGCCGAGGGCCGACAAGGCCGCGGCGGCGTTCGGCTGCGCGGTCTTTGCCGATCACCGGGAGCTCGTGGAGCAGGTGGACGCCGTGAGCATCACCGTCCCCACCCGGTCCCACCACGCCGTGGCGAGGGATTTCCTGGCCGCCGGCAAGGACGTGCTGATGGAGAAGCCGTTCACGGCCACCCTGGAGGAGGCCGACGACCTCATCGCGCTGGCCGCGGCGAGGGATTGTGTTTTGCAGGTCGGGTTCATCGAGCGCTTCAACCCGGCCATTGTCGCCCTCGACCGGGTGATCCGGCGTCCGCTCTTCATCGAGGCCCACCGCCTGCACCCCTTCGTCGAGCGGGGCACCGACGTGGACGTCGTCCTCGATCTCATGATCCACGACCTCGACCTCATCCTTCATTACGTCCGTTCCCCCCTCGTGAACGTGGAGGCCGTGGGTGTTTCGGTGCTCACGGACAAGGTCGACATCGCCAACGTGCGGCTCACCTTCGAGAACGGCTGCGTCGCCAACATCACGGCGAGCCGGGTGACCCTCAAGCACATGCAGAAGCTGCGCTTCTTCGGCCTCGAGGGGTACCACTCCGTCGACTTCAGCAAGCGCGAGGTCGTTTCTCTGGCACGCAGGCAAAAAGAGGGGGGAAAGATGGAGATCGGGCTCAACGATGTCCAGGTGCGCCAGCATGACCCCCTCGAGGAGGAGATCCGCGCGTTTGTCGACTGCGTCGTGAACCGCACGCCGCCCCGGGTCTCGGGCCTCGAGGCACGGAAGTCCCTGGAGCTGGCCCTGCTCATCAACGAAAAGATGAGAACGGGGAGGGATCTCAAGCTATGATCCCCATGGTGGATTTGCGCCGGCAGTACCTGCAGCTCAAGGAGGAGATCGACGCGGCCGTCCTGGACGTTCTGGACAAGACCCAGTTCATCCTGGGGCCGAACGTGTCGGCGCTCGAGGCCGAGGTGGCCCGGTACCACGGCGTCCCGCACGCCGTCGGGGTGGCCAACGGAACCGACGCCCTGCTGCTGGCGCTGCGCGCCCTCGGGATCGGGGCGGGCGACGAGGTCATCACGACCCCCTTCACTTTTATCGCCACGGCAGAGGTGGTCGGCCTGCTTGGCGCCGTGCCCGTCTTTGTCGACATTGACCCAAGGACGTTCAACCTCGACCCCTCGCACCTCGAGGAGGCCGTCACGGGGAAAACGAAGGCGGTCATCCCCGTTCACCTCTTCGGGCAGCCCTGCGACATGGACCCGATCCTCGCCGTCGCGGCAAGGCACGGCCTGAAGGTCATCGAGGACTGCGCCCAGGCCTTCGGCGCCCGCTACAAGGGACGGCTCGTGGGGACCCTCGGGCACGCGGGCTGCTTCAGCTTCTTCCCCAGCAAGAACCTCGCGTGCTGCGGCGACGGCGGCATGGTGATCACGGCCGACGCCGAAACGGACGCCACACTCAGGGTGCTGCGCAACCACGGCAGCGCCGTCCGCTATTACCACAGCCGTCTGGGCTACAACAGCCGCCTCGACGAGATCCAGGCGGCGATCGTCCGCGTCAAGCTCCGTCACATCGACGCCTTCAACGAGGGCCGGCGGCGGGCCGCCGCGCTCTACGGAACGCACATCCGACGGGCCGGTACCGCCCTGCCGTTCGAGGCGCCGGACTGCCGTCACGTCTACCATCAGTTCACCCTCCTGACGGACGAGCGCGATAGGCTCCAAGAAGCGCTCGCGGCCGCCGGCATCGCCTGCGCCGTCTACTATCCCGTGCCCCTGCATCGGCAGGAGGTCTTCCGCGCCGGCACGGCATGCCGCCACGGGGACCTGCCGGCCAGCGAAGAGGCGGCCCGGCGGGTCCTGTCGCTCCCCATGTTCCCCGAAATCACGGAGGAGGAGATCCAGCGGATCAGCAACGTGATCAATGGCGCCACTGCATAAGGAACATCACCCGGCCGTCATGGTCGTGGCCGGCGAGGCCTCGGGGGACATGCACGGGGCGCATCTGGTCCGCGAGATGAAGGCCCTCGACCCGGCGATTGCCTTCTGCGGCGTGGGCGGGAAAAACCTCGAGGCCGAGGGCGTCCGGCTCATCGCCCGCTCTTCCGAGATGGCCGTCGTGGGCCTCACGGAGGTCTTCTCGAAGCTCCGCTTCATCGCCGGGGTCTATTTCCGCCTGCGAAGGATGCTCCGCGAGGAAGCCCCGCAGCTCCTCGTGCTGATCGACTACCCTGATTTCAACCTCCGTCTCGCTGCGGCAGCCAAGGATGCGGGTGTCCCCGTCTTCTACTACATCAGCCCCCAGGTGTGGGCCTGGAGAAAGAACCGGATCCACCACATCCGGCGCGTCGTGGACCGGATGGCCGTGATCCTGCCCTTCGAGAAAGACGTCTATGCGCAGATGGGCGTTGAGGTCGATTTCGTGGGCCATCCCCTGCTGGATGCCGTGAGGCGGACCCGCAGCCGGGAGGAGGCCCTGGCGGACTTCGGTCTTCGCGACGCCTGGCCCATCGTGGCGCTGCTGCCCGGCAGCCGGCAGAAGGAGGTGACGGCCCTGCTGCCCGAAATGGCCGGCGCAGCGGAAATCCTCGCCCGCCACTTCGAGGGGGCGCAGTTCGTGCTTCCCCTGGCAGACACGGTGGATGCCGCGCTCGTGGACGGGATTCTCCGCGGGCGCCCCGTCCCCGTCACGGTCGTCCCGGGGCAGATGTACGACGTCGTCGGCCTCGCCGATGCCGCGATGGTGGCCTCCGGGACGGCCACCCTGGAGACGGCGCTGCTGGGGACGCCCCTGGTCATCGCCTACCGGACCTCGCCGCTCACCGCCGCGATCGGCAGGAGGGTCATCCGGGTGAAGCACATCGGCCTCGTCAACCTCATCGCCGGCAGGACGCTGGCGCCCGAACTGATCCAGGAGGACGCGACGGCGCTCCGGCTGGCCGCCGAGGTGAAGGCGATTCTCGCGGACCCCCGGCGCAGCGACGCCATCCGCCGGGAGCTGGCGGGGATCCGGCAGAAGCTCGGCGAACCCGGTGCCGCGCGCCGCGCAGCGGCCATCGCCCTGGGACTGATGAGACCCGGGCACAGGGCGGAAGGGGAAAAGGCTTGACCCCGGAAACAATCGTGAATACAAACAAGAGGCGAAGGGCGAAAGGCGTAAGGCAAGATGAAGGAAATGGTTGGTTCCTCTTTACCTTGAGCCATTAGCCCTCAGCCATCAGCCGTTTTTATACATATGAAACTCTACCTTCGACTCCTCCGGCTCGTCAAACCGCACACGCCGCGGTTCATCCTGGCCATGCTCTGCATGGCCGTGGTGGGCGCGGCCACGGCGGCAGCCGCCTTTCTTGTCAAGCCGGCGATGGACGACATCTTCCTCAACCGCGATGCGGATATGCTCATCCTCATCCCCATCGCCGTGATCGTCATCTACCTGCTCAAGGGGCTCTGCAACTACGGACAGACCGTCCTGATGAGCCACATCGGATTCCGCATCATCACAGACCTGCGCCGCGACCTGTACCGCCACATCCTGCGGCAGCCCCTGTCGTTTTTCACCAAACACCCCACGGGAATGCTCATCTCGCGGGTCACCAACGACGTCACCTACCTGCAGGGCGCTGTCTCGGAGGCGGTCACGAGCCTGTTGAAGGACTCGTTCACGCTCGCAGGCCTCGTCTTCGTCATCTTCTGGCGCGACTGGAAACTCGCAATCATCGCCTCGCTCGTCTTCCCGCTGGCCGTCTGGCCCATCGCCCAGTTCGGCCGCCGGATGCGCCGCATCGCCACGGAGTCCCAGGTCTCCATGGGAGACCTCATCTCCCTTCTGCAGGAGACGATCACGGGCAACCGCATCGTCAAGGCCTTCGGCATGGAGGAGCACGAGAACCGGCGGTTCGCGAAAGAGAACGAGCGGCAGTTCCGGCTCACCATGAAGTCCGTCTCGGTCCGAGCGATTTCGAGCCCCCTGATGGAATTCCTCGGAGGTCTCGGGATCGCGGCCATCATCTTCTATGGCGGCTACCAGGTCATCGCCGGGGCCTCGACGCCGGGCACCTTCTTCTCATTCCTAGCGGCTCTGCTCATGCTCTACGAGCCCGTCAAGCGCCTCACGAACGTCAACAACACGATTCAGCAGGGTCTTGCCGGCGCCGAGAGGATTTTCCAGATCCTCGACACGGTGCCCGCCATTCAGAACAAACCCGGCGCCGTCGAGCTCCCCCCGATACGGAAGGAAATCTCCATCGAGCACGTCACCTTCCGCTACGAGGAGGAGCCCGTGCTGAAGGACGTGTCCCTGAGAATCCGGGCGGGCGAGGTGGTCGCCTTCGTCGGCATGAGCGGCGGCGGCAAGACGACCCTCGTGAATCTCATCCCCCGCTATTACGACGTCGAGGAGGGCCGCATCGCGATCGACGGGATTGACATCCGCGACGTGACGCTCGAGTCGCTCCGCGCCCAGATTGGGATCGTGACCCAGCAGACGATCCTCTTCAACGACACGGTGCGGGGCAACATCGCCTACGGGGACGTCCGCCGAAGCGACGAGGACGTCGTCCGGGCGGCAAAGGCGGCCAACGCCCACGACTTCATCATGAAGCTCCCTCAGGGCTACGACACCGTGATCGGCGAACAGGGCGTCAAGCTCTCAGGCGGCGAGAGGCAGCGCATCGCGATCGCCCGGGCCCTCCTGAAGGACGCCCCCATCCTCATTCTCGACGAGGCCACATCGTCGCTCGACACGGAGTCCGAGGTCGAGGTCCAGGATGCCCTCGAGAAACTGATGAGGGGCCGCACGACCCTCGTCATCGCCCACCGCCTCTCGACGATCCGCAACGCCGACCGGATCATCGTCCTCGTAGACGGAAAGATCGTCGAGGAGGGAAACCACGAAAGCCTCATGGAGAAGAGGGCCGAGTACTTCAAGCTGCACAACCTGCAGTTCAAGGATGACGCCCAGGAAAAGAACAACCGGGGGACCGGTGCGGAATGACAGGCCCATGCCGGGTATGAGAGGCAGGCCGGACGTGGAAGCCCTGATCCGAAACATGTGGGGGGACCCCCGGAACGATTTCCGCAGGCCCCTCTGCATCTTTTTTTATCTGCTCTCCCTGCCCTACGGGGCCGCGGTCCGCGCGCGGAACCGTCTTTTCGACCTCGGCGTGCTGCGGCAGGAGAACGCGGGCTGCCCGGTGGTCAGCGTGGGCAATCTCGCCGTGGGCGGTACGGGCAAGACGCCCATGACGATCCTGCTGGCGGGAAAGTTGAGGGACCGGGGCATGCGTCCGGCGGTGCTCAGCCGGGGATACGGCGGCAGGAGCACCGCCGGCGTGCTCGTCGTCTCCGACGGGAGGCAGACCCTCGCGGGGCCCGAAGAGGCGGGTGACGAACCCGTCCTCATCGCCCGGCGCCTGCCCGGTGTCCCCGTGATTGCCGGCGCCAAACGGGCGGTCACGGGCCGCTACGCCCGGGAGAATTTCGGTGCCGATGTGCTGGTGCTCGATGACGGGTTCCAGCACCGATGGATCCGCAGGGATCTCGACATCGTGCTGCTCGACGGCCGTGAGCCGCTGGGAAACGGCTTTCTGCTGCCGCGGGGACCCCTTCGGGAGCCGCCCGCATCTCTCGAACGCGCCGGCGTCGTCGTCTTCACGCGGTCGGGCAACACGGCCGGTCCCATGGATCAGAGGTTATCGAGAATTCTCTCGGGCCGCCCCATGCTGCGGACGCGCATCCGGCCGACGAAACTCGTCGCAGCCGACGGGACGGAGATGCCCCTTTCCTCTCTCGCAGGGAAAAGGATGTTCGCCTTCGCCGGGATCGCCCGGCCCGATTCTTTCCGTCATACCCTTGAGAGCCTGGAAGCCAAGCTCGCGGGGTTCAAGGCCTTTCCGGACCACCACCGCTACGGGGCGGAGGACGTCCGGCAGATCGAACAGGCGCTGGGCGAAACGGGGTCGGACATCCTCGTGACGACGGAAAAGGACGGGGTCAAGCTCTCCGGTTGCGCGGCCTTTTCACGCAAGCTCCTCTGCCTCGCCATCGACATGGAGATCCTCGAGGGGGCGGACGCCCTGGAGGCGGCGCTGCGTGTCTGCCTCGGCGCCCGCTGACGCGTCGCTCGCCTTCCCTGCAGTCGAGGCCCGGGAGAGGGCACCCGAGGTGAGACAGTCGGGAAGGGCACAAGAGCGGCAAGATCAGGAACAGGAAACGGACTCTTGGAACCGACGCGGACAACGAAATTCATATTCTTCACCGTCCGGCTGATCCCCCTGGGGCTGCGCCGGGCGATCTTCAAGGCGGCCTTCCGCCTCTTCTACCACGCATCGGTGAAGCAGCGCATCATCGCCCTGCACAACCTGCGGAACGCCTTTCCCGAGAAAAGCCTTGATGAAATCGAGGCCATCGCCAAGGGGGTTTACCGCCACCTGGCCCTCGTGATGGCCGAGCTCTTCGAGATGCCCTACATCACGAAGGACACGCTGCGAGACTGGGCTGACGCAGAGGGCCTCGAGCACGTCGAGCGGGCGCTGTCTCAAGGCAAGGGAGTGCTTTCCGTCGTGGCCCATTTCGGCCACTGGGAACTCATGACCGTCGCGGTGCCCCTGATGATCCGGCCGATGCAGATCGTCTACAGGCCCCTGGACAGCCCCGTCATGGACAACCTGCTCGGCTGGAGCCGGACGAAGCACGGCAACGCCCTCATCCCCAAGGGCGGCTCGGGAAAGCGCATCATCCGCCTGCTGCAGGAGAACCAGATCATCGGGATCCTGAGCGACCAGAACGTTGACACGCGGGAGGGCGTCTTTGTGGAATTCTTCGGCAGGCCGGCCTGCACCTCGGTCGGGACCGCCGTGCTTGCCCTGCAGTCCGGGGCGCCGGTTCTGCCTGCCTTCATGCCCCGGATGCCGGACGGGCGCTACCGGCTGATCATCCTGCCTCCCGTCGAGATCACCCGGACCGGCGACTACGAGTCCGATCTCGTCGTGAACACGCAGCGCTTCACGAAAGTGGTCGAGGACATGGTGCGCAAGTACCCCGACCAGTGGTTCTGGATCCACCAGCGGTGGAAGACGAAACCGTGGCAGTGATGCCAAGGGGCACAGCCCCTTGCGAGAAGGTGAGAGGGTAAGAGGGTGAGAAGGTGAGAAATGACGGGAACCAACACGGAGAGAAAGAAGACAATCCGTCATTTTAGAGATCTGGAGGTCTATCAGCGTTCTCTTGTTTTGGCGATCGAAATTTTTCAGATCAGCAAAACATTTCCGTCGGAAGAACGTTATTCTCTCACGGATCAAATACGAAGATCGTCACGTTCTGTATGCTCGAATCTTGCCGAGGCTTGGCGAAAAAGGCGATATGTGGCCGTTTTCAAGAACAAGCTGACCGATGTGATGCAGGAAGCATCGGAGACGCAGAGCTGGTTGGAAATCTGTCTCGCCTGCGGTTATATTGATGCAGGGCAATTCAAGGAACTGGATGAAGAGTACGAAGAGATCATATCCATGCTGAATTCGATGGAGAGGAATGCCGGGAAATTCTGCTACTGATTTTCCAACCTTCTTACCCTCTCACCTTCTCACGTTCGTGATGCGGAAGCGAAGGCCATGGGCAAAGGCATTGACTTCAATAAACTGAATCATGTGCTCATCCGGGGCACCAACTGGATCGGCGACGTGGTGATGACGTTCCCGGCGATTGCCGCCGTGCGCGCGACGCTGCCGAAGGCGCATCTTACGGTCCTCGTGAAGCCCTGGGTGGCCGATCTCGTGCGGATGCACCCGGCCGTGGACGACGTGATGGTCTACGAGCGCCCCGGCCGGCACGAGGGTCTCGCGGGGCTTCTCACCCTTGCCGGCGAGCTCCGGCGGCGGCGCTTCGACGCGGCGATCCTCCTGCAGAACGCCTTCGAGGCCGCCGTCATCGCCCGGCTTGCCGGGATCCCTGTCCGGGCGGGCTACAGCACCGACGCCCGCGGCCTGCTGCTCACACACCCGGTGAGGCTGCAGCCGGGGATGAAAACGGTACACCAGTCTCTCTACTACCTCGGGATGCTCGAAACGCTGGGCTTCAGGCCGTCGAGCACGGCCGTGTCCCTCGTCCCCTCGGAGGCCCAGAGGCAGGCGGCACAGAGGCACCTTGCGGAACTGGGCATCGCCGGACGGCGCCCGCTTGTCGGCATGGCGCCGGGCGCGGCCTACGGGCCGGCCAAGCGATGGTTTCCCGAGCGGTTTGCAGCCGTGGCCGACCGGCTCGCCGGGAGATACGCATGCCCCGTGCTCCTGTTCGGGAGCGCCGGGGACCGCCTCAGCACGGAGGCGGTGCAGTCCGCGGCGAAGACGCCCCTCCTCGACGTTGCCGGCAGGACGAACCTGGGTGACGCCATCGCGCTCATCGCCTGCTGCGACCTTTTCATCACGAACGACTCGGGGCTCATGCACGTCGCGGGGGCCCTGGGGGTCCCCACGGTCGCCATCTTCGGGTCCACCAACCCGGAGACGACCTGCCCCCTGGGTGAACGCACCGTTGTCGTCCGCAGGCCCGTGGACTGCAGCCCCTGTCTCAAGCCGGAGTGCCCGACCGATTTCCGGTGCATGGACCTCGTGACCGTCGAGGAGGTCCTCGAACACTCAACCCGTCTTCTCGAGGAAGCGGGACATCGCAGAGGAGGGTTATGAACGGAAAGCATGCCGCCGTCTTCCTCGATCGCGACGGCACCATCAACGAGGAGGTCAACTACCTGAGCCGCATGGAGCAGCTCCGACTCTTCCCGCAGACACCGGAGGCGATCCGCCTGGTCAACGCCGCCGGGATGAAGGCCGTCGTGGTGACGAACCAGTCGGGGATCGCGCGGGGATACTTCACGGAAGAGTTCGTCCGCAGCGTCCACGACCGGATCAACGAGCTCCTGCGTGCCGATGGGGCGTTCATCGACGGCTTCTACGTCTGCCCCCATCACCCCGTCTACGGCAACGGCATCTACAAGCAGGACTGCGGATGCCGCAAGCCCAAGCCGGGGCTTCTGCTGCAGGCCGCAGCCGAGTTGGACATCGACCTTGCCCGCTCGTACATGGTGGGCGACATGCTGAAGGACATCGAGGCGGGCAAGAAGGCGGGCGCCAAGGGAGTGCTCGTCCGGACGGGTTACGGCGTCAACATCGTGCGGACGGACATGCCCGCGTACATTGCCGAGGATGTCCTCGAGGCCGTGCAGTGGATCCTGAGAGACCGCGAGAGATGAACATCCTGATCGTCAAGCTCAGCGCCATCGGTGACGTGATCCACACTCTCCCCTCTCTCGCGGTATTGCGCCGCTGCTACCCGCAGGCCCACATCAGCTGGGTCGTCGAGGAGGCCGCCGCGGACCTCCTGGCCGACCACCCCATGCTCGACCGGGTCCTCGTGTCCCGGCGCAAGCGGTGGATGCGGGACCTCCGGGAGGGCCGCAGCCGCGCGTCCGCTCTCCGGGAAATCCGGGAGTTTCTCCGTGCCCTTCGGGACCGGCCGTACGACCTCGTCATCGACTTTCACGGCCTTTTCAAGAGCGCCGTCCTCGTCTTCCTGAGCAGGGGGAAGCGGCGCCTCGGCTACGACAGCCTGCAGGAAGGCAGCGGTCTCGTCCTCAACGAGAGAATCCCCGAGGACATGAACAAGCACGCCGTGGACCGCTACCTCGACCTGCCGCGGCACCTGGGCTGCGCAACCCCGACGCCCGAGTTTCCCATGGCCCTGCAGGAGGCCCATTTCGAGCGCGTTGCGGAACTTCTCTCCGCATTTGCGGTTGACACGTCGAGGGGTTTTGTGGCAGTAAGCCCCGTCGCCTACTGGGAGACAAAGCTCTGGGACGAGGCGAAATTCGCGGCCGTCTGCGACCGCATCGTGCGCGAACTCGGCCTCCCCGTCGTCTTCACCGGCGAGAGCCCCGAGGGGACCATCGAGCGCATTCGTGCGCTCATGCAGGCCCCATCGGCCTCGGCGGCGGGGCAGACCACGCTGCGGGAGCTGGCCGCCCTGTACCGGAAGGCATCGGTCCTGCTCACGACCGACTCGGGCCCCATGCACCTGGCGGCGGCCGTGGGCACCCCCGTCGTGGCACTCTTCGGCCCCACGTCCCCCGATCGCACGGGGCCTTACGGCGAGGGGCACGTCGTCATCCGCAGGGACTTGGACTGCAGCCCCTGCTTCCGAAAGGCCTGCAAAACGCGGGAATGCATGCAGGCGATCGGCGTAGACGAAGTGTTCGAGGCCGTGAGAGAAGGGACCCGGAACCGCAGCGCTTCGAGATGAACGGCACGCCCGTGAACCCCGGGAGATCCCGGCTTCAGCGAAATGACTCCGAAGGAAAGGCAACAACGTGAGAGAAATCACCCTCAGGCGCATCGCCACCGCTCTGGCCGCCCTCGCCGTGCTGGCGACTGCGCCCGCCGCCTCGGCCGCCGACGGCAAGCCCTCGCCGGTTCTTCACCAAGACAGTTTCCTCACAGAGATCGGGTTCATCACCGGCATCGGCTACAGCACGGTGTCGGAAGGGGACTACCTCCCGGTACCCGTCATCGTTCACCTCGGCACGAACATGAAGCGGTGGTTGCCTTCCCTGCGGGACAATCGGGGGGTGCTCACCGTGTTTCTCGAACCCCAATTCAACACGGTTTTCGGACACGAAACGAGCTTCGAGGCGGGCGCGGGCATCGGGCTCAAGTACCGATACCCGCTGTCCGACGTTTTCTCGGTCTACGGCCTTGCCTCTACGGGATTTCTCTTTATCACGGGAGACACCGTCGACCAGGCCGACGGGTTTAACTTTGCCCACACGTTGGGCGGCGGCATCAACATCCGCGTCATGCCCGGTGCCGCACTCGACCTGGGGTTCCGCGTGCGGCATGTCTCCAACGCCGACCTCCGGGAGCCCAACTGCGGCATCGACACGTACTTCGGCACGATCGGCTTCATGATCACATACTAGGAGGTGGGACCATGGCGATCAGCAAGGACCTTCTCGACATCCTCGCCTGCCCCAAGTGCAAGGGGGAACTCCGTCTCACAGAGAAGGAAGACGGCCTGATCTGCGATGCCTGCCGCCTGCTCTACGAGATCCGCGACGACATTCCCATCATGCTCATCGACGAGGCGAAAAAGCTCGACTGACTGCCGCCCGGCGCCGTTCTACCGAGGCTCGGATTCCGAATCGAGCCCGCGCACCAGCTGCTCGACCGCCTGCATGACCCGCTCGACGGGCATCTCCTCCAGACACCGGCTCCATCCTCTTCCCCCGCACCCTTTCTGCAAGCAGGGGGCGCACTCGTCCTCCGGGGCCACCACCAGGTGCCGGTTCCCCGGCGGAGACCAGTAGCGCCAGTCTGAGGGCCCATAGAGGGTGATCGTGGGAACCCCAACGGCGGCCGCGATGTGCGGGGCGGCGCTGTCCACGCCGACGTGGAAGGCGGCCCGGCTCAGAACACCCGCCAGCTCGGCCAGCGTGGTCTTTCCGGCAAGATCGAAGACCGGGCATGAGAACCGTGAAGCCAGCAGGGACGACTTGTGCCGCTCATCGGGGGAGCCGACCAGGGCGGCCGCCAGCCGGTGACGTGCCCACAGCCCCTCGAGGACGGGAACCCAGCGCTCGTGGGGCCACTCCTTGTACGGCCATCGAGAGAAGGGGTTGACGGACACCCAGCGTCCCGCGGCCTCGAGTCCCGAGTCGCGCAGGATGGAAGACACGCGGGCTTTCACCTGTTCGGAGACATGGAGTCTCGGCGCCCTTTCTTTCGTGTCGATGCCGAACTCCCGTATGATTGCGAGGGTCTGCTCCGCCGCCCCGTGGACGAGTGTCTCCAGGGGCGGGGGCTGCACGATGTGCGTGAACAGGCTGTTTCGCCAGAAGGGGATGTCCCGCGGATAGTGGTGGGACACCCGCACGGGGGCACCCGAGAGCCGGGCCATCAGGGCGCCGCGGTCCCCCGCCCGGAGATCGAAGACAACGTCGAAGCGCTCGCGCCGCAGCGCACCGACGAGGCCGGACTGCGCGCGGATTTCCGCGAGGATCCCCCCTTTCGCGACGGCCACGTTGAAGACCCGTCGGACATCCGGGTGCGCTTCGAGCAGCTCCCCAAAGCCGCCCCTCGCCAGGATGGAGACCTCCGCCAGCGGAAAGGTCTCGCGAAACGCACGGACCGTGGGCTCCGTCCAGACCACGTCCCCGATGTCCCCCAGCTGGATCAGGAGCACCTTGCTCACCCTGCTGAAATCGATGGGGCTCCCTTTTATGAACATTTATTGCCTTTTCCGCCGTTCCGGTAATCAACGGCAAAAGGTGGTATGGACTGGCAACAAGGACCAAGCAGCAAGGACGACGAAAAAGAATGCTTTCTGATCTTCAACCTTGTTGCCAGATGCCTGCTGCACGAACCTTTGCCCCCGCTCCCTGCGCGGCGGGCCGCGCTACGGGCATCCCCTCAGATGCCACACGATGAGCTGCGAATAGACCCACCACTTCTCCCGCAGGCCCGGGTTCAACCCGAGGGTCAGCACGACCCCGGCCCCGGTGAGCGCCCAGTTGACGACGAGCCGCAGAACAACAAGGATGGCCGCGACAAGCGAATAGAACGGGCTCTCCCATTTCATGAAGTAGAGATACCGCGAGCGGTAGAAGTGCATCCGCGAGCGGACGCCGGACCCCACGCTCTTTCCTTGGAGGTGGTAGATCTTGGCCGCGGGGATGTGGTAGATCTTTCCGCCCGCTTCTTTCATCGTCCGGGCCCAGTCGGTCTCCTCGAAAAAGAAGAAGTAGCGCTCATCGAAGCCCCCTACGCCGTCGATGGCGCTTTTCCGCACGATCATGCACGCCCCGATGCACGAGTCCACCTCGATCGGGTGTGAATAATCCCGGCGCTTGCTGGGATACCGGCCGGGGAAAACGGTCTCGAGAAGCGGCAGGTTGAGCAGGAGCGACGGGATCGTGGGGAACCGGGCGAAGGAATTCTGCTTGCTGCCGTCGGCGTTCAGGAGCTGCCCGCAGGCCATGACCGCCTCGGGGTGCTCCTCCATGAAGCCGTAGAGCGCCCGGACGGCCCCCTCGGTGAGGACCGCATCCGAGTTGAGCAGCAGCGCGTAGCGGCCTGTCATGACCCGGAAGGCCTGGTTGTTTGCGGCGGCAAAACCCCGGTTCTCGTAATTCTCGATCCTCCGCACCTGCGGGAACTCGACCTTCAGCATGGCCACGCTGCCGTCCGCCGAGGCATTGTCGACGACGATGACCTCGAAGTCCAGATTCTCGATCGTCCCGTACACGGAGCGAAGGCAGTTGCGGAGAAGCTCCTCGGTGTTCCAGTTGACGATGATGACGGAAAGGTCCATGTCGTGATTCGTTTACGACTCCTCAGGCGGCGGAATCGCCGTTTCCACGGCCCGGAAAAATAGAAGTTGAGAAGTTTTGAAGCTCAGAAGCTTGGTGAAGCCGGAGGCCGGCTAGTTGCCCGAAGTTTATCCAAGCTGCTCAACTTCCCAACTTCCTAACTTCGCATTCTGCCGGGACGTAACCAACCTTCTTACCTTCTTACCTTCTTACCTTCTTCCCCGGCTTGCGCCCGGCGATTCATCTCGCTGAGCTTGGCGTACTTGAAGAACTTGTTCACCGCATCGGTGACAGAGAGGACGAGGCCCTGCCGGCCGTCGAGAAAACCCCGTCGAAGGATGTAGTTCTGGAGAAAGGTGATTTCCGCCCGCGCGAGAGCCCCCCAGACCGACGAGCGGCGCCCTTCCAGGAAGGCTTCCTCCGCCGCCAGAGTGGAGTACCTGTCGATCTTCTTCAGGATTTCGCTCAACCGGCTCTCCGTGCAGTGCACGATGGGGCTATCCAGGGCAACGACCGGCCCGGCGACGGTCACAGCCTCGTGCACCGAGGCTTCCGTCATCCGGCCCATGCCCCTGCGGAAGAGCCGCGTGATCCGGTCGGGCCACCACCCCATGTGCCGGATCCAACGGCCCTGGAAGAAATTTTTTCGGGGGAAGCTGTATCCCGGGGCGGCCCCCTCTCCTGCCGCGATCACCGACCGGATGGCGGCCTGCGTCTCCGGCGGGATCCGCTCGTCGGCGTCGAGGACGAGCACCCAGGGCTCGCGGCAGCGGTCGATGGCCGCCTGCTTCTGGGCCCCAAACCCTCTCCAGGGCTCAAGGAACACCTCACAGCCGAACCGCCGTGCAATCTCAGGGGTGCCGTCATCGCTGCCCGAGTCGACCACGACGATCTGGTTCGCGAACGCGACGCTCTCCAAACAACCGGGGAGGTTGACGGCCTCGTTCTTCGTGATGATCGCTACGGACAGCGGGATCTTTTCTTCCATCGTCGGTTCCCGAACCGGCCCGCATCGCGCCGGTCGCGGCCACCATACCACAGATGCCGGACGGATTAAAACGATGAAGTGATTCCGGGTTTGTGCTAAGGGCAGGAGAAAGGCAAAGGGCTGAAGGCAAACAGTAAAGAGACCGGATGGCGGCCCCGGTTGTACGGTGGATGCCCATGGGATTTTCCCCATTGACAGTTCCCCGGGAAGTTCTATTATGGATTCATATTGAAACCAGAGGGGATCCTTATGCCCGTCAATCTTTCGATCAAGAACGTGCCCGACCGGATCGCCGACAAACTCCGGGAGCGGGCTGCGCGACATCGACGGTCCCTGCAAGGTGAACTCCTCGTCATCCTGGAGGAGAGCGTCGCGAGAGATTCGTTTTTGACGCCCGGCGAATTGCTTGCCGAAGTGAAGAGAATGGGGCTCAAGACCCCTGCCGAATCGGCCCGTTTCGTGCGGGAGGACCGTGATGACCGCGCACGTCGTTGATGCCTCGGCCCTCGGAGCGCTCGTTTTCGGGGAACCGGGGGCCGACGCGGTTGCGTCGCGCTTGGGCAGCGGTCCCCTGGCCGCTCCCGTCCTCGTCCGGTTCGAGCTGGCCAACATCCGCCTCAAGAAGATCAAGGCCCACCCTGCCCTCGAGAAGCCTCTGCTCGAGGCGCATGCCCTTGCCGAAAGAATCGCAATACGGCTCTCCGACGTGGATCACCAAGATGTCATCCACCTGGCCAAAAAAACCGGGCTTTCCGCCTACGACGCGAGCTACCTGTGGCTTGCCCTCAAGATGCAGGCCACGCTGATCACCCTGGACACCAGGCTGAAGGCGGCCGCGGCGAAGCAGGGGGTTCCTGCCCCCTCGATCTGAGGAGTCTGCCCTGTTCACTTTTCGCCCGATTTCAGAAGCCGCAGCCTCTCTAGGACCGATGAGAAGAAAGAAGAAGATCGCCGTCGTCATCCCCAGGTTCGGACTCGTGGGGGGCGCAGAGAATTTCGCAGCCGAGCTGACGGTTCGGACGGCGGTAGACCCCCGCTTCGAGGTACACGTCTTCGCCAACCGCTGGCGCGAGCACGGCCCGGGCATAACGTTCCACCACGTTCCGGTCATCAGGTTCCCCCGTACCCTCGTTACGCCGGGCTTCGCCTGGTTCGCCAACCGCGCTGTGGCGAAGGAGGGCGTCGATCTCATCCACGCCCACGACCGAATCTACGAGGCCGATCTGTTCACCATGCATGGCATCCCCCACCGGCTCTGGGTCCGCGACGTGCGGCAGAAACGCATGAGCCTCTTCGACCGGGCCACCTGCGCCGTGGAATCCCGCCTCGTCGCGAACCCCCGCTGCCGCAGGTTCCTCGCCGTCTCATCGATCACAAAGGAAAAATTCATCGGCGAGCACGGCGTCGAGGAGGGCCGGGTGCTCGTCCTGCCCCCGGGCACGGACGTCTCTCGATTTGAAGGGCTGGACCGGGAGCGCTGCCGGGCCGAACTGCGCCGGTCACTGGGCGCCGATCCATCGATGCTGATTCTTCTTTTCGTGTCCATGAACTTCGAGGTCAAGGGCCTCGATTACGTCATGCAGGGTCTTGCGGCGTTGAAACGCGTTGGGGGATCCCGGGTACCCCTGCTTTTTGTCGTGGGCAGGGGTAACGAGGGGCACTACAGGCGGATGGCCGAAGGGCTCGGGATCGGTGAGCACGTGCGCTTCTCGGGGGTCACGGGACGGGAGAACCTCGATGCCCTCTACGCGGGCAGCGACCTGTTCGCCATGCTGTCGCGCTTCGACACCTTCGGCATGGCCGCGCTCGACGCCATGGCGGCCTCGCTGCCCGTCGTGCTCAGCGGCAACGTGGGTGCGAAGGACCTGGTGCGCAGCGGGGTCAACGGGTTTGTCGTCGACAACCCCGCCGACTCAAAGGCCGTGGCGGAAACGTTTTCCCGGCTACTCGACGCCGAAACCAGGCTCAAGGTAGGGAAGGAGGCCTTTCGGACGGCTTGCGGACAGAGCTGGGACAAGGTGGCCCGGCGGCAGATCGAAATCTACGAGGAGCTTCTTGGGACCTGAAGGCCGCCTGCCTGTCGCACGAATGCACGGCATCCCTGAAAACACCCGGCGACCCGCATGAAAATAATCGGCAAGTCATCCAAATTAAAGAGTTTTCTTATCAGCGACCCCCTGCGCCTATTGAAACCTTTTTTCTTGACTTGCCTCTCCCTGTGGGCTACCCTCTCTTCCGTTGAAACGCAGTATTTACAGCCCCTTCGGACATGCGAAGGGGTTTGATGCATATGGCCGCCGTAAATCTTTCATCGATGGTGTAATCGACAAGGCGGAGCTTTATAAAGATACAGACAGAAAGGCTTTTTTATGGAATTTATCGACCTTGCGTCACAGCAAAAGAGAATTCGCGAGAAGATCGACCGGGGCATCGCGGCGGTGCTGAACCATGGCCAGTACATCATGGGCCCGGAGATTGCCGCAATTGAGACTGAACTGGCCCGGTACACCGGTGTCAAGCATGCCATCTCCTGCGCCTCGGGAACGGACGCCCTGCTCATGGCCCTGATGGCCCGCGGCATCGGGCCCGGGGACGCCGTGCTGACGACGCCCTTCACCTTTATCGCGACGGCCGAGGTCATCAGCCTGTTGGGTGCCACCCCCGTTTTTGTCGACATCGACCCGAAGACCTACAACATCGACCCCGATCTTCTCGAGCGGTGCCTTGCCGCCCTCCGAGGCCGTGATGCAGGCCTGTATCCCCTGCCGCGCACCGAGGGGCTCGAGACCCTATCGCCCAGGGCCGTCATCGCCGTCGATCTCTTCGGCCTTCCCGCCGACTACGGCCGCCTGGAGGACATCGCAAAGCGAAACGGGCTTTTCCTGATCGAGGATGCATGCCAGTCCTTCGGGGCCGAGCTCAACGGCAGGAAGGCCTGTGCGTTCGGGGACGTCGGCTGCACGTCCTTCTTCCCGGCCAAACCGCTGGGCTGCTACGGCGACGGGGGGATGTGCTTCTGCGATGACGCGGGCCTGGCGGAGATCATGCGCTCCATAAGATTACACGGCAAGGGAGACCACAAGTACGAGAACGTCCGGATCGGCATCAACGGGCGCATGGACACGATCCAGGCGGCTGTTCTGCTGGCCAAGTTCAGTATCTTCGAGGAGGAGGTCGGACTTCGACAGGCCGTGGCCAGCCGCTACACCGAGAGTCTGCGTCTTTGCGGGGAGCTTGTGACGCCTTACGTACCGGCCGGATATCAGAGTGTCTGGGCCCAGTACTCGCTGCTGGCGCGGGATGAGGCTCGGCGGGACGCCATCATGAAAAAAATGCAGGCGGCGGGCATCCCGACGGTCATCTACTACCCCAGGCCGCTGCACCTGCAGGGAGCCTTCGCCTTCCTCGGTTACCAGGCGGGGGACTTCCCCGCAAGCGAGGATTGCGCGAGGCGAATCTTCAGCCTCCCCATGCACCCCTATCTGGGCGAGGCGGATCAAGACCGGATCGTTGCGGCGCTGCTCGCTGCAGCAGGGACCTGAACGCACACCCTCCTGAAAAACAGATCAACCGGAGATCCTTCCATGGTTCATGAGAGCATGCCTAAAATCGCCGTGATCGGCGCCGGAGCCTGGGGCCGTAACCTCGTGCGGAACTACCACCAGCTGGGAGCGCTGCACATGGTGTGTGATGCCGACGAAGGAGTGCTGTCCCAGCTCGAAAAGCAATACCCCCTGGCCCGGCCCTGCCTCGCCTACGCCGACGTGCTGTCCGATCCCGCCGTGCGGGGCGTCGTGATCTCAACCCCGGCCGAGACCCATTTCAGACTGGCCAGGGAAGCGCTGCTTTCCGGCAAGCACATCTACGTGGAAAAGCCGCTCGCCCTGAGCGACCGGGAGGGGGAGGAACTGATTGCCCTGGCCGGGGAGAAGGGCCTGACCCTCATGGTGGGGCACCTGTTGCAGTACCACCCTGTCTTCGTGCGGCTCAAGGAACTCGCCGTCTCGGGGTGCCTGGGCCGCATCAACTACATCTACTCCCACCGGCTGAACCTCGGCAAGATCCGCCGCGAGGAGAACGCCCTGTGGTCCTTCGCCCCCCACGACATCTCCATGATCCTCGCGCTGACGGGCGAGGAGCCTGAGACCGTCCAGGCCACGGGCGGCAACTACCTGCACCGCAGGATCGCCGACGTGACCACGACGCACCTGGCCTTCCCGTCGGGCATCCGGGCGCACGTCTTCGTCTCGTGGCTGCACCCCTTCAAGGACCAGAAGCTGGTCGTTGTGGGCGACCGCAAGATGGCCGTTTTCGACGATACCGTGCCCTGGCCCGACAAGCTTCTTCTGTACCACCACGAGATCGTCTGGAAGAACAACGCCCCCGTCCCCGCCAAGGGCGAGCCCGAGCGGGTCGCCGGCATCCCCGAGCAGGAGCCCCTGCGCCTCGAGTGCGAGCACTTCCTCCACTGCATCGCGAACGGGGCCACGCCGGTCACGGACGGACGGGAAGGCCTGCGCGTTCTCAGAGTCCTCAACGCCAGCCAGCACTCCCTCGACCGCAACGGCGCGCAGATCACCCTGCGGGGACGCACCCCCGGGGAGGGATTCCAAGCCGCGGCGCCCGCCGCGCACTTCGTCCACGAAACGGCCGTCATCGACGAGGGCTGCGAAATCGGGGCGGGCACGAAAATCTGGCACTTCTCCCACGTGCTGAAGGGCAGCCGCATCGGAGAGAGCTGCAACATCGGCCAGAACGTGGTCATCGGGCCCGACGTGACGATCGGCAGGGGGTGCAAGATCCAGAACAACGTGAGCGTCTACAAAGGCGTCACCCTGGAGGATGGAGTCTTCTGCGGCCCCTCCATGGTCTTCACCAACATCGTCAACCCCCGTGCGGAGATCTCCAAGATGGACCAGGTCCGGCCGACCCTCGTGAAAAAGGGCGCCACGATCGGGGCCAACGCGACGATCGTCTGCGGGGTCACCGTCGGCGCCTACGCCTTCATCGGCGCGGGGGCGGTCGTGACGAAGGACGTCCCCGATCACGCCCTCTGTGTCGGCAACCCCGCCGTGCAGATCGGCTGGGCCTGCGCGTGCGGGGAGCGGCTGCCGAAGAGGACGGTGTGCAAGGCCTGCGGCAGGAAATACAAGAAAGGAAAAGGCGGGCTCACCGAAGCCTGAAGCGGCGGGCTAGACCTGACCAACGGGAAAGGAACTCTTATCATGTATCGCGGCAAATCCGTGGCGGCGGTCGTCCCGAGCTACAATGAGGAAACCCAGATCGGGAAAGTGATCGAGACGATGCCCGCCTTTGTGGATCATATCGTCATCGTCAATGATGCCAGCAGGGACCGGACGGCCGCCGTCGTCGAGGAATACCAAAAGCATGACGGACGTGTGGTTCTGATCAACCACGAGGTCAACCAGGGTGTCGGAGGGGCGATCGCCACAGGCTACAAATGGGCCCGGGACCGAGGGGCCGACGTCGCCGTCGTAATGGCCGGGGATGGCCAGATGGCCCCGGAGGACTTGCCGAATCTGCTCGACCCTGTCGTGAGCGGCGAGGTGGACTACTCGAAGGGAAACCGTCTGTTCACCGGCGAGGCGTTCAAGGAAATCCCGAAGGTCCGTTACTTCGGAAACGCGGCGCTCTCGTTTCTGACCAAGATCGCGTCCGGCTACTGGCACATAGCTGATTCACAGACGGGGTACACGGCGATCAGCAAGAAAGCCCTGCAAACCATCGACTGGGATCAGATGTACAAGCGATACGGCCAGCCCAACGATCTCCTGGTCCGCCTGAACCTCTATCGGTTCAAGGTGCGGGATGTCCCGGTCAAGCCGGTCTACAACGTCGGGGAAATATCGAGACTCAAGGTTCGGAAAGTCCTTTTCACGATCAGCTGGCTTCTGGTAAAGCTGTTTCTCTGGCGCATGAAGGAGAAGTACATCGTTCGGGATTTTCATCCCCTGATATTCTTTTACATGCTCGGTTTCGTCCTGTTCGGCCTGAGCGGGGTCCTCTTCATCCGGTTGATCTACTTGTGGATCACCCTGGGCTTTGCCCCCGAATTGACGGCGATTGCCTGGATGTTCTCTTTCGGTCTCGGCCTGCAGTGCCTGTTCTTTGCCATGTGGTTCGACATGGAATACAACAAAGACCTGAAGTAACCATGCGGGATTTCACCCTGGCAGCCTACCGCGGGTATGTGGAAGCGATCAAGGAGCGATATCCGACCATCCTTCGTTTCGACGAATACTTTTTAGCCGATCCAAAGCCCGCGAGTTTCTGCCTCCTCAAGCACGATGTCGACCGCAGACCACGCCATGCACTTCGTATGGCTCTGCTGGAACGCGACTTGGATGTCCGGTCGACTTACTATTTCCGGGCGAAACCCCACACGTTCATTCCCGAAGTCATGCGGCAGATCCACAGCCTCGGACACGAAATCGGGTACCATTACGAATCCCTCTCCGATACGGGAGGCGATTTAAACGCTGCCTCCAGCGCATTTGCCGAAACACTGCAGAAGTTTCGGGACATCGTCCCCGTGCGGACGGTCGCCTTCCACGGCCGGCCCCTGAGTCGCTACGACAACCGACTCCTGGTTCGACGACTGCGGCAGCAGGGCGCCTTCGAACCGATGGATCTCTTGGGCGATGCAAATGAGGACATCGATTACGCCGATATCCTCTATCTAAGCGACACGGGAAGGACTTGGGACTCGGAAAAACACAAGCTCCGCGACAGAGTGAATTCGCGTGTCCAGGCGAACATTCTAACGGGGGATGATCTCCTCACCCATATCCGTTACCATCCCCATCCGAGGCTGATCCTTCTGACCCATCCGGAAAGGTGGAGCCACAATCCGTTGGATTGGATTATCCAGGCCCTGAAGGATGGGATGACAAATCTCACAAAGGCTCTGGTTCGCAATTTTCGCCCGGCAGAAAACGCAAAGTCAGGGATAAGCCGGGCTACACCAACCTCAAGGTGAAGGTGCACACATGTGCGGCATATTCGGTTTCGTGACGGGATCAAACGCGACTATGGACGCACCGTTCGCCCGCCGGGTCCTTGAGCGTTTGTTTCTGCTCTCCGAGTCACGGGGAAAAGAATCCTCGGGGATTGCCGTCAAGGATCCTTCGACGCGAACGATTTCCGTCCTGAAGCGTTCGATACCGGCAAGCAAGTTGATCCGGTCACCTGAGTTTGAACGGTACTTTGCCGGGGCAATCACTGGGAATTCCGCTCTCGAGGGTGCTCCGGGAGCCCGGAACCCGCTGGCCGTCATTGCGCACGCCAGGCTCGTCACCGATGGCTCTCAGGAGAACATCGACAACAACCAGCCCGTCATCAAGGACGGCTGCGTCGTCGTGCACAACGGGATCGTCACGAATGTCCAGGCGTTATGGGAAAGCCGACCCGACTTGACACGGCTCTACGGTGTCGATACGGAGATCATCGCCAGCCTTGTCCGGGCAGAAACCCGAAGGGGAAGGTCCCTGCAGGATTCAGTTGTAGCCCTTTTCCAGCAGATGGAGGGTGCCGCTTCGATCGCGATCCTGTTCGACGACCGGGACAAACTTCTCGTAGCGACCAACACGGGTTCCTTTTACTACGCCCACGATCTCACCGCGGAAACCTTCTTTTTCGCCTCGGAGCGGTACATTCTCAAAACGATGCTCAAGGATGTAGCGTGCACGACGATCCCCATCCTGTGGTTGAGACCGGGAAGCGCCATGGTCATAGACATCGCGACGTGCTCGGTGCATTCCTTCTCCCTGAGGGGCGCGACGGACGTTCCCGCAGATTGTTCGACCGCGAAGGAGCAGGACAAGATAGTCGATTACTCCCCGAAAGAAGTGGCGCCGATCCCCTTTGCCCTGAAGTCCGGGAACTACCGCGGAGCGGTCTACGACGGGGAGAGGCGCATGCTGCAGTACAACGTGGAGGAGATCAGCAAGCTGCGCCGCTGCACGCGCTGCATCCTGCCGGAAACCTTTCCATTCATCGAATTCGACTCAGAGGGTGTATGCAACTACTGCCGACATTACGTGCCGAAGAATCAGGGGGGGCGCATCGAGGACTTGAAAGAGATCCTGGCACCCTACCGCAGCCGCAACGGAGAGCCCGACTGCATCGTCGCTTTCAGCGGCGGCCGGGACAGCAGCTACGGCCTTCATTTCATCGTGAAGGAGCTGAACATGACCCCCTTGACCTTCACGTATGATTGGGGGATGATCACGGACCTCGCGAGGCGTAATGTCGCCCGCGTCTGCGGCAAACTCGGCATAGAAAACATCCTCGTGTCCGCTGACATTGCCAGAAAGCGGGAGAACATCCAGAAGAACGTCCACGCCTGGCTGAAACGGCCTCGGCTCGGCATGATCCCCCTCTTCATGGCGGGGGACAAGCACTTCTTCTATTACGTAAACAAGATTCGAAGGGAAACGGGAATCGGCCTCAACATCTGGTGTTCCAACCCTCTCGAGAACACAGACTTCAAGGTTGGCCTCTGTGGTATACGACCGAACTTTGGCAAGAAACGGATCGACTACCTGAGCACAGGCGACAAATTTCGCCTCGCCGCCTATTATTTGGGAAATTTCCTTTGCACGCCGGCTTATATCAATTCTTCCCTCATTGACACCGCGACGTCTTTCTACTCCTATTACGCGGAACCAAGAGCCGAGTTCCACTCGCTCTATGAATACATCCGGTGGGACGAAGATGAGATCAACAGGGTCCTTCGGACCGAGTATAACTGGGAACTGGCGCCGGACACAACGTCGACGTGGCGCATCGGAGACGGCACGGCCGCTTTTTACAACTATTGCTATTACACGATCGCCGGATTCTCGGAAATAGACACGTTTCGGAGCAACCAGATACGCGAGGGTGCCTTGAGTCGCGAGGAGGCGCAAAGGCTTGCCATGGCAGAAAACCGGCCCCGGTACGAATCGATCCGGTGGTATCTGGACACCATCGGCATCGCCTTTGCCGAGGCGATCACGGCGATCAATCAGACGCCGAAACTCTACAGGGGGCGAGGCGATGCGTCCCGGTGCGGTGCCACAGGATCGTCGGCTGAAGAAGGAGATCGGCCTCGATGATACCGATTCTGAGCATGCTGACGATCGGCCTCCTGCCCTCGTTCCTGAAGAAGACCTATTATCGGCTCAAAGGGGCAAAGATAGGAAAGAATGTGCAGTTCGGCTGGCTTTCGGTCATTCGCAGCGAGTCCATCGTCATCGGCGATGACACGAGGATATCCCCTCTGAACTTCATCGACGTCAAAACGCTCAAGCTGGGCAAGCGTGTGGAAATCCACATGCTCGTCGCCATCCGTACCGGGCACCTCGAGATCGATGACGATTCGATCGTCATGGAACAGGTCTTCATCGGCGGGCTGATCACACCGGAGTCGTCCCTCCGGATCGGAAAGCGGGTCAAAGTGTTCCCCTACAGCATTCTCAACCCGACCAAAGCCATCACCATCGGGGACGACTCGGCCGTAGGGTTCTCAAACTACATTTTCACACACGGATCCTGGCAGCCCCTTCTGGACGGTTATCCGGTCACATTCGGGGACGTTCATATTGGGAAGGGGGTATGGCTGCCCCCCCGCGTGCAGATCATGGCCGGGGTCAGTATCGGGGACGGGGCCACGATCGGCGCAGGCTCGCTCGTGAACAAGGATGTCCCGCCGAGAACCTTGGCGGCCGGGGTTCCCGTAAAGATTCTGCGCACCGGCGACGAATACATTCGGCAGTACAGTTTCGAGGAAAAGGATCAGCTGGTCCGGGGCATACTGAAGGAATATGCGCGGTGCCTCGAGTATGGCGGTGCATCGGTCTCAATCGTCGAAGAAAAGGATTCACTGAGCCTGGACTTCGACCGCAACTCGGTTCGGCATCGGCTTGTTTACGCACCGACGTGGACGCAGATCCCCGAGGTCGGCACAGTCATCTCGCTTGCCGCGTTGAGCGATGAGGCCGTCCTCGAACTCAAGCGCAACAGACGTGCATGGTTCGACCTTGAGAAGAGGAAGACCCTCTACCTGCCGGAGCCGACCTGGAAAGAAGTCAGAAATTTCTTTTCGAGGTACGGAGTGCGATTCGACGCCGACTCCTAGGCCCTTATGCCCTGCGCACCCGACCGGGACCGGCCGTCGGCCTGCCCCAGGAGGACTTTCACCTCGGATTCCGCGTTTTCAGCATCATGGTACAAAGAAAACAAGCACGCGTTTGGCTGATTCTGGTTGCCCTGCTCGTCGCCGTCGACGTGTCGGGCACCATGGGGTACTACTGGCTCCACCGGGAGGGAATCTCCTCGGACCGCATGACAGCTCACCGGACTGCCGTGATTCTTTTCAGCGGATTCGACGTCGACGGGAATATCGACGATGAGACGTTGCGGAGAATCCATCACGCCGTCGAGTATGTGAATCAGAAGGACTCGGGCCTCATCCTGTGCTGCGGCGGCGCCCGACCCCAATCCGGCAGCTATGGTTCCTTGTTCATGCGAGACTATTTGCTCCGCCTCGGATACGACCCCGCTTCGGTCGTAGCCGAAACGATCTCCAACAGCACGCACTCGAACATCCGGGGCGCCATAGCCATTTTAAGGGAAAGGAATGTCAGGGAGGCAACCCTGGTCAGTTCACCGATCCATCTGCCGAGAGTCAAACATGTGGCATCCCGGGAAAAGGGAAGCATTGAATTTGATTATTCCGCCTACCCCCTTGACCACGGCAGACCTCCTGCAAGCTTGGCGACGATATACTGCCAGATTCACCACGAATGGGCGGCGTGGCTCGCCGACATGTTGCTACCGGACGGACTGTACACCCACTTGCTGAATCGGCTTCGATCCTGATTCCCCGCCATGAAATTCCTCCAACACAAGCTCACCACTGACATTGCCTGGTCCATGGGCAGCCTTGTTATCCTTGCGGCCAGCGGCATCCTGATCAACCTCATCATCGCGGCCTTCCGCGATGCCTCGGCCCTCGGCGCATTCAATCAGGCCTACGCAATCTACATCGTCGCGTCGCAGATCGCCGTCTTCGGCCTGCATTACTCGGTGCTGCGGCACGCCGCCCTGTACGACCGGGACGCCGAGGAGCGCAGTCGCCTCCTGGTCAACGCCTCGGCATGGTCTCTCCTGCTGGGGGTCAGCGCCGCCGCCATGGTTTTCACCGCCGCACCGCTTTTCGGGTGGATCCTGGACAGCGACTCCGTCAAGGCGGCCACAGCCAATGCCGCTTTGGGGCTGACGCTGTTTCCGCTCAACAAGGTCCTGCTGGGTTACCTCAACGGCCTGCGGCTCATGAAGGCGTTTGCCCTGCTGCAGTCGACGCGATACATCCTCGTCATGCTGTGGGTCACGGCGGTTGCGGCTTCTCCATGGCCCTTTGAAATCTGCACGCTCGGCTTTTTCGTCGCCGAGTCCGTCACCGCGCTTGGGGTGTGCCTTTACCTGAGGCGCTGCGGGATGTTTCCCGTGCTGCGATTCGACTCGGGATGGACGAGGAAACACTTCATTTTCGGCGGCAAAAGTCTCCTTTCGGGCATTTTCGTCGAGTTGAACTCCCGCATCGATGTCCTGCTCGTCGGGCTGTTCCTGCCCGACCGGGAAGTGGGGATCTACAGCTTCGCCGCCATGCTGGTCGACGGGCTGTTCCATGTGCTGGCATTCGTACGGATCAACTACAATCCGGTTCTGGTCGGCTACATCCGGGACAGGGAGTGGGAAGGTGCACGGAAGCTTCTCCGCCAGACCCGAACGTATCTCCTGCCTTCAGCCGCCGGTGTGGCCTTGTGCGTCGCCGCGGCATTCTGGGTCCTGACGACCTACTTCGTGCCGGGAAAGGATCTCCACCTGGGCCTTGTCCCCCTGAGCATCCTTCTCGCGGGATTGACGATTATTTCCGCCTTTATACCCTTCGACAACCTGATGTTGGTGAGCGGCCATCCCGGTCTGCAGACACTGCAGCATCTCACACTCGTGGTGAGCAGCATTGGGTTCAACATTGCGTTGATCCCCCTTCTGGGAATCAGCGGTGCCGCCTTCGGGACTGCCCTCGGTTATGTGTTTGGCGTCTCGGCCCTGCTATGCCTCGCAAACCGGATGCTGGGATGGAACCTCCTGACCAACCGGATTCGAGTACAATCATGACTCTGCAGGCCTGTCGTGTCCCCGCAACCCGAATGAGAAACAGGGCATGAGTTCCCATGAGTGACATTCCGCTGAGCGCGTGGGGTTGGATGCTGGCGGCCATGCTCGCCTCGAGCGGGGCGGGGCTGGCGCTGGCGCGGCTTGTCCCCTGGTCGGACGCGGCCCGGCAAGCCGGCATCCCGCGCGCCTTCGCCTTTGCGATTGCACCTTTTCTGCTCGGTATGCTTGCGGTCATCGCCCTCGGGGTTTTTCGCGGGGCGAGTCATGCCTTTCACCTCGGAGTGGTTTTTACCGGGCAGCTCCTGCTGTGTTCGACCGTGACCTTTTCCCGCCCTCTTCCTAAGATTGAGCGTCCGGGCACGCCCACTCCCATCGGACGATGGGAATGGGTCTTTGCCGGCTTGTTAACGGTCTGGATTGTGGCCTTGATGGCCAATACGGCATTTCTGCCCCTGATCCAGAATGACTCTCTGGAATATGCGACGGTCGGGCGATTGCTCTTCGAGACCCGTGACCTGCTGTCCTATCCCGCGATTCAGCCTGAATTGAGCAATTCAGGTTTTTACGGCCCCTGGACGCACCCACCGCTTTATGCGGCGCTCATTTATCTTTTTTATGTTTTCCAGGGGCAAGCGGAGTTGCCCGGGTTGATACGATGGATTGCCCCGTGGTTTGCACTGGCGGCGACCGGCGTGGTGTTCGCATTGGGCAATCTGTCCAGTCGCCTGCTGGGTATTCTATCTGCCCTCGTTTTCATTTCTGTTCCTCTTTTTTTCCTGGGAGCGGGTTCTGCCCTCATCGATCCCCTGCCTGTGCTCGGGCTGACGCTCCTGTATGCCTCCATTGTCGGGATTGACGGGTCTCCGTTTCAGCGCGGATTGATACAGGGGCTTGCTCTTGGGATATCGCTCTGGACACACTCGCAGGCCGTCTTATTCATCCCTTTGGGGATTGTTGCGGCTGCTTTGTTTCGCGGCTGGAGCAATTGGACCTCACTGATGCGGCAACTCGGCACGATGATCGTTGTCGCGTTGCCGCTTGCCGCATGGCCGTACGTTCGCAATCTCCTGTTGTATGGCTCTCTCATCAGCGATACCCCTCTCGTCTTCTCCATGAAGGAATTGGCATGGGATGAGTACTTTCGCATGTCCCGGGGCATTGATTCGTGGCTGGAGAGAGTGCAGTACGGGGTTTTCAAAGGCTGGTTTGCATTCGAGGCCTATTCCATCTCGTTCTGGTTGATGGCCTGGGGTGGGGTGCTTTATGTCAGGCGGTTTTTTGTTGAAGCCAAAGGTCATGCTGTTCTCCGCGGGGACGTAACCAGCGTGCCGGAGCGATGGCAGTTCGCAGCCATGGGGATCGTGCTCTGCTACCTCGGCGGGGTCATCCTCTCGATCCTGATGGGAATCGACTTGATGATCCGGAACGAGCGATATTGGTTGGTTCTGGTGCCCTTTGTGGCGATTTTTGCAGGCGCAGGGGTCGCACAGAGCATATCCGCATCCGGGGGAAAAACGGCGCCGGCTCGCAAATCACTTTTTTCCAGATTGATTACTCCCTTCATCGCACTTTGTTTTGTCTTACAAGCGGCAGCCACCATTCTGCTCTACAATTGGGCACCCTACCTGAAATTCAAATCCTATCTGCCCATTGATGCGAGGGATTTTGAATTGCCGGGGAAATTCATGGACAACCGCCTGGCCATTGATGCGGAAGATTTTGAATTGCTGGGGAAATTCATGGACAACGGCGGGATATCCAGCGTCCTCCGTCGGGTGAACCGCCATGAAATCGTTGTGGGGGGACATTCCTCAGCGACAGGAAGACCTTACGACCATAGAGCTACGATCCGCATCACGCACAGCAATGAAGGCAGTGACAAGTTGCTTCTGTGGCCGCATATCCAGGTCATGAAATACCTTCGTGACCGCGTGCTTCCCTCGTCAACGGTGCTGTCATTCAGACCTGCCGACATGTATTACTCGGAAAGACGCATGATCAGTTGCTACGACCCTCGCCTTCTCCCCTTCTATCGCGAGCACAATGCATTCGAGGCTTGGACATACCTGAAGAAGTTGGGTGTTGATTATCTGCATATTCCCGATTACTACAACCCGACCATCTACAACTCTGTCGTGCAGGAAATCCTCTCGAGGCATGATCTTTCGACGCTGGTTTTTTCGGCGGACGGCACCCAAATTTACAAGCTAACCCAGACAAGCAACAAGGCCGATGGTGTGATGTTCGACCTGACACCCGGGCGCTTTCCCTGGACGAAGGTTGTCACCTTGACCGGCGGACGTAAAGCTTTGGGCCGTTTCAGCGAAATCACACCGACGGTCGCAATGACCAACAAGCCGCTGCCGGACACGGGGCTCCCCCTGTTCCAGCGCGACTGGTCAACGATATGGACATCCGGCATCGGCGCATGGAACCAATCGATTGCGACAGAGGTTAACGTGCCGGTTCTCGGTGCCCGCGAATACAGACTGGAAATGGATTTGGAAGGGCATGCTCTCGTCCGGGTGTGGCTCATGCAAATGGACGGAAAAGGAACTGTCCTGAGGGGGGAGTATCCCCTTTCTGCCGCACAGATGCGGATCGGTGAACTCATTCTGGGGCCGACGTACCCCGAGAGGCGTTTCACCCGGCGTTTCGTGACTCACCCGGAAGCGGCTTATATCCGAGTGGGCGTCGAACATGTCGGAAGTTCGAGGATGCGCATCGTCGAGGCAAAGCTCACGCCGATCATCGAGAAAAAACATTCGTCACGCAGATGATCGGCAACGGCATACCGCAACAAGAGCCGGAGGAATCACACCTGTCGCGGTCTAACTCGAACAGGCGTGCGTACGTTGCAGGAATGGCCATGGCTGCCCCGTTCGCTGCGGCAACGCTGCCCTATCCATGGCTGCTGCTGTCCCTTGTCGCCGGCATTCCCTTCGTGTTCCATCTCGCCCGTTACGGGGTCCATTTCCCGAAGGTCCAGCGTGTGCCGGCGATTGTGTGGACTGTGCTGCTCCTGGGCCTTTTTCACCTGTACGGTCTTTGGTCGGGACCGACTCCTTTCTGGACGCGCGTTGTCGTCGACATGGGTATCGTCGCCTTGGGCGTCGGCGTATTTCTCCTGGGGCGGGCGGAAACGGACGCTTCGGGCAATGAAATGCTGGAGGGATTCTTTGCTGCCTTGATCCCGTTTGTGTTCGTGACGGCGGTGGTCGGTTTGGTCAAGGCTGCACTGCTCGAGCGGGGCATTCTGGTGGGATTTGTCTACGCGCTCTACCCGGAGCAGTATCCGACGGGCTCCAGCCTGAGAGGAGACATCAACCTTTTCGGGCTTTCCATGCTTGTTGCCGGTCTGGGGCTGGTGGCAAACAGTTTCGACCGGAATGGTTCCCCCAAGAGGACTGTTTTCCGGATTCTGGCTCTGGCCCTGATTGTTTCGGCCGGTCTGCTCACGGAGTCGAGACGCTTCCTGATCCTTTCCCTTCTCATTCCGACCCTGTGGCTGGCATTGACCTTCATGCTCGTCCCGAGACGCCGGTTCGTCGTAAAAGTGCTGCTGCCGGTTGCCGGTTTGCTTTGCGCCATTGGGGCCCTGTTCTGGATCATTCAGAGTCCGGCGCCGTTCCAGAAGGTTACCGTGATGCACTTTCCCGGCATACCGCAAGACGGCGCAGCCGGAAAAATGGAGGCCGCTTCTGCGCCGCCGGAAGAAAATCCCGCGCGACCTGGCATCACCGTCCGGCAGACCGACCCTGCAACGATCTACAGGTTGCTCGGCACCATGGCGGCAAATCAGGCGTACGGGTTTGAGTCGCGCGCAGAAAAATGGCGGCTGGGAGCAAGTCTTCTCGAGGAACGCGCCTGGCTTGGAGGAATCGGATTTGCCTATCACCGGACCTTTTCCTGCCGGTTCGCAGCTTGCGGCTCCCTGGATTACCCGCACTTCCCGATCCTGTCGGAATGGCTGGTGAGCGGAATTGCGGGAGCGGTCGCGGCCGTTGCGATCTACGTTCTTCTTTTTCGGTCCATCTGGCGTTCAGGATGGGACGGCTGGAAGTCCGGCTCCAGCGCTCTCGCCGTGGCCGTCTTGCCCTATTCACTGCTTTCGGGAGACACGCTCTTTTCGATTCCCCAATTCATCATCATCTGCCTGCTTGCGCAGAGCCAAGCCGTGTCAGGCGCACCTGCCATTGGGCATGACCGGGAGCGGTGATTTCTGCTCACACCTGTGACCTCCCTCTGTCCAAACACATGAACATGCCTGCAAAACGGATATTTGACCTTGCTGCGGGCGTCGCTGCCTTGCTCGCCCTGTCCCCGGTTATGCTGATCATCGCTGCGCTGGTCCGTCTTTTTCTCGGCTCGCCGGTGCTCTTCCGACAGGAGCGCCCCGGGCTGCATGGGCGCCCTTTTATGCTCGTGAAGTTCCGGACCATGACCGACGAGATGGACGCCGGGGGGCGCCCGCTGCCCGATGCAGACCGGTTGACCCGGTTCGGCAGGTTTCTGCGCTCCACGAGCCTCGACGAGTTGCCCGAGTTCTGGAATGTCCTGAAGGGTGACATGAGCCTGGTCGGTCCCCGGCCGTTGCTCACGGAGTACCTTCCCCTCTATAACGCCCGGCAGGCCAGGCGGCACGAGGTGAAGCCCGGTCTCACCGGCTGGGCGCAGGTGAACGGGCGCAACGCCTTGACATGGGAAGACCGGCTGGAGATGGATGTCTGGTATGTGGAAAACCGGTCGATGCTGCTGGACCTGAAAATCCTTTGGAGGACAATCCGGATCGTGTTACACCGTGAAGGAATCAGCCATCAGGGCAGCGCGACCATGGAAAGATTCACGGGCAGTACGCAGGCGGGGCAGGGATAGATGAAAAAGGCAAGATTGCTGATCCTCGGCGCCAGCGGCCACGGGAAAGTTGCAGGGGACTGTGCGCGGGCTGCGGGTCTCTGGTCCGAACTCGTTTTCTTCGACGACCGGTGGCCGGACCTCAACACCTGCGGACCCTGGCCGGTATGCGGCACAGGGGAGGCCCTTTTCGCACAGATTCGGCCGGAGGACCAGGCCTTTGTGGCGATCGGCCATGCGGAGACGAGGATCAAACTGCTGCATCGGATGGCTTCGGCCGGTCTCGACATAGGGACGGTCATCCACCCATCGGCCGCCGTGAGCGCCGGGGCAATCGTGGAAGCCGGATGCCTGGTCGCGGCGGGCGCGGTGGTCAACATCGGCGCCCGCGTCGGCCTCGGCTGCATCGTCAACACCGGTGCTACGGTGGACCACGACTGCATCCTTGCCGAGGGCGTGCACGTCTGCCCCGGGGCACATCTGGCCGGCGATGTGCGCATCGGCAGGGGAACCTGGGTCGGCATTGGAAGCGTCGTATGCCAGGGCATCCGGATCGGGCAGGGAGCCCTGATCGGAGCCGGTTCCGCAGTCGTGGACCCCGTGGCAGACTGGCAGACCGTTGCGGGCGTGCCCGCGCGGCCGCTGGGCACAAAGAACCCCTGACCGAGGAACACGATGCTGGACACCCCTTTCACGCCCTGGCCGGAGTTCACGAAGGAAGAGGCCGATGCCGTCGCGCGGGTGCTGCTTTCCAACCGTGTGAACTATTGGACGGGGACCGAATGCCGGGAATTCGAGCGGGAGTTTGCTGCCTGGGCGGGCTGCGCGCACGCCGTCGCCCTGGCAAACGGGACGGTGGCCCTGGATCTGGCCCTCCACGTGCTGGGCATCGGGCCCGGCGATGATGTGGTGGTGACGCCGCGGACCTTCATTGCCTCTGTTTCCTGCGTGGTCAATGCCGGGGCGCGGCCTGTCTTTGCCGACGTGGACCGGGACAGCCAGAACATCACAGCCGAATCGATACGTGCCGTGCTCACGCCCCGGACGCGCGCCGTGATCTGCGTTCACCTGGCGGGGATGCCCTGCGACATGGACCCGATCCTGAAGCTGGCCGCGGAAAAGGGCCTTTTCATCATCGAGGACTGCGCCCAGGCCCACGGGGCCCGCTACAAGGGGCGGCCGGTGGGGGCAATCGGCGACCTGGGCGCCTGGTCGTTTTGCCAGGACAAGATCATCACGACGGGCGGCGAGGGGGGAATGCTGACCACGAACCGCCGGGAGTGGTGGGAAAAGGCCTGGTCCTACAAGGACCATGGAAAGTCCTGGGAAGCCGTTTATCGCCAGCAGCACCCTCCCGGCTTCCGGTGGCTGCACGAGACCATCGGCACCAACTGGAGGCTCACGGAGATGCAGGCCGCCATCGGGCGCATCCAGCTCAAGCGGATGCCCGAGTGGCATGCAGTCCGAACCCGACATGCCGAGGTGATCCGCGCGGCGGCCCGGGCTTTACCCGCACTGCGGGTCCCCGCTCTGCCCGAGGACACGGTTCACGCCTGGTACAAGTGCTATCTCTTCGTTCGTCCGGAGCGGCTCCGCTCCGGCTGGAGCCGCGACCGAATCCTGGAAGAGATCAACCGCAGGGGTGTGCCGTGCTACACCGGGATCTGCCCCGAGGTGTACCTGGAAAAGGCCTTCGACAAGGGCGATTCACGGCCGCGGGAGCGCCTGCCGGCTGCAAAGGAGCTGGGGGAGACGAGCCTGATGTTCCTCGTCCACCCGACGCTCACGCGCGAAGAGATAGAAAAGACCTGCCGCGTCCTGACCGAGGTCCTCGAGTCAGCCTCGGCACAAACCCGGAACTGAAGAAGGCCGCTACGTGAAACACCTGATCCGAAGCGCGCATTTTTACCTGCTCGTCGGCCTCGATGCCCTCCTCGTCGCCGTCGCATACCTTTCGGCGTATGCACTCCGCTTCGAGGGCGATATCCCGCCCTGGCAGTGGGAGAACATCGAAAAAACCCTGCCCCATCTTCTTGTCGTGAAGTTGGTCGCTTTCCACTTCTTCGGCCTCTATCGGGGTTTGTGGAGATACACGAGCATCGTCGATCTGCAGAACGTCATCAAGGCCTCGTCCGCAGCCACGGCGGTCGCAGCCCTGGCGATCCTCTTCCTCTTCCGCTTTGAGGGTTTTTCCCGCTCGGTCTTCATCCTGGACTGGGGGCTGACCATTTTTCTGGTCGGAGGGGTACGGATCGCCGCAAGGGTCTTCACGACCAACCACGTCGGCGATCTTTTTTCCCTCCGCAGAAACAGCGATTCTAAAAGGAAGGCCCGGAAGCGTCTTCTCATCATCGGGGCGGGCGATGCGGGGGAAAAATTCCTCCGCGAGATCCTCGACAACCCCCGCGTCCACTACGAGCCCGTCGGTTTCCTTGACGACGACCCCCGGAAGGCGGGAAAGGCGATTCACGGGATCCCTGTCCTCGGCACCGTCGGCGACATCGAGGATCTCCCTGTCGCCTACGACGAGATCCTCATCGCAATCCCCTCGGCGCGGGGCGACGTGATGCGGCGCGTCGTCGAGGCCTGCGAAAAAACAGGCAAGCGGTACCGGACCATCCCCAAGATCGGAGAGCTGATCGAGGGCCGGATCACCGTCAACACGATCCGGGAGGTCTCGATGGAGGACCTCATCGGCCGGGAGAAGGTCGAGCTCGACGTGAACCGGATCGCGGCGTTTCTGCGCGGCAAGCGGGTCCTGATCACGGGGGCGGGCGGATCCATCGGCTCGGAACTCGTCCGCCAGATCGGCCCGTACCGTCCCGAGTCCCTGATCCTGATGGACTTCAGCGAATACAACCTCTACCGGATCGAGCTGGACTGCCGCCGGCGAAGGCTCGACACGACCGTGGAGGCATGCCTGGCTGACATCCGGGACCGGGAGCTGATGATGCGGGTCTTTGCGCGCCACAAGCCGCACGTCGTGTTCCACGCCGCGGCCTACAAGCACGTGCCCATGCAGGAGCTCCATCCCGGAGAGGCCGTAAAGACGAACGTCCTGGGCACGAGAAACGTCGTCGAGGCGGCCCGGCAGAACGGGGTCACGCACTTCGTCCTCGTGTCGACGGACAAGGCCGTGCGTCCGACAAACGTCATGGGGGCCTCGAAACGCGTCGCCGAGATGATCGTCCAGAGCGCCGACAGGGCCGGGGAGACTCGCTTCATGGCCGTCCGCTTCGGAAACGTGATCGGCAGCTCCGGATCCGTGATCCCCCTGTTTCAGCAGCAGATCGCGCAGGGGGGGCCTGTCACGGTGACGCACCCCGAGATCACGCGCTACTTCATGTCGATCCCGGAGGCGGCGCAGCTGATCCTCCAGGCGGGCGCCATGGGAGAGGGCGGGGAGATCTTCATCCTCGACATGGGGGAGCCCGTCCGCATCGCTGACATGGCAAGGGACCTCATCCGGCTCAACGGCCTGGAGCCGGACCGGGATATTGCCATCGAGTTCATCGGGTTGAGGCCGGGGGAGAAACTCTACGAGGAGCTCATCACCGTGGGCGAGGGGATCGTGCCCACGGGGCACAGCAAGGTGCTGGTCCTGCGGGGAACGCCAGGCGACGGGGAGACGCTGAACGCGTCAATCGACCGCCTGGGAGACATCGCCAGGGGTCAGGATACGGACCGGCTGAAGGAGGCGCTCAAGGAGCTCATCCCGGAGTACGAGCGGTCCTGAACCGCGGAATCACGGGGCAAGGAAAAGCGGACTTTCCGGCCGTCAGAGACGCTTGAACAGCACGATCCGGCCCGTGTCCCTGTGGAACCACTCGCCGGCAATGCGGAAATCGCGGGGATCGAAAATCTTGAGCAGGTCGAATTGCCGTGTCGGCCAGTTCTTCTCCTCCCAGACGACGTAACGCGCGCCGCGGGCATCGACCGTTTTCACGAATTCGGCATAGCTGTTCCCGACAAGTTTGGCGGGGGATATCCCGGCAAGATAGTCCTCGTCGGGACAGGAAAGTGCCGGGACGTCCAGGTTGCTGTACAGAAAGACCCAGCGCATGGACGTGCCGATCGAGAGAATGCCGACGGTCCGTTCGTTTCCCTCTTCCTTTGCGATACGCGTCCCGATCTCCTTGAACACCGCCTTGTCTTTCTCATGAAAGACAAGCTGCTTCGGTACGGCAAGAAGCACGATGAGCAGGGCGCACAGGCTGACCGCCGCCGCGTCCTTCATGCTCCATCGCCGCTGAAGGAGCGAGAGGATTCTTTCCAGGCCGAAGCCCAGGAACAGGAAGGACGGCAGGATGATGAGGGCCAGATACCGATTCTCCATGGTCCAGGTCCGCATGGCATAGAGGTAGAGAAGAACGAAGCCGCAGGCGACCAGTGCGGCGAAATATCCCGCGAGACCGGCGGGGCGCCACTTCCTGAAGTCGAAGAGCCCGACCAGGAACAGGGCCGCAAAGGGGTAGAAGAAGGCCTCGGCCGTGCTCTGCAACAGAACCCCAAGTCCCAGCAGCCACAGCAGGCTGCGGACGCTCTCGAAAAACTGAAACGTAAAGCCTTCCGGCGGGCGCTGAATCATGGCCGCCAGATTCACCCGCAGTTCTTGGTAGGTGTACCATGCCGCCATGAACCTCTCGGGGATCTCGTCGATGCGGAACCAGTAGATGCCCCGCGAAGACAGGGCCGCCAGGACCAGGACGATCCCGACGCCCGCGAGGAAGGGGGCCAGGAAGGCCATCAGATTTTTCCACCTCCCCGCCGTCCCCCGGATGACCAGGTACAGGACGGTCACGGCCAGGTACAGCACGGCTTCGATCCGGTTCCACGCCGCCAGCGTAAAGGCGATGCCGGCTAAAGAGAAATACCAGAGCTTCTCCCGCTTCACGGCGGCCGCGAAGAAGTAAAGACCGCAGGCCGAGAAAAACCAGTAGGCCGGGTCGCGGCCGACGTCGACGCCGGCGCTCACGAAGACGTGCATGACGGCGAAGAGCAGCGTCACGAGGCAGCTGGTGCGGAAGGAAAAGAAGAGACGCGCGAGGCCGTACAGCGGGATGAGGGTCAGCGTGCCGAACAGGATCGAGGCCGCCCGCATCGAGACGATCCAGTCGCGGGTGAGGAAGTAGATGCCGGCCGTGACGATCGGGTGGGCCGTGACGGACTTGATGCTGCAGGCGTTGACGGAGGACCACAGCCCGAGGTAGAGGGCCTTGGCCTGGTAGAGATACACCGCCGCGTCGGTGTTGACGACGGCCGTCAGAAGCGCCCGCGCCACGCGAAGGGCAAGGGCACCAAGGAGAATGAACGCGACGATGGTCCGCTCGTCGAACCGGCCGAAGGCGGTCCCCAGGCGCTCCATCGCAGAGTTGAACGCGCTCGAGTTCATCATCCCTCTCCCGACAGGGCACCCCCTGTCGCCCGTCGAAGGCACAGATACCACAAAATTCCCCTGAAGTCACCTGTTGACCCCGCAAAGGGCAGACCGCCCGCTCACGCCGGGACTCCGTCCTGAAAGGGCGGCCGGGTTCCGGAAACGATGAAGTAGATGATCGACCTCTCCGTCATCATCGTCACCTACAATTCCGCCGGCCTGATCGGTCCGTGCATCGAATCCGTGCTGGATGGGCCCGGCATGGCGCTCGAGGTGTTTGTCGTGGACAACGCCTCGGCGGACGGGACGGCCGACACGGTCCGCCGGCGATTTCCCGAAGTGCGCCTCATCCAGAGCCCCGTGAACCAGGGCTTCGGGGCGGCAAACAACATGGCGCTCCCGCAATGCGGGGGCCGTCATATTCTCTTTCTCAACCCCGACACGCTGGTGCGGCCCGGGGCGCTGGCCGCGATGTCGGCCTTCCTGGACGGCCGGCCGAACGTGGGCCTCGCGGGGCCGAGGCTCATCTACCCCGACGGGCGGACCCAGGAGTCCGTCTCGCGCCGCTACCTCGGGCAGAAGTACGCGCCGGAGCTCTACCGGGGACTCAAGGGAGAGATCGCCTGGGTCATGGGGGCCTGCATGATCGCGCCGGCCGGGGTCATACGGCATGTCGGAGGGTTCGACGAGCGCTTCTTCCTGTACGGGGAGGAGGAGGACCTCTGCCTGAGGATCCGGCAGGCCGGCTTCGAGATCGGCTATGTCGAGGAGGCCGTCGTCGTCCACGTGGGCGGGTACAGCGAGGCGGCCTCCCCATCCTACGACGTCTGGCGGCGGAAATTCCTCGCCGAGTACGTCTTCTACCGGAAGCACTACGAGCCCGCGGTGATCCGGCGCATCACGCGCGACCACCTGCTGAAGGCGCGGTGGAGGATCGCGACGCTGCGGCTGCTGGGACCCTTCGCGCGGGACAGGGCGCAGGCGGAGGCGAAGCTCGCGAAGTACCGGGCCCTGTGCGACACGATCGCGGATGCGGAGACCTCCGGGGCAGCGCTAGGCCGCCCGGGGCGGAAAACGGAAACCTGAGAGGGAAAGGGTCGAACCATGTGCCACAAGGGCTGTCTGGAATTTGCTCGCATCGCCTTGAAGGAAGAGGACGTGAGGGGAAAGTCCGTCATCGAGGTGGGGGCCCTGGACGTGAACGGGACGCTGCGGTCGATCATCGCCCCCATGGGCCCGGCGCGCTACGTCGGGGTGGACCTCGAGGCGGGGCCCGGCGTCGACGTGGTCTGCGATGCGACGCAGCTGCTGCACACCTTCGACTTCGACTCCTTCGACCTGCTGATCTCGACGGAGATGCTCGAGCACGTCAAGGACTGGAGGCGTGTCGTTTCCCACTTCAAGCATCTCGTCAGACCCAACGGGGTCCTGCTGATCACGACGAGGTCCCGGGGCTGCGGGTTTCACGCGTTCCCGGAAGACCACTGGCGCTATGAGCTGTCGGACATGAGGGAGATCTTTTCCGATTTCGTGATCGAGGAGCTCTGGAAAGACCCCTACGTCGAAGGCGTGTTCCTGAAGGCCCGGAAGCCCGCGGCGTTCATCGAATTCGACACGGCGGGAACCAGGCTCTTCTCCATCATCAAGAACCGGCGGGCCCTGCACAACCGGGGCCCGGGGGTCGCGCTCTTCAAGCTCAAGCTGCTGCTCCGGATCCTGAGGAAGAAACCGCAGTGCGTGACGCATCTGTTCACGAAGCCCATCTACGAGGTCGCCACGCGCCTCAATCACCCCGGCTGACATGGAACGGGTTCCCTCAGCATGCATCGTCTGCGCCTGCGCTGAACGCACGAGGCTCGTCGAGAAGCAGGGCTGGACCGTGTACAAGTGCGCCGGGTGCGGGCTCGGCGTCCTGGACCCACGGCCCGAACCGGAAGAACTGGCGAGCCTCTACGACAGGGAATACTTCAAGAGCCATTACACCGAGAAGCTGCCCGTCGACTCGCCGGAGATGCAGCGTCGCCTCTCGCAGCAGAGCCATCGGCTGAGGTTCTTCAGGCCGCTCAAGAAAGAGGGCCTCGTGGTAGACATCGGCTGCGGGATGGGATACTTCCTGCTCGCGGCGAAGCGGGCAGGCTACGGGGTCCGCGGTGTCGACCTGTCGGACTGGGCCGCCTCCTACATCACGGGCGAGCTGCAGATTCCCGTGAGCATCGGCCCCATGGACGCAATCGAACTCGGGGAGGGCACCGTCGACGTGCTCACCCTGTGGCACTCGCTGGAGCACATGCGGCACCCGCTGGAGAGCCTGAACAGGATGGCGGGGTGGCTGAAGCCGGAGGGGCTGCTCGTCATCGAGGTGCCCAATCACGAGGGCACTGATGCCGTGAAGATGGGGGCGGAATGGCCGGACTGGGATCTTCCCTACCACCTCTATCATTTTGCCCCAAGGTCCCTCAGGGCCCTTCTCGCAGCGACAGGCTTCGAGGTCATACGGGAGAAGACCTACCTCTCGGAGCATGTCCGCCGCAGGCTGGAGAGCCTGTTCGTGCCGGGCTTCCTGGCGAGGCTGATCGCGACCTTTTATTCCGGGTCGGGCTACGCAGTCATCGCCCGCAGGAAAGACTGAGTTCCTCCCCCGCGGCCTGATCGTTTCACCTTCCGGGTCCTTCTTTCGCACCCGGACCCGACGTCCGGATGAACGCATCGATCTCCCCGATCACGCGATCCGCCCCCAGTTCCTCCAGGCACTCGCTCCTCCCCTCCCCCCGGCAGCCCTTGTCCCTGCAGGGCACACAGTCCCTGTCGGGCCGGATCACCCGGTGCCTTCCTCCCTCCGGGGCCCAGTCCCGCCAGTCCGTCGGCCCATAGATCGTGATGGTCGGCGTGCCGACCGCGGCGGCGATGTGAGGCGCGGCGCTGTCGACGCCCGCGTGGAAGGCGCTCAGGCTCAGCAGGGCGGCAAGTTCCTTCAGAGAGGTTTCTCCCGCCAGATTGATCACACCCCCGCCCGCCTCCAAGGCTATCCCGGCCGCATCATGACGCTCCTCACGGGAGCCGACGAGCACGGGCACATACCCTCTCTCCTTTCCGACCCACCGGATCACCTCCGCCCATTTCTCGTACTCCCACTCTTTGTACTTCCAGCGCGCGAAGGGGTTGATCGTCACCTGAGCCCTGGCCCCCGCGCCTTGCTCGGCGAGGAGCCGGCGGACCCTTTGCAGGGCATCCGCGGATATATGCAGCCGGGGCACGGGATCAGGGGTGTCCATCCCGAGGGGGCGGACGACGTCGAGGGACTGGTGGGCCGCGCCGCGGATTCTTTTCTCGGGGGGCGGCGCAATGACGAGGTGGGTATAGAAAGCGTCGCGCCACGGCATGTGCCCGTAACGCATCGCCGCGCGGACGGGGGCCCCGGAGGCAAGCGACATGTAGACACCCCGGTCGTCGCCACGCAGGTCGATGACGAGGTCGAACCGCTGCCGCCTCAGCCGGCCGATGAGCCGCAGCGGCTCCAGGACCCGGTCGGCGAGCATGCCCTGCTTCCTCCTGACCTCGAAGACCCGGTCGATACCGGGGTCGTCTTCGAGCAGGCCACCAAATCCTTCCCGGACCAGCACGGCGAGCAGGGCTTCCGGGAAGCGCTCGCGGACGGCCCGAAAGGCGGGGGTTGCGGAGACGACGTCGCCGATGTCCCCGAGCTGGACGACGAGGACACTAGAGATGGGTCTGCCGAAGGGCAGGCTTCCCTTGATGAGCACGGTGTCTTCTTTCCCGATGATGTCAGGTTCCGGCCCTGTCCGCTCAGCCGCCGGATGACGAGGCCGCCTGCAGGGTATTCTTGAGCAGCATGGCGATCGTCATGGGCCCCACGCCGCCCGGCACGGGCGTGATGTAGGATGCCCGGGCGGCCGCCTCGGCGAAGGCCACGTCCCCCGTGAGCTTGCCGTCGGCCCCGCGGTTGATCCCCACGTCGATGACCACGGCGCCTTCCTTCACCATGTCGCCCCGGATCATCTCCGCCTTGCCCGCCGCGGCCACGAGGATGTCCGCGCGCCTCGTCACGGCCGGCAGGTCCCTCGTCCGCGTGTGGCACACCGTCACCGTGGCGTGGCGGTTCAGGAGCATCAGCGCCAGGGGCTTGCCCACGATGTTGCTGCGGCCCACGATGACGGCCTCCTTTCCCTCGATGGGGATCCCCGTGCGGTCGAGCAGCTCGATGACCCCCAGCGGGGTGCAGGCCCTGTGGCCGGGGCGCCCCGTGAAAAGCCCCCCGATGTTGACGGGGTGAAAGCCGTCCACGTCCTTGCGGGGGTCGATCGTCTCGATGACCACGTCGGGGCTGATATGCTTCGGAAGGGGCAGCTGAACGAGGATGCCGTGGATCGAGGGGTCGGCATTGAGACCGGCGACGATCTCCCGGACGCGGTCCTCCGTCGTCTCGGCGGGCAGCCGGAACTCGCGCGACAGGAACCCGGCCTCGGCGGCGGCCTTCTCCTTGCGGCCCACATAGATCTTCGAGGCGGGATCCTCCCCCACGAGGATCACGGCCAGGCCCGGTGTGATTCCTTTTTTCTCTTTTAATTCAAAGGCCTGTGCCCTTACCTCCTCCCGCACCTCCCGGGCGATCCGGTTTCCGTCGATCACTTCGGCCATCGTCCACCCCGTCCCTTCCTTCTTCCAACATTTCAATATTCCAAGAGGTTTCTGCTTGTACCGCAGGCAGCCCGAATTGTCAAGGAAAGGAGGGGAAAAAGGGGGGTCTGCGCGCCCTCCGGGATGCATCGCGCTGAACGTTTTTTCGCCGGCCAAAAGCCCCGGAATGCCCATTTTTTCTGATGTTTTCTGTTGAGAAGTTGACCCCGTTGTGATATGGTTCGCCCGTAAATTTTCGGGGGTCCGAAGGCCTTATGAACCTTGGGAAATTGTTCGCAGAATCCTGCAGCATCTACAAGGACAACAGGGCCCTCGTCTATGAGAATTCCCGGATCACCTACCAGGCCATGGACAGGGCCGTCAACTCCCTGGCCAACCGGCTGAAAACGATGGGGATCGGCAAGGGCGACAAAGTGGCCCTGATGCTGCCGAACACCCCCGAATTCCCCATCACCTACTTCGCCTGTCAGAAGCTGGGCGCCGTGGCCGTGACCCTCAACGTCATGTCCACAGCCTACGAGCTTCAGTACCTCCTCGACAACAGCGATGCGAAGGTGCTCGTCACGACGGCCCAGTCGGCCCGCCGATTCGAGGAGATCAGGGACCGGCTCGCCACCTGCCGGCACCTCCTGCTGACGGAGATCGACGAGGGCCCGTTGTCCATGAAGAAGGCCATGGAAGACGGGCCCTTCGAGTTCGAGGCCTCCGACGCCGCCGAGGACGACCCGGCCGTGATGATCTACACCTCGGGCCTGACGGGCAAGCCCCTGGGCGCCGTCCTCACCCACGGCAACCTCATCTCCCAGTCCCGGCTGCTGGCGGAGCTCTTCGACGGGTCGCAGCGGGACACGGGGCTGAGCCTCATCCCGCTCTTTCACTCCTTCGGCGCCGTGGCCAACATGCTCAACCCCATCCTGATGGGCGCCTGCGTCGTCATGCTCGACGCCTTCAGCATCGACGGCATCCTCAAGGCCATCGAGACCGAGAAGATCACCTACATGACCGCCGTGCCGCGCGTCTACCTCGGCATGCTGCTCCAGGAGGGGACCGAGAAGTACGACATGAGCTCCCTGAAATACTGCGTCACGGGGGGCTCCACCATGCCGCCGGCCTACATGCCCCAGTTCGAGAAGAAGTTCAAGGTTCCGCTGCGGGAGGGGTACGGCCTCACGGAGGCCTCGCCCGTGTGCTCCGTCACGCGGCTCCACATGGTCCAGAAGCCGGGCTCCATCGGCGTCCCCATCCCGGGCGTCGAGGCCCGCATCGTCGACGACGCCGGGCGGGACCTGCCGCGGGGGGAAATCGGGGAGCTCATCGTCCGGGGCCCGAACGTCATGAAGGGCTACTACAAGGACGAGGAGGCCACGGCCCAGGTGCTGCGCAACGGCTGGCTGCACACGGGTGACCTTGCGCTCATCGACGCCGACGGCCACATCTTCCTCAAGGGACGCAAGAAGCGGATGATCATCACCAGCGGCTTCAACGTCTATCCCCGGGAAGTGGAGATCGTCCTGAACATGCACCCCGCCGTGGCGGAGTCGAAGGTGATCGGGAAGTCGGACCTCATGCGCGGGGAGGTCGTCAAGGCGCTCGTCGTGAAGAAGGAGGGGGCCTCTGCAGACGAAAAGGCCATCCTGAAGCACTGCAGAACCTACCTGTCCTCGTATAAGATCCCGAGAGAAATCGAGTTCGTTGACCGTTTGAGCTAACCCCGGCTTCCGGCGCCCGGCGAGGGTGCGGGAAGCCGGTGGACCGCCGCGCCGGACTTGCGCCGCGCAGGGGCCTTCCCCTGCCGCCCCCCGCGGCCGGCGGCGAGAGATGAAATCAGAAGGGACGGGCGGAGCGCCGTTCGTCCCTCACAGGAGAAGAGGAGGTATAAGAAGAGATGGAAAAAGTACCGCAGAAGTTGGACAAGACGAGGGCCGAATACTACAAGGGCGCCCCCATCGCGAAGTTCGGGGAGAGGAAGCCGGACTACAAGGGGATGGGGAGAAAGACGAAGAACACGTACAAGAACCTCCGCCAGGTCGTCTGCGTGGAGGCCTGCCGGACGCCTTACGGGGTTTTCGGCGGCGCCCTGAAGGACTTCGACGCCCCCCAGCTGGGCGCGCTCGCGATCAAGGAGTGCCTCCGCCGCACGGGAGGCAAGGTGAAGGGAGAGGACGTGGACTACGTCATCATGGGGCAGGTCGTCCCGGCGGGCTGCGGCCAGGTCCCCAGCCGCCAGGCCACGCTGCTGGCGGGGCTTCCCGAGTCCGTGCCCTCCATCACCGTCAACAAGGTCTGCTCCTCGGGCATCAAGACGATCGACCTGGCCGTGCAGATGATCCAGACGGGCCGCGCCGAGATCGTGATCGCCGGCGGCCAGGAGAGCATGTCGAACTGCCCCTACGCGCTTCCCGACATGCGCTGGGGAAGCCGCATGGGCCTTCCCAACGGCCGGGTGGTGGACCTCATGGTCTACGACGGCCTCTGGGATGCCTTCTACAACCGGCACATGGCCATCCACGGCTCCGAGACGGCCGACGAGTTCGGCTACACGCGCCAGGACCAGGACGAGTGGGCCTACCAGTCGCAGATGCGGGCCGTCGAGGCGATGAAGGCCGGCAGGCTCAACGACGAGATCTTCCCCGTGGAGATCAAGAAAGGCAAGGACGTCGTGATCTTCGACAAGGACGAGGGCCCGCGGCCGGCGACGACGATGGAGGGGCTCGCCAAGCTGCCCCCCGTGTTCAACCACAAGAGCACCGTCACGGGGCAGCCCGGCGGCGTGACGGCGGGCAACGCCCCCGGGGTCAACGACGGCGGCGACGTGTGCCTCATGATGAGCGCCGAGAAGGCCAAGGAGCTGGGCATGAAGCCCCTCTTCACCGTACTCGACTATGCCGAGGTCTCCCAGCAGACCAAGGACATCGCCACGGTGCCCGGCCTGTCGATCAAGAAGGTCCTCGAGCAGAACGACCTGACGCTCAAGGACATCGACCTCGTCGAGATCAACGAGGCCTTCGCCGCGGTGGCCATCATCAGCGCCCGCTCGATCCTCGGCATGAGCAAGGAGGAGATGTTCAAGAAGGTCAACGTCAACGGCAGCGCCATCGCCTACGGCCACCCCATCGGCGCCACGGGCGCCCGCATCCTCATGACGCTGGCCTACGAGCTGCGCCGGCGCGGCGGCGGCCTCGGGGTCTGCGGCATCTGCTCGGGCCACGCCCAGGGGGATGCGATGCTGATCAAAGTAGAGGCATAGGGCGAAGGGCAAAAGGCGAAAGGGTTAACCTCGGGTGGGGAGAGAAGGCTTCAAGAGCCTTCGGGTCTGGCAAAAAGGAAAGGAATCGGCCGTCTTCAGTTACGACCTGACAAGTCATGGCCCTTTCTGAACTGATTTCAGTTTCAGGGATAAAGTGAGACGTGCTGCGATTTCCATTCCGAGCAACATCGCCGAAGGAGATGAACTGAAAACAGACAAGCAGGCCATCGGGCATCTTTATATGGCAAAAGGTTCATCTGCAGAGGTTCTGACGCAAGCCATCATCGCACACGAAATCGGATACATCGCAACCGATGCGTTCAAAGAAATCGAGAGCAGGTGCATGGAGGTGTCAGGCATGTTGTCAAGGTTGATCACTGCCCGTTCTTGAGCCAAAGATTGAATCTGCAGTATGAGCCTTTTGCCATAAGCCATAAGCCATTTGCCATTTGCCAATATTTTATTGAAAGGAGAGTGGATAAGGATGAAAGAGGTATTCATTGTCAGTGGAGCGAGGACGGCCGTCGGGGAATTCGGCGGCTCTCTGAGAGGCGTGTCCGTCGTTGAGCTGGGCCGGCTCGTGATCAAGGAAGCCATCGTCCGTGCGGGCCTGAGGCCGGCGATCAGCGACTTCGTCAAGGCGGCCCGTCCCTCCGTCTTCGGCGAGTTCGACATGACGGAGATCCAGAAGAAGCACTACGACTACGACAAGGCCCTGAAGCCCGTCTACTTCGACGAGGTCATCATGGGCAACGTCCTGACCGCGGGTGTGGGACAGAACCCCCCGAGGCAGTCGGCGATTTTCGCGGGTCTCCCCGAGGAGACCAACGTCTTCACGGTCCAGAAGGTCTGCGCATCCGGCATGAAAGCCATCGCGCTGGCGGCCCAGGCCATCATGGCGGGCGAGGCCGACATCATCGTGGCGGGCGGCATGGAGAACATGAGCAACGTCCCCTACGCCCTGGCCGACGCCCGCTGGGGCTACCGCATGAACATGCCCTTCGGCAAGCTGACGGACCTCATGGTGCACGACGGCCTGTGGGAGATCTTCAACGGGTACCACATGGGCTTCACGGCGGAAAACATCGCGGCAAAGATGAAGATCTCCCGGGAGGAGCAGGACCAGCTCGCCTACGAGAGCCACCGCAGGGCCCGCGCGGCCATCGCCAGCGGCGCCGTGGCCGACGAGATCGTCCCCGTCGTCATCCCCCAGAAGAAGGGCGACCCCAAGGTCTTCAAGGTCGACGAGCGGCCCATGGAGACGACCCTCGAGAAGATGGCGAAGCTGCCCCCCGTGTTCAGCAAGACCGGAACCGTCACGGCGGGCAACGCCTCGGGCATCAACGACGGGGCCTGCGCCGTGGTCGTCGCGAGCGCCGACAAGGTGAAGGAGCTGGGCCTGAAGCCCCTGGCCAAGATCGTGGGCTGGTCCTCGGGCGGCCTGGACCCGGCCTACATGGGTCTCGGACCCGTCCCGGCGGTCCGGAAGCTCTTCAAGAGGCTCAACCTCACCATGAAGGACATGGGCGTCATCGAGCTCAACGAGGCGTTCGCCGTCCAGGCCCTGGGCTGCATCAAGGAGCTCGGCGTCGACCTGAACAAGTGCAACCTCAACGGAAGCGGGATCTCCATCGGCCATCCCATCGGCTGCACGGGCGCCCGCATCACCTACACGCTGGCCATGCAGATGAAGAAGGCCGGCCACAAGTACGGCCTGGCGTCGCTGTGCATCGGCGGCGGCCAGGGCATGGCCATGGTTCTCGAGAAGGCGTAACCCGTCATCCCGACAGTCAACGGAAGCCCTGCGGGCTTCATCACCTCGCACACAGTCCGGTCCCCGGCGGGTGCTTGCGTCCCCCGCCGGGGCCGGTCCGCCGGTTTTGGAGATTCGCCGTTCCGCGCGTCACACCCGCACCCTGGAGAGAGGATTTCCACGCGGACGGAGCGCCGGTTCGGGCTGGACTCATGACCCATAAAACTTACGGACAAGGAGGGCAAGGAAGATGGCAATCAAGACAATCGGCGTCGTAGGGGCTGGTCAGATGGGCAATGGTATCGCCCAGGTCGCGGCGTACCCGGGCGGGATCAATGTCATCATGAACGACATCGCGGACCAGTTCGTCAACCGGGGGTACGACACGATCTCCAAGAACCTCGACCGGCTGGTCGCCAAGGACAAGATCAAGGAGGACCAGAAGAAGGAGATCCTCAGCCGGATCAAGAAGAGCACGAACCTCGAGGACATGAAGGATGCGGACTTCGTCGTCGAGGCGGCCACGGAGCGTGAAGACCTCAAGCTCGGGATCTTCAAGAAGCTCGACGAGGTCTGCAAGCCCGGGGTGATCCTCGCGTCGAACACCTCGTCGATCCCCATCACCCGGATTGCGGCGGCCACCAAGCGCGCCGAGCTCGTCATCGGCATGCACTTCATGAACCCCGTGCCGGTCATGCAGCTCGTCGAGATCATCCGCGGGCTCGTGACGTCGCAGGAAACCTATAACACGACGGAGGCCCTCTCGAAGCAGTTCGGCAAGATCCCCGTCGAGTGCAACGACTTCCCGGGCTTCGTCTCCAACCGCGTGCTCATGCCCATGATCAACGAGGCGTTCTACACGCTGATGGAGGGCGTCGGCTCACCCAAGGCGATCGACGACATCATGCGCCTCGGCATGAACCACCCCATGGGGCCCCTCACGCTGGCCGACCTGATCGGCCTCGACACCTGCTGGGCCATCATGGACGTCCTCTACAAGGGCTTCGGCGACTCGAAGTACCGTCCCTGCCCGCTGCTGAAGAAGTACGTCGACGCGGGGCTCCTCGGGCGGAAGACCGGCCGCGGCGTCTACGACTACAGCCAGAAGTAACCGGCGATGAAACGGCGGCAGGGGCTCTTCCGGCCCCTGCCCCGCACCCAACGGGATCTTCAACAGAAAGGAGGGCGGTACGGATATGGAATACAAACACATCCTGTTCGAGGCGGCCGACGGGGTCGCCACCATCACAATCAACCGGCCCAAGGCGCTCAACGCCCTGAACTCGGAGGTGATGTGCGAGCTCTACGACGCGGCCGTCAAGTGCAAGACCGACGAGGCGGTCAAGGCCGTCATCATCACGGGCGCAGGCGAGAAGTCCTTCGTGGCCGGCGCCGACATCGCGCAGATGGCCGAGCTGAGGCCCCAGCAGGCCATGGAGTTCATGGAGGCGGGCATCGAGACCTTCCGCATGTACGAGACGCTTCCCAAGCCCGTCATCGCGGCGGTCAACGGCTTCGCCCTGGGCGGCGGCGTGGAGCTGGCCATGGCCTGCGACATCCGCCTGGCCTCGGAGAACGCCCGCTTCGGCCAGCCCGAGATCCTCATCGGGCTCATCCCCGGCTGGGGCGGCACGCAGCGCCTGGCCCGCCTCGTGGGCATGGGCCGCGCCAAGGAGTACATCATGCTCGGCGGGCAGATCGACGCGAAGCGGGCCTACGAGATCGGCCTCGTGAACCAGGTCTTCCCGCTGGATCAGCTCATGCCGGAGGCCAAGAAGATGGCCGCGAAGCTGGCGGGGCTGCCCGGCTTCGCCCTGAAGATGGCCAAGCACGCCATCAACTTCGGTTACGACCTGGCCCTCGACAACGCCATGCGGCTCGAGACGGAGTGCTGCTCGCAGTGCTTCAGCACCGACGACCAGAAGGAAGGCATGAAGGCGTTCCTCGAGAAGAGGAAGCCGGTGTTCAAGGGCAAGTGAGACCCGGATGATCGGCGGAGAGGTCAGGGATCTGCCAGGACATCAACAGCACGGTATCAAAGGACGGAGACACGGCGCCTTGATACACATAATAAATCCTTAAAGGGGGACACGTTATGAATTTCGCACTGACCGAAGAGCAGCAGATGGTGAAGGACCAGGTAACCAAGTTCGCCGAGACGAAGATCAAGCCCATCGCGGCGGAGCTCGACAAGACCCACCGGCACCCGGAGGAGATCTGCCGGGCCCTGGGCGAGATGGGCGTCATGGGTGTTGCGATCCCCACGGAGTACGGCGGGGCCGGCATGGACAACGTGACCTACGTCCACGCGATGATCGCGATCTCCAAGGCCTGCGCGAGCTGCGGCGTCATCGTCTCCGTCAACAACTCGCTCTACGGCTACCCCGTGAAGACCTTCGGGACCCACGAGCAGAAGCTCAAGTACCTCACGCCCGTGGCGAGCGGCAAGGTCGAGGGCTGCTACGCCCTGACGGAGGCCAACGCGGGCTCCGACGCGGCGTCGCTGGCCTGCCGCGCCATCCTCAAGGGCGACAAGTACATCATCAACGGCACGAAGCGTTTCATCACCAACGGCAACGTGGCCCGCTACTGCGTGCTGGCCGCCACGACGGACCCGTCGCTCGGCTACAAGGGCGTCGTGAACTTCATCGTCGACCTCAAGGAGACCAAGGGCTTCTCGCTGGGCAAGATCGAGGAGAAGATGGGCATCCTGGCCTCGGGGACGGCGGAGCTGGTGTTCGAGGACGCCGAGGTCCCGGCGGAGAACCTGCTGGGCAAGGTCGGCCAGGGGTTCAAGCAGATGATGATGGGCCTCGACTGCGGCCGCATCGGGATCGGCTCCCAGGCCTGCGGTATCGGCAAGGCGGCCCTGGAGGACGCGCTGAACTACGCCAAGGAGCGCGTGCAGTTCGGCAAGCCCATCGCCTCCTTCCAGGCCATCCAGTTCAAGCTCGCCGACATGGCGACGGAGCTCGAGGCGGCGGAGCTGCTGCTGCTGAAAGCGGCCTGGATGGAGGACAACGACATGGACTACGAGAAGGAGTCCGCCATGGCGAAGATGTACGCCTCGGATGTGGCCATGCGGGCCGCCATCGAGGGCGTCCAGATCTTCGGCGGCTACGGCTACTGCAAGGAGTACCCGGCGGAGCGCCACATGCGGGACGCCAAGATCTGCCAGATCTACGAGGGCACCAACGAGATCCAGCGCGTCGTCATCGCCCGCAAGCTGCTCGGCGCCCGGTAGTCCACTGAGCGAAAGCTCTCAAACGGCTTGACAGGAGAGGGCCGGGGGGTTGCCCCCGGCCCTTTTTCTTTCCCCAATGCCCCCATCTAATAAATCCCTTCCACGCATCCTCCCGCCAGCGTCTGCCCCAACTCCCGGCACTTCTCCAGGGTCTCCTCCGTGAGCCTCCCTTTCGAGATCACGGGCTCATAGACCTTCTTGAACTGGTACCCCAGGGCAATCCGCTCGATGTTGCGCAGGGCCCCCGTTCCGTCGTTTCCGGCGCTGATGAAGACCACGTAGGGCTTGCGGAACACCTTGCCCCGGGCCTGCTCGTAGGTCCGGTCGAAGAAATCCTTGATCATGCCGGACATGTAGCCGAAGTTCTCCGGAGTGCCGACGGCCAGCCCCTGGCAGTCCAGGAGGTCCTGCAGGGTGGCATCGCCGGCCCGCTTCAGGACGACTTCGGCCCCCTCGATGGCGGCCGCCCCCTCGGCCACGGCCTTCGCCATCCGCTCCGTGTTGCCCGTCTGGGAGTGGTAGACCACTAATATCCTTGCCATGTTCGTCTCCAGGATTTGCTGCTCCATGCCCATATCGTCAATCGGTGGAAAACAGAAGGTAAGAAGGTCTGAAGGTAAGAGGGTTGGAGAAGCACTCAGCATGCGTTCGTCTACCGGCTCATCCAACATTCTCACCCTCTCACGTTCTCACCCTCTTCTTTAAAACACTTGCCACACCCGCACCCTTCCCCGCAAACAAATTCCGCCGCAGTTTTCCCTTGACAGGCGGTGCGATTCGTGAAAATTATGACCGGCGGTCAGTATACGACCAGCAGTCAAACCGCGTGCCGCAGGAGGGGGCATGAAGACCAAAATCACGGAACTGTTCGGCATCCGGTACCCGATCGTCCTGTCCGGCATGAGCTGGATCAGCGTCCCGAGCATGGTGGCCGCCGTCTCCAACGCGGGGGGCCTGGGCATCCTCGCCACGGGGCCCCTGCACCCCGACGAGACGCGGGCGGCCATCCGCGAGATCCGCAGGCTCACGGACAAGCCCTTCGGGGCCAACGCCACCCTGCTCTTCCCCGGGGCGGCCCGCAACGCGACGGTCCTCCTGGAGGAAAAGGTTCCCGTCATCAACTTCTCCCTCGGAAAGGGGGACTGGCTCGTCAAGGCGGCCCACGAGTACGGGGGCAAGGTGGTCGCCACCGTCGTCAATCGCCGCCACGCCATGCGGGCCGCGGAGTACGGAACCGACGCGCTTCTCGTAACGGGCCACGAGGCGGCCGCCCACGGCGGCGACGTGACAAGCCTGGTGCTTGTCCCGAGCATCGTCGATGCCGTGAAGATCCCCGTCATCGCCGCCGGGGGCTTCGCGGACGGCCGGGGCCTCGCGGCGGCGCTCGCCCTCGGGGCCGAGGGAATCGCCATGGGGACCCGCTTCATGACGACGAAGGAAAGCCCCCTGCACGAGACCTTCAAAAGGCTCTCCGTTGAAAAGGACGTGACGGACACCCTCTATTCGGAACGCTTCGACGGTCTGCCCTGCCGGGTGCTCGACACGCCGGCGGCCCGAAGGGCCATCAAGAGGGGCCTCGACCTCCCCGCCGCGTTCTTCTCTTCCAAGGATATCGCCCGCCAGTTGAGGCTTCCCTATGCAAAGCTTTTTTTCGGCGTGCTGGCCTCGGGCTGGAAGAACGCAAGGCAAATGGCCTTCATGGCCAACGCCTTCAAGGCCATCCGGATCGCAACGGAAAGCGGCGACAATGAGAAGGGCGTTCTCACGGTGGGACAGGTGACGGGCCTCGTGCATGATGTCCCGTCGGTGGCCGAGCTGATGGAGCGGATCGTCGCCGAGGCGGCGCAGGTGCGCGAGAGGCTCGACCGGGCCATTCCGTTTTGATGGCTCACCGGGCTGGTTCCCTTCACGCGGCCGCAAGAAAAGGCCTCATCGTTTCCTCTCCCTCGACGGGAGGGGATCAAGGGGAGGGTGACGACTGATGTCAGGCCCCCTCACCCTGCCCTCTCCCGCAGGGGGAGAGGGTGCTTCTTCCATCGACAGCCGCGTCCCCAAACGAGATCCGCGGTTCTCAACGACATGCAGGAGGGAAAAGAGATGTCCATTCTGGAGTGGAGGAAAGAGGAAAGCGTCGCCGTCATCACTTTAACCAACGGTGAGAACAGGCACAACCCCGAGTTCGTCACGGCGTTTCTCGGGGCGCTCGACGAGATCGAGAAGGACCCCGCAGCCTCGTCCGTCGTCATCCTGTCAAGCGACGCGAAGAGCTGGTCACAGGGGATCGATCTCAACTGGATCATGGGGAAGATGCAGCAGAAGGACATCCAGGCGATCCGTGACTTCATGTACGGGATCAACAGCGTGTTCAAGCGGGTGTTGCTTTACCCCATGCCCGTGATCGCCTGCCTCAACGGCCACGCGGCGGCCAACGGGGCCATCCTGGCCTGCGCCTGCGATTTCCGCCTCATGCGCGCCGACAGGGGGTTCTTCTTTTTCCCCGAGATCGACATCGGCATCCCCTTCCTGCCGGGGATGATCGCCTTCCTGAAGAAGGCCATCCCCTACGACACGTTCAACGAGATGGCCCTGACGGGAAAGCGCTATACGGCGAAGGAGATGGCCGCCTGCGGCGTCCTCGTGAAGGCCTGCGACACGGAAGAGACGCTCATCGCGGAAACGATGGCCTTCGCGAAAACCTTCCAGAAGAAGCGGGGCGTCTTCGGCGAGATGAAGCGCCGCCTCCACGCGGGGATCGTCGAGGTGATCGAGAAAGAAGACCCGAAGTACATCGAGCCGCTGAAGCTGTTCTGGAAGGACTGATCTAAAAAAAGAAGCTGGGAAGCTGAGAAGTTGAGAAGCTCGGACAGCCCCGGGAGCCGTATGCTTGCCCTGCGATATTTCCAAGCTTCACAACTTCAAAACTTCCCAACTTCCCGTGGTTGACTCCGGGACGTTCCTGCCTTCATAATGCAAATGAAAACAAGAGGAGGACATTCTCGGTGCTCCACGGCCCCAAGAACCCGCCCTTCTGGAAAGACCGGATCGTCGATCCCGAGGCCGTGCTGGAGAAGATCAGGCCCGGCATGACGATCTTCCTCGGCACGGGGATGGCCGAGCCGCGCACCTTCGTCAGGCACCTCATGGCCTCGGACAGGGGGAACCTCCAGGACCTCGAGCTGATCCAGCTCGTAAGCCTTGGCGACACGGTCTCCATCGACGAGCGCTACTCGAAGAAATACCGCCTCAAGACGTTCTATTCCGGCTGGGTGGCCAGCGACGCCGTCACGGCGGGCCGGGTCGATTTGATCCCGAGCCGGTTTTCCCGGATCCCCTGGCTTTTTCGGTCGGGGGCCGTCCGCATCGACGTGGCCGTCATCCAGATCACCCCGCCCGATGGGCAGGGACACGCGAGCCTCGGCCTCGGGGTCGACGTGGCCCGCCACGCCATGGAGCAGGCGTCGCTCGTCGTGGCGGAGATCAACCCCGGCATCCCCCGGACGATCGGCGACACCTTCGTGCACATCGACGATTTCGACCTCTTCGTCGAGGCGAAGGAGCCCCCCATTTACCTTCCCCGCTGGCCCGTCCCGGAGGCCTACGACCGGATCGCCGAGCACATCGCGGCCGTCGTCGAGGACGGCAGCTGCCTGTCCTTCTCCATCGGGCCCATCTACGAGGCCCTGGCCGGCCATCTCCGTCACAAGAAGCACCTCGGCATCCACACGCCTTTCTTCACCGACGCCCTCATGGATCTCGTAAACTCCGGCGCCGTCACAAACCGGCGCAAGCGGTTCTTCCAGGGCAAATCGGTGGCCGCCTACGTGCTGGGGACCCCGGTGCTGATGCAGTGGCTCGACGGCAACGCGCTCGTGGACTTTCAGCCCATCGACGTCGTCATGAACCCCCGCAACATCGGGCTCAACGACCGCTTCATGGCCATCCTGCCGGCCCGCAGGGCCGACCTCACAGGCGGCATCGCCCTGCACGTCGGCAGGGGCAACGTAACGGCGGGGCCGGGCGCGGTGGCGGAACTCTTCGCCGGGGCGGCATTCTCCCGCGGGGGGCGCACGATCTTCGCCCTGCCCAGCCGCAACCGCAAGGGCGAGTCCAACATTCTCGTCTCGATCGCCGACTACCCCAACCAGTTCACCAACCAGGAGTCCCTCGACATGGTCGTGACGGAGTACGGGGTCGCCTACCTCACGGGGAGGACGATCCGGGAGAGGGCCCAGGCCATGATCGACATCGCGCACCCCGACGACCGGCCGCGGCTCGTGGAGGAGGCCAAGGAGGCGAAGATCCTCTACCGGGACCAGATCTTCCTGGCCGAGTCAGGGCACCTCTACCCCGAGCACCTCGCCCGGACGGAGACGTTCAAGGATGGCCTCAAGGTCCATTTCCGGCCCATCAAGCCCTCCGACGAGGACGGGATGCGGAGGCTCTTCTACCGGTTCTCCGACCAGGCCGTCTACTACCGCTACTTCTGCCGCATCAAGGCCATGCCGCACGGGAAGATGCAGGAATACGTCAACGTGGACTACCGGAAGACCATGTCCATCGTGGGGGTCGTGCTGGAGGATGGCGTGGAGAAGATCATCGCCGAGGGGCGCTACGTCCGCCTGCCGGACAGGCCCTACGCCGACACGGCATTCCTCGTCGACGAGGCCTACCAGGGCAAGGGGATCTCGACGTACCTGCTCAACATGCTGATCCGGATCGCCCGCGAGCAGGGCGGCATCGAGGGGTTCCGGGCCGACGTGCTGCTCGACAACAAGGCCATGCTCCGAGTCTTCGAAAAAACGCCCTTCCCGCTCCGTGCCGTCGTCTCCGAGGGGGCCTACGAGATCGTCCTTTCCTTCCGGGACAAGGACGCACCGGAGGAGCTCAAGCGGCTGGAGGAGGAGAAGCTGAACAAATAAAAACGAAATGTTGGAGTCATGGAATATTGGAAAATGCGTTTTTCAATTCATTTTGAGACCCGGTGTTCCATCATTCCATGTTTTCATTATTCCGGCGAAAAAAGGGAGAATAACGGAAACCCGCTATCCTCCCTTTTGTTTTGCGGCTGTGATGAACGGGGGTGGCTCGCCTATCCCTTTTTTCGCTTGGCCATCTCCTCGGCCTTGAGCTCCTTGCGCAGCACCTTGCCCACGGTGCTCTTGGGCAGCTCCTTGCGGAACTCGATCTCCGTGGGGAGCTTGTAGACGGCGAGCTTTGCCCTGGCCCACTCGATGAGCTCCTCCTGGGTGGCCGTCTCGCCTTCCTTGAGCACGACGAAGAGCTTGACGTTCTCGCCGCGCTTGGGGTCGGGGATGCCGATCGTGCAGCACTCCTGGATCTTGGGGTGCTCGTAGAAGACCTCGTCCACGTCCCTCGGGTAGATGTTGAAGCCGCCCGAGATGATCATGTCCTTCTTGCGGTCCACGATGTAGAAGTAGCCGTCTTCATCCATCTGGGCGATGTCCCCCGTGAAGCACCAGCCGTTGCGGATCGTGTAGGCCGTCTCCTCGGGCTTGTTGAGGTAGCCCTTCATGACCTGGGGGCCCCGGACGATGAGCTCGCCCGGCGTGTTGACGGGCATGTCGATGAGGCCGGTCTCGAGGTCCACGATCCGCGCCTCCGTATCGGGAAGGGGAACGCCGACACTGCCCACCTTGCGGGCGCCTCCCGCGAAGGGGTTGACGGTGACCACGGGCGTGGTCTCCGTCATGCCGAAGCCCTCGACGATGACGGCCCCCGTGATCCGCTCGAACTCGTGGATGACCTCGACGGGCAGCGGCGCGCTTCCCGAGAAGGCCCCCTTGATGCAGGACATGTCGGTCTTCTTGAGGTCCGGGTGGTTGAGCATCCCGATGTACATGGTGGGCACGAGCGCCGCGAAGGTGGGCCGGAACTTCCGTATCGCCTCCAGCAGCTGAGGGGGCTGGGGCCTGGGGATCAGCACGTCCGTCCAGCCCATGTGCACGGAGATGTTCATGGCGCCCGTCATGCCGAAGACGTGAAAGATGGGCAGGGCCCCCAGGCAGATCTCGTCGCCCTTCTTGAACTGCCGGAACCAGGCCTCGGCCTGCTGGATCTGCTTGCTCAGGTTGGCGTGGGTGAGCATGCAGCCCTTGGAGACGCCCGTGGTGCCTCCCGTGTACTGGTACATGGCCACGTCCTCGAAGCCGATCTTCGGCCGCGGCGGGTTGGGGCTGTACCTGGCGATGCAGTCCTTCCACTTGTAGACGTCGGGTGCCGGCTTGACGTCGGCGGCCATCTTCTTCTTTTTGGCCACCAGCGGGAAAAGAAGGCTCTTCGGGAAGGGCAGGTAGTCGCCGATGGAGGTGTAGACGATCTGCTTGATCTTCGTCTTCGGCCGCAGGTCGATCATGCGGTTGCCCAGCAGGTCCAGCGTGATGAGCACCTTGGAGCCCGAGTCGTTGAACTGGTGCTCCAGCTCCCGGTCGGAGTAAAGCGGGTTGTTGAGCACGGTGATCGCCCCGATACGCAGCGTGGCATAGTAGCTGATTACTAGCGGGATCGTGTTGGGAAGCAGGATCGCGACGGCGTCGCCCTGCTTGACCCCGAAGTCGGTCAGACAGGTGGCGAAGCGGTCCACCATGTCCTTCATCTGGCGGTACGTGATGGAGTATCCCTGGAAGATGAGAGCGGCCTTGTCGGGGTACTTTGCCGCCGTCCGGTCCAGGATGTCGGGCATGGTGATCTCTTCGTAGTTGATCGTGGCCGGCACTCCCGGCTCGTAGGACTTGAGCCAGGGCTTCTTGTAGTAGATGGAGTCTTCGTAGGCCATGGGGCACCTCAAAAGGCAGACATTAGGCCTGGGGCGTCAGGCATGAGGTTCCTGCGGAAGAAGATACGCAATATCTACCGCTGAAACCCTCGGCCTGCAGCCCGCAGCCTGTAAGTCAGCACCGAAAAGAAAGCCCGGACGAGCCGGGCTTTCTTTCGGAGCAGCGGTTAGAACTTGTAGCCGAGGCTGAACCCGAACAGATGGGCGATACCGTTCCGGAACTCCGAGGCCAGTATTCCGTCGGCCGGACGGGCCGGTATCGTCCGTGAGTTGATAAGGATCAGCGTGTAGGAGAAATCAGTCGTCCAGTTCCTGTAGTCCCAACCGAGGCCCGCGCTCAACATGTTACGGTCGTTCGCGGGCACGAGGTAATCCGCATACTGGTCGTTGATCGGCTCCTGGTCATAGGCGTAACTGACGCTCGCTCTCCAGTTGGGCATAAATTTCCACTCACCGCCGATCATGAAACGGTAGACGTCTTCCCAGTTCTTCGTCTTGGTCACCGTATCGACCCCCGGAGCGATGGGCAGCTTGTACGTGATCTGGAGCTTGTCGTAACTGCTCCAGCGTGTCCAGTAGATGCCGCCGCCCAGGGTCACGGTGGGAGTTGCCTTCCAGGCGATGCCCGCGAAGACCTCGTCAGGGAGATGGAGGCCGCCGGAGGCCTTCGTATCGCGCAGCAGCAACGCATTGGTTGCACCGAAAGCGGCCCACTGGGGGGGCTTCGTGAAATCGGCATCACCCTCGGTGATCTTCTGGCTCACCCGGCTGCGGTAGGAGATACCCAGCATCCAGTCCTCCGTGGGTTTGTAGTGCATCGCCAGGTTGAACCCCCACCCCCAGGAATCGCCTTTCAGCGTCGAATTGGCGTCGGGAAGAGTCGGGTATGTCGTGGCCGCCCCGCCGAACGTCCCGGCATTGATCTTCTGCTCGAGCTTCAGATCGAAATACATGAGGTTGAGGCCGCCGGCCACGGAGAATTTCTCGTTGACCTTGTAGGCGATGTTGGGGTTGAGCTCGAGCGAACGGATGCGGGCGTAGTAGCTGTTGTAGCGTCCGGGCCAGTTCGGGTCGAACTGCGTGCCGAGGCCGAAACGGGAGAAGATGCCGAATCCCGCCCACCATTTGTCGTTGATCTGCTGCGTGATGTAGGCGTGGACGGGGATCCACCAGTTGTCGGTCGAACCCGTGTCGTTGATTCCCGTGCCGGTCGTGCCCGGAACAGCGGCGCCGGGTGTGCCCGACCATGTGATCGAACCGGTGGTCAGCACATCCGTCTTGGGGTAGATGAACGTTGCGCCGCCCATGACCTGGGTGCCCTTGAGCTGGGTGATGCCCGCCGGGTTGTAGAAGACGGCCGACGCGTCGTCGGCCGTGGCCGTCAGGCCCGCCCCGAGGACGTTGCCGCGGGCACTGCCCTCATACAGGGCGAAGCCGGCGCCGAAGGCGGACGTGGAGAGAAAAAGAACGAAAAGGACGCTTAGAAACGGATAGACAGACCTCCTCCTGGACATAGTACCCCCTCCTAATAATTAAAGAACTGATGATGCATTCTGCGCCCGGGGGCGCTCTCCTCTTGCGGGTTTCTGTAATCATAACTTCCTGTCTATGTCAATGGAATTTATAAAAAAAAGTCCCTGCCCGCGGATGCAGGCAGGGACATCATTCCATCAAGTTCACTGACCGGGGGTCAAGCCGGCCCTTTCCCGTTCAGGACCCTCTCAGGCCTCCGCCTTCGGCGCCTCCATGGCTTCCCACACGATCTCGGCGATGTCCTTCGCAACGACCTTCTCCTCGGCGTTGCGGGCCTTGAGGCCGTCCATGATCATCGTGTTGCAGAAGGGGCACGCCGTGGCGACGCCCGTGGCGTTGACTTTCAGGGCCATGTCGGTGCGGTAGTTGTTGATCCGCTCGCCGTGGTGCTCCTCCATCCACATCCGGCCGCCGCCCGCGCCGCAGCAGAAGCCGTGGTCGTGGTGCTTTTCCATCTCCACGAGCTTGAGGCCGGGCACGGCCTGGAGGATCTTCCGGGGTTGCTCGTAGACGTTGTTGTAGCGCCCCAGGAAGCACGAGTCGTGGTAGGTGAAGAGCCCTTCCATGGCCTTCGTGGGCTTGATCTTCCCCTTGGCGATGAGGTCGGCGATGATCTCCGTGTGATGGTAGACCTCGTACTTGCCGCCCAGCTGAGGGTAGTCCTTCTTGATCACGTTGTAGCCGTGGGGGCAGGTGGTGATGACCTTCTTGACCCCGTAGCCGTTCATGACCTCGATGTTGGCCTGCGCGAGGGCCTGGTAGAGGTACTCGTTGCCGCCCCGCATGGCCGAGTCGCCGCAGCAGCTCTCCTCGGTGCCGAGGATGGCGAAGCTGACGCCCGCGGCCTGGAGGATCTTCGCGAAGGCCGCGGAGATTTTCTTGCCCCGGTCGTCGAAGGAACCGGCGCAGCCCACGTACCAGAGGTACTCGGCCTCGGGGTTCTCGGCCATCGTCTTGACCCCCAGCTCCTTCGCCCAGTCGCCGCGCATGTGGGCACCGATGCCCCAGGGGTTGGAGTTGTTCTCCATGTTGCGGTAGGTCAGCTGGAGCTCGGGGGCGAAGTCGGCCTCCATGAGGACCTTGTAGCGCCGCATGTCGATGATCTTGGGCACGTGCTCGATCATCACGGGGCAGTGCTCCATGCAGTGCATGCAGTTCGTGCAGTCCCAGACGGGGTTGACGCCCACGGCGTCGTTGATGAGGCTCTTCTCGCTCTCGGGCACCGCGGGGGGCTCCGCCCCGGGCCCCGCCGCCTTGGCGGCCTTCGCGGCGGCCGCGTAGAGCGGGGCGCGCTCGAGCCAGTGCTCCTTGATGTCCTGGATGAGCTTCTTGGGCGAGAGCTCCTTGCCCGTCAGGTAGGCCGGGCAGCCGTTCTGGCAGCGGCCGCAGCGCGTGCATGCGTCGGAGTCGAAGATCTGCTTCCACGTGAACTCCTCGAGCTTGCCCACGCCGAAGCTCTCGGCGTTCTCGAAGTCGCGGATGGGTTCGAGCTGGCCCACGGGCTTCAGGGAAGCCATGAACTGGTTGGCCGGCGAGGTCACGATGTGCAGCAGCCTCGAGTAGGGGATGTAGGCGATGAAGCCGAAGGCCAGGAAGGCGTGCACCCACCACATGACCTTGTGGGAGGTCTTGAGGGTCTCCATGTTGATCCCGACGAAGAACTGGCCCACCGTGTAGCCGACGAAGGACCACTTCTCGAAGTCGGGGTTGCCCGTCGCGACGATGCGGATGCCCTCGACGATGTAGCCCGTCACCATGATGGAGAGGATGAGGAGCAGCACGATGGCATCCTCGGGCCGGTTGTCCGGCTTGCCCTTGTAGCCCAGGCGGTCCGGCTTCTTGATGTAGCGCCTGTCGATCGCCAGGATGCACCCCACGATGGCAAAGAGGCCGAAAAGATCCATGATGAAGGAAAAGGCCAGGTACCCTTTGCCGGGCAGGTGGATGCCCGTGTAGAACGAGGTGGCGTCGATGGCGGCGCCCCAGATCAGGACGAAGAAGGCGAAGAAGATGAGGCCGTGGATCAGTCCCGGGTAGAAGTCCCGCCACACGGACAGCTGCAGGATGCCGTTACGGAAGAGGTTCTTGATGCGCTCGCCCCGGTTGTCGTCCCGGACTTCGGCCTTCCCCATGGCCTTCCAGAGATTCGAGCGCGTGTAGAGCCCGTAGCCCATGATGGCCAGGGCGATGATCGCGAAGATGTCGAGGGGAATCTGGTAGTTCGTGGTATTCCAGAATACCTCCCTCCCCTCGTTGCCGGGTCCAAATACCATGTTCTGCATACGTCACGTCCTCCATTCCACGGTTGCGTTTCGAGGGCCCCGCCGGAGCCCTCCGGTCAGGAAGGAGTCTCTCCCTGTCTCTCCCTCGGATCGCTGTCACCCTGCCGGGGAGCCCGTCCCCGGGGGCGACAAGGGCGTTCGTCAGCCCCCCGATCGGCCGGCCCGCCCTCGCCCTTCCCGTCACAGGGGATTGGACGGCCGTGTGGCGCTTCCGTCGACGTGCATCCGGTGGAGACGGCTTTCAGACAGGATTCGGCGAAGACGGAGGCACCCGGATTCGGCCGGGCAGGAGTGCCTATGTCCAATGAACAGGCAGTTGAAAAACACCTGCCTGCGGCGTTGCCCTCGTCCCTCGCCGCTCAACGTACACGACGCAGTACGCCTCGCCCCTCGGGATGTCGGGCGCCCTGCATTCAGGCATTTTTGCACCGCCTGAGCAAGGGCTATGGTCAAAGAGGAATCGGGGCCGGCCCCGGGCCGGCCCCGATCTGTGTCATCGTTACGCAAGCAGCTTCTTCGCCGCCGCCGTCACCTCGGGGACGACCTTGAAGAGGTCGTCCACGATCCCGTAGTCCGCCCGCTGGAAAATGGGGGCCTCGGGGTCCTTGTTGATGGCGACGATGTACTTCGACGAGCTCATGCCCGCGAGATGCTGAATGGCGCCGGAGATGCCGCAGGCGATGTAGAGGTTCGGCGACACGGTCTTGCCCGTCTGGCCGACCTGGTCCGTGGCGGGCCGCCAGCCGGCGTCCACGGCCGCGCGCGAGGCGCCGACGGCTGCGCCGAGGACCTTCGCGAGCTCCTCGAGCAGGGGGAAGTTCTCGGGGCCCTTCATGCCGCGGCCGCCGGAGACGATGATGTTGGCCTCGGTGAGCTCGATCTTGCCGCTCGTGTCCTTGGCGACCTCGGCCACCTTGGTCTTCAGCTGGCCCGCATCGAGGGCCGGGTCGAACTTCTCGACGGCGCCGGCCTTGGCGTTCTCCACGATGGGGAACACGTTGGGGCGCAGCGTCGCCATGGCGGGCGCCGCCTCGAAGGCCACCTCGCCGTAGCACTTGCCGGCGTACATGGGCCGCACGGCGACGAGCTTGCCGCCCTCGATCTTCAGGGCGGTGCAGTCCGTGGCCAGCCCGCAGGCCAGCTTGCCCACGAGCCTCGCCGAGAGGTCCTTGCCCTGCACAGATGCCGCCAGCAGCAGGATGGCGGGATCCTTCTCCTTGACGATCTTCGCGACAGCCGCCGCGTGCGCGTCCGTCGTGTAGGGCTCCAGGGCGGGGTTGTCGGCCACGTAGACCTTGTCCACGCCGTACTTGCCCAGCTCGGCGGCCTTGCCTTCGATGCCCGAGCCGCACAGGACGGCGCAGACCTCGTCACCCAGCTCGTCGGCCAGCTTGCGGGCCGCGCTGGCGATCTCGAAGCTCACCTTCCGGTAAGCCCCGTCTCTGACTTCCGCAACGATCCATACACCTTTTGCCATGGTTCGGTACCTCCTCCTTTCCTTAGATCACTTTCGCCTCTTCCCGCAGCAGCTTCACGAGCTCCTGAGCCTTCAGTGCCGGATCATCGCCCTGGAGGATCTTTCCGGGAGGTCTTGCCGGAGGCGGTACGGTCTTGGCAACCTTCGCCTTGACGGCGGCGGTGACGCCGATGGCCGCCGCGTTCTTCACGTCGACGGGCTTCTTCTTGGCCTTCATGATGCCGGGCAGGGACGCGTAGCGCGGCTCGTTGAGCCCCTTCTGCGCCGTGATGAGGCAGGGGAGGCTTGTCTCGATCGTCACGGTGGCGCCCTCGATGGCCTTCTGAGCCTTGACGGCCGTGCCGGCGATCTCGAGCTTCGTCACGAGCGTGACCGAGGGGATCCCCAGCAGCTCGGCGAGAATCGAGCCGACCTGGCCCTGGTCGCCGTCGATGGCCCTCTGGCCGCAGAAGATGATGTCGTAGGGAAGCCCCTTGATGACGGCGGCCAGCGCCTGGGCCGTCGTGTAGGCGTCGGCGCCGTTGAGGGACGGGTCATCGATGTGGATGCCCTTCTCGGCCCCCATCGCCAGCGCCGTGCGGATGGTCTCCATGGCCCGGGCGGGGCCGACGGACACGATGGTCACCTCACCGCCGAGCTTTTCCTTGAGCTTCAGCGCCTCCTCGACGCCGAACTCGTCGTAGGGGTTCATGACCCACTTGATCCCGTCCTCTACGATGCCCGATCCGTCGGGTTTGACCTTGATCAGGGTTTCCGTGTCGGGAACCTGCTTCACGCATGCAATGATGTTCACAGCTGCCTCCTTTCTTCGGACGCGGCGCGCCGGGCCGCCCTTCGGCGGCCCGACGGTTCGCGGACCCACATTGGTTGATATGCCTTCGGCATCCGGCTGAGGGTCCCGGCGTCGAAAATGAAAAGCCTCTCTCCCTCTGCGCCTCGAGCCCTTCGCCCTATGCCTTTTGCCTCGTTTCTACAGCCTGTTCTTGACGATGTCGTCGACCACGGAGGGGTCGGCCAGCGTCGTCGTGTCGCCCAGGTCGCTGATGTCGCCCGCGGCCACCTTCTTGAGGATGCGGCGCATGATCTTCCCGCTGCGGGTCTTGGGCAGACCGTCGGCGAACTGGATCTTCTCGGGCGTCGCGATGGGGCCGATGAGGGTGCGGACGTGCGCCACGAGCTCCTTCTTAAGCTCCTCGGACTTCTGGACACCCGTCTTCAGCGTGACGTAGGCGTAGATCGACTGGCCCTTGAGCTCGTGGGGGTAGCCCACGACGGCGGCCTCGGCCACCTTCGGGTGGGCGACCAGCGCGCTCTCGACCTCGGCCGTCCCCATGCGGTGGCCGGAGACGTTGATGACGTCGTCGATGCGGCCCGTGATCTGGTAGTAGCCGTCCTTGTCACGCCGTGCACCGTCGCCGGTCACGTAGTAGCCGGGGAACTGCTCGAAGTAGGTCTCCTGGAAGCGCTTGGGGTCGCCGTAGACGCCCCGCATGATTCCGGGCCAGGGCCTCTTGATGCACAGCGCGCCGCTGGCTTCCGTCTGGGTGATCTCCTTGCCCTCGTCGTCGAGCAGCACGGGCCACACGCCGAAGAAGGGCAGCGTCGCCATGCCGGGCTTGATGTCGATGGCGCCGGGCAGCGGGGTGATCAGGATGCCGCCCGTCTCGGTCTGCCACCAGGTGTCCACGATGGGGCACTCGCCGCGGCCGATCACGTTGTAGTACCAGTTCCAGGCCTCGGGGTTGATGGGCTCGCCGACGGTACCCAAGATGCGCAGTGTCGAGATGTCGGCCTTCTTCACCCACTCGTTGCCTTCCTTCGCGATGGCGCGGATGGCCGTGGGGGCCGTGTAGAAGATCGTGACCTTGTACTTCTCGACGACCTTCCAGAAGCGGCTCACGTCGGGGTAGTTGGGCACGCCCTCGAACATGATCGACGTGGCGCCGTTGCACAGCGGCCCGTAGACGATGTAGCTGTGGCCGGTGACCCAGCCGATGTCGGCGGTGCACCAGTAGATGTCTTCCTCGTGGTAGTCGAAGATGATCTTGTGGGTGTAGGCGACGAAGACGAGGTAGCCGCCGGTGGTGTGCATGACGCCCTTGGGCTTGCCGGTGGAGCCGGAGGTGTAGAGGATGAAGAGAGGATCCTCGGCGTCCATCCACTCGGGCGGGCAGTCGGCCGAGGCCTTCGCCATGGCCTCCTCGTACCAGATGTCCTTGGGACCCATGGTGGTCTTGATCTTGTCGCCCACGCGCCTGACGACGATGACCTTCTCGACCGAGGGGCACTCCTTGACGGCATCGTCGGCGTTGGTCTTCTGGGGGACGGCCTTGGCGCCGCGGAAGGTGCCGTCACAGGTCACGAGGATCTTCGAGGCGCTGTCCTGGATGCGGTCGCGCAGGGAGTCGGAGCTGAACCCGCCGAAGACGACGCTGTGGATCGCGCCGATGCGGGTGCAGGCCAGCAGGCCGATTGCCAGCTCGGGGATCATGGGCAGGTAGAAGCAGACCCTGTCGCCCTTCTTCACCCCGAGGGACTTGAGCACGTTGGCGAACTTGCAGACCTCCGCGTGGAGCTGCCTGTAGGTGAGGGCCCGGTCCTCGCCCGGCTCGTTGCCCTCCCACTGGATGGCGACCTTGTCGCCGCGGGTCGTGAGGTGCCGGTCGAGGCAGTTGTAGGACACGTTGAGCTTGCCGCCCTCGAAGAACTTGACGTAGATGGGGCCCTTGCGCATGTCGAAGTTGTAGTCCATGACCTTGTCCCACTTCTTGAACCACTCGACATACTCGCTGGCCACTTTCGCCCAGAAGCCTTCCGGGTCCTCAATGGAGCGCTTCCAAAGCTCGTCGTAGGCCGCCCTGCCGGCCACCCAGGCCGACTTCTTGAGCTTCTCCGGAACCGGATACACATCTTTCAGCTGTACATCTGCCATCTCCACTCCACCTCCATATGAACGTTATTTTCGGTGATATCCCAGGGAGAACCTTCCCGGTATCGAAACACCCCGCCCGCGGGCCGGGTCCACTGGCCGGTTGAGCGCCCGGAGGAAGCCCCGTGCCCGCTCGATGAGGGCTGGAGATCCGGCAGAGGCGACGCCGGGCTGGCGAGTGCGCCCTCCCGAATGGGAACGGCGCATGAAGATACTCCCTTGCTCCCCTCTCTGAAAAGCCGACGCACTATAAGTTGACGGTCCTTTTTTGTCAAGAAAAAAGTGGCTGATTTCATCGGATTTTACGGGCAAAACCGTTGCAAAAAAACCTCATTCCGCCGAGTATGTGTTTTTTTCTACACACCGCTTGCCATTCCCGGCGACCCGCGCTGGCGGGGGCGAATCCGCCGCCCGTAAATTTACATCATCATATCAAGAACTTAAGATCATCCCGTGGCACAACTGCCGGGTGGTACGGGAATTGCTCAATAATCGGGCCGTTCTTCGTATGACGGACTGGCGGTATTGCGTGTCCAGGGTTTGTGCGGGCGCAGCGGGACCGGGTCCCGGGTCGCCGCCGGCCAAAAAATGCTTGACACTCATCAGCCGCCGGTGTTAGTGGTTGACGCTAGTAAAACAGGGGGGGCACTGTGCCCCGAGAAAGGGGGTGAGGGGCAACCGTTTCGGTGCCGGGAAGGAGGGAGCATCCATCCCGAAACCGGCGGCCGCAAGGCCGCAGGATTCATCAGGATGCCCGTCGGCCCTGCCGGGGGGCGTTCACCAATCCCAAACTCGAAAGAGGAGGAGAAAATGAAGAAGCTTTTAATCGGTTTCCTCGCTGTCGGCCTGATCATGGGCTTCGCCATGACGGCCTCCGCTCAGCCGAACATCAAGGCGAGCGGGCAACTCTACGTGTACGGCACCTATGCCGATAACGTCAGCCTTCTGAAGAACGGCGACTCCCGCGCCAATATCGCGAACCGCCTGAGAATGCAGTTCGAGATCCAGGTGCAGGAAGGCCTGAAGCTCACGACCCGCTTCGACGCCCTCGAGAGGGTGTGGGGCGAGCAGCCGGCCGCGGCGGCCCCGAGCCCGGCGGCGTCCACGGCCAACATGGGTGCCGTTGCCACGGAGCGCAATATCTCCTGGGAGCGCGCCTACGTGACCTTCAACGCCCTCTACGGCGTGTTTGACGTGGGCTACCAGCAGTCCCGCGCCTGGGGCACCTGCGCGTTCTGCGACGACTTCGACTCCGACGCAGGCATCCACTACCGCTACATGATGGGCCCCTGGACCTTCGGCCTCGAGTACGAGAAGCGTGCCGATGCCAGCGCCTCCGGTGAAGGCTCCCGCCAGGGCGGCTACACCGTCGGCGGCACGGACAACGACCACGACGTCTACCACATCTTCGCGATCTACCGCTGGGCCACGGGCCAGGCGGGCCTGCGCTACGAGCTCGACCGCAACGCCACGGACGGCGCGCTGGCTGCTACCGAGTGGGTCTCGACCTACCACGAGCTGGCCCCCTACGTGCAGTGGGTCTCCGGCCCCTTCTCCATCGAGGCCGAGCTCCGCTACATCTGGGGTAAGCAGGACTTCGACGGGACCACGACGGACATCACCCGCAAGGGCTACTCGCTGTACCTGAACCCGAAGTACACGATGGGCGCCTTCTACGGCGGCCTCGAGTTCGCCTTCATCAGCGGCGACGACCCCACCACGACGGACAAGAACGAGGCGGGCGTCGCCGGCGGCCAGGGCTGGGATCCCCTGCTGATGTTCGGCAACTACTGGTTCAGCAAGCACCAGGCCATCCTGGGCCAGGTTAGGGACAAGACGGGCGCCTACGTGAACAACATCCCGGCGACCGGTGGCGGCGGCAGCGAGACCAACCTCATCATGTTCAAGCCCTACGTCGGCTGGAAGGTCAACCCGCAGCTCGAAGTGGTGGCCCAGTTCGCGTGGCTGAAGGCCGACGAGAAGCCGAGCGGCTACATTGATGACGACTACGGCCGCGAGCTCGACATCTATGCGACCTACAAGCTCTACAACAACCTGAGCTACACGGTGGGCTTCGGCTACTTCTGGACCGGCGATTACTTCAAGGGCACCAGCGCAGCCACCCAGCTCGACGACTGCTGGATGGTCATGAACGCCCTGAACTTCACGTTCTAAGCGGTCGCGACCGGCAGTTGCATGCAGCAAAAAACCCCGGGGGGCACAAGCCCTCCGGGGTTTTCCTTTTGCAGGCAAATCCCCTTCCCTGGCCCGTTGCGAAGACGGGTCCGTGACTTTTGAAAAACGCCTCTCTTGTATCCCCTCCCTCGACGGGAGGGGACAAGGGGAGGGTGAATGATTTCATAACCCCATCACCCCGGAATTCCCCGCCAAATCGTCTTGACAAGACCCCGGGGCTGAGACATATTTACGCCGAAAGCGTAAATGGCTTGCGGCGCATGGCAAAGGGCTTACGGCAATGCAAGCTGCTCTTACCCCTCAGCCTTTTGCCATTAGCCTTTTGCCGCAAGCAACGGAGTTGCGATCATGCCCTTATACGACTACGAATGCGTCAAGTGCGCCCACGTCTTCGAGGTCTTCCACAAGCTGAGCGAGGAGGGGGCGGATTTCCCCTGTCCGAAGTGCGGCGCCGGGAAGTCCCGCAAGCGCGTTTCGCCCTTCAAGACCGACGCCTGGTCCAAGTTCCTCGACACGATGGAGCGCCGGGTCAACCCGCACAAGTTCAAATGAAACCCAGGCAAACGGCGAAGGGCTGAAGGCCAAGGGTAAAAAGGGATTTTTCTTCGCCATTCGCCTTTAGCCCTTTGCCCTTTGCCATTTTCGGAGGCACAAGCATCAACCGCATCTACGGCAACACGGCCGGTCTCAAGGCCGGTCAGATCCGGCGCATCCAGCAGCTCTACCGCCGCAAAATCCCCATCGACAGGGTCCTCACCCTCGAGCTCGCCCGGCATCTGTGCGAGATCTCCCGGGAGACCAACCGGCAGATCGGCGTCCTGATCAGCCGCAAGGGCGACATCCATTTCGTCGTCGTCGGCGATCACCGCCAGATCGTCATCCCCAGCCTCGACGAGTTCCGCTCCGGGGAGGGCCGCCTCAAGGGGCTGCGGCTCGTTCACACCCACCTCGGCGGGGAGCCTCTCACCCGGGACGACCTCACCGACCTCGCACTGCTGCGCCTCGACTACATCAGCGCCGTGACGGTGGAGGAAGACGGCCGGCCCGGCAGGACCCACTCCGCCCACCTCATCCCGGAGAACCCCGACGGCCGCTACTGGCTCCAGACGGAGCCCGTCCACCCGTCCCGGATGGACCTGGACTTCGCCGGCTTCATCCGCGACCTGGAGGACCAGATCGCGAGGACGCAGCGCACCCGGCGGGTCGCCTCCCGGGAGCGGGCCATCCTCATCCGCGTCGAGACGAACCCGCGCAGCCGGGTGGACACCCTGCCCGAATTGAAGGAACTGGCCGAGTCCTGCGGGGTGGAGGTCTTCGACTCGATCACCCAGCACCGCCCGGAGATCGACCCGAAATACCTCATGGGCAAGGGGCGGCTCTCCGACACGGTGATCCGCGCGCTGCAGATCGGCGCCAACCTCCTCATCTTCGACCACGAGCTCACGCCCGCGCAGGTCCGCTCCATCACGGACTTCACGGAGCTCAAGGTCATCGACCGCACGCAGGTGATCCTGGACATCTTCGCCCAGAGAGCCCACAGCCGGGACGGCAAGATCCAGGTGGAGCTCGCCCAGCTCAAGTACATGCTCCCCCGCCTCATCGAGAAGAACACGGCCATGTCGCGCCTCACGGGCGGGATCGGCGGCACCGGGCCCGGCGAGACGAAGCTCGAGATCAACCGCAGGCGGGTGCGGGACCGGATCCACAGGCTCGAGGAGGCCCTCAAGGGCATCCAGAAGAGCCGCAGCACGCGCAGGGCGGGCCGCGAGAAGGCGGGGCTCCCGGTCATCTCCATCGTCGGGTACACCAACGCGGGAAAGTCCACGCTGCTCAACGCCCTGACCCAGAGCGACGTCCTTGCCGAGGACCGGCTCTTTGCCACCCTCGACCCGAAGAGCTCGCGGCTGCGTTTCCCCCGCGACACCGAGGCCGTCATCACCGACACGGTCGGGTTCATCCGCAACCTGCCGAAGGAGCTCTTCGCCGCGTTCCGCGCCACGCTCGAGGAGCTCAACGAGGCCGACGTGCTCGTGCACCTCATCGACGTGAGCAACCCCGATTTCGAGGAGCACATCGCCGCCGTGGAAAAGATTCTCGCGGATCTCGACATCGCGGCCAAGCCCACGATCCGCGTCTTCAACAAGGAGGACCGGCTGGCCGACAAAGGACTGCTCTCGGACCTCTGCAAGCGGTTCGACGCCATCGCCATCTCGGCCCGCAACCCGTCCACCTTCGGGGTCCTCCTGGACCGTCTGGAATGGCTCATCCGGAACCGCGGGACGGCGGACACGGCCGCCCCTTCACCGGGGACGGAACCCCACGCCGCGGCGCAGTAGAACATGAAGGGAAAACGAACGACGGCCGGCCCGGGAGCAGGCGGAGAATTCCCTTGACGAAACGCGCGACCCAGCCCTAGAGTGCGGGGTGCTGCCCGCGCGGCCGAAGCTCCTGCGGAAACGGCTCGACTCGATGGAAGAGAATCCACCTCGATCCCCCTTTAGCAAAGAGGGAGGATCCAAGCTCCGTTACGACGCCCTCATCGTGATCGCCCTGCTGGTCGTGACCGCCGCGGTCTACGCACAGGTCAGGGACTTCGACTACGTCAATTACGATGACCCGTTCTACGTCCGGGACAATCTCATCGTGCAGCGCGGCCTCACGGGGTACGGCGTGAAGTGGGCCTTCACGATGACGACCCTGGGGAACTGGCACCCGCTGACGTGGCTGTCGTACATGCTCGACTGCCAGATTTTCGGGGCCGGCCCCGGCGCCCATCACCTGGTCAACGTCGTCTTTCACGCGCTCAACGCGATCCTTCTCTTCCTCGTCCTGCGGCGGGCGACGCAGGCCCGGTGGCCCAGCGCCTTCGCCGCCGCCCTGTTCGCCCTGCACCCCCTGCACGTGGAGTCCGTCGCATGGATCTCCGAGCGCAAGGACGTCCTGAGCGCCTTCTTCTGGATGCTGACGATGGGGGCCTATGTCCTCTACGCCGAGCGGAAGGGGCCTGCGCGGTATCTGTCCGTGGTCTTGCTGTTCACGGCGGGCCTCATGGCCAAGTCCATGCTCATGACCCTGCCCCTCATCCTGCTGCTGATGGATTTCTGGCCCCTCGGACGCCACGAGACGGCCCGCACCCCCGCACCGGCGAAGGCTGTGCCGCCCCCCCGCTCGTCATCCGGCGGCAGGAAACGCCGGGGGGGACAAGCGGGGCGCAAGCCGGCGGCGCAAGCCGGCGCCGCCGGCGACCTGCGGCGATTCATTCCCCTTTTCGCGGAGAAAGTCCCGCTTCTCGCCCTGTCGATCGCCGCCGGCGTGACGGCGATCATCACGCAGCAGAAGAGCGGCGCCGTGGTATCCCTCACCCACCTGTCGCTTGCCGACCGCGTGGGCAATGCCCTGGTGTCGTACGTCCTCTATCTGTGGAAGACGGTCTGGCCCTCGGGGCTTGCCGTGTTCTACCCCCTGCAGCCGTGGTCCCCCGCGGCCGTTCTTGCAAGCGCCCTGCTCCTTGCCGCTCTCTCGGCTGCGGTGTTCCGGTGGGGCCGGGCGTTTCCCTACCTCGTGTTCGGCTGGCTCTGGTATCTCGTGACGCTCGTGCCCGTGATCGGCCTTGTCAAGCTCGGGGATGCCGCCATGGCGGACCGCTACACGTACATCCCCCTGATCGGCCCCTTCGTCGCCTTGAGCTGGGGGGGACGGGACCTGGCGAAACGGCTCCGGCTGCCGACGGCCGTTCCCGCGGCGGCGGCCCTCGGGGTACTTGCCGCATGCACGATCGTGACCCACGGCCAGATCTTCCACTGGAGGGACAGTCACGCGCTCTTCACGCGCGCCCTGGCCGTCACGGAAAAGAACTACCTTGCGCACACCAACCTCGGTGCCGCTCTGATTGCGGACGGGAAGGCGGACGAGGGCCTGGGGCACATCGAAAAGGCAATCGAGATAGCCCCCCGTTTCGCTCACGCCCACTACAACCGGGGTGTGGCTCTGGAAAGAATGGAAAGGCGGAGCGAAGCTGTTGAGGCATACAAGAAGGCTCTTGCACTGAATCCAGACTACGCGGATGCGGCCTACGCCAACGGCAACCTTGCCCTGGAACGAGGGGACGCAGATGGCGCCGTATCCTATTTCGAACGGGCAATCCGTACCCCCGAACCCCAGCCCAGGGCGTTCGCGGGACTTGCCGAGGCCTGTTTGCTGAAGGGCCGGGTCGACGAGGCCTTGTCCTGGGGCCTGGCGGCCCTCGAGTGGCAGCCCGGCGATGCGAAGCTGCACTACAACATCGGGAGCATCTACGTCTACAAGGGACGGGTCGACGAGGCCATCAGGCATTTCCGCGAGGCTGTCCGCCTCTCGCCCGAATACGCCAGGGCCCACAACAATCTCGGCAGCGCCCTGATGCTGAGAAACCGCATCGACGAGGCGGTCGACCACTTCCGGGAGGCCGTTCGGCTGGACCCCGATTACCGAATGGCCCGCGAGAACCTCAGGGACGCCCTGGCCCAGCAGAAGAAGGGTGGGAGGTGAGAGGCTGAGAAAAAGAAAGGGCATCGGGAACGAATCTCCCGATGCCCTCTTTGCATTGCGCCCTCAGCCTTTTGCCCTTCGCCAAACGCCTTTCGCCTTATGCCTCACGCCTGCCTTTGTCACATGATCCCCTTGTACCACCCCCCGTCGATCTGGACGGCGGCGCCTGTGATGTAGCCCGCCCGCTCCGAGGCGAGATAGGCGACGAGGCTCGCAAATTCCTCGGGGGTTCCGATGCGCCGCATGGGAATCTCGGCCTCCCACTTTCCGATGATCGCCTCGGGGGTCGTCCCCTGCTTGGCCGCCAGCACCTTGGCAAGGTTGCGCACGCGGTCCGTCATGGTGTAGCCCGGGCAGACGCTGTTGACGGTGATGTTGAAGGGGGCCAGCTCGTTGGAGAGCGACTTGGCGAAGCCGATCACGCCCGAGCGCACCGTGTTGGACAGGATGAGGCCGTCGATGGGCTGCTTGACGGCGATGGAGGTCATGTTGATGATCCGTCCCCAGCGCTTCTCCTTCATGATGGGGACGGCCTCGCGCGTCATCACGATCGTGGAGAGGAGGTTCAGGCGGCACCCCCTGAGCCACAGCTCGTCGTCGATCTCGAGGAAACTCATCGAGGGGGGCCCACCGGCGTTGTTCACGAGAATGTCCACCGTGCCGAAATGGGCCGACGCCTTCTTGACGAACTCCTTTGCCTGCCCGAGGTCCGATACGTCCGCCGGGATGGCAAAGGCGCGGCCGCCCGTTGCCTTCTGCAGGGCTTCGGCGGCCTCCTGCAGGTGCGGGTCGTCGAGGGCGCAGATGGCGACCTTCGCCCCCTCGCGGGCGAATTCCATCGCCACGGCAAGCCCGAGCCCCTGGCTCCCCCCGGCCACTAGGGCCACCTTTCCATTCAATCCGAGATCCATGTCTTTTCCTCCTTCTTACCTTCCGGTCACTTGGATTCCTCCGCCTTCCTCTTGTACTCCTCCCAGCGGTCGTCCACCCAGGCCTGGAGCTGGTTGAGCTGCTCGATGCTCATCTTCCTGAAGCGGCCCTGCCGCTCCACGTAGTGCACCACGGGGAGCTTGTTGCCCTTCTCGGCCAGCGTGCGGCTGCGCCCCGTGAAGCGGAACTTGCCGTTTTCCACCTCGAAGAGCACGCAGATGCCCGTGTCGACGGCGAGCCGTCCGATGCGGATCGTGTCCTTCGTGGGGTACTGCCAACCCGGGGGGCAGGGCGTGTGGATGTGGATGAAGCGCGTCCCCTTGATGCGCTTGGCCCGGACGAACTTGTCGTAGAGGTCGATGGGGTAGGCCGGCGTCGTCGTGGCGATGTAGGGGATCTGGTGGGCCTCCATGATCTTCAGGAAGTCCTTCTTGTGCTGCTGCTTCGTGAGCACGGGGGTCGTCGTCGTGAGGGCACCCATGGGCGTCGCGCTCGAGCGCTGGGTGCCCGTGTTCATGTAGCCCTCGTTGTCGTATGCGACGTAGATGAAGTCCGTCCCCCGCTCGGCGGCCCCCGACAGGGCCTGGATGCCCATGTCGTAGGTGCCCCCGTCGCCGGCGAAGGCCACGACGGTCGTCTCCGTCCGGTTCAGGGCGGCAAGCCCCGCCGCGATGCCCGATGCCGAGGCGGCCGTCGCGGCGAAGGTGGAATTCACGCTGGGGACGAGGACCGGCGTGAGCGGATAAAGACCGTGGAGGACGCAAAGGCAGCAGGCCGGAAACGTCACGATCGTGTCCTCCCGCAGGGCCTTGAGGGCGAAGCGGTAGGCGATGGAGAGCCCGCAGCCCTGGCAGGCCCTCGTGCCGGGCAGGACGTATTCCTTCTCGTGGATCTTGAAGAGATTCTGCGGCATGGCTTCACTCCGTGGCGCAATTGAGCCAGGTGGTTCTCAGATTCCGCTCGCCCGCCTGGATCCGGGCCAGGGACGACTTGACGGCTTCCACCAGTTCCCTTGCCTTCACGTCACGGCCCCCGAGGCCCGCCACGTGATCGTGGATGGGCGCCTGGATCCCGCTGCCGTAGAAGGCGGCCTTGAGATCGGAGCACAGCCCCCCCTCGTAGCCGTAGCTGATGCTCTTCTCGAAGAGGATGATGGCCCGGGCGTTCCGGAAGGCCTCGACGGCCTCCTTCGCCGGGAAAGGCCGATAGGAACGGATCCCCACGACGCCGGCCCGTATCCCCTCACCGCGCAGGGCGTCGGCGGCCACCGTCGCCTCGGCGGCGAGCGACCCCATGCTCGAGAGGATCACGTCGGCGTCCTCCGTCCGGTATGTCCAGAGCATGCCGCCGTGGTCGCGCCCGAAGGCCTCCGCGTAGAGGCGGTTCACCTCGCGGATGACCTCCGGCGCCTTTTCGAGGGCGTTTTGCAGCTTCCAGCGCATCTCCATGTAGCCGTCGCAGAGGGTCCCCTCGGCATCGGGGCGCCGGTTGGGCAGGAGGACCGAGTTGAGGGTCAGCGGGTTCGCGGCGTCGAGGATCGTGTGGGGCTTGTAGGGCGGCAGGAACTTCCGCACCGCCGCCGGGGACGGGGCGATGACGGGCATCATCGTGTGGGAGAGCACGAAACCGTCGTAGCACACCATGACGGGGGCGTAGACGGTCTCGGCGATCCGGTAGGCCTGGATCACCGTGTCGAGGATCTCCTGGTTGTCGCGGCAGTAGAGCTGGATCCAGCCCGTGTCGCGCTGGGCCAGCGAGTCCTGCTGGTCGTTGAAGATCGACCAGGGGGCGCCCACGCCGCGGTTGACGCAGCACATGACGATGGGGAGCCTCGAGCCCGCCGCCCAGTGCAGCTGCTCGTGCATGTAGAGCAGGCCGTTGGCGCTCGTGGCCGTGAAGACCCGCGCCCCGACGGTGGAGGCCCCGATGCAGACCGTCATGGCCGAGTGCTCGCCCTCCACCCGGACGTACTCGGCGCGCAGCTGGCCGCTCTCCACGTATTGGGAAAGGATCTCGGCGAGCTGCGACTGGGGGGTGATGGGGTAGGCGGCGATGACCTGGACGTCGCACAGCCGTGCAGCGAGCGCCGCCGCCTGGTTTCCGGTGATGATGCGCGCGTCAGTCATTGCACTGGTCCTCCCTCACCATGCTGATGGCGCGGGACGGGCACTCCTCGGCGCAGATCCCGCAGCCCTTGCAGTACTCGAGGTCGATCTCGACGGGGATCCCCGCCTTGACCACCGCCTCGGGGCAGTAGAGCCAGCAGAGGTAGCAGGCGGGCCGCTTCTTGACGGAAGGCGTGCACTTGCTGTGATCGATGACGGGCCTCAGGTCGCGCCAGTCCCCGGTCCTGCCCGCCTCGCCGACGGTGGGCCGGCACATGGCGGAGATGTTCTCGTCTTTTTTCTTCATAATCGTTCGCCTCTGCCTCTTGGTGATCGGTTTTTGCCTTTTGCCCTACGCCTTCCTTTTCACAACCGTTCCCTCGTAGGCGGCCCGCACCGTCTCGAAGTTCTGCGAAGCGGCCGCCGCCGGGAGCTTGCCGCGCAGGGCCTTCTCGATGTTGCCCAGGGAGACGATTTCCGTGGCTTTCGCGAAGGCGCCGAGCATGGGCGTGTTGATCACCGGAGCGCCTTCCTTCGTGAGGCGGAGCTTCAGGGCGATCCCCGTGGCGTCGACGACGGCCACGTCGAAATCGCCGTCGAACCCCACGTCCGCGGGTTTCGCGCACGTGTTGATGATGACCGTCCCGCCCTTGCGGATCCGGCCCTTCACGTCCACGACGCCGAGGAGGGTCTCGTCCAGCACGATGCCGATGTCGGCCATCTCAACCTGGGAGAACATCCGGATGGGTTCTTCCGAGATGCGCGTCGAGGCCGTGACCGGTGCCCCGCGGCGCTCGGGGCCGAAGGTCGGCGCCGAGGTGACGCCCTTGAAACCCTCCAGGTATGCCGACTCCGCCAGAATCTGCGCGGCGACGACGGCGCCCTGGCCTCCCCGCCCGAACCAGATGATCTCTTTCATGGTGCCCCTGCGCTCCTTGTGTTGCCGGTCGATAAAAAAAGGCCATGAGCTTCCTGCCCATGGCCTTTAGAATTTCGTCTTCGATTCCCTAAATTCTAAAAACGACGGGCGATCGGGTTGTCCGCAGAAGCAGGAGCAGAGCGAGGCACAATAGCCCGTTGAGGCTCAGCAACTCTCTTCCCGCACCGATCGACGTCATTTCGCCTGATTTCCTCACAAAGTATCACCTAGATATAGGAAAGGTTTCGGGTTGTCAACAACAAAATAGGCACCAGGCTTCAGGTCCCAGGCGTCAGAAAAGAAAAAAGCATTTTGTCGGCTGATGGCCAGTAAGCCTGCTTCGCCGAACCCGTCCAGATCAGGTCAGTCATCGCGCACCCGTTACATATGCAAGCATCAGGCCCGATCCGAGAGGGTGATGCCCGCAGAACGGCCGACGGATCAACCTCCGAGGCCGCTTTGCCTGCCGCCTGATGCCTGCTGCCTGTCACCCAGGGCCCGGATGATCATCGCCGCGTAGCGCTCCGCGGCGCCGCGGCTCGACAGGACCCGCCTCTGACCCTCGGACCCGCGGCGCCTGAGCTCTTCCGGATCCGAAAGGATGCGTTTCATCCCGTCGAGGAGTTCCCTCTCGTCGCGCACGCAGATGCCGGCACCGGCCTCCTCCAGGAGCGCCTTTTCGTCCAGGAAGTCCTCCATGGAAGGCCCGTAGAAGACGACCTTGCCCCAGGCGGCGGGCTCCAGGATGTTCTGCCCCCCTTTCGGCACGAGGCTCCCGCCGCAGTAGACCACGGAAGCAAGGCTGTAGAGGCCGAAGAGCTCGCCGATCACGTCGACCACGACCACCTCGCCCTCCGGCTCCCGGCCCGCCCGGATCTCGCTCATCAGGATGCAGGCATGCCCCTGGGCCGCGGCCAGATCGCGCACGGCCGCACCCCGCTCGGGGTGACGGGGGACGAGAATGAGCCGCAGGTCCGGAAAGTCGCGCAGCAGCTCGCGGTACACGCTCAAGACAACCGTCTCTTCCCCCTCGTGGGTGCTGCCGGCCACGAATACGGGCATGCCGGGCGGCACCCTGAGCTGTGCGGCTTTGAGGGACCAGAGCTCGCCGCTGACCCGCGAGGCGAGACTGTCGTACTTGGCGTTCCCCATGACGGAGACCTTCTCCGGCGCGGCCCCGATCGAGCGGAGGCGCTCGGCATCCACCGCGGAGATCACGCCGAACCGCTCAACCGACGCGAGGACCCCCTTCCAGAAAAAGGCCGTCCGCGAATACCGCCGGAACGAGCGGGGGGAGATCCGCCCGTTGACCATGACGGCGGGGATTCCGCGCCTGACGCAGCACCGCAGGAAGTTGGGCCACAGCTCCGTTTCCGTCAGGACGACGATGTCGGGGGAAATCCTGCCGATGACACCCTTGACGACCCAGGGAAGGTCGAGGGGGAAATACATGAAGGCCGTTGCCTGGGGGACGAGCTTTCTCGCCATGGCCTGGCCCGTCTCCGTTCCGGTGGAAAGGACAATGGAAGCCTGGGGGAGTTTCCCCCTCAACGCTGCCACGATGGGTGCCGCCGCCGTGACCTCGCCCACGGAGACGGCATGGACCCAGACCCGCGGACGGCCCTGGATGGCGGAAAGGGTCTCCCGGGGCATCCTGCCCAGCTTCGGCCCGATGCTGCGGCGGTACTTCCCCGCCACGAGAATCTTGAATGCGTAATACGGCGCAAGGAGCGCGAAGCCCGCCAGCAGGACAAGGTTGTAGAGCATGATGAGCACCGCCCGACGATAATGCGGTTCCCGGGCACTGTCAAGCCCGCTTTATCCGGCTTCCGGGCCCGGGTCGTCAACGCATGCGGCGGATCATGCGTTTCCAGACGGCATGCGGCGCGTGGCTTGCGGCCAAGGGTGAAGGGGAGTCCAAATCCCCCGGCCTCTTGCCTTGAGCCCTCCGTGATTGACAACCCCCGGTGAATGGTGTAGTTTGGGCATCGGCTCCAAAGAGCCCGAAATCACGCAAGAATGCGCATCATCGCAAACGGAGAGAATCCCCCATGAACGCCAGAAAAGCACTCATCGGCACCGCCGTCGCTCTGATCGTTGCAGCCCTGCTCGTGTCCTGCGCCCGCTACCAGAGGCAGGTCGTACCCTTCAAGATGCCGCAGGCCTATCCCAATGCAACGACCGTCGGCGGCGCCGTCGTGGCCTCCAGGGCATGGGACAACCGTGAGGAAGCCCAGAATGCGTTCGGGTTCGACATCCGGCCCGATATCCTCCCGATCCAAGTCGTATTCGACAACAAGGGGAACCATCCCCTCGAGATCGTAGCGGAGCAGACGATCCTCATCGACGTGGAGAACAACGCCTGGCAGGTTCTCGACGCCAGGCTCGCCTACGACCGCATCGCGAAGAGGACGGAGCTCGGCGAAGTCGCCCCGGGCGCGGCAAAGTACGGCGCCCTCGGGGCCGTGGCGGGAGGCATCATCGGCGCGGCGATCGGGATCGTGAGCGGCCAGGGCGTGGGCGATGCCGCCATGAAGGGGGCGGCCGCCGGGGCGGCAACCGGGGCCGTCCTGGGGGGCTCGCAGGCCATGTCGGACGGCGACGTCCAGCGGCAGATCCGCGAGGATCTCAGGACGCGCTCCCTGGAGCGCAGGGCCGTGGCGCCGCAGGAGATTGCCCACGGGTTCGTCTTCTTCCCCGGGGAGGCCAAGAAGGCCCAGGAGCTCCGGCTGCGGCTGCGCGAGGCGGATACGGGAAGGGTCTACCCGCCGGTCGTCCTGCGCTTTTAAGGAAAGCGGCACTGTATCGGAAACAGGGCCTGCACCTCTGTTCTCCTCCCCTGGCGGGAGGAGGAAGTGGAGTTCCCCCTCACCTCCATCCTCTCCCGCGGAGGGGAGAGGACGGAACTTGTACAAGGAAACCCTCGATGAAAAAGCAGATCGCCCCGTCCATCCTCTCCGCCGATTTCAGCAGGCTGGGGGAGGAGATCAAGGCCGTGGAGAAGGCCGGCGCCGATCTCATCCACGTGGACGTCATGGACGGCCACTACGTCCCGAACATCACGATCGGCCCCGGCGTCGTCGCGTCCCTGCGAAAGACGACAAAACTCCCCTTCGACGTGCATCTCATGATCGAGGAGCCGGACCGCTACATCGATGCCTTTGCCGAGGCCGGCAGCGACATCATCACGGTCCACGCCGAGGCGGTCATCCACCTGCACCGGACGGTGCACTACATCAAAGGAAGGGGGATCAAGGCCGGGGTGTCCCTGAACCCCTCGACGCCGCTGTCCTGCATCGAGGAGATCCTGCCGGACATCGACCTGCTGCTGATCATGACGGTGAACCCCGGGTTCGGCGGACAGACGTTCATCCCGGGGATGCTGCCCAAGATCCGAAAGGCCCGGGAAAAGGTGCGCAGCCTCGGCCTGGGGACGGCCATCGAGGTCGACGGGGGGGTCACGCCGGAGAACATCGGAAGCCTCGCAGAGGCCGGCGCAGACATCTTCGTGGCCGGCGCCGCCGTGTTCGGCAGCCCGTCTTATGCTGACACGATTGCCCGGATGAAAGCGATACTCGGCGGGACGCGATAGTCTCAGGCAGGCTTGTATGACGTTGAGAAGTTAGGAAGCTGGGAAGCTGAGAAACGACAGGGATCAGCAACAAAGAGTGACATTTCCCCAAACTTCACAACTTCTCAACTTCCCAACTTCCTTTCTTCACCGGGTGCCTCAACCGGCTCCGCCTTCCGCGGCCCGGCGGCCTCGCGGCTGTAGGCCAAAAGGCTTTCCGCCTTCGAGTCTTTGCGCTTGATGGCCTTGAGGAATCTCGCCACCAGGATCTCCGTCAGTTCCTCGAAGGTGTGGCGGGGCTTCTCGCCTGCCGGGACCTTCCCGCCGGCCATCATCTCGTGCCCGCCGCCGGTCCCCAAGTCCGCCACCATTTTCTGGGCGATCCGGTCCGCCGATCCCCGGCGCCTCTTCGTCCGAAGCGAGAAATAGACGTCCCCGACGAATTCACCCATGGAGAGGACCCACTTGACCCCCTCGGTGCGGACGATGAGATCGGCCATCTCCGCGATGATTTCCAGGTGTTCCACATGGCCCAGGTTCAGGATGACCGCGTCCCTGTAGAGCCGGGCGCTGCTGATGGCCTTCTCCAGCATGCTCAGGTAGTCCCGAGGCACTTCCGGATGCTCAATCTGCGACAGGAGGCGGAAGAGAACCCTGTTGTAGTAGTACATGCAGGCGTCGATGTCTTTCACGCTCACCCCGCGCCCGAGGTCACGGGTGTCGGAACGGACCCCGTAGAGAAGCGCCGTGGCCACCTTCCGGTCCACCTCCGTGATGCCCGCGTCCCGCAGGTACTCCGCGAGGATCGTCGAGGTGCTCCCGTAATCGGTCCGGATGTCGTAGTACTTCGCCTGGCGGGTCCTGGCCCGGAAGGGCATGTGATGGTCGATGACGATGTCGGGGATGACGGAGCGGGGCAGCGAGTTGTTCCCGGCCCCCGGCTGCGTGTCCACGAGGGCAATGACGCTGAAATTGCCGAGATTGACCTCGGAGAGGGAGCGGAGGTCGATTTTCAGGTGGCGGATCATGGCCCGGTTCTCGGCGCGTCCCACGACGCCGCTCGAGGCGATGATCGCACCAACCTTCCACTTCGCATGGAGGAGGTACTTGAGAGCAAACGCCGCGGCAAGCGCATCGGGGTCGGGGTGATTGTGCGTGACAATCAGGACCTTGCGCTTGCCCCGAACGACCTCGTAGAGCCTTTCGAGACGGGTCTGGTTGTTCGTGCCGTTCTGAGCCATGATGTCAGGGTGCCGCTTGAACGCCGCGGCACCGATCGGCCGATCCCGGTTCCTTCACCCGGCTGCGCGGGGCCCCGGGTGCGACGATGCGCCCGGTCCTCGTTGCGCCTCCCAGAACCCGCCGAAACAGCCCGGACCCGGACCGAAGACCCCGGGTCGCTGAGGCGTAGGGGCGATTATACGGCTTTGGGGGCGAATGTCCACTTTTTTTTCTGCACCCGCCCCGCTTTGTTTTTTTACCCGCGGCCTATTGAAGGCTCCGGTCGAGTGGGGTATTGTACAAAAAGGCATAAGGCGAAGGGCATAGAGCTGATGGAAAGAAAGAAGAAAGCATTCCCCGCGCCCCAGGCCTTTTGCCTTTAGCCTTCAGCCTTGAGCCTGTTTGTCATGCATCTCATCATCGACGGCTACAACCTGATCCGGCAATCGGACACCCTGCGGGCCCATGAGCGTCAGGGCCTTGATGCGGGCCGCAAGGCCCTCGTCCGGATGCTGGCCGGCTACCGGAGGGCCGTGGGGCACCGCATCACCGTCGTCTTTGACGGCTGGCTCGGGGGCCCTCCCCAGGAGGAACGAGACCGGGAATCGGGCATCGACATCATCTACTCCCGCCGCGGGGAGAAGGCGGACGAGGTCATCAAGAGACTGGCACGGGGGCACGCCGGCGAGACGATCGTGGTCACCTCGGACCGTCCCGTCATGGATGCCGCCGCGCGTGCCGGGGCCGTCGCCATCGCCTCGCGCGAATTCGAGGAACGAATCCGCCGGCCCCGGGTTGCACCGGCGCCGGTCCCGGACCTTCGCGACAAGGACGACGGGGAGGACTCCCCGCCGCCGCGGGGAACGAAGAAAAAAGGCCCCTCCCATCGGACATCCAAGCGGGAGAGGCTCCGGCAGAGGGGAATGAGCAAACTCTGACGGTCGCAGACGCGCAGGCGCTGCGAAGTTCAGGAGTGCGGAAATCAAGAGGAATCCCCTTCCTTCCGGAGTCCTCGACTTCACAACTGCTTCACGTCTCAACTTCGCGTTGCCGCCCCCCATGGCCGCACAAGTCGATGAGCAGCCGCTCGAGCAGGAGCCTGGGCTCCTGTCCCGTCGACTTCATCGCCACGTCCGCAGCCAGGACCCGGTCCATGTACGCGAGCAGCTCCCCGTGGGAGTAACGCACCGAGTTGCGCAGGGCGTTGTAGATCACATAGGGATGCTGGCCCGCGAGGGTCGTCCCCCGGCCCAGCTCCGCCTCGCACTCTTTGACCGCCGGGTAGACGGCCCGCTGAAACCGGCCGAAGTCCATGCCGGCCTGGAACCCGCCGAGCCTGCCCGACTGGAGCAGGACCTTCCCGTGGAACAGAAAACGGACCTCTCTCGTGATCATCGCCAGGATCACGAGGGGATGGACGCCCTGGTAGAGCAGGTCGCCGAGGCTCGCCAGGGCTTTCCGCAGATCGCCGGCCACGAGGGACTCCGTCAGGTCGAAGACCGTGTCGTCGCGCGTGCGGCCGATGACCGCCTCCACGTCCGCGGCCCCGATCTCCGCCCTGTCCCCCGCATAGGTGATCAGCAGGTCGAGCGCCTCGGCCGAATCCCTCAACCGGAACCCCGTCTTTTTCCCGAGAACGATCCACGCCTCGGGGCTGAGCGATTTCTTTTTCCTTGCGAGCTTTTCCCGCAGGTTCTCCATCATGAGACCGCGCCGCCTCGACTCGCTGCGCGTCTGCAGGAACGACAGCACGACGCCCTTGTCGGCCATCACCTTGAAGAGCCTCTTTCGGCGGTCCACCGTATCGGCCGAGACAATCAGAACGTGCCCCTCCGGCAGGCCCGAGGCGAGCAGATCCTCCAGGGCCTCCGTGCCGCCGGGCCGCGCCCGGTCGGCGAGGCCGTGCGCGATGCAGTGCTCCAGCACACGGGGAAGCCACTTGTCCCGCTCCGCGGCCCCTTCCTCCCCCGCGATTTCCCGCCACTGCTCATCGGGGATTCTCCGCCAGCCCTCGTCTCGGAGCTGTTCGAGGCTCCAGCCCGCGACGTCGATCAGGACCATGAAGGTCCGGGCCGCCGCCGGGAGGTCCGTCTCGACGCTGTCGGCGATTTTCCGGACGAGTTCGGGGACCGAGGTCTTCGAGTAGAAGAGGCGGGTCTTCCGCAGGACCACGGCCTTGGGGCCCGGGATGAGGGAGGGGGTCAGGAGGGTCTCGCACACGGCATTCACCCCGCCCGATTCGTCATCCATCACGAACAGGCTCAGGTCCCTGTCCTTCTCCGGGATCAGGGCGTCGATGATCTTCCCCAGGGCTTCCTCGACGAGAAAGTCCTCGTCCCCGTAAAGAAGGTAACAGGGCGCGCCCTTGCCTTTTGCGATGTCCTTCAGGACCGCCTCGAGGCTCTTTTCCGCAACCGGCTCATTCTGGCTCATGACTCGATTTCACCGAAACGATCATCCGCAAGCTGCAAAAGCCTGCGGACCGTGAACGATATACATCAAATGTGGGAAAAACGGGAGAGGATTATGCTCGCATCAGGATGAACGAAAGAATGGCGGATGGGCAGAGAGAGCGGGAAAGGCGTCGGACTGCATGGCATCGGCTGCTCGAAAATGACCGGATGCAAGGCCCCCGAAAGCCCGAGGACTGGGGTGTACCGCGCCGTGCGCCGCAGGGACGAGGGATGAGGGAAACGCCGCAGACGGCCGTTTCGGGACAGCCGATCAGACGATGACGAACCTGCGGATGTACTCGACGATCTCCTCCGGCTCGTCGAGGACGCGGAACAGCTCCATGTCCTCCCGGGAGATCATCCCCTGGCCGAGCATGGTGTCCCTCAGCCAGGCGAGGAGCCCCTTCCAGTAATCGCTGCCCATCAGGATGACCGGGAAGCTCTTGATCCGTTTCGTCTGGATCAGCGTGAGGGCCTCGAAGAACTCGTCCATGGTGCCGAAACCGCCGGGCACGATGACGTAGGCCACGGCGAACTTGACGAACATGACCTTCCGGATGAAGAAATACTTGTGGTAGAGCCTGACGTTGGCAAACTCGTTGGGGGTCTGCTCGAAGGGCAGGCGGATGTTCATCCCCACCGATGTCCCGCCCGCCTCGGCGGCCCCCTTGTTGGCCGCCTCCATGATGCCGGGCCCCCCGCCTGTGATGACGCTGAAGCCCTGCTGGGCCAGGAGCCGGGCAAGGTGCTCTGTCTTTTGGTAGTAGGGGTTGGCAGGGGTTGTCCGGGCTGAGCCGAAGATGGTCACGGCCCGCCCGATGTCGGAGAGTTCCTCGATGGCCTCGACGAATTCGGCCATGATGCGGAACATGCGCCACGATTCGTTGACGGAGAGGGCATCGACGAGGTATTGCTTTTCTTCCATCAGGCGCAGTGCGAGGAGCAAGGCAGGAACACCGCAGCGAGGTTCCTGCCCCCATCCCCGGTGAGGGTTGTCTTCGAATATGCGTCCATGCGGCCGGTTACGAGTGGCGCCGTCTCTGAATCTTGGCAAGCCGCCGTCTGGCCTCGAGCGCTTTTCTCTTGCGCTTGACGGAAGGCTTTTCGTAGGCGCGACGCAGCTTCAGCTCCTTGAACAGGCCGTTCTTCGACAGCTTGTTCTTGAGAACCTTCAACGCCTTGTCGACATCGTTGTCGAAAACCTTGACTTCCAAAAATGATCGCTCCCTTCCTTTTGAATTCGTGAGAAACCCGAAACCCCCGATCAGGAAAAATATCCCACTGCAACGGAATCAAAGGCAATTCCGCGGTTGGAGAGGATGCGTGAGCCGATCGTCGAGTCCGATTTTCCTACGCGAAACTGTTGAAGATTATTAAAAAAGAAAATTTTTGTCAATCAAAACTTTGCGGCTCGGGCCGTTTCATGCATCGTCCGTGCTCCCCTCGTCTGCCGAGCCTCCCCTGCCCTCCAGGTTCCATCGATCGGTCCCGTATTTCTCCCTCAACAGCCTCTCCTTCAGCGATTCCTCGGCCGGGCTGAGGACGCCCTCGGCCAGGCGGATGCCCAGGGTGTCCTCGAAGGCCGCCCGCAGCAGGCCGGCCAGTTCCTCGTGCCCGACGGCACGCCCGAGCTGCTCCCGGAGGCTGGTCGTTGTTCTTCTGACCCCCTCGACGGACACCCCCATGACCGAGGCGGTCCGCACGGGGTCGATGTCGGCAAGGAGCGAGCCGTGCTGGAGAAACGCCCCCCCCGAGCGGACCTGGGCGCTTCCGCAGATCTTGCGCCCGCCCACGAGGAGTTCGTACCGGGACGGCGCGGCGAAGCAGTATCCCTCCAGCGCGGTCCCCGCCGCCGACCGTCCGTCACAGGCGACCTCGGGCGTCAGGCCCAGCCGGCAAAGGGCCTCCACGATGCAGGCGCTCACGACCCGGTAGGTTCCGATGATGTCGCCGGTGAAGAGGGGGTGGTCGGCGGGGGCAACGAGAGAGTAGGTCAGCTCGTGTTCGTGCAGGACGGCCTTGCCGCCCGTGGGACGGCGCACGATGTCGACCCCCGCCCGGCGGCAGGCGCCGACATCGATTTCCCGGCCTGTCTTCTGGAAGTACCCGAGAGACACGGCGGGGGGGCTCCATCCGAAGAAGCGAAGCGTCGGCGGCAGTCCCTCCCGGCGGTTGAGGCGGAAGACGGCCTCGTCGATGGCCATGTTCTCGGCGGCGCGCAGCGCCCGGTAGGGCAGGAAGCGCCACGGGGCGTCACTCATTCCTCATCCCCGGCTTCCTCGCCGACATAGTCCCGGTACTCCTCCGCGTCGAGGAGGTTGTTGAGCTCGTCGAGATCGCGCATTTCCACCATGATCAGCCAGCCGGACCCGTAGGGGTCGCTGTTGATCACGCTCGTGTCGTCCTCGATGTCCTCGTTGACGCTGATGACCTCGCCGCTGACCGGCGAGATGAGTTCCGCCACCGACTTGGCCGACTCGATCGAGCCGAAGGCCTCGTCCTGCTCGACCTCCTTGTCCGGCTCGGGCAGCTCCACGGAGTAGATTTCCCCGAGCTGCCCTTGGGCGTAGTCGGAGATCCCGACGGTGGCGATGTTGCCGTCGACCCTCACCCAGGTGTGTTCACGGCTGTAGAAGAGATCCTCTTGAAAAACGGACATGATTCTTTTCCCAAATCATGAAGTTAAGACGTTGTGAAGTTGCGAAGCTCGGGAAAGCCTGAAGCCGGCCGATGGTCCCGGTCCGTCCAAGCTTCTCAACTTCCGAGCTTCCCAATTTCCATCCTTATCCGATCACCTGCATCTCCTTTGAAAACTCCGTGAGCACGCGCACGCCCCCCTTCTCGACGACGGCCGTCACCTCGATGCGGATCCCGCAGAGACCGGGCAGATAGATGCCCGGCTCGATCGTGATGACCATGCCCTCCTCGAGGACGGCCTCCGACAGGGCCGAGAGCCGGGGCGCCTCGTGGATGTCAAGGCCCACCCCGTGACCCGTCCCGTGGGAAAAGCGCGGGCCGTAGCCCGCCTTTTCGATGACTGCCCTTGCGGCGGCGTCCACATCGCGGCATGGCACGCCGGGCCTCACCGCCTCAAGGGCCCTGTCGTGGGCCTCCTTGACGAGGGCGTAGAGCTTCTCGTGTCGCCTGCCCGCCCGGCCGATCACGAAGGTGCAGGTTTCATCCGAGTGGTACCCGCCGCTGACGGCCCCGTAGTCGACGACCACGACGTCCCCCGGCCGGATCTTCCGCCTGCCCGGCCGCGCGTGGGGCAGGGCGCTGTTGGGACCCGATGCAACGATCGTGTCAAAGGCAAGCCCCTCCGCCCCCTTTTTCCGCATCTCGTACTCGAGCTCGACGGCGATGTCCAGTTCGCACGCGCCGGGGCGGATGCTCCCCAGGGTCGATTGCATCGCCCCGGTGGCAATCCGGATCGCCTTGCGGATCTGATCGATCTCGGAGGGGTCCTTCACGGCGCGAAGGTCGCCCAGTTCCGACGCGAGCGGCTTCCAGCGGACCTTCTTCGCCTTGCGCCGCAGGTCATGGAAAAGCGCCACGGACATGGCGGCCGGCTCGAAGCCGACGACGCCGTACTTTTCGGCCGTCAGGGCATCGGCGATCCCCTCGGCCTTGTCGCGGTAGAGCACCACCCGGGCCCCCGGGGCCTGTTTTGCGGCCTGGGTCGTGTAGCGGCCGTCCACGAGCAGGGAGGGCTTCCCGGCGCCCACCAGGAGGGCCCCGTCGCTGCCGGAAAAGCCTGTCAGGTAACGGATGTTCCTGAGATCGAGGATGAGGATCGCATCCACGCCCGAGCGGCGCATGATCGCCCGAAGCCGGGACAGTCTCGCGGCCGTTGACGGTTTGTCAGGCATGCTTCTTCATCCTGTCGAGAGAGACGAGCCAGCGGTTGAGGGTCCCGACGAGCGCGGCACGGCGGTCCGGGGCCGGGGCGCCCGGGGCGGAGCCGACGGCCCCCGGTGCCTGGGGCTCCTCGGCCTCAAGCGATGCGGCGCCCGCCGTGTGGCTGAACAGGCCGTGAAAGGGAGGCGAGGCGGGGTCCCCGAAAAACAAGTCCCTGTCGTTCCGGGCCGGGGTCTCCTCGGCCTCGAGCGGCGGCCTGCCGTCCCCGCCGGAGAGCGACTGCAGCCTGTCGAGCCTCTCCAGGGCGGCGCGGTTCTGGGGGTCCGCGGCGAGGATTTCCCTCAGGAGCGCCTCGGCGAGTTCCCTGTAGCCCTGCCGGGCATAGAGATCGGCCAGGGTCAGGGTCTTGAAATCGGCCGCCCGGGGCAGTCCGGCCTCCTCGTCCGGCTTCTCGGCCGCCTCCGGGTAGGCGCGGCTCTCCCTGCGCAGGCGGTCCTCGAGGTCCTGGATGGCCTCCGCGGATTCGGGGTTGATCGCCATGTAAATGCGGGAGGCCCGATCGGCCTCGTCGTCGAGACCCTGCCCCCGGCACAGCTCGGCGAGGATCCGGAAGGCGGGCGACCACCGGGTCACGTCGCGGGCGAGCTCCCTCAGCACGTCGAGCGCCGGGGCCGTTTCCCCCTTGCGGAACCACCCGATGCCCAGTACGGTCCGGGCTTCGACGTCGTCCGGGTACACCCGCAGGCGCTCGAGGGCCATCTCGACGGCACGGGCGGGGTCCTGCTCCAGAAAGGCCTCGGCCCGGGCGATGAATTCCCTGCGGTCCATCACCTCGCTCAGCCTCACCATCCCGAATCCGTCCTGGCTGCCGTTTTTCTCCATCGGCCGGGTTTCCGTTCCCTTTCCGTCTTCTTCTTGTCCTGTATTTCGCGTTTCCGCCCCTTCGGGGCCCCGCGTTCAGTCGGGGACTAACACAGCGTCCCGGGAGTGTCAAGGTTCAAAAAAACCCCGCGGCCCTGTGGACCGCGGGGTTTCGGCTTCTTCCGCCTTGCGCGTTACGGCATCCCGGCTTTGCGGGCCTAGATCCCCTGGGCGAGCTGCGCGTCCTGCACGACCCGGGGCGTGATGAAGATGAGGATCTCGCGCTTGAGCCTCTGCTCCTCCTCCGCCTTGAACAGCCAGCCGAACAGGGGGATCTTGTAGAGCCCGGGCACGCCGCCGACACCCTTGGAGTCATTGGACTTGTAGATGCCGCCGATGACGATCGTGTCCCCGTCGTAGACGACGACGGTGGAGTCGACCTCGTTCTTGTTGATGGGCGGGTTGCCCTGGATGGAGCGCGTGTAATCGGCGTAGTCGTTCGTGGCCTTGATCTCCATGGAGATCTTGCCCTCGGGGGTGATGGTCGGCTTGACGTCGAGCTTGAGCACCGCCTCCTTGAACTGGATGGTGCGGGTGACGACGCCGCCCGAGGTGGACTCGGTGACGTAGGGGATCTCCTCGCCCTGCTTGATCGTCGCCTTGACGTTGTCGAGCGTCGTGACCTTCGGCGACGAGATGATCTTGCCCTCGCTCGAGCCCTCCAGGGCGTGGATCTGGGCGCTGATGACGAACTTGTTGGAGCCGGCGACGATGCCCAGCAGCGGCGTGTTCGAATAGGTGTAGGGGAAGTTCACGGCGAGGTTGCTGCCGGTGAACCCGATGCCGCTCGGGAGGGTCTGCGCGATCGTCGTCGCACCCGTCGTCCCGGTCGTCAGCCCCGTGGCGTAGCCTGCCGAGCCGCCGAGAATGCCGAGATTGGTGCTGTTGATGTTGGTCGCGCCGCCGGCGCCCCACTGGACACCGAGCCGGCGGGTGAAGGTCTCGTTGGCCTCGACGATCTGGGCCTCGATGGAGATCTGCTTCAGCTTGCCCCGGGAGACGTCCTCCTTGAGGCGCTGCTCCTCGGCCTTCTTGATCTTGTCCGCGGGCATGACGACGATGACATTGCCCTGCGTCTTGGTCCCCAGCTGCTGGATGTCGAGGATCGTCTCCAGGGCCTGGTCCCAGGGCACCTCGTTGAGCTTCATCGTCACGGTGCCCTTCACGTCCTCGCCGGCCACGATGTTGAGGCCGCTCACCTCGGCGATGAGGCGGAAGACGCTCCGGACGTTGGCATCCTGGAAGTCGGCCGTGATCTTCTGGCCCGTGTAGACCTTGGCTTCCTTCTTCTCGGTCTTGGTCTCCCTGGCCTTCGGCGCGGGCCGCATCGCCTCGACCTTGGCCACCTCCTCCTTCATCCGTTCGCTTCGCGGCAGGCTGACCGTGTCGATCTCGACGATGAGCTGGTTCCCCTCCTCACGCACGAGGTGCGGCACGGCATCCCGCAGCGCGACCTTCAGGGTGGCGACGGGCCGCTCGCCCGATTTCATCTGATCGCCGGTGACGCCCTCGACGACCTTCAGGCCGCCGTCGGCGGTCTTCCTCTTCAGCTCGTCGGGCACCATCATCCGGTCGAAGGTGAGCACGAGCATCCGGGCCGATTCCCGGGAGGCCGTGTACCCCATGAGCTTGGAGGTCGTGATGATGACCTTTTCCTTGTCCGCCGCCCTGTCGAAGGCGATCCTCTCGATGTAGCCGACGGCGGCGGGCGCATCGGCCGGCGCCGGGGCCCCGGGCTTGGCGGCCGCCTCCGCCGCCGGGTCGGGACCGGCGTTCATCGTTGCGCAGCCGGCAACCAGCATCACACAGCATGCAATCGTCAGTGCCCACAGGCTCAGCTTCTTCATGGTCTTCCCTCGCCTTCCTCTTTATGGAGCTTCAGCGCCACACGGTGCGACTTTTCCTTGCCCTTGGTGCCTTCCCCGACTTTCTCCTCGACGATGACCCGGTCGGGGAGGATCTGGATCACCCTTCCGCCGTTCTCGCCCATGAGCGTGCCCAGGTACACGATGTAGCCCTTGCCGGCCCCGTCCTCGACCATGGCCACGCGCTTCGACGCCGACCCCGCAATGCCCGTCACGCGGACCTTGTCCAGGGGCACCCGCTGCAGGGGTGTGAGGTGGCCCGTGTACTTTTTCTTCTCCGGGCCCTTCTTCGCGGGGGTCGGCAGCTCGAGCCGCACGAACGGCTTGAAGGGGTCGGTCTTGCCCTTCGGGTCGTACCGGTAGTCCGGCATCTCGAGGGCAGCCTCCCCCGGTTTCACCGTCGCGGGCGCCGCCGCGGGAATCGCCGAGGCCACCGCCGTAGCGGGCGGCGCCGCGGGCGTGTCCGCTGCGGGGGCCGCCGTCGCGGCAACCGCAAGCAGGAAGACGAAAGCCAGGCTTCCCGCCAGGGGCTTACTTTTTCTGCGCTGCTTTCTTGTCCGTTCCATCCGCCTTCTTGCTCCCTTCAACGGGCTTTTCGACAAACATGTAGGTCTTGATCAGGAAACTCGTCGCCAGGGTGGGGCCCTTGGCGCCGTTGGCGTCCTTCGTCCCCTCGCGCCGCTCCATGGAGATGTCCGAGACGTTGACGATGCGGGGCAGCTTCGCCACCTTCTCGAAGAACGTGGCCGTGTCGTGATAGACCCCGGTGAGCGAAATCTTCACGGGCAGCTCGGCGTAGAACTCCTTTTCGACGGGGGCCAGGGGCTCGAAGAGCTGGAACTCCACGCCCCCGATGTTCTCGGCCTCCGACATGGAGATCAGCAGGCCCGGGATCTCTTTCTGCTCGGGCAGTTTCGCCATGGCCACCTTGAGCTGCTCCTGCAGCTGAGCGATCTCCCGCTCGAACTTGAGTTTCTCCTCCATGAGCTTCTGCTTCTGGGTGAGTTCCCTCTGCAGGTCCGCGAGCCGCACCTGGAGCTGCTCCTCCTGCTGCATGGCGTTTTGATAGTACAGCGAGTAATAGGCGAATCCCAGCAGGATGAAGAGCACGAACATCGCCAGGACCTTCTGCCGGACGGGCATTTTCTTGAGATCGTCTACGCTCAGTGCCATGCTCAGAACCCCTTCTTGAGACCGCAGGACAGGGTGAACTGCTTCAGCTTGTTGCCCGCGATTTCCGTTTGTTTCGACGAGACGAGGTCAACGGTGGTCAGGTGTTTCGATTTCTCCAGGTTGCGCATGAACTTCGCGATCGCGACGTTGTCCCGCGCGAACCCGTCGATCTTCACGTCCGCCTCTGTTTCCTTCATCGACTTGACCCAGACCTGGTTGGCCGGGACCATGGCGGTCAGCTCATCGAGGAAGTAGACCTTGGCGAAGCGGTTCTTCTCGAGGTAGCTGATGATGTGGAGCCGTTTCTCGAGGATCTCCTTCGCCTTCTTGTACTGGTTGATGTCGCCGATGTTCGACTTGAGCTGCTGGAGCCTCTGCTCGGTGCCTTGCACCTCGGCCTCGAGCTCGTTGAGCTTCATCACGGTGAAGACGTGGAACCCGACGAGCAGCACCGCGAAGACGGCCCCCAGGGCACCGAGGATGACGACCTGGTTCTTCGACTGGACTTCCTTTTTCTTTTCCCTGTAGGGAAGCAGGTTGACCTTGATCATTTGTCCCCGATCCTCCTCATGGCGAGCCCGACACCGACTGAGGCCTGCGGCCCGATTTCTTTCAGGTCCTCGGCGGAAAACGATTTCTTGTCGGCCGAAACCTTGCGGAACGGATTGGCGATCTCGACCTCCACGTTGAGCCGCTGCACGAGCGCGTCTGCGATCCCGGGCATCCGGGCCGTCCCGCCGCAGAGCAGGATCTGCTTGATGTACCTGCCCGGGTAGGTCGACCGGAAGTAATCGACGGAGCGCTCGATCTCCAGCAGCAGGGGATCGGCGCAGGCGAGAAGCTCATCCCGGCTCTGCTCGTCGCCCGATGCGGCCTTCTCGAGCTTCATGCGCTCGGCTTCCTCGAAGGAGACCCCTGTCTTGTCCTGGAGGGTTTCCGTGATCGAGGTGCCGCCCAGCGGGAAATCGCGGATGAAGATGGAGGCGCCCCCCTTGACCACGTTGATGTTCGTCATGCTGGCCCCGATGTTGACGAGGATGCAGACGTCCTCGTGCCCGTAATCGTAATTCTCCTCGTACATCGTCTCGAGGGCGAAGGAGTCCACGTCCATGATGGCCACATCGAGCCCCGCCTTCTTCAGCGTGTCCACGTAGCTCTGCACGACGTCCTTCTTGGCGGCCACGAGGAAGACCTCCATCTGGCCCGGGCTCATGTCGCTGGACCCCAAGATCTGGAAGTCGAAGTTGACGTCCTTCATGTCGCCGAAGGGAAGGTACTTCTCGATCTCGTCGCTGATCAGCTCGCGCAGCGACTCCTCGTCCATGGAGGGGAAGCCGATCTTCTTGGCGATGACGGAGTATCCGGAGAGGGAGGTGACGACGGTGCGGGCCTTGCAGCGGGAGATCTTGAGGAGTTCCTTGATGCGCTCGGCCAGGGCATTGGGGTTGGCGATGATGCCATCGGCGATGATGCCCTTCGCGAGGGGAATGCTGGCGAAATTCTGCAGCACGTAGCCGTCGGGTCCCTCGGCGATCTCGGCGAGCTTCACGGAACTGGATCCGATGTCGAGCCCCGCAATCTGCTTCTTGCTGGAAAACAGGCCGTTGAGTTTGAACATGGGGTCCTCTGTGTCTGGCGGTCTCCTCCGGCCGGTCAACCGGCATCGGGGAGAGGGGTTAAGGCCGATTCACTTCACACCACTTCGGGCAATACGTTAAGCAAGCATTGTGCCACGGTCGACCCGGGAATCCGCCTTTGGAGGGGCTGCCGCGGCTGCGGCCCCGGAAGGCCTTGATTCGGAGGCCTTTTCGGCCGGGTTGCCTTCAGGATGCCCGACCGACAGGCCTTGCGGCGGGGGAAACCCCCAACGGTACTAATCGGCAGGGACGGGGCCGGGGTTAAATGAAATTTGCTACGGACGGTGCCTTGAACGGGGCGGCTGCCGTGAAAGAGGCTCCGGGACTGTGTTTCCGGGGCCCTGTCAGGCTTTTTGACACACTCTGTACAGGGACAGGGGAGAAGAAGGGGATTCTGAAGCTGTGAAGATGTGAAGCTGGGAAACTTGGAAGCGCTGGAAGTTATTGTGCGGTCACCGGACTATCCGAACTTCTCAACTTCCCAACTTCTAAACTTCCGAGTTTGAGGAGGGTCACTCCACGCGCCGGTAGACCCGGTCGCTCGGCTTCACCATGCCGAGCTCGTCGCGGGCCACCTTCTCGATGTATCGCAGGTCGTTGCGGAGAAGGAGGATTTCCTTTTTCAGGGCGTCGTTCTTCGCAGCGAGCTCCTCGTTGCCATGTCGCAGATCGAGAAGCTTCTGGTTGAGGCGGTGATTGTCGAGGACCCCCCGGCTGCCGAAGAGGATGGCCGACCCCGTGAGGATCAGGAACAGCAGAAGCACTCTGCCCGCCTTCATCCGCCACCCCCCGACAACGGCATCAGCGTTTGCGGTGTCCCCCGGTCGGTTCTCTGCTGACCGAGGGCAGGAGCGCCTGGGGCTCGCCCAGCAGGAATTCCCTCTTTTCGATCCAGGTCTTGAGTGTCTCCGCAATCTGCCGGGCCTTGTAGTAGCTCGACATGGAGGCCGTGGCCACTTCCTTCCCGTTGAGGATGATCCGGCCGCTGCGAAGTTCCTGATAGCTCACTTCGCCGAGGCTCTTGATGTCGCCGCCGCCCGGATAGTCCATGCTGTAGTCGTAGACCTGGGTCTTGATGTCCGCGTCCTTCACGGCGGTGAAGCGTGCCATCTCCTCGTCGAGCACGGGGATCGGGATCCCGATGCCGACGTAGAGGGAAACGCCGTAGCCCAAGAAGCTCGCGCCCGTGAGCCACTCCGGGGACATGGTCTTCAGGTCGCCGATGACGGCGAGGGTCCCCGCCCCGCCCGTCGGGACGCCGTTGGGTCCCCGCGGCGTGTCCGGGTGGTGCTGGGTGCCGTGCCAGGCCACGTACCCCTGGGCCCCGCCGAGGAAGATGCGGGTCCCGATCCCGATCGTCCGGTAGTAGGGGTCGTTGAACAGGGGGCTGAGCTGTCCCGAGGTGGAGTAGTTGGCGTTGGCCATCCGCGGGCGCAGGACCCCCATGTAGGTGTAGATCGTCTTGTCGGACATGTTCACGGCGCAGTTGTAGTTCTGGTAGCAGTTGCGCGGGTTGAAGAGGATCGCGTCCCGCAGGTCCTGCAGCACGATGTTCTTCTCCTGCTTGCGCGAGGGGTAGCAGTCCGTGCCGTAGCCCTCCATGCGAAGCCGGATCACGTTGCCGGCCACGAGATCCTCGATGACGTGGCCCCCGCCGTAATTGAACTCGCCGGGGAAGACGCTGTTGAGGGGGTCGCCCTCGGCCACCTCGGTCGCCCCGATGTAGCAGTCGACCGCCGCGAGGCCGCCGTAGGCCGCCACGTCGTTGAGCCAGACCTTGTGGGCCTTGATCCGCGGGGAGGTGTGGCCGAAATTCAGGAAGGCCCCCGATGAGCACATGGGCCCGAAGGTGCCCGTGGTCACGACGTCGACCTTCCGGGCCGCTTCCACGTCGCCGTGACGCTCGACGATGTCGATCATCTCCTCGGCCGTCACGACGACGGCCTTGCCCTGCCGGATCTTCTCGTTGATCTCGGCGATGGTCTTCTTGACTTTGAAGGTCTTCACCATTCTGCTCTGTTCGGCCTGTCCTGTCTATCTTCCTTGTCGAAAACCCTCAGCCTCACCAAGGTGTCAGGTATCAGGTGGCAGGTGACAGGTCAGAAAGAAGGATCTGCTGCCTGTTGCCTCCACTTCCTCATTTCCTAACTTCCCATCTTCTTAACTTCCTGATAGCAACAAAAACACGTTACCTACTGATACGCCCTTAGGGGCACTATCGGTTTTTCATTGAGCCGGTAGTGGAACAGCACCGTCAGGACGTTTTCGATCCCGCGGTCGCTCCAGCGGGCCCCGACATCGGCCCTGCGGTTGAGTTCCCTCATCTCCCGCTCCAGGGGAGCGGTGGTCGTGAAGGCAAAGCCCTTGTCGGCCTGCCAGCTGAAGGCGTGCGGCTGAGCGTTTTGGAGGTGCTCGGCCGACTGACGGAAGCCGTCGCGCTGCAGCTCTTTGATAAAGGCATCCAAGCCCTCGGGGGCTCGGGGCCCCCGGCGCCACAGCAACCGCTTGAGGCGCTTCTGGTAGTGCCGGCGCTGCTCGACCTGCATGCCGTCGAGCCAGAGGTAGTGATTGAGCTGGTGCACCAGATGCCAGCGGCAGCGCTGGACCGCAGAGGCACAGGCCTCGAGGTTCAGGCCCCCATCATGCACGAGCCGCTCGATGGGCAACCCCAGCAGTCGCCGGCGAAGCCCCTCGGCATCACCCACGTGCACGTGCACCAGCCGCTTGACGATGGTCGGGCGTCCGGCCACCGCGGGACCCGGGATGGCGCTGACGGCCAGATAAACGGCCGAGCCCCGCGGGTTCTTCCCCGCCTTGACCCGGGTGCCGTCGACCAGCACGGTCTTGCCGGCCACCTCGTCGCTCGGGGCGAGCGTCGCGGCCCGGGCGGCGATCTGGCGCCGCAGCCCCTCCGGGGAAGGCGCATCGGCCAGCAGCGCGCGCAGGGCCCAGGAGGCCCGCCCGAAGGGCATCTGGATCCCCAGCCCGATGGCCTTCTCGACCAGCTCGTCGAGGAAGCGCCGCCCGAAGGGAAGCCCCAGCACGGCATTGACCGGCCGAAACGTCCGGCCGCAGGCCTTGCAGCGCATCTGCAGGACCGCCAGTGACAGGCGCCCCCGCGACGTCCGCAGCACCCGGCTCCGCCAACCCTTGCGGATCAGCGCCGTGCCGTCGCAGCGCGGACAGCGCAGCCGGCCCCGATGGGCCGACAGCCACTGCAGCTGGATGTCCCGAAGCCGCTGCCCGTAACTCCGGGGAAAGGCCTGATCGTACAGGGCGGCCAAATGAACAAACAACCGGTTGACAACGTCCCCGGGGCAGGCAACAATCCATCCGGGAGGGGTAACTCTCCTGGGAGCATCTTGATACCTCCTTTCGAGTTTTGGCGAATTCTCCAAAGGCGTATCAGATGCTCTCTGCTTTTTCAAAGAACAGGTAACGCGTATTTTACGCTATCAACTTCCTAACTTCGTGCATTTTCCGTCTATTAGATCATTTTCAATTCAATGTCCAACAGAAATCCGGGAAATGCAAGACTGTCAAGCCTTACCCGGTGTGCCCGAAGCCGCCGTCGCCCCGTTCCGTGGCGGGCAAGCCGGGCTGCGGATCCCACCGGACCCAGCAGACCGGCGCGACGATCATCTGGGCGATCCGGTCCCCCCGCCGGACGACGAAGGGCTCGGCGCCGTGATTGATCAGGATGACGCGGATCTCGCCGCGGTAATCGGCGTCGATGGTGCCCGGCGTGTTCAGGAGGGTCACCCCGTGTTTCAGGGCGAGGCCGCTCCGGGGCCGGATCTGCGCCTCGAAGCCCTCCGGCAGGGCGATGGCGATGCCCGTGGGGACGAGGGCACGCTGACCCGGGGGAAGGACCAGGTCGCCCTGCACGGCGGCCATGAGGTCCATCCCCGCCGCGTGGTCCGTCATGTAGCCCGGAAGGGGAAGGTCCTCCGAACCGTCGACCCGCGTGACGGTGACAGTGATTTGCTCTCTGGCCGGTTTCATCACCCGAATGACCTGTCTATCAAATCACGGCTTGACGCTGCCCGCGCGCGAGGTGACAGGCTCCAGGTGGCAGGCCGGGAAGCGGGAAATCTGTTGCCTGATGCCTGTTGCCTTCTTAGAGTTCGATGTTGTCCGCGGGCATTTCGGCCTCGGTCATGTCGCCGAGGAAAACCATGGACAGGTTGTCCCGCGTGAACATCTGCGCACAGAGGGACAGGATGTCCTCGGCGCTCACGGCCTCGATCCGGCCGACGATCTCCTCGGGCGGCACGTTGCGGCCGAAGTAGATCTCGTTGGTCGCGAGCTTCTGCATCCGGTTGTCGGTGCTCTCCATGCTCAGCAGCAGGTTGCCCTTGATGAGCTCCTTGGCCGACTGCAGCTCCTTGTCCGAGAACGGCTCGGTCTTCATGCGCCGCATCTCGGCGAGGATGATGTCGATGACCTCCCGCGTCTTGTCCTTCGAGGTCCCGACGTAGACGTTGAGCATGCCCGTGTCCCGATAGGAAACGATGTAGGAGCGCACGGCGTAGGCGAGGCCACGCTTCTCGCGGATCTCCTGGAAGAGCCGGGAGCTCATGGACCCGCCGAAGACGGAGTTCATCAGGATCCCCGCGAACCGGGTGTTGTCGAGCGTCGCCGGGGCCGGCGTGCCCACGACGAGGTGGAGCTGCTCGAGGTCCTTCTCGAAGCAGGACAGGCGCGCCGTGGTGCGCGGCGGCTCGTCGGCAGGCTGCTGCCGCAGGGCGGGCAGCGTGCCGAAGAGCTTCGCGACGAGGTCGACCAGCTTCTCGTGTTCCAGGTTCCCCACGGCGGCGATGACCAGGTTGTCCCCCCGGTAGCGCTCCTCGAAGAAGGTCAGGACCTCGCCCCGGTCGAAGGCGTCGACGGAGTCCCTCGTCCCGAGAACGGGCATGCCCAGGGAATGCCCCTCCCAGAAGTGCTTCTCGAAGAGGTCGTGGATGTACTCGTCGGGCGTGTCCTCCACCATGCTGATCTCCTGGAGGACCACCGACTTTTCCTTCTCGATGTCGTCGGGCCCGAACAGGGAGTTGTTGAAGATGTCCGCCAGCAGGTCGATGGCCAGGGGGAGGTGGTAGTCGGGCACCTTGACGTAGAAGGCCGTCAGCTCCTTCCCCGTGAAGGCGTTCATCACGCCCCCGACGGAGTCGATGTCGGAGGCGATGTCGAAGGCCGAGCGCCGGGCCGTCCCCTTGAAGAGCATGTGCTCGATGAAGTGGGCCGTCCCGTTGATCCGCTCGTCCTCGTGACGCGAGCCGCAGCGGACCCATGCGCCGATCGAGACGGAGCGGACGTGGCGGATTTCCTCCGTGATGACCTTGATCCCGTTAGAAAGGACCGTTTTTCGGTACGTCTGCACCCAGGGCATCCTTCCGGCTCAGGCGGATCTTCCCGTTCGAGTCGATCTCGAGGACCTTCACGGGGATCTTGTCGCCTTCCCTGACCACGTCGGTCACCTTGGCGACGCGCTTCGTGTCGAGCTGCGAGATGTGGACGAGCCCCTCGGTGCCGGGCAGGATCTCCACGAAGCAGCCGAAGTCGACGACCTTCTTCACCGTGCCCATGTAGATCTTGCCGATCTCGGCCTCCTCGGTGAGCCATTTCACCATGGCGATGGCCCGGTCGGCGGCCTCGAGGTCGGCCGAGGCGATGAGAACCGTCCCGTCGTCCTCGACGTCGATGGTCACCCCCGTCTCGGCGACGATCTGGCGGATGTTCTTGCCGCCCGTGCCGATGAGGTCGCGGATCCGGTCGGGCCGGATCTTCAGGGTGAGGATCCTCGGGGCGTACGGGGAGAGTTCCTTGCGGGGTTCGGCGATCGTCTCCTTCATCTTGTCGATGATGAAGAACCGTCCCTCCTTGGCCTGCTGGAGCGCCTTGCGCAGGATCTGCTCGTTGATGCCGTCGATCTTGATGTCCATCTGCAGGGCCGTGATGCCCTTCTTGGTGCCGCAGACCTTGAAGTCCATGTCGCCGGCGTGGTCCTCGTCGCCGAGGATGTCGGACAGGACGGCCACGCTGTCGCCCTCCTTGAGCAGGCCCATGGCGATGCCCGCCACGACGTCCTTCACCGGCACGCCCGCGTCCATCAGCGAGAGGCTCCCGCCGCAGACGCTGGCCATGGAGGACGAGCCGTTCGAGGAGAGGATCTCCGAGACGGTGCGGATCGTGTAGGGGAACTCCTCCTGGCTGGGAATGACGGGAAGCAGCGCCCTGCGGGCCAGTGCCCCGTGGCCGACCTCGCGCCGGCCGGGGCTCCCGAGCCGCTTCACCTCGCCGACGCAGTAGGGCGGAAAGTTGTAGTGGAGCATGAAGGAGCGCATCTCCTCGCCCGTGATGTAGTCGAGCCGCTGCTCGTCGGAGGACGTCCCCAGGGTGATCGTCACCAGGGCCTGCGTCTCGCCCCGCGTGAAGAGGGCCGAGCCGTGCGTGCGGGGCAGCAGGCCCACCTCGCACTGGATCGGCCGGATCTCGTCGTAGGCACGGCCGCCGACGCGCCGCTTTTCGGTCAGGATCATGGTCCGCAGAACGCTGCGGTCGATCTTCTCGATGACGTGCTCGACGAGGGGCTTGAGCGACGGGTCGTCCTTGCAGAGGGTCTCGATGGCCTTCTCGCGGACTTCCCGGATCTTTCCGTACCGGTCGAGCTTCTCCGGGATCCGGTACGCCGCCTCGAAGCCCTCCTTCACGAGGTCGGAGATCTTCCGGTAGAGCGCCTCATCGACGACGGGGGGCGTGAAGGGCCGCTTGGCCTTGCCGATGGCCTTCTGCATCTCGTCCTGCAGGTCGATGACGGGGCGCATGGCCTCCAGCGCGAGGTTGATGCCCTGGACGATGTCATCCTCGCTCAGTTCCTGGGCCCCGCCCTCGAGCATGACGAGGTTGACGTCATAGGGCCTGCCGCCCGTCCCCGGGGTCACCTTGCGCCCCGAGATGAACAGGTCGAGGTCGCTGTTTTCCATCGAGGTGGGGTTGGCGACGAGCTTGCCGTCGATCCGGCCGATCCGGACGCCGGCGATGGGCCCGTTGAAGGGGACGTTGGAGATCTGCAGGGCCGCCGAGGCGCCGAGCAGGGCCGCCACGTCCGAGTCGTGCTGCCCGTCCACGGAGAGCACCGTGGCGATGAGCTGGGTCTCGTAATTGTAGCCCTTGGGGAACAGGGGGCGGATGGACCGGTCGATGATCCGGCAGATCAGGATCTCCCGCTCGTTGGGCCGCCCCTCTCGCTTGAAGAACCCGCCCGGGATCTTGCCCGCGGCGAAGGTCATCTCCTGGTAATCGACGGTGAGGGGCAGAAAGTCGAGCCCCTCCCGCTGCGCCCGGGATGAGACGATGGTGACGAGCACGACCGTCTCCCCGTAGGTCACGAGGACGGCGCCGTCAGCCTGGCCTGCGATGTACTGTGCCTTGATGCTGATTTCGCTGCCCGCGAACTGTGTCTTGAAAATCTGACTCATACGCTTTCTATCTCCTTGCTGATGACTCGATTGATGTTGCGCGCGTGCACCCGGCGGAACCCGCAGGGCAGACGGATCCCCTGTCCTGAACGGGCCCGTCCCGATGCTTCGGCCGGGAATGCCGCGGCGGACGCCTGACCCGGGATGCAATCGGGCCGGCGGTTGCGGGCGCCGCCGCCGGCTCTACTTCCTGAGACCGAGCCTTTCGATGATCTTCCGGTAACGGGTCACGTCCTTGTTCTTGAGATACTCCAGCAGCCGCCGGCGCTGCCCGACGAGCTTCAGAAGACCCCGGCGGGAGTGATGATCCTTCTTGTGCGTCTTGAAATGCTCCGTCAGGTACTGGATCCTGGCGCTCAGCAGGGCAACCTGCACCTCGGGAGAGCCCGTGTCGCTCTCGTGGGTCCTGAAGCCGGCAATGATCTCTTTCCTCTTTTCTGCGTCAAGCACGTCCGTTGATCCTCCCTTTGCTCACAAATGATTTGTGTTCGATCCGTTTCATGACTCGGTGAAGACTCTCAGGATGCGGGCCACCCGGTCCCGGGCGCCCAGCATCGGGATATCCTCCGATGCAACGACCATGCGGGCCAGCGCCACGAGGCGCCCGGACCCGCTCGTGAACTTTACCACATCTCCCGCGGCAAGAGAAGGGATTTGCAGCCCCGCCAGGGCCCCGGCGTCGGGCTGGCGGCCCCTCCTGAGCTGCTCCTCCACGTGCGGGGGCACCGGGATGTCCCCCACCCCCGCAAGGGCCCGCCCCGGCGGGATGAGCCCCCGCTCGAGCCGCTCCCGGACGGCGGCGTCGCTTGCGCCCTCCAGGGAAACGGCGTCTTCCAGCCGAAACCTGCCGCTGGCCGTCCGGCGCAGGCTCTCCAGGGCGGCCCCGCAGCCGAGCCTCTCGCCCATGTCGGCGCACAGCGTCCGGACGTAGGTGCCCTTGGAACAGGTCACGTCGAACCGCACCCGGGGCATCTCGACCGCGCGCAGGCGGATCGCCCGGATCTCGACCTGCCGCGCGGGGGGCACCAGGTGCACGCCCTTGCGCGCCCACTTGTAGAGCGCCCGGCCCCGGACCTTGACGGCCGAGTACTGCGGCGGCACCTGGGTGACGGTTCCCGCAAAGCCCTCGAGCACGGCCCGGATCTCCGCCTCCGTCACCCGGGGCTCCTGCTCCCCGAGCACACGCCCGGTCATGTCCTGGGTGTCCGTCCGGACGCCCAGGCGCATCGTGACCTCGTAGACCTTGTCGTCTGCCGCGAGGAAGGCGGCCAGTTTCGTCGCCTCGCCGACGCAGACGGGGAGCACGCCGGTGGCCATCGGGTCGAGGGTGCCCGTGTGGCCCGCCTTCTTTTCTCCCAGGATCCTCCGCACGCGGTCGACGGCGTCATGGGAGGTGATCCCCGCGGGCTTGTCGACGACGACGACGCCGTTCATCGGCCACCGTTCTTGATCGCGTCGAAGAGCCGCTTCTTGACCGTCTCCGCGTCACCCTCGATCCGGCAGGCCGCGGCGTTGATGTGGCCGCCGCCCCCGAATTTCCGGGCCACCTCCTCGACGTTGAACCGCCCCTTGGAGCGCAGGCTGACCTTGTAGAGCCCTTCGCCGATCTCGCTCAGGAAGGCGGCCACCTGCACGCCCTCGATGGAGCGGGGGTACTCGACGAAGCCCTCCGTGTGCTCCCACTCGGCGCCCGCCTCGTCGAGCATGCTCTTCGATACCGTGAGGGCCGCGATCCGCCCCTGCCAGTCGAACTCGAGGGTGGTCAGGGCCCGGGCCAGCAGCCGGATCTTCACCGCCGGGTAGGTCTCGTAGACCTTCTGGGCGACCCAGGCCGGGTCGGCCCCCTTCTCGAGGAGCCGGCCGGCGGCGGCGAAGGTTCCCGGTCCCGTGTTCGAGTACCGGAAGGCCCCCGTGTCGGTCAGGATCGCCGTGTAGAGGTTGACCGCCATGTCCTTCGTGATCTCGAGGCCCATTGCGTCGAGGAGCCGGAAGACCATCTCGCCCGTGGAGCTCGCCTCGGGGTCCGTGAGCGTCAGGTGGCCGTACCGGTCGTTCGAGATGTGGTGATCGATGTTGACGATCTGCCGGATCCCGGCGATCCGCGGCGCCTCGTCGCCCACGCGCTCGATCTCGCTGCAGTCGAGGATGAAGACGGCGTCAAAGCCGTCCACGGGGCCCAGCCGGTTCACGATGACCTCCGCATCGGGCAGGAAGGCGTACATCTGCGGCGTGCGGTCCTGGTTGTAGACGACGGCCTCCTTGCCCAGGCCCCGGAGCGCCTCGTAGAGGGCGAGCTCCGATCCCACGGCGTCCCCGTCGAGCCTCACGTGGGAGGTCACGAGAAAGCGGCGGCCCCTCCTGATGATGTCAGCGATCGATTGGATCATCCGGTTCTTCTTTCCTGATCGCCTTGAGCAGCTTCTCGATCCTCGAGCCGTACTCGAACGAGGAATCGTAGAAGAAGCTCAGCTCCGGGACGTATCGGAGCTGCAGGCGCCTGCCGAGCTCGCGCCGGACGAAGCCCCTGGCCTTCGAGAGGCCCTGCCCGACCTCGTCGCTCATGCGGTCCTTGCCGAGTTCGACGACGTAGATGCGGGCCGAGCGGAGGTCGTCCGTGAGCCGGACATCCGTCACGGTGATGTTGGCGATCCGCGGGTCGTGGGCCTCGCGGCGGAGAATCTCGGCGAGTTCCTGCTTGATGAGGTCCGCGACCCGGTCAGCTCTCTTGTAATCCATCGGGCAGCGCCCCCCCGTCGTACCGGCCCGTCATGTCGGAGTAGTTCGTGATCTCCCTGCGCACGTTGACGACTTCCGCCAGGCGGAGGTTCTCGACGAAGTGCAGGACCCTCTCCATCTTCGAGTCGACGAAGACCCGGTCGTTGCCCACGACGGCAAAGCCGATGATCCCCCGCTTCCAGTTGTCGTGCCCGTCGACCTCGGCGATCGAGATGTTGAACTCGTTCTGCGTGCGGCGGATCAGGCTCTTCATCACGCCCCGCTTCTCCTTCAGGGAGCGGCTCTCGTGGATGTGCACCTCGATGGTCCCGACGCCGACTACCATACCGACCATGCATCCCTGCGGCCCGTCCGGTCCGGACCGGCCTTCCGTCCCCTCGTCTCCCGACGGAAGAGACGGGACGGACCTATTGGAGTTTCCTCTCGATTTGCTCCGTGATGTACGCCTCGATCACGTCCCCCACGCGGATGTCGTTGTAGCCCTCGATGCCGAGGCCGCACTCCATCCCGGCGGCCACTTCCTTCGCATCGTCCTTGAAGCGCTTGAGCGAGGCGATCTTGCCGTCGTAGACGACCACCCCGTCGCGCACGAGCTTCACGCTGGCGCTGCGCGGGATCTTGCCGTCGGTCACGTAGCAGCCCGCCACGGTGCCCACCTTGACGATGCGGAAGGTCTCGCGGACCTCGGCGCGGCCCTGGACGACCTCCCGGAACTCGGGCTCCAGCAGGCCCTCCATGGCGGCCCGCACGTCGTTGATGGCGTTGTAGATCACGTCGTAGAGCTTGATCTCGACGCCCTCCTTGCCGGCGATCTCGACGACGCGCGCATCGGGCCTCACCTTGAAGCCCAGGATGATCGCGTCGGAGGCCGACGCGAGCATGACGTCCGTCTCGGTGACGGCGCCCGTGGAGCTGTGGATGATCTTCAGCTTGATCTCGTCGGTGGAGAGCTTGTTGAGCGCCTCGGTCAGGGCCTCGAGCGACCCCTGGACATCGGCCTTCAGGATCACGTTGAGCTCCTTGGCGCCCTCCTTGATCCGCTGGTAGAGCTGCTCCAGGGTGATCTTGGAGGTGGCGGCCAGCTCCTTTTCGCGCTCCTTGCGGATCCAGTACTCGCTGATGCTCTTGGCCTTCTTTTCATCCTCGACGCCGATGAACTCCGAGCCTGCCTGCGGGACGCTGGAGAACCCGATGACCTCCACGGGCATGGAGGGGCCCGCCTCCTTGACGCGCTGCCCCTGGTCGTTGATCATGGCGCGCACGCGGCCCCACTCCGTCTTCGCGGAGAAGGCGTCGCCCTCGCGCAGCGTCCCCTCCTGGATGAGCACCGTCGCCACCGGGCCGCGGCCCCTGTCGAGCTTGGCCTCGATGATGATGCCGCGGGCCGGGCGGTCCGGGTCGGCCTTCAGCTCGAGCACGTCGGCCTGCAGGAGGATGAGCTCGAGCAGGTTCTCGATGCCGATCTTCTTCTTCGCGGAGATGTCGGCGAAGAGCGTATCGCCCCCCCAGTCCTCGGGCACGAGGCCGTGCTGTGCGAGCTCCTGCTTGATCCGGTCCGGGGTGGCGTTGGGCTTGTCGATCTTGTTGACGGCCACGATGATCGGGACTCCGGCCGACCGCGAGTGGTTGATGGCCTCCACGGTCTGCTCCATGACGCCGTCGTCGGCCGCCACGACGAGGACGACGATGTCCGTCACCTTCGCCCCGCGGGCGCGCATGGCCGTGAAGGCCTCGTGGCCCGGCGTGTCGAGGAAGACGATGTCGCGGTCCTTGACGCGGACGTGGTAGGCGCCGATGGCCTGCGTGATGCCGCCGGCCTCGCCGTCGATGACGTTGGTCTGCCGGATGGCGTCGAGCAGCGAGGTCTTGCCGTGGTCGACGTGACCCATGACGGTGACGACGGGCGCGCGGGGCTTCAGGTTCCGGGGCTCGGCCTCGACCCGCTGCATCAGCTCGTCGTACTCGGCCGTGACGGCCTCGACCTGGTAGCCGAACTCGGCGGCGATCAGGGTGGCCGCATCGACGTCGATGGCCTGGTTGATGGTGACCATCATGCCCAGGCCGAGCAGCTTGTTGATGACGTCGCTGGCGCGCACGCCCATCTGCTTGGCGAGCTCGCCGACGCGGATGGCCTCGGCAATCCGGATCCGCCGCTTGATCGCCTTGGGCGTCGTGATCTCCGTCTTCTTCATCTTGACGACGGCCGCCTTGCGTTCGCCCTTCCAGCGGGGGGATTCCTCCTCCTCGATCTCCCGGAGCCGGACCCGCTTGTCCTTCTTGTCGATGACCTGCTTGATCATCGTCTTCTTCTTGGCGGCCACGGAATCCATGACCACCTCGACGGCCTTCTTGCCTTTCTTGTCGGCGCCCGGCGCGGCACCCCTCGCCTCCGCGCCTGCCGGCGTGGCGGCCTGGCCGCGCGGATGGACCGGCGCGGGACCTGCGGGTTTGCGGATCTGGGCCTGCGGGGTGACCGCGGCCGGGGGCCTCGGGCCTTCCCTCCTCTCGGCGGGCTCGGGCCGGCGGATGATCTGCGCCTGGCGGGAAAGGTCGGGCTCCTTTTTCACGGGGGGCTCGGGCTTTGCGGGGGCCTTCTCGGCCTCGGGCGCCGCCGCGGCGGCCGGGGGCTCCTCCGCCCGGGGCTCGGCGGGCTTTTCCGCTTCAGCGGCTGGTTCGGGCTGTTCGACCTTCTTTTCCTTCTCCGGCGGGGCGGCCTCGGGCTTCTCGGCCGGCTCCGCCTTCTCCACCGGCTCGGCCGGCGCCGCGGGGGCTGCGGCCTCGGCGGCCTCCTCGGCCGGCAGGCGGACGGCCCGCCTGCGGATGACCGTCGACTTGACCCGCTTCTCGACGACCTCCTTCTCGCCCTTGGCGGCGAACTCGCGGCGGACCCGCTCGACCTCGCTGTCCTCGAGAGTGCTGGAGTGGGACTTGACGGCGATGCCAAGGGTCTTGAGCCTCGCGATGAACTCCTTGTTCTCGACCCCGAACTCCTTGGCCAGTTCGTAAACTCTCATCTTGGACATGCTCGAAACCCCCGAAAAGTATGGTTCAGCCCGGGCTTGAGGCCTTTCTCAAGGCTCAGGCGGCACCCCCCGCATCCTTCTCCACGACCTGCGCGGCCCTCTCGACGATGCCCTGCGCCTTCTCGGCGTCCATCCCCGGGATGGCCTTCAGGGCCTCGGGGTCCGCCGACGACAGGGCGGCGACGCTCTTGTAGCCTTCCTTGAAGAGGAGCTCCGCTGTTGCCTCGTCGAGGTCGGGGACCTTCATGAGGCTCTTGGGCCCCTCCTCGGCCTGCTTCTGGAGCATCGACTCGTTCTTCACGTCGATCTTCCAGCCCGTGAGCCGCACGGCGAGCCGGACGTTCTGGCCGCTCTTGCCGATGGCGAGCGAGAGCTGGTCGTCGGGCACGATGACCTCCATGGACCGCTCGTCCTCGTACATGAAGACCTTGCTCACCTTGGCGGGCGAGAGGGCCGAGCAGATGTACTTCACGGCGTCCTCCGAGTAGGGGACGATGTCGATCTTCTCGCCCTTGAGCTCCTGGACGACGCTCTGCACGCGGGAGCCCCGCATCCCCACGCAGGCCCCGACGGGGTCGATGTCCTTGTCGAGGGTCCGGACGGAGATCTTGGAGCGGTTGCCGGGCTCGCGGGCCACGTTGACGATCTCGATGAAGCCCTCGGAGATCTCCGGCACCTCGAGCTCGAACAGGGCGCGCAGGAACCCGGGGTGGGTGCGGGACAGGACGATCTGGGGGCCCTTGGAGATCTTCTTGACGTCCACGATGAAGGCCCGGATCCGGTCGCCGCGCTTGTAGGTCTCGCGGTGGATCTGCTCCGAGGGGGGGATGACGGCCTCGGCGCGGCCGAGGTTCACGATGATGCTGCCGCCCTCGAAGCGCTGGACGAAGCCGCTGACGATCTGGCCCTTCTTGTCCTTGTACTCGTCGTAGATCTTGTCGCGCTCGGCGTCCTTGACCTTCTGGATGATGATCTGCTTGGCCGTCTGCACGGCGATGCGGCCGAAGCTGGCCGCGTCGATCTTCATGCCCAGGCTGTCGCCCGGCTCGGCCTCCTCGTCGAGGTCCCGCCTTGCCTCCTCGAGGCTGATCTGCGTCTCGGGGTCCAGCACCTTCTCCACGACCGTCTTGAACTGGAACACCTCCAGCTCTCCCGCCTCCTCGTTGTACTTGGACTCGAGTTCCACCTTCGGCCCCAGCTTCTTGCGGGCCGCGGTGAGGATGGCCGACTCCAGGGCTTCGATGATGACCTCCTTCTCGATCCCCTTGTCCTTGCCCATCTGCTCGATGAGACGTTTCAACTCCGGAAACATGCGTGACCTCCTGGTTCCAATACGGCACAGGGCTGAGGGCTAAAGGCGGATGGCGTGGAACGTTCTTCGCCTGTCACCTTTTGCCTTTTGCCTTTTGCCCTTTGCCGGACAGTTCGTATTCAAGATTCGCCTTCTGGATGTTCTCCCGGTCGATCCGGACGGATCGGCCGTCCACGTCGAGGGTCACGACCCTGCGCCCGCCCTCCGTCGCGTAGTCGACGCAGGTGCCCAGGAAATTCCGCGAGCCGTCGATGGGCTCCCGCGTCCGGATGCGGACCCTCGAGCCGCGGTACCTCTCGAAATCCTTGTCGCGGGTCAGCGGCCGGTCGAGCCCCGGCGTCGAGACCTCCAGCGTGTAGGGCCCCGGCGGCAGATCGTGCACGTTGAGCAGGTCGCCCAGCTGGTGGCTGAGGGCCGTGCAGTCATCGAGGGTCGCCCCGCCCTCGCGGTCGATGAAGATCCGCACGAGCCACCGGGTCTTCATCCGCAGGCACTCGAGCTCCACGAGCTCGAGCCCCTCGGACTCGAGGACGGGCTCGACGAGCCCGATCATCCTCTCGCGGTATGAGGAATGAACATCCTGCATAATGCTTGCGGCAAAGGGCCTGGGCCAAGAGCCCTTTTCCCTCGAGCCTGTGGCCTTTTGCCTGTCTTTAAAATAAAAAAGTGGGCAAAGGGGCCCACTCGAATAGGAACCATTCGAATTTCGGGTGCTTTTCTAGCACAGAAAAAGCGCCGATGCAAGCAAAAAAACAGGGCGCGGGGAGACGATTTACCGGTCAGCCCCCGGGGTGTGCGCGGCGATGGCCCCGCGCAGCGCGCGGCCCAGGGCGTCGATGCGCCCCTCGTCCAGGGTGCCCGTGCGCTCGTCCATGTAGACCTTGGCGATCTCCGTGGGCAGCACCAGGATGCGGGGGTCCCACCCCGTCAGGCGGCGGCAGAGCTCACCCTCCCCCGTGAACACCCTGTTTTCTTCCACCGTCGCGGGGATGCCCGGGACTTCGATCCGGGCAAGCTCGCGCAGCCACGCGTCGATCCGGTCTCCCCACCGCCGCCGGTCGAGCAGCGCCGTCCCGAGATTGAACAGGGGGGGATTCCGGATCCCCTTTTCGATTTGGCGGGAGAGGTTGTAGGAGTGGATGTCGTAGACGACGCACTGGCCGAAGCGCTCCAGCAGGACACGGATGCAGCTGCCGATGAACCGGTAGAATGCCTCGTGCTTTTCCAGGGAGCGGCGCACCATGGCCTCGGGCAGGGGGGCGCTGTAGACCTGCACGCCCCAGAACTGCTCGGCCGTCAGCGGCACGGCCCGCTCCGGGGGACGGTTCAGATCGTACTCGGCCCTCGAATCCAGTCCCCAGACGGCGTTGGCGCTGCCCCGGATCATGCGGTCCGTTGCCGGGTCCTCCTCGAAGAGGCGGTCCTGTTCCGGGATCCGCACCAGGGGCAGCAATTCCTCGCGGACCTTGTGACCGGCATGGACGGCCACGGCGAGGGCGGGGGCCGACAGGTCCAGGTCGAAGGCAAAGCCGCCCTCGGGCCCCTCCCCCTGCACGCGTGTTGCGCTCCGGAGCCGCTCGACGATCTCGGGGTCGAAGGGAACGCGCATGGCTCTATCCCGCTTCCGCTCCTCTTCTCTCAACGAAGCCCGTGCCGCTCCAGGGCGGAGTGGACGATCAGGTGGAGCATGTTGCGGTACTCCTCCATGGGCCCGCCCGGGGAGGGGTGGTAGAGCGAGTAGATCTGCGGGCTCCAGCTCTTCACGGGCTTGAGCCCCGGGATGCCGTTGACCTCCATCACACGCAGGCGCCCCTGCGCGTCGACGCGCATGTCGACCCGCACGTGGTCCCAGCACTTCAGGGCGTCGGTGGCCTTCTTCGTCAGCTCCCGGGCCTCCTGGGCCCTTTGCTTGTCCGTGGGGATGCTGATCTTCGTCAGCCCCACCCCCCGAAGATCGCTTCGCAGGATCTGATGCCTGCCGAAGTGGGACCTGTCTACGGTGACGAGGCCGGGGAGGATCTCCTGCAGCCTGCCGTTTCCGAGCATGAGGACCGTGTACTCCTCGCCCGGCAGGAACTCCTCGACGAGCGCGGCCTGCTCGAGCTTCTCGTGGACGTATCGGATGCGCTTCGCCAGCTCCTCGGGATTGTGGACGACGCTGTCGTCGCTGATCCCGACGGAGCGGGACTCGCAGTTGGGCTTGACGAAGGCGGGGAAGGACACCTCCGGCAGCGCGTCGCCGGGGGACACCAGGGCGAAGGCCGGGACGAGCACGCCGTTTTCGTGCATGATCCGGTGCGTCTCGTATTTCTGGATCAGGTCCTTCATGGTCTGCGCGTTGGGGCCGATGTACGGGATGCCCCTCTCGTCGAGCATGTCGGCGACCCACTCGTTGTCCGCACCGAGGCCGATGATGTCCTCGCGCTGCGAGATGTAGTACAGGGCGCTCCAGACGATGTCGTAGCGGCGGCTCGAGAGGGCCTGCAGGAACTCCTCCGTCGTCGTCACGTAGGCGATCTCCGCCGCCAGGTCGCCCGAGTTGAGCGTCTCGCACATCGTCTGGGTCACCTTCATGTCGCCCCAGCCCTGGGCATCCCCGCCGGGGCCCGTCACGATCAGCACCTTCCGCATGCAGGTCTCTCCTCCACGTCAGAATGTAAACAGTTCCGGGTCGTGCCGGTATGTTCTCAATGCGTGCGCCGTCAGGGGCGACGCCGCCTCCAGCAGGCGCGCGATCGCCCCGATCTTCTCCCCGCTCCAGGCGATCCGCGAGACGACCTGCAGGTCGATGCGGACCTCCCCCCCGCCCCGGGCGGGAAATTCGGCAAGCACCCCCTCGCTCATCGCCCGGTTGGGGTCGAGGATCTCGACGGGGCCTTCGAAGCGGGCCTGCAGGGCCTCCTCGAAGAGGCGCCGGCTGTACCCGTAGTGCGTGCAGCACAGGGCGGCCGCCACGGGCAGGCGCCTGTCCGTGATTCTCCCTGCGGCCTGTCCCACGCAGTCCTCGATCATGGCCCGGACGGTTGCGCCCTCGGGCGCCTTTTCGATCTCCCCGGCGAGCCGGTCGCAGGGCTGGCAGACGATGCGGCCCGGGTCGATGCCCCGGTCGACGAGGCGCGCCCGGTGGGTGCCCGCCTCGACGGTGGTCGGCGTGCCGAGGAGGATGACGCGGCCCTCCGCCCGTGCGCTCAGGTACGCGTGCATCAGATCGACGGCGAACCCGATGATGTCCGTCACCGGCACGGGGGCCCGCCGGCTGAAGGGTGTGTCGGGATAGAGCGCCGAGAGGGTGTTGCAGGCAATCAGGATCCGGTCGGGCCCGAAGCGCAGCATGGCCGAGAGGGCCCGGTCAAAGACGCGGATGCGCTCGGCCATCCCGGGCAGGCGGTTGTAGCCGCGGTCCTGTTCCGGCCAGGCGTTGAAGTAGGTCAGGGACACGGAGCGGCCCCCCCCTTTCGCCTGCAGGCCCCTGACGATGTCCGCGCAAATCGAGAGGCCGCCCATGCCCGAGTCGGCGATGAGCAGCGAAAGATGCTCTTTCGTCGCAACGGCGCTCATCTCACCGCGCTCCCCGCGCAGGCCGCTTCCGGGTGAGCCACTCGACGGCCAGGTCGTAGGCCCACTGGGGCGCTTCGTCGATGCTCCCCTCCATGATCCGCGTCATCGCGTCGACCCAGAGCTCCCGGTGCTGCATGGTTGCGATGCGGTTGCGCATCATGGCTGCGCCCTTGGCGGGCTCCTGATCCATCCGGGCCAAGATCATCGCGATCTCGTCGCGGAAGCCCTTGATGCCGTAATATCGCAGATACCCGTGCCAGGCATCGGCTATGCCGTTCCGCTCCGCGAGCGGCAGCGTGACCTTTTTCAGGGCTTCGAAGAACCCCGCCGATTCAGCGCCCCGGAGCAGCCGGAGACTATCGGGCCCGATGTCGTAGGGAACGATCTCGATGTGCGAGAGCCCCTCCCGCGCAACACCGGCCTTCACCAGGTATCCCAGCTTGCGGTAGAGCAGGTCCGTCTCCTGCCAGAAGACGAAGTTCCCCAGGCTGTAGCAGACGGGCACGCCGCCTGCGAACTGGATCCCCTGCGGGACGTGGGCGTGATGGCAGACGATGAGATCGGCCCCGGCCGAGGCGATGCGGCCGAAGGCCGCCGCAAGATAGGGCGGCGGGAAGGGGATGTACTCGACCCCGCCGTGGCAGACGACCAGGACGATGTCCACGCCGGGCCGGACGGCGCGGACGCTCTCCGTGACGGCGCCGATGTCCCACCCGAAGACGCCGGGGCCCGAGACGGCGGCCGTCAGGTCCTCGCCCTCGCTGAAGTTGACGATCCCGATGCGGATCCCCCTCACCTCGAGGACGAGGGGCCGGCAGGCCTCCTCGGGGGACATGCCCGCCCCGACGGTGCGGATGGAGTGCCGTTCGAGCAGTTCCAGGGTTTGCCTGAAGGCTTCCGGCCCGTAATCGAAGACGTGATTGTTCGCAAGCGTGACGGCCTCGAAGGGGACCGACGTCAGCCCGCGGATGTGCTCCGGGCGGCCCTTGAAGACGGAGCCGCTCTTCCAGACCGGGGCGGCGTCCCCCGAGAGCGCGCACTCCAGGTTGACGATGCGCAGGTCGCACCGGCGAAGAACCGGCATCAGGTCGCCGTAGACCGCCTCGGGCGTCTCTGCGACGATCCCGTCGAAGGCGCGGATGGGGGCCCAGTCCGAGGCGATGATGATCTCGGCCCGGGCCTGCGGGACCGCGGCGTTCTCCCATCGGCCCCTGCCCCAGTCAAAGCCTCCCAGCCCTGCCCGTTCCATCCTCTCGATCCCCGATCTTGGTCAACCCGACCCTGCCTCTGCGAGAAGGGCCTCGATCCGGGCGTCCTTCTCCTGCCACAGCTGCTGCACCCACCGGTGCATGGCCTCCCGGAAGGAAGGGTCGCCCTCGTAGTCGCCGCGCATCAGCTCCCGCGGGATTTCGATGGTTCTCATGCGCACGATGATGCGCCTGAGCCTGCCGCACATGAACTCCCAGAAGGTCGGGATCCCGTCGGGGTAGACGATGGTCATGTCCAGCAGGGAGTGAAACTTGTCGCCCAGCGCGTTGAGGGCCAGGGCGAGCCCCCCGGCCTTGGGGCGCAAGAGGTGTTTGTACTCGCTCTGCTGCCGCTCGTGCTTGGCCTTCGTGAAGCGCGTCCCCTCGAGGAAATTCATGACGCTCGTGGAGACGGTGGCGAATTTCGCGCAGGCCCGGCGCGTGGCGTCGTAATCCTTGCCCCGCTGCTCGGGGTGCTTTTCCAGGTACGCGGCGCTGTGGCGGTACAGGAACGGGTAATCCAGAGCCCACCAGGCGAATCCCATCAGCGGCACCCTGATCAGCTCCCGCTTGATGAAGAACTTCAGCAGGGGGATGCGGCGGTTGAGCAGGTGCTGCATCACGAAGATGTCCACCCAGCTCTGGTGGTTGCTGACGACCAGGTACCACCCGTGATAGTTCAGGCCCTCCAGCCCCTGCACGTCCCACTTCGTTTTTTGCGTCAGGCGCATCCAGGCGCTGTTGCAGGCGATCCAGTTCTCCCCGATCCAGTGGAGGACCCGGTTCAGCGCCCGGGTCAGGGGCGGGTACGGCAGGAGGAATTTCGGGACGGCGAAGACGAACAGGACGGTCACCCACACCAACACGTTGAGGGCCAGGAGAAATGCCGCGATGGCTCCCACCAGATAGGACGGAAGAAAATTCAGCATGATGCCGTTCCTGTCGGACGTGTCGCCGCCCGGGGCCGCCACACGCCTTGTCACAAAGAAAAAGGGCCAAGCCGAGTCGCTTAACCCTTTGAATGCTCTGGAGCGGGCGATGGGAATCGAACCCACGACGTTCAGCTTGGGAAGCTGACATTCTGCCTCTGAATTACGCCCGCTCTTGAAGGGAAACAACCGATTTTGAAAGAGAGCCCTAAATTAACCGGATTGGCCGATTTGTCAAGATTTTTTTGCCCTTAGCCTCGCCAGGATGGACTGACCGTGGGCGTCGAGGCCTTCCATCGCGGCAAATGCCGCCGCCGGTTTGCCGAACTTGGCGAGCGCCTTGGCGTCGAAGGAAAGCAGACTGATCCGCTTGACGAAATCATAGACCCCCAGCGGCGATGAGAACCGGGCCGTCCCCCCCGTGGGGAGGATGTGGTTGGGGCCCGCCAGGTAATCGCCCAGGGCCTCGGGGGTGTGGTGGCCGAGAAAGACGGCGCCGGCGTTGCGGATCCCGCGGAGCAGCGATTTCGGGTCCGTCACGAGAAGCTCCAGGTGCTCGGGCGCGAACCGGTTGGCCACCTCGACGGCCTCCGCCAGGTCCTGCGTCACCACGACAAGGCCGTACTCCCTGATCGCCTGCGCGGCGATGGACTCCCGGGAGAGTCTCCGGAGCTGCCCCTTCACCTCGGCCAGGACCCGCTTCGCGAGGTCTTCGTCGGGCGTGACGAGGACGGCGCTCGCCAGCGCGTCGTGCTCGGCCTGGGAGAGCAGGTCCGCCGCGGCGACCGCGGGGTCGGCCGATGCGTCGGCGATGACGAGGATCTCGCTGGGCCCCGCGATCATGTCGATCCCCGTGCGCCCGAAAACGAGCTTCTTGGCCGTCGCCACCCAGGCGTTGCCCGGCCCCACGATCTTGTCGACGGCCGGAACGGATCGCGTCCCGTACGCCATGGCCGCCACGGCCTGGGCGCCGCCCACCTTGAAGATCCGGTCGACGCCTGCGATCTGCGCCGCCGCCGCGAGGATGGGGTTGAGCCCTCCTTGGCCGACGGGGCTCGTCATGACGATTTCCCTGACCCCGGCGATCCTCGCGGGGATGGCCGCCATGAGCACCGTCGAGGGGTACGCGGCAAGGCCGCCGGGAACGTAGATCCCCACGCGGTCGAGGGGGACTATCTTCTGGCCGAGCTCGACGCCTGCCCGCGTGTAGGACCAGCTCTCGAGCCTCTGCCGCTTGTGGTACTGCTCGATGCGTCCAGCCGCCAGCTCCAGGACCGCCCGCCCCTGCTCCGGTACCGCGCACAGGGCCTCGCGGATCTCGAGGGGGGAGACCTCGACGGTCTTTTCGGTCAGCGCCACGCCGTCGAATCGCTTCGTGTAGGCAAACAGGGCCCTGTCGCCCCGCCTCTCCACGTCCCGGAGGATGGCGAAGACCTTCTTTTCGAAGGCCGGGTCGAAGGATTTCCCCCGGCTGACGATCCGCTTGAACTCCCGCTCAAAGCCCCTGTCCGATGTCCGCACGATCCGCATGATCCTGTTTCCCTTCCCGCCGCGCTTCGGGCAGCAGGCCTCGAGCATCGACCGGCAAGGCTTGCCTGCCTTGCTGCCCGCGGCTTGCGGCTGCCGTGATTATCCCTTGACCCTTTGGATGCTCGCCCCGAGAGCGGTGAGCTTCTTCTCGATCGCCTGGTATCCCCGGTCGATGTGATAGACGCGGGACAGGGTCGTCCTGCCCTCCGCCACGAGCCCCGCCACGACCAGCGAGGCCGAGGCCCGCAGGTCCGTCGCCATGACGGGTGCCCCCTTGAGCCTTTTGACCCCCTTGACGACGGCGTTGTGTCCCTCGACGGCAATGTTGGCCCCGAGGCGCCGAAGCTCCGCCACGTGCATGAACCGGTTCTCGAAGATGGTCTCCGTGATCACGCTCGATCCCCGCGAGACGGCCATCAGGGCCATCATCTGGGCCTGCAGGTCCGTGGGGAACCCCGGGTAGGGCAGGGTCTTGACATCGACGCTCTGGATCTCCGGCGCGCCCCGGACCCTGAGGCCGCCCTCGGCCGCCTCGACGGAGATCCCCGCTTCCTGCAGCTTCAGGATGAGGGCTTCGAGGTGTTCCGGGTTGCAGCCCTCGAGGACGACGTCGCCTCCCGTGATGGCCGCGGCGATGAGGAAGGTCCCCGCCTCGATCCGGTCGGGGATGACGCTGACCTCGCAGGGCTTGAGGCTCTCGACGCCCTCGATGGTGATCACGTCGGTGCCCGCTCCCTGGATCCTCGCCCCCATGGCCTTGAGCGCATCGGCGAGGTTGACGACCTCGGGCTCCTTGGCGGCGTTCTCCAGCCGGGTGGTCCCCTTGGCGAGGACCGCCGCCATCATGATGTTCTCCGTGCCCCCCACGGTGGAGATGTCGAAGTAGATCCGGGCCCCCCTGAGACGCCTGGCCTTCGCCTCCACGTAGCCCTCCCTGAGATCGATCTCGGCCCCCATGGCCTCGAGGGCCTTGAGGTGGAGGTTGATCGGGCGGGCGCCGATGGCGCAGCCGCCGGGAAGCGACACCCTGGCCTGCCCCATCCGCGCGACCAGCGGCCCGAGGACGAGGACGGAGGCGCGCATGGTCCGCACCAGGTCGTAGGGCGCCTCGCAGTTGGCGATGTTGCCACCGTTGATGCGCAGGGTCTCGCCCTCGCCCTCCATCTGTGCCCCGTGGTTGGCCAGGAGCTTCTTGATCGTCCGGATATCGGCGAGGTCGGGGATGTTGCGGTAGGTGCTCCAGCCGTCGGCGAGAAGCGAGGACACGAGGACGGGCAGGGCGGCGTTCTTCGAGCCGCTGATCCGCACGCGTCCCTCCAGCTTTTTCCCGCCTTCGATGATGAATTTGTCCAACAGATGATCTCCAAAAGAAATTCTTACACCCTGTCGCAGGAAGGGGGCGGGATTCAGGATGCGAAGTGAGGCGTCTTTTGGGCAACCGCTCTTATCGAAGTGGAGCGGTGGCAGCGCAAATTGTTTGAGCCCAGGGGGCGAGTTTTTGCGTCTGCAATGGAACGAGATGGAGAGCGGTCCAAAAGCGTCTATTCGCAGGAAGAATCCTGCTGCCTTCCTACTACACGATTCCTTTCCTTCTCGCAATCACCACCCGGTCGAGGCCGGCCAGGTCCGTGCGGAACCGGACCCCTTCGAACAGCCCCGTCTGTTCCAGGATCTCCGTGAGGGCCGCCCGCTGCCCCGCCCCCATCTCCATGAGGAGCCAGCCGCCGGGCTTGAGCCTCTCCCGCGCGCCCTCGGCGATGCGCCGGTGGAACTCGGTCCCCTCGGGCCCCGCCACGAGGGCCTCCCGCGGCTCGTAGAGCGTCACCTCGCGGGCCAGCGTCTCGTATTCGGCCTCGCTGATGTAGGGGGGGTTCGAGCAGACGATGTCGAAGGCGCCCTCGGTCCCCTCGTAGCAATCGCCCTGCACGAAGGTGATCGGCCGGCTCTCCCCGAGGAGCCGCCGCGCGTTTTCGCGGGCCACCTCGAGGGCCGCCGCAGAGCATTCCGTGGCCGTCATGTCGCAGCCGGGCCACTCCGAGGCCACCGCGATGCCCACGGCGCCCGATCCCGCACCGATGTCGAGGATCCGCGCCTGCACCCCCCGGTAGGCGTCGCGGAGCGCAAGGACCTCCTCGACGAGGCACTCCGTCTCCGGCCGGGGGACGAGGACGGCGGGTGTTACGGCAAACTCGAGGGACCAGAACTCGCGGAAGCCCCGGATGTAGGCCATGGGCTCCCTGCGCTTGCGCCTCCCGGCCAGCTCGAGGACCCGGAGGATCTGCTCGTTGTCCAGCTCGACGGAAAGATCGCGGTAGAGCTCGGCGCGGTCCTTGCCCAGGCAGAAGCCGAGCAGGACCTCGGCGTCGAGCCTCGGGGTCTCGATGCCCGCCCGTTCGAAGACCTCGGTGAGACGGGAAAGAATCCGGGAGATGGAGCGCTTGGCTTCCTGTGACATCCCCTGCCCCTTTCTCAGCGCGCAGGGCGGCTATCCGGCCGCCGTCTTTTTCAGCTCCTCCGTCTGGTAGTGGGTCGCCAGGGCGTCGATCACGGGCTGGAGCTCCCCGTCGAGGATGGCCTGGAGGTTGTAAAGGGTGAGCCCGATGCGGTGGTCCGTCACGCGCCCCTGGGGGAAATTGTAGGTCCGGATGCGCTCGCTGCGGTCGCCGGTGCCCACCTGCTTGCGGCGCGCCTCGGACATCTGGGCGGCGCTTTCGGCCTGCATCTTGTCCAGCAGGCGCGCCCGCAGGACCTTCAGGGCCTTGGCCTTGTTCTTGAGCTGGGATTTTTCGTCCTGGCAGCTCACGACGAGGCCCGTGGGGAGGTGGGTGACCCGCACGGCCGAATCCGTCGTGTTGACGCTCTGCCCCCCGTGGCCGCCCGACCGGAAGACGTCCACCCGGATGTCGTTGGGGTCGATCTGCACATCCACCTCCTCGGCCTCGGGCAGAACGGCCACCGTGACGGCCGAGGTGTGGATCCGGCCCTGGGCCTCGGTGACGGGGACGCGCTGGACCCGGTGGACGCCGCTTTCGTACTTGAGGCGGCTGTACGCGCCGCGGCCCTCGATCATGGCGATGACTTCCTTGAAGCCGCCCATGCCCGAGGCGGAGCTGGAGCTGAGCACCTCGACGCGCCAGCCCGACAGCTCGGCGAAACGGGCATACATGCGGAACAGGTCGGCGGCGAACAGGCCCGCCTCGTCGCCGCCCGTGCCGGCCCGGATCTCGAGGATGACGTTCTTCTCGTCGTTCGGGTCTTTGGGAAGCAGCAGGACCGTGAGGCGCTGTTCGAGTTCCTCGATCCTCCCCTTGAGCGCAGGGATCTCCTCCTTGGCCAGCTCCCGGAGCCCCTCGTCGCCTTCCCGCAGCATCTGCTGGGCCTCGTCGAGCTGGCGGCACGTCTTCTCGTAGTCACGGAACGTCTCGACGAGCGGCGTCAAATCGGCGTGTTCCTTGCTGAGCCTCTGGTACTCGGCGCGGTTGGCGATCACAGCGGGATCGCTCAGGAGCCTCTCGAGCTCCTCGTAGCGCTTTTCGATGTCCTTGATGCGCTGAAACATATTGCTGCGTTCCCTGTGGCGGTTGTGGGTGATGAGGGGACGCCGCCTTCCGGGCGGCATACGAACGGGTGAGCGCGTCTGCGGCGCCCTAGAGGAAGCGGCTCCTCGGGTGAGGGGGAACGGTCGGTCGGGTCATCGAGGTCATGGCGTTCGGGTCCGGGCCCGGAAGACAGGTCCGCCCCGCTGCGCATCGGCAACGGGGCGCCGGGTTGTCGCTACTTCGCCTTCTCTTCCCGGGCTGCCTCTTTTGCGGCTTCCTGGGCGGCGTACTTTTTCTTGAAGCGGTCGACGCGTCCAGCCGTGTCGATGATCTTCTGCTTGCCCGTCATGAAGGGGTGACACTTGGAGCAGATTTCGATCTTGATGTCCTTCCGGGTCGAGCGGGTCTTGATGACGTTGCCGCAGACACAGGTGATCGTCGTCTCGTGGTATTCGGGGTGAATGCCTTCCTTCATAATGTCTTCTTATCCTCCTTGCCGTGGGCCCGATTTCCGACCGGGCCGGCATGTGAAGGTTGGGAGTATAGTCAAAATTCGAGGAATTTCAAGGAAAAATTTCAGCTCCCTTCGCTTCGTCGGGCGCACCGGGCACGGGGACCGGGTCATCGGAAAGGCAGGACCCTCTTTCCTGGTTCGCTGATGCCTGATGCCTGGTGCCTGTCCTACTGGTTCATCGAGGCGAAGAATTCCTCGTTGGTCTGCGTCTTGCGCATCTTGTCGATGATGAACTCGATGGCATCAATGGGGTTCATCTCCTGCAGGAGCCGCCGCAGGATCCAGACGCGGTTGAGCTGGTCCTTCGGGGTGAGCAGCTCCTCCTTGCGGGTGCCCGAGCGGATCAGGTCGAAGGCCGGGAAGACTCTCCGGTCCGCGATCCGGCGGTCCAGGACGATCTCCATGTTGCCCGTGCCCTTGAACTCCTCGAAGATGACCTCGTCCATCCGGCTGCCCGTGTCGATGAGGGCCGTCGCGATGATCGTGAGGCTGCCGCCGTGCTCGATGTTGCGCGCGGCGCCGAAGAAGCGCTTGGGCTTGTGCAGGGCGTTGGAGTCGACGCCGCCGGAGAGCACCTTGCCGCTCGGCGGGACGACGGTGTTGTAGGCTCTCGCGAGGCGCGTGATGCTGTCGAGCAGGATGACGACGTCCCTGCGGTGCTCCACGAGGCGCTTGGCCTTCTCGATGACCATCTCGGCCACCTGGACGTGGCGGGTCGCCGGCTCGTCGAAGGTCGAGGAGATGACCTCGCCCTTGACGCTGCGCTCCATGTCCGTCACCTCCTCGGGGCGCTCGTCGATGAGCAGCACCATGAGGGTCACCTCGGGGTGGTTGGCGGCGATGCTGTGGGCGATGTCCTTGAGCAGGACGGTCTTGCCCGCCCTCGGCGGGGAGACGACCAAGGCGCGCTGCCCCTTGCCGATGGGGACGAAGATGTCCATGATCCGCGTGGAGAAGTTCTCCGGGTCGCTTTCGAGCTTGAGCTTCTGGTCGGGGTACAGCGGCGTGAGGTTGTCGAAGAGGATCTTGTCGCGGGCCTGCTCGGGCGCCTCGAAGTTGACCGAGTCGACCTTCAGGAGGGCGAAGTATTTCTCCCCCTCCTTGGGCGGTCTCACCTCGCCGGAGACGGTGTCGCCGGTCCGGAGGTTGAAGCGGCGGATCTGCGAGGGCGACACGTAGATGTCGTCCGGCCCCGGGAGGTAGTTGTAATCGACGGCCCGCAGGAACCCAAACCCGTCGGGGAGGGTCTCAAGGACCCCCTCGCCGTAGATGGCCCCGTTCTTCTCGGCCTGGGTCTGCAGGATGGCGAAGATGAGGTCCTGCCGGCGCATGCCGCTTGCGCCGGGCACGTTGAGTTCCTTGGCCAGGACCGTCAGTTCATTGATCGGCTTCCTCTTGATCTCGACGATGTTCATGATGGTCTTCCTCGATGCTGTTGCGCGCCGGGTTCACTCCCCGGTCGCCGCAAGGCGGCGGAAGCAGGGATGACCCTTCCTTCTCGAACAGGCGCGCATGGGTGTGGGTGAGTTACTCTTCGTATCCCGGGATTAATTCAACGGGCAGTGCGTCGAACAGCTGGGTTACTCAAGGGAAGGACTTGCAAAAGCCTCTTTGAGATGGCCGCTATGTACAACAAGCCTTCCCCCCTTGTCAAGAGCTATTTCCCCCGCCGAAGCAGGATGAAATTCAGGTGCCGCCCCGTTTTCGCCCCGTCGCGGCGGTGCGAGAAGAAGAGGTCCGGCCGGCAGCAGGTGCAGAACCCGGATGTGCAGATCCTCTCGGGCCTGACCCCTGCCTCCTCGAGCTGGAGCCTGTTGGCCAGCGGCAGGTCGAACATCCAGCGCCCTTCCCTCGCGCCCGGCCGCAGGACGCGCTCCGCGCCGCCCCGCTTCGACATGGCCTCGAAGACGGGCCCGTCGACCTCGTAGCAGCAGGGCCCGATGGAGGGGCCGACGGCGGCCGAGAGATCCTCCGGCCGGGTCCGGAATCTCTCCGCCATCACGCGCACGGCCTTGCCCGCGATTCCCAGGGCCGTCCCCCGCCACCCGGCGTGGACGGCGGCGACGGCCCTGTTTCGCCTGTCCAGCAGGAGCACCGGGGCGCAGTCGGCCGTCTTGATGCCGATGGCCACGCCGGGGCGGTCCGTCACGATGGCGTCGTACTGCCTGTCAGCGAGCAGGTGACAGGCGCTTGCATCCTCGATGACCAGAAACCGCTCGCCGTGAACCTGGTTGACGACAAAGAACCGCTCGCAGGGAATTCCGAAGGCAGCGGCAAGCCGCTGCCAGTTCTCGCGGACTCGATCCGGGGGGTCCCCCTCCCGGGGGCTGAAGTTGAGGGTGGCATAGGGGCCGCCGCTCACACCCCCGATACGTGTGCAAAACCCGTGCAAAATCGACGGGACACTTAAAAATTCCTCCGACTCGAGGTATCGAACGGGGCCGCGTTGGGCGAGTTTGAGCATGATCATCAACGGGAATCATGGAGTTTTGGAATAATGGAAGAATCGGGTTTTCAAAACACAATCCCCTTCCGCGACCCATCATTCCGGTATTCCATCATTCCATCACTCCGTGATTCTGGAAGGCTTTTTCTCTCAAAAACCGGATCACCTCCGCCATGTCCTCGGGCAGGGGCGCCTCGAAGGCCATCTCCTGCCCCGAGACGGGGTGGGAGAAAGACAGCCGGCTTGCGTGGAGGGCCTGGCGGGAGATCCTCTTGAGCACCGCCCGCAGCGCGGGGGGCTCGATGGTCCGCTTCGACCCGCCGTAGACGCTGTCGCCGACGACGGGGTGCCCCAGGGAGGCCAGGTGGACGCGGATCTGGTGTGTCCGCCCCGTCTCGATCTGCGCCTCCAGCAGGGTGAAGGCGCCGTAGCGCTCGAGGACCCTCCAGCGCGTGAGGGCCGCCTTTCCCCGGCGGCTCGCCGTGGACATCTTCTTGCGCTCCACGGGGTGGCGCCCCACGGGGGCGTCGACGACGCCCTCGTCCGCGCGTACATCGCCGTGGACGAGGACGGTGTAGCGCTTGGAGACGCGGCGTCTCTTGAACTGCTCCGCCAGGTCCCGGTGCGCCTCGTCGGTCTTGGCGATCACCATGAGGCCCGAGGTCCCCTTGTCGAGACGGTGTACGATCCCCGGCCGCATCACACCGCCGATGGTCGAGAGATTCCCGCAGCGGAACTGCAGCGCGTTGACCAGCGTTCCCCGGGGATTCCCCGCCGCGGGGTGGACGACCATTCCGGCGGGCTTGTCGACAACGAGGACGGCATCGTCCTCGTAGAGGACGGCCAGCGGAATGTCCTCGGGGACGATCCCGGACGGCAGGGGCGGAGGCCGGTGAAGGGAAACCCTCTCGCCGGGCCTGAGGCGGTGGGCCGCCCTTGCAGGCCTGCCGTCGACGAGCGCCTCGCCGTCGTCGATGAGGCGACGGGCCTGCGAACGCGAGAGCGCGGCGTCCTTCCGCGCGAGGTAAACGTCCAGCCGGAGGCCCTGCTCCTCCGGACCCACGGTGAACTCCGCCTTTGTCCCCCGCTGCGTCGTCATCCCATCCTACCTGGGGCCAGAACGGCCCTCAGGGCGCTTCGGATTTCGGGCAGTTCCTCCGCCGACAGGGTGCGGGGGTCGAAGAGGACCTCGTCCCCGGCGATCCGTGCCACCACCGGCACCGGCAGGGACCGGAGCTTCTCGTCGATGCGCGCGGCCGAGAGCCCCTCCGAGCGCAGGGCCACGAGAACCGTGGGGATCTGCTGCGTCGGCAGCGAACCGCCTCCCGACATGGAGGACCCCTGCCTCAACCCGAGTGTCACGGCCGGGAAGTGTTCCTTCCTCAGCATCTGCAGGAGTCGCCTGGCGCGCCTCGTGACCGACTCGACGGGCTCCGTGAGCGCCGCAAGCGAGCGCAGGCCCGAAACGGCTTTCTGCTCGTTGAGGTAGAGCTTCGCCGTGGCCTCGAGAGCCGCGAGGGTCAGCTTGTCGATGCGAAGGGCCCGGTTCAGGGGGTTCCGCTTGATCGCCTCCAGCAGGTCCTTCCTGCCCACGATGATGCCCGCCTGGGGACCGCCGAGCAGCTTGTCGCCGCTGAAGGTGATCACGTCGGCCCCCTCCCTCACGGCATCGACAACGGTGGGCTCGGGCTGCAGGCCGTATCGATCGAGCCGGATGAAACAGCCGCTCCCGAGGTCGTTCATCACGGGGATTGCGTGACGGCGGCCCAGCGCGACGAGTTCCGGGACGGGGACCTCCTCGGAGAAGCCCACGATCCGGAAGTTGCTCGGGTGGACCTTCATGATGAGGGCCGTGTTCCCGCCGATGGCCCTCTCGTAGTCGGACAGGTGGGTGCGGTTCGTGGCCCCCACCTCGCGCAGCACGGCGCCGCTTCGCTCCATGACCTCGGGGATGCGGAACTCGCCGCCGATCTCGATGAGCTCGCCCCGCGACACGATGGCCTCCCGGCCCCGGGCAAGCGTGCTGAGCACCAGCAGAACCGCGGCGGCGTTGTTGTTGACGACCAGGGCATCCTCGGCCCCCGTGAGCTCGCAGAGGATCCCCCGGACGTGGTCGTAGCGGAGACCCCGCTTCCCGGAGGCCAGGTCGAACTCCAGGTTGGAGTAGCCCCGGCTCACCTCGACGATGCGCTCCAGGGCCTCTTTGCACAGGGGCGCGCGCCCCAGGTTCGTGTGCAGGATGATCCCGGTGGCGTTGATCACGCGCCTGAGGCTGTACTCGTGGAGCCGCTCGATCCGGGCCTCCACGGCATCGGCGGTGGACTCGACCGTGAGCGCCTCGCCGAGGTCCCGCGAGCCCGCCAGGATCCCGGCGCGGAGCGAACCCACGACCTCCCGGATCGTCTCGAGGACCTTCTCCCGGGGGGCCCGCGCAAGCATCCCCCGCTTCTCGAGCGCGGCGAGGACCTCGTCGATCTTGGGCAGGCTCTTCAGGAGGGATCTCTGGTTGTCGTCCATGGGCGCCTCATTCAAGGGCTGGAACAATGGAATGATGGAATGGTGGAATTGTGGGTTTTAAAGGAGTGTCTATACATTACACCCATCATTGCAATATTCCAACACTCCATTCTTCCGCAGCCTTCGGGTGCTATTCCCTGCAATAATCCCTGAAATTATTGACGGCGATGAAGAACTCCCGCATCATCACGACCCAGTAGTAGCGGCCGCGGGGAGTCAGGTAGAGCCAGTCCTTGCGGTAGTCGTACCGGACGGCGCCGACGAGGCGGAAGGGCAGCAGAAGCCGCCCCAGGTGCCAGTCGAAGGCCTTGCCGTACTTGTTGCGCATCGCGGGGATGTCGAGGAAAAGGCCGAAGAGCTTCATGAGGAAGTCGTAGCGCACCCGGTCGCCGAGGCTGAATGCCTTGGCGGCCGCAAGCGGGATCTCCCCGCGGTTGACGCGGGCGACGTAGTCGCGGATGTCGAAGGTGTTGGCGTAGCAGGTCCCGTAGAGGTAGCCGATGGAGCCGCTCCCCAGGCCGGCGTAGTCTTCGTAGTTGACGACGTACTCGTCGATCATCGCTTCCTTGCGGGAGAAGCACCACGCCGAGGAGAAACGGTAGGGCGGCACGAGCCGCCCGGTGATGATCCCGTAGAATTCCCTCTCGCGGTCCTCCGATACGGGCCCCAGGGTCCCGTGCACGAGCTCGCGCGTCCTCGTCGAGACCATGAGGGGGTAGTAGGTGATCTGGTCGACCCCGGTCTCCAGGAGCCGGTCGATGTCGGCCTTGAGGCTCTCCGCGCTCTGCCGGGCGAAGTTGAAGATCATGTCGGCATTGAGCGTGTCGAACAGGCCCCCGATCTCCTTGAGCCTCGCGGCGATGGAGGCGCCGCTGCCGTACTTTTCGTAGCGGTCCATGGCCTTGAGCAGCCCGTCGTCGAAGCTCTGGATCCCAACGGACAGACGGTTCACGCCGGCCTTTTTCAGGACGTCGAGGTGACGGTCCGTCAGGTGGTTGGGGTTGGTCTCGACGGAGATTTCGCGGATGGGAAAGAGGCCCTTCGCGTGCCCGAGCGTGGCGGCCAGCTCGTCGACCATGACCGTCGGCGTGCCTCCGCCGGCGTAGATCCCCTCGAACGTGTAGCCGCGGTCCTTATAGAGGGAGAGCTCCTTCCGGAGGGCCCCGAAGTATTCCCGGCACAGGCCCTCGTCGAAGGTCACGCGGTGGAAGGAGCAGTAGGGGCAGAGCTTTTCGCAGAACGGGACGTGGAGATAGAGCAGGCAGGGGCCCGCCGTGCGTGCCGGCGGAAGCGCCGGGGTTGCCCCTCCTTGGAAGTTCATGGCCCGGGCGAACTGTCTTCGCGCCGCGTGCCCGATGATTTTATCGATCACGGGAACCTCTCCGGGGATGCCTGGAAGACATTTTCCTTGCAGTCAGGCGACGTTAGCAGACATCACCCAAATTATCAACAGGAAAGGCTCCCGGCTCGAGGCCCGGGGAGGCGGGCAGGGCCCGAAGCGGTTGAAATTCCGGTCGCGTGGTGCTATAGCATCAGCGAATTCGTCCGGCCCTCGTTGCCCTTCGCCTCGCATTGTCGCCTCGGGCCTGCAGCCCGCAGACTGCGAGGGGACCGGGCCGGCACGGACGAACACCGATTCTCCCGCTGTCGAAAAGAAAGAGGCCGCATATGACCGTGCACAAGACCTGGCAGCTCTGGCGCGACGGGAAGATGGTCGACGAGGAGGCGGCGCTTCTGCGGAGGAAGGCCGCCGATCTGCCCGTCCCCTTCGACGCCGAGGCGAAGAAGGACATCCGGACCCTCGTCGAGGCCTTCCTGAACCGCAATGACGCCCTGGGGCTTGCGGCCCCGCAGATCGGGATCAGCAAGCGCATCATCGTCTTCAAGGTCAAGGACTTTGACAAGAAGGGCGTCAGCGGCAAGGACGACTGGGAGGTCCTCATCAACCCCCGCGTCACGCAGGCGCGCGGCGACGAGGAGGTGATGAACGAGGGCTGCCTGTCCTGCCCGGACATCAGCGTGGAGGTCACCCGCCCCACGGAGATCAAGGTGAAGGCCGTCGACATGGACGGCAACAAGGTCAACCGGCGCTACAAGGGGTTCCTCGCCCGCATCGTGCAGCACGAGATCGACCACCTCGACGGCCGCCTCGTCGTCGACCACGAGGGCACGATTTCCTACCCCAAGGAGAAGCAGGCGTTTTTCGACAAGCTGTTCAAATAAGGCCGGCGCAGGGCAAAGCGCGCCTGGAGAAGAGCCGCGAACGCCCCGGGATCAAGCAGGTCCCGGGGCGTTCGCGTTTTCGACATGTCCCGCAATCTCACGCCTGCGCCGCAGGGTTCCCCGGTCGGCCCGCCGGTTCACGGCAACGGGATGTGAACCCGCAGTCGATGCCCGGCTCAATCCTCGGCAGCCTTTGCGGGCGCAGCCGCCTTGCGCCTCCTTCTCTTTCTGAGAAGCTGCAGCGTGAAGACGGCCGCCAGCAGCCCGATCCCCACGACATCCGTCACGGTCCCGGGCGTGATCAGGAACGCGGCTGCGACGCCCGTTGCGATGCGCTCCGGAACCGTCGAGTGGTCCTTCAGGTACCCGATGACCGTCGCGCCCAGTGCGACAACGCCCATGAACAGCGTGAGAAGGACCTGCCCGAACCAGACGTAGTCGAACGGCGTCTTCCCGTCGAGAATCGTCGGCATCCAGAGGACGATCGGCGCGGTCACGAAGACAAAGGGGATGATGAACCCGCCCGATGCGAGCGTGAAGGCCCGCAGCCCCGTCCGGAAGGGATCGGCGCCCGAGATGCCCGAGGCCGCGTAGGCCGCGAGAGCCACGGGGGGCGTCACGTCGGCCAGGATGGCGTAGTAGAAAACGAACATGTGCGACACGAGGGGGTGAATTCCCCACTGCAGCAGGGCCGGCGCCGCGATCATGGCGGCGATGATGTACTGGGCCGTCGTGGGGATTCCCATGCCCAGGACGAAGCAGGCCAGCGCCGTGTTCAGGAGCGTGAAGAAGAGGGTGATGTCGCTGACGGTGCCCATGCCCATCAGCAGGGGGTGGACGAAGTGAGCGAGGTTGGTGGCCAGCGCGATGACGGCCGTGGCGAACTTCAGGCCGATGCCGGTCAGCGTCGTCGCCCCGACGATGAACCCCACGCAGGCGCAGGCCGCCCCGATGGCGATCGCGTTCTTCGTCCCGTCCTCGAGGCTCGAAAGGATCTGGGGGATGCGCATCTTGCTCTCCTTGTAGAAGAGTCCGGCGATGACGATGAGCATGTTGGCCCAGAAGGCGGCCAGGGACGTTTCCACCCCGAGATAGAGCAGCCCCGTGAGGACGACGGCGATCCCGAAGGAAATCCCCGTCGCGATGCGTTCGGCGCTTCGCCAGAAATAGTAGAGCGCGATGGCCGGAAAGACGACCCAGCCCGCAAGGATTTCCACATCATCGAAGGGGTTGATGCCGAACAGGCAGGGCAGCACGCTGAGAAGCAGCGGCATCAGCAGCGGCTTGGTCCTCGGGTGAATCTGGCCGGTGGCCGTCGCATAGATGATCCCCCAGAAAGCGGCCAAGAAGGGGCTCTTCCCCGTGACGAGCAGGTAGATGATGATGAAGAGGGGGAAGATCAGAAGCCCCCGCTCCCGAAGCACGTCCATCACGCGGGGGAGGTTGTCCCTGGATATGCCCACGAGCCCGCTCTTTCTTGCCTCCAGGTGAACCATCGTCCCCACGGCGAAAAAGTAGAACAGGGCCGGGACGATCGCGCAGGTTGCGATCTTGATGTAGGCAACCCCGAGGAATTCGGCCATGATGAAGGCCGCCGCCCCCATGATGGGGGGCATGATCTGGCCGCCCGTGGACGCCGAGGCTTCCACGGCTCCCGCAAACACGGGGCGATAACCCACCCGTTTCATCAGGGGGATCGTGAAGGAGCCCGTCGTCACCGTGTTGGCCACGGAGGAGCCGCTGATGGAGCCCATGAACCCGCTGGAGATGACGGCGACCTTCGCCGGCCCGCCGGCCGACCAGCCCGCCAGCGCCATGGCGAGGTCCATGAAGAGCTGGGCAAGGCCCGTCCGGGCGATGAAGAGCCCGAAGAGGACGAAGTGGAAGACGAAGGTGGCCACGACGCCCAGCGGGATGCCGTAGATGCCCTCCGTGCCGAGGAACATGTAGTCGACGATCCGCGAGATCGAGTAGCCCCGGTGGGCGAAGATGTCGAGGCCCGGGATGCCGAGGAAGTAGGGCCCGAGATAGCAGTTGATCAGCACCAGCATGGCAATGATCGGCAGCGGCGCCCCGATGCTCCGCCGGGCTCCCTCCAGGATGAGCAGGAAAGAGAAGCTGCCGACGACGAGCTCCGCCAGGTCGGGGCTGCCGGCCCTCAGGCCGATGTTGTGGAATTCCACGAAGACGAAGACGGAGATCAGGCAGGCCATGAGGGCGAAGAAGACGTCGAAGTAGGGCACGTTGTCCAGCCGGTAGTCGGCTGCCTTGCGTTCACGGACGACCGCCACGAGCATCCGGACCCAGTTGAAGAGAAACAGCGCGATGATGGCGCAGAAAATCCCCAGCAGGAAGAGCCCCCAGAATACAAGCTCCGGGTTGAGGTCCTCGAACCAGGAGCGGATGTTGAGGTGGACATAGCCCAGCCGGGCCAAGTAGACGATGAAGACGACCATCGCGGTGTAAATCGGGAAGTCGACGAAGGGAGTCAGGCGCAGGGGCAGGTTCTCCCGCTGCTTGAAGTACAGCACGAGTGCGAAGGTGGCCGCGGCGAGCGCGGCCGAGGCGCCGAAGGACAGGGCCAGGATCTCGCGGAAGATGGCCGTGTTGAGCATGGCCGCCACGGCGGCGTAGAGGACATCGTAGAAGAGGTGCTTGCCGCCCTTGAGGTGGACCTCTTTCTTCATGGTATAGACGAAAAACACGAGCGGCAGGACGAAGGCCAAGTGGAAGGCCCTGTGGCGCCATTCCTGCAGGACGCCGAACCCCGCCGTGTAGATGTGGAAGACCGACAGGACGATGGTCATCGCGAAGATGAGCTTCGCCGTGATGCCCGTCAGGGGCCGAAAGCGCATCTCGGGGTCGTACTTTGAGATCTGATCCGGGTCCTCCTTGATCTCGGGGGTCGAGATGATCTCTTTTTTCTCCTCTGCCATGTCGTCCATCCTTGCCGGTATTCACATCAGGTCCGAAACGCCCAAAGCAGCAACTCCCAGGCAAAAACCCTTTGAACCGATATCGTGACAGGCCCATCCCCCGCAAGGGCCGGCAGGAATATTTCGCGGCCCTTGACTGACAGGGTGCCTCCCCAGGCCTCGGTCACCTGGAGCCGGATCTCGGGCAGGAGCTGCCTCCTGTTGGAAAGCCGGAAGCCGCCGCCGGTCCGCTCGAAGACCTCGCCCTCGGAAACAACAGCGGGAAGCCCCGTGTTGAGCGAGCGGAATTCCGTCTCGTATAGAATAATCCGGTATCCATCGTCAATTCGGAAATGGTCCGTGACGTCCGATTTCTCCACCGAGTGGACGAAGGACAGCGCGAAGGTGTCGCCGGGCGAGACCCGCTGCAGCAGCAAGACGCGGCCCGCTCCGCCGGATTCCCGCACCTCGAGGCCGTGCAGCGGGAAAAGGCCGGCCGCCAGGACCCCGGCGGCGACGATCGCCAGCGTCTGGAAAACCCTTCTCATAAAAAAAGCCGGGCACCCCGTGGAGTGCCCGGCTTGCCTCCTGCGAGGAAACAGGGCGTCCTATTTCTTCTTGGGCACCGCCTTCTTGGCCGGCTCCGCCTTGATGATGCCCGCTTCCTTGTAGTACTTCTCCGCACCCGGGTGCAGCGGGATGGCCATGCCCGCCAGCGCCGTCTTGGTCTGCACGTTCTTGCCCTGCGCATGGGCCTGGGCCATCTTCGCCGCGCCGTGCTCCCAGAGGGCCTTGGTCAGCTTGTAGACGACCTCATCGGGCACCTCGGCCCCCACGACCCACTGGGCCATCGTGGTGATGGTCGCCACGTCCTTCTCCTGCCCCTTGTAGGTCCCCTTGGGGATCACGATCCGGCTGTAGAAGGGGAACTTCTTCGTGAGGTCCTTGATCTTGGCTTCGTCGATCGGGACGAGAACGATGTTCGTGGAGATGGCCAATTCCGTGATCGCCGCCGTGGGCCAGCCCGCCGTCGTGAAGGTCACGTCGGCCTGCTTGTCCTGCAGGCGCTGGGCGCCGCCCGAGAAGGAGAGCCAGTCGACGCCGGCGAAGTCCTTGTAGGTGAAGCCGTAGGCGCCGAGCACGTTCAGCGTGTCGACCTCGGTTCCGCTGCCGCGGTCGCCGGGGACGAGCCTCTTGCCCTTGATGTCCTTGACGGTCTTGATGCCCGAGTCGGCCCGGGCCACGATCTGGATCGTCTCGGGGTAGAGCGATGCGATGAAGCGGAGGTTCTTGGCCGGCTTGTCCTTGAACTGCTCGAGGCCGTTGTAGGCATTATAGGCCACGTTGCTCTGGACGAAGGCCGACTCGACCTGCTTGTCGCGGATCAGGTTGCAGTTGGCCACCGAGGCCTGCCCTGCCTGGGAGGTCACGACGACCTCGGGCACCTTCTCCGTCAGCGCCTGGGCCAGGATGCCTCCGAGGGGATAATAGGTGCCGCCCGTGCCGCCGGTGGAAATGACAAAGAATTTCTTCTGCTGGGCGATCGACGTCCCCGCGAGGACGAGGGTCAGCGCCAGGACGATGGATACGACGAGAAATGCTCTCTTCTTCATCCGAAACCCTCCTTGTCTTGTTTGAAGTTGGCTCCTGCGAACAAAAGACCGGCTGCGTCACCCGCCAACGTGCAGCCCCGAGCCGAACCTCCGGGGCACGATGACCGATTCGGTCCGATGGATTTGATTAAAATAATTCCCCCCCCTTGTCAAGCATTTCCCTCGGCCATACGCCGGGTTCCATTCGCAAAACCCGTTTCAAAACGGTGCCTTTTGCGGCACGGGAGGCGCCGAGGCTTCAAAATCCCCTTGATTTTTCGAATGCGAGATAATAAAAGGTACCGTTCGTTTCAGAAGCGGCCCGGTCGTGTCACGGGCCGTTTCGCACCGGGAGATCAGCCGATGATCAGGTTCATCGAGGTCCACAAGTGGTTCAAGGACCTCCACGTGCTCAACGGGATCAACTTCCACGTCAAGCAGGGCGAGGTGGTCGTCGTCTGCGGTCCCTCGGGATCGGGAAAGTCCACGCTCATCCGCTGCATCAACAGCCTCGAGCCCATCCAGAAGGGGAAGCTCATCGTCGACGGGATGGACCTCAGCGACCCGAAGACCAACATCACGAAGCTTCGCGCCGAGATCGGCTTCGTCTTCCAGCAGTTCAACCTCTACCCGCACCTGACAACGATCAAGAACATCACGCTCGCGCCCATCAAGGTCCGAGGGATGAACAAGAAGGAAGCCGAGGACCTGGCCATGTCCCTCCTCGAGCGGGTGGGGCTGACGGAGAAACGGGACGCCTACCCGGCGCAGCTCTCGGGCGGCCAGCAGCAGCGCGTGGCCATCGCCCGGGCTCTCGCGATGAAGCCCAAGATCATGCTCTTCGACGAACCCACGTCGGCCCTCGACCCCGAGATGATCGGCGAGGTGCTCCAGGTCATGCTGGGCCTGGCCAACACGGGCATGACCCTCGTCGTCGTAACCCACGAGATGGGCTTTGCCCGGGAGGTCTCCAACCGGGTCGTCTTCATGGACTACGGCAAGATCCTCGAGGAGGCCCACCCCGAGGAGTTCTTCAAGAACCCGAAGCACGAGCGGGCAAAGCAGTTCCTGAAGGAGATCCTGTCTCCCATGCATTAGGCCGAAGACCCGGGCAGCGCGCCCGTGAAAGGAGAAGTTGCGAAGTTGAGAAGTTGTGAAACTTGGATGAACTGAAAACCGGCCATAAGTTCTCTGCTTTTCCGAACTTCTTCACTTCATAGGTTCCTAACTTTATACTCTTATGCGGGTGCCCTGCATCCAGGCATTCATAAAGTGAAGAGTGAAGCAGCCCTGAATCAACCGAAAAGGAGGACTCACATGAAGAAAGCACTGGCTCTGTTACTGACCGTTGCCTTCGTGGCCGGACTGGCGGGTGTCGCCCTGGCCGAAGACACCTACGACATCGTGAAGAAAAGGGGCGTCCTCGTGGTGGGCGTCAAGGACGCCTCGCCCGGGTTCGGCTACATCGACCCCAAGACCCGCGAGATCGTGGGCTACGACGTCGACTTCGCGGCCTACCTCGCCAAGAAGATGGGTGTGAAGCTCGAACTCAAGGGCGTCACCTCGGCGGCCCGGATTCCCCAGCTCCAGGCGGGCAACATCGACCTGGTCATCGCGACGCTGACCTACACGCCCGAGCGGGCCAAGCAGGTCGACTTCTCCCACACCTACTTCCTGACGGGGCAGAAGTTCCTCGTGAAGAAGGGCACCGTGAAGAGCCTCGCCGACCTCGACGGCAAGAAGATCGGCACGGCCAAGGGCACCACCTCGGAGCAGAACGCCTCCAAGGCCCTGCCGAACTCGACGATCCTTTCCTTCGACGACTACCCCCAGGCCTTCCTGGCCCTCCAGCAGGGCAAGGTCGCGGCGGTGACGACGGACGAGTCGATCCTGGCCGGCATCCTCGGCAAGGCCCCCAACAAGGAGCAGTTCGAGATCGCCGACATCCGGATCTCCGACGAGCCCTACGGGATCGCCATGCGCAAGGACAGCCCCAAGATGCTGAAGTTCGTCAACGACACGCTCCTCGAGATGGAGAAGAACGGCGAAGCCAAGAGGATCTGGGACAAGTGGTTCCACCCCAAGAGCGACCAGCCGATGCAGCGCGGCAAGTTCAAGATCACGGCGGACCGGAAGTAGCAGCGGTTCCCCCGTCCCAGCGTTCGGACTGAACGGCAGCCGTCCGCACCCGCCAGGCGGGAGGGTGCGGACGGCTCCTTTTTCAGGCTCCGGCCGACCCTCCGGGCGGCCGGCAGCCGCTGAACCGGCGGCAGCAGGGCAATGTTCAATTACCAGTTCGACTGGTCCGTCGTCCTCACGGGACAGTACTCCCAGTGGATCGTCGACGGCATCAAGATCACCATCCAGCTCTCGGCGGTGTCGATCGTCCTGTCGTTCCTGATGGGGCTGCTCATCGCCGTCATGCGCCTGAGCCACGTGGGCCCCATCCGGTGGTTCGCGCAGGGCTACCTCGAGTTCATCCGGAACACGCCCCTGCTCGTCCAGTTCTTCTTCTGGTACTTCGGTTCCTACCAGATCCTGCCGCAGTCGGTGAACGACTGGCTCAACGCCCGGGACTTCGAGTTCTCCGCGGCGGTCATCGCGCTGACGATCTACACCTCCGCCTTCATCGCCGAGGACATCCGCTCGGGCATCCGCTCCATCCCGAAGGAGCAGATGGAGGCGGCCCGCAGCTCCGGCTTCTCCTACATCCGCTCCATGCAGTACATCATCCTGCCCCAGGCCGTGCGGCTCACGATCCCGCCGCTCATCAGCCAGTTCCTCAACCTCACGAAGAACTCGTCGCTCGCCATGACGATCGGCGTCGCCGAGCTCACGTACCAGGCCAGGCAGGTGGAAAGCTACACCTTCAAGGGCTTCGAGGCCTTCACGGCGGCCACCCTCGTTTACCTGACGCTGTCGGTCACCATCACGGCCCTCGTGACCCTGTACGACAAGAAAGTCCTGTCTCCGACGGGGATGAAATAACCCATGGACGGCTGGTTCGGGTTCCAGGTCATCTGGGACAACATCGAGCACTTCCTCATCGGGCGCTACCCGAGCGGCCCCATCGGCGGTCTTGCGCTCACGATCTGGCTGGCCGTGGTGTCCTGCACCCTTTCCATCCTCATCGGCATCTTCGCGGGCCTGCTGTGCGTCTCCCAGCACCGCTTCATCCGGTATCCGGTGCTGACCGTGGTGAACGCGATCCGGGGGATCCCGCTGCTGATGGTCATCTTCTGGATGTACTTCCTGCTGCCGGCTTTCATGGGGATGGTGGTCCCGGAGAGCTGGACCGTCATCGCGGCCCTCACCGTCTTCACCTCGGCCTACATGTCGCAGATCGTCCAGGCCGGCATCAAGGCCATCCCCCGCGGCCAGACCGAGGCGGGGCTCTCGACGGGGCTGACCCGCGGCCGGGTGATGGTCTACATCGTCCTGCCCCAGGCCGTGCGGAACATGATCCCCTCCTTCGTGAACCAGCTCGTGTCCCTCATCAAGGACACCTCGCTGGCCTTCATCGTCGGCGTGGCCGAGCTCACCCACGTGGCCACGCAGGTCAACAACCGCACGATGATCTACCCGGCCCAAATCTTTTTCTTCATCGCCGTCGTCTACTTCATCCTCTGCTTCATGCTGACGAGCTACTCCCGGTATCTGGAGAAGAAGCTCGCCTACCGCAAGGGCATCTAGGCCGGTGACCGGGGGAATATCTTTCCGGGCAGAGAAGGCAAGTAGGTGAGAGGGTAAGAACGTTGGATGAGTCGTCAGCCGCATTCTCGCTCATGGCTTCTCCAACCTTCTTACCTTCTTACCCTCTTGCCTTCTGCTCGGATGGGCGAACATAAGACCGGGAGAGGAAAACGATGTCCGACGGGAAAACGTACGAAATCCCGCACGAGGTGCGGGCGCAGGTCATGGCGGGGCTGGCCCTGGCCTGGGACGGACAGTGGTTTCTGAAGGTCAACGACAAGTTCGGATGGGAGACGGCGGCTGAGATCAACCTCCGGACGCGCCACGCCTTCGGGCGCCTCGAGATGCGAAGCACCCTGCAGGCCCTGGGCAAGAGGAAGGCCGACGACCTGAAGGACGCCCTCGAGGTCTGGCAGGCCTACTTCCGGATGTTCGGCGCCGACCGCGGCGTCTTCGCCGGGGATTACGCGATCGAGGGCGACACCCTCGAGGTGACGGTGCACAAATGCGCGGCCTATGACGGGGCGAGGCGGGCCAAACTCGAAAAGGACGTCCAGGCCTGTCTCACCTGCGAGGGGCTCTGGCAGGTCTGGTTTTCATCCCTGCTGCCCGACCATGCGGTGAGCCAGGAGGTCATTGCCCGCATGGGCTTCGGCGACCCGCAGTGCCGCTTCCGCGTGACGGCGAAAGCGCGGTGAATCCCGCGCTACGCGCCCTCGGCTTCCCTGCGCGCCTGCTTGATCTGCCTCCGGGCTCGGACGAACTCGATGACGCTCGGCAGGACGGAGAGCACGATGATGCCGAGGATCACGAGGGTGAAGTTCTGCTTCACGAAGGGAAGGTTGCCGAAGAAGTAGCCGCCGAGGATGAAGACGCACATCCAGGTGACCGCCCCGGAGACGTTGAAGGCGAGAAACTTCGGGTACGTCATCTTCCCGATGCCCGCCACGAAGGGGGCGAAGGTGCGGATGATGGGCAGGAACTTCCCGATGAAGATCGTCTTGCCGCCGTACTTCTCGTAGAAGTGGTGCGTCCGGTCCAGGTATTCCTCCCGCACCCAGCCCCGTTCCACGATCTTGGCCCCCACGAAGCGCCCGATCCAGTAGTTGACGTTGTCGCCGATGATCGCGGCGGCCGTCAGCAGGATCAGGATCGTCTGCAGGTCCAGGGATCCCCGGGCCGCGATCGTGCCCGTCACGAAGAGCAGCGAGTCCCCCGGCAGGAAGGGGGTCACGACCAGGCCCGTCTCGCAGAAGATGATCGCGAACAGGATCAGGTAGACCCAGGTCCCGTAGGTCTGGATCAGCCCGTCGAGGTGGCGGTCGATGTGCAGGACGAAGTCGATGTAGTTCAGTAAAAAGTCCATGGCGCAAGGCTCAAGGCTAATCGCTCAGGCTTGAAAAAACAAGAGCGAATATCGTGCCACCGGGCGGCCGTTTTTCCGGAAAATTTGTTGCCCTCCGCCTCACGCCTTCAGCCTTTGCCGTCACTTGATTCTATCGATATCCGCCCCGCGGCCCACCACGACGAGCAGGTCGCTGTCCTTGATGATGAAGCCGGCCGCGGGGATCATCTGGATCTTCTCCGTGAGCGTGTCGCGCACCGCGATGACGTCGACGTGATACCGGTTGCGCAGCTGCAGCTCGGCGATGGACTTGCCGATGAAGCCGGCAGGCGGCGCGATCTCGCAGATCATGTAGTCCTCGGACAGCGGGATGTAGTCCAGGACGTTGGGCGACACGATGCTCCTGGCGACCTTGTCGGCCATGATCTTCTCGGGGATGATGACCTCCGTGGCGCCCACCTTCTCGAGGATGAGCTTGTGGTCCTCGTTGGGGGCCTTGACGATGATGTTCTGCACCTTCATCTGCTTGAGGTGCAGCGTGATCAGGGTGCTGGCCGCCAGGTCCTCCCCGAACGAGACGATGACGAGATCGTCCTCGCGCAGGCCGATGGCGTTCATGATCTCCGGGTCCGTGCCGTCGGCGACGATGGCCTTCGCGGCGTAGTCCCTCACGTGCTGAACGGCTTCCTTTGCCTTGTCGATGGCGATCACCTCGACGCCGCTCTTGGTCAGCTCCTTCACGAGGTTGATCCCGAAGATGCCCAGCCCGACCACGACAACCCGCTTCTTCATGGCAGCGCCCCCTTATCCGACCATGACGGTCTCTTCCGCGTACACGACGGTTTTCCTGCCTTCCCGGAACGACAGCGAAAAGGCCAGCGTCAGGGGCCCCACCCTGCCCGCGAACATCATGAAGACGATCACCAGCTTCTGGAAGTCCCCCAGCCTCGGCGTGATCCCCATGGATAGCCCCACGGTGCCGAAGGCCGACACGGTCTCGAATATGTACTCCACGAACCGCTGCCGCTCCATGGGGCCCGCCTCCGTGTGACCCGCCGCCATGACCGCCGCCACGGCAAAGAAAACGGCGAGGATCGAGGCCAGGGTGATGGAGAGTGTCCGGCCGATGATCTCCCTCGGAACGGTACGGCTGGCAACCGTCACCTCCTCGCTGCCGCGCCAGCGGTTCCAAATCATCAGAAGCAGAAGGGCGAAACTCGTCGTCTTGATTCCCCCCGCCGTGGAGCCGGGGGAGCCCCCGATGAACATGAGCACGAGCAGCATCAGGATCGTGGCGTTGGTCAGCTGGCCGATGTCGACGGTGTTGAATCCCGCCGTCCGGGGCGTGATGGACTGGAACAGCGAGACCAGGAGCTGCGTCTGGGGGGAGAGGCCCTTGAGGGCGTAGCCGTCCTCGAAGATCCAGAACAGAGCGGCGCCCGCCAGGATGAGCCCCGCCGTGGTAACCAGGACGATCCGGCTGTGGAGCGAAATCCTGGCCCGTCGGTCTCTCAGCCGCGCGAACACCTCGTGGTGCACGACGAAGCCGATCCCGCCCAGCACGATGAGCGTCATGATCGTCGCGTTGAAAAGCAGGTCACCCCGGTAGCGGACGAAGCTGTCCGGGAAAAGCGAAAACCCGCAGTTGTTGAAGGCCGAGACGGAGTGGAACACGGCAAAGTAAAGGGCTTTGCCGGCGGGAAACTCCATGACGAAATGGATGAAAAGCAACGCGACGCCCGCAGACTCGATGACAAGGGTGGACAGGATGACGGACTTGAGGATGACGAAAAAATCACGCCGGGGCGTGTGCAGGAACGCGCTCTGGACGATCTCGCGGCCCTTGAAGGAGATGCTTCGCCCCATCATCCCGAATAGAAACGCCGAGAACGTGATGATGCCGAGCCCCCCCACCTGGAAAAGGCAGATGAGGACGACCTGTCCCGCCGTGGTGAGATCGGTGCCCACGTCCACCGTGGAAAGCCCCGTCACGCAGACGGCCGAGGCCGACATGAACAGGGCGTCGATGAAGCGGATGCCCCTGGTCGAGGCGAAGGGAAGCCACAGCAGGACGGCGCCGGCCAGGATGACGCCCGCAAAGCTGAGGATGAAGATCCTCGCCGGCGAGAGGTGACGCGCCAGAAACGGTCCCAGCCCCAGGGGCTCTCTGCTGTGCATAGGGCGGATAAAAAACACGCCTTCACCGTGCATCGAGGAAGAAGGCGCTGTTGTTTCGGATGCTTTTACGCCCGCCGGAACCGGCCGTCAACAGAAACTTTCGGATCTCCCCGCCGGCTGCCCGCGCGCATCGCCGCTGCCTCTCACAGGGCGACCGCCGGGAAGGCCGCGAGGATCTCCCGCAGAAACTCCCCCGGGAGCACCCCTGTCAGGAGCGTCACGAGGGCCGCCGCGCCGATCCATGCCGTCAGAAGCGGCCTCCCCTGGCGGATTTCCAGGCAGCCCGCGTCTTCGCGCATGTACAGAACCGCCACGACCCTCAGGTAGTAGAACAGGGACACGACGGTCATCGCGACGGCCACGAGGACCACGGGGAGATGCCCGGCCTCGATGCCGGCCTTGAACAGGGTGAACTTGGCGAAGAACCCGCCCGTGGGCGGCAGCCCCGCGAGCGAGACCATGAACGCCGCCAGGGCGAAGGCGAAGAAAGGTCTGCGCGAGGCGAGGCCCGACAGGTCCTCGATCTGCAGGCGCCCGCCCTCGCGGCGCTCGAGGGAAACGGCGACGGCAAAGGCCCCCAGGTTCATGAAGAGGTACACCAGGAGGTAGAAGGTCAGGGCCGTCCCGCCCTGCGCCGGCAGGGCCGCCAGGCCGATGAGCATGTACCCCGCCTGGGCGATGCCGGAGTAGGCGAGCATCCGCACGAACCCGCTCTGCCTAAGCGCGGCGAGGTTTCCGACGATCATGCTGGCGGCTGACATCGCGAGGACGGCCTGCGTCCAGAACGCCGGGCCGGGACCCGGCAGGGTGAGCCCCAGGCGAAGCAGCACGGCGAAGGCGGCCACCTTGGGCGCCACGGAGATGTAGGCGGCCACCGGTACAGGGGCCCCCTCGTAGGCGTCGGGGGCCCACATGTGGAAGGGCACGGCGGCGATCTTGAACCCGATGCCCGCGGTCACGAGGGCCAGGCCCGCGAAGGCCAGCGAAGGCTGCGCGAGCGGACGCGACAAGGCCGCGAAGCCCGTGGTCCCCGTCGCGCCGTAATAAAGCGCCAAGCCCATCAGGAAGAGGGCCGACGCGAAGCTCCCGAGGAGGAAGTACTTCACCGCCGCCTCCATCCCGTTCCGGGCCGCCCGGTCGGAGCCGACCAGGACGTAGAGAGGAAGCGCCAGGATTTCGAGCCCCAGGAAAAGCACGAGCAGGTCGCGGCTCGCGGCCATGACGTGCATGCCGACCAGGGCGAACAGGGCAAGCCCGTACACCTCGCCGCCCTCCTGCTCCCCGGCGTTGCCGTCGCGGGAAAGGACGATGGCCGCAAGGGCCGCCAGGTCCGTGAGGGCGAGAAAGATCAGGGTCGCGTCGTCCTTCACGATCAATCCGCCGAAGCCCCGGATGCGGGCCCCCAGGAAAAGCAGCGGGATCGACGCCAGGGAGGCGGCAACGGCTCCGGCCGCGCAGGCGGCGGCCCTCCGTCGGCCGGTCTCGCCGGAAAAGAGGAGAATCCCCGCCGCCGCGGCAAGCAGGAGGATCTCCGGCAGCAGGCTCATGGGGTTAACGTCGGGAATGCTGAAGGCCATGGGTCCCTCCCTCCGCAAGGATGTTCGCCTCCGCCGCAGGCATCGCCTCGCGGGCGGTGCCCGGCGCCGAGACGGCGATGATCTGCCGCGCCGCCGGCTCGAGACGGTCCGTCAGGCCCGCCGGGAAAAGGCCGATGAAGAACATCGCCAGCACGATGGGCGTCATGATGAGCTTCTCCCGCAGCGAGAAGTCCCCGAAGCCGGTCTTCTCCGGAGAGCGGTCCTTCTCGAAGAGCACCCGCTGGGTCATCCAGAGCAGGTAGAGGGCGCCGAGAACGACCGAGACGGCGGCCAGGGCCCCGAGCCACCAGGCGTACCGGAAGCTCCCCAGCAGGAGCAGGAACTCGCCCACGAACCCGTTGAGGCCGGGCAGCCCCGCGGAGGACAGCATGGTGATGACGAAGAAAGTCGCCAGCACGGGCGTGCGGCCCGCCAGCCCCCCGAGCCGGTCGAGGTCGCGTGTCTTCTTGCGCTCGTAGAGGGCCCCCACGAGGATGAAGAGCGCCCCCGTGCTGAGGCCGTGGTTGAGCATCTGGACGATGCCCCCCTTGAGGCCCGCGATGTTGAGGCAGAAGACGCCCACGACGATGAGCCCCATGTGGCTCACGCTGGAGTAGGCGACGAGCTTTTTCAGGTCCTTCTGGGCGAAGGCCGTGAGCGCCCCGTAGACGACCCCGATGAGGCCCAGGGTCATGACGGCGGGCGTGAAGGTTGCCGTCGCCTCCGGGAAGAGGGGGAAGCAGAAGCGGAGGATGCCGTAGACGCCCATCTTCAGAAGAACCCCCGCCAGCAGGACGCTACCCGCCGTCGGGGCCTCCACGTGGGCGTCGGGAAGCCACGTGTGCAGGGGGAAGAGGGGCACCTTGACGGCGAAGGCGACGAAGAAGAAGGCGAAGAGCCAGAACTCGTGCGGCGCGGGCACGCGGAGGGCCGTCCAGCGGGTGATGTCGAAGCTCGGGGCGCCTCCCTGCGACTGGGCGAGGAAGGCCATGACGATGAAGCCCACGAGCAGAAAGAGGCTCCCCGCCACGGTGTAGAGGATGAACTTGAGGGCCGCGTAGCGCCGGTTTTCGCTTCCCCAGATGCCGATGATGAGGAACATGGGGATGAGCATGGCCTCCCAGAAGACGTAGAAGAGGATCGCGTCCAGGGCCGTGAACACCCCCAGCATCCCCGCCTCGAGGACGAGGAAGGAGACGAAATAGGCCTTTACCTTCTGACCGACGCTCTCCCACGACACGAGGACGGCCGCCAGCGACAAGAAGCCCGTCAGCGGCAGCAGGAAGAGCGAAAGCCCGTCGATCCCGAGATGCCATGCAATCCCCAGCGATGAGACCCAGGGGTAGAACTCGACGAACTGAAATCCCGGCTCCCCTTCCCGGAAGAGGAACAGGGGGGCCAGGGTTGCCAGGAAGGTCAGAAGAGAGGCGCCGAGCGCAACGGCGCGGGCCCGCCGCTCATCCAGCGCGAGCACCAGGGCGCTCCCCGCAAGGGGAAGTGCGATCAGGGCGGACAGCAGGGGGACGTCATGCATCGTCATCTCAGAGACCTCCGGCGAAAAAGACGGTGAGGACGAGCAGGGCAAAGGCCCCGGCCATCAGCGATACGGCGTAATGCCGAAGCTCCCCCGTCTGCAGCCCGGCCGCAAGGCGGCCCAGGGCCATCGAGAGGGAGCCCAGGCCGTTGACGGCACCGTCGATGAGGCGCGGGTCGATGACGGCTGCGCAGAGGCGGGCGCAGGCCTTCAGGGGCCGGACGAAGAGCCGGTCGTTGAGGAGGTCGATGCCGAAGCCGCTCGCCAGGACGGCCGGGTCCGCAGGCCGGCGCGCCCTCGTGAAGAGCCGGATCGCGCCGGCCAGTGCCGCGAGGACGGCCAGGGTCTGCAGGACCGTGAGGGCCACCTCGAGGGTGTGCGACGCGGCCGTTGCGGGCGCCGCGCCGGGCATGCCCAGGAACCGGGAGAAGAACGTGTCCGCCGTGAAGAGCGGAAGCCCCGGGATCCCCGCGAGCAGCGCGAAGACGGCCAGTACGGCCAGGGGGGCCGTGATGACAGGCCCCGGCCGGTGGGGACGGCCCCCGGAGCGCCGCGCGCCGAGAAAGGCCGAGAGGAGCTTTGCCGAGTAGAGGGCCGTCACAAGGGCGCCGCCGAAGGCGGCCAGCCAGAAAAAGAGCCCGTAGCGTTCGAAGCCGCCCCAGAGGATGGCGTCCTTGCTCACGAACCCCGACAGGGGGAAGATCCCCGCCAGGGCCATGACCCCCACGATGAACGTGACGGAGACGGCCGGCAGGTCCTTCAGGAGGCCCCCCATCCGCGAGAGGTCCTGCTCGCCGTCGAGGGCGTGGATCACGGCCCCGGCTGCGAGAAAGAGCAGTCCCTTGAAGATGCCGTGGGTCAGGAGGTGGAACATGCCCGCGGCCCAGAGACCGCATCCGAGGGCCACGAACATGTAGCCGATCTGGCTCACCGTCGAGTAGGCGAGCACCCGCTTGATGTCGCGCTGGCCCAGGGCGGAGAGCGACGCGTAGAGTGCCGTGACGAGCCCCACGGCGGCGATGACGGGCAGCACGGCGGGGGCCCTCTCGAGCAATGGCGCCATTCGGCACATGAGGTAGACGCCGGCGTTGACCATGGTGGCCGCGTGGATCAGGGCCGAGACCGGCGTGGGGCCCTCCATGGCGTCGGGCAGCCAGACGTGGAGAGGGAACTGGGCCGATTTGCCCATGGCCCCCATGAAGAGCAGCAGGGCGACGGCGGCGACGGTGCCTTCGGAGACGGCGGGGCCCGTCGCCAGGAGGCGGGCGAGGTCCCCGTAGTTGACCGTCCCGAAGGTCACGGCGGCCAGCAGGGTCCCCAGGAGAAACCCGTAGTCGCCGATGCGGTTGACGACGAAGGCCTTGCGGCCGGCGTCGCAGGCCGAGGTCTTCTCGTGCCAGAACCCGATGAGGAGGTACGAGCACAGCCCCACGCCCTCCCAGCCGACGAAGGTGACCACCAGGTTGTCGGCCAGCACGAGGACGAGCATGAAGAAGACGAAGAGGTTGAGGCAGACGAAGAAGCGGCGGTACCCGGTATCGCCCTTCATGTAACCGGCCGAGTAAAGGTGGATGAGAAACCCCACGAAGAGGATGACCATGACCATGACCATGGCGAGGCGGTCGAGCACGAAGCCCGTCTCGATGCGGAGCGCCCCGTCGGAGAGCCACCTCCACAGCGTGACCGAGAACGCCCGGTCGGCCGGGCCGGCAAGCATCTCCGCCAGCAGGGCGAGGGCCGCCGCCAGCGCGAGGCCTACGGAGCCGATGGCGACGGCGGCAATGCCTTTTTCGCTCCACCGGGCGCCGAGAAGGCCGTTGGCCAGGGCCCCCAGGGCAGGCAGGGCGGGCAGGATCCAGATCGATTCGGACAGCATGGCGCTTACCCTTTCAGGATGTTGATCCGGCTCATGTCGAGGGTCCCGAGGAGCCGGCAGAGGGCCACGAGAATGGCAAGCCCCACGGCGGCCTCCGCGGCGGCCACCGTCATGATCATGAAGACGAAGACCTGCCCCTCCGTCCCGTGGAGGTAGCGGGAAAACCCCGCGAGGATCAGGTTCACGGCGTTGAGCATGAGCTCGACGCACAGAAGCAGCACGAGGGCGTTGGAGCGGACGAAGAACCCCGCCGCCCCGATGGCGAAGAGGACGATCCCCAGTCCGACGACGTGTTCCAGGCTCATGAGGGCCTCCTTTTTTTCGTCCGGCTGACGAAAACGGCCCCGACGGCCGCGGCCAGGAGCAGCACGGAGGTCAACTCGAAGACGAGCAGATGCCGGCCGAAGAGGTCGATGGCGATCTCGGAAATGCCGGGCGCGGGACGAGGACCGCCCACGGGGGCCGCCTGCGAAAAACCCTTCCATGCCCCCCAGGCTGCCGCCGCCGTGAGTCCGATGCCGGCCGCGCCCGCCGCCGCGGCACGGGCCGAGGGCCTCCCGCGGGCAGCGGTCCCCTTGAGATCGAGGAGCATGACGACGAACAGGAAGAGCACGAGGACGGCCCCGATATAGACGATGACCTGGAAGAGGGCCAGCACGGGCGCCCCCATGAGGGCGTAGAGACCCGCCGTGGCCAGCATGGCCGCAAGCAGCGCCATGACGCTGCCAACGGGGCTTCGCAGGGCGACGACCCCCAGGGCGGAGGCGACGGAAGCGGCGGCCAGAACCCAGAAGAGGACTGTCTCGATCATGATCGTCCCTCCCCGGCCCGGCCCGGGCCGGCCAGCAGGCGCCCCTTGTCCCAGACAAGGGACTCGCGGCCGGCGGCGGCCAGTTCGTAGTCGGCGCTCATGATGATGGCCTCCACCGGGCAGGCCTCGACGCAGAGCCCGCAGAAGGAGCATCGGTTGAGATCGAGGCGGTAGCGGGCAAGCGCCCGGATGCCCTCGGGGCCCGTTTCGGCCGTGACGGCGATGCAGAGGCTCGGGCAGATCTTCTCGCAGAGGCCGCAGGCCACGCAGCGGGGCGTGCCGTCCTCGCGGGCGACGAGTGCCGGCCGCCCCCGGAAGCGACCCGGAACGGGCCGCTTCTCGTCGGGGTACTGCACCGTGACGGGCTTTCGGAAAAACGTCTGCAGGGTCAGGGCCAACCCCTTCAGCAGGGCCTTGCTCATGTCATTTCCTCACGAAAGGAGTACCGTCAGCGCCGCCGTCGCCATCAGGTTCACGAAGGCAAGCGGCAGCAGCACCTTCCAGGAAAATCCCATCAGCTGATCGTAGCGGATGCGGGGGAAGGTGGCCCGCACCCAGATGAACGCCGCAAAGACGAAGAAGACCTTGACGAGCAGCCACAGGGGCGCCGGCAGAAGCGGGCCGTTCCAGCCGCCCAGGAAGAAGAGGCTCACCAGGCACGAGGCCAGCAGGATGTGGGCGTACTCGGCCATGTAGAAGAGCCCGAACTTCATGGAGGAATACTCCGTCTGGTAGCCGGCGACCAGTTCGTTTTCGCACTCCAGCAGGTCGAAGGGCGTGCGGTTGGTCTCCGCGGAGATGCAGATCAGAAAAAGGGCAAACCCCAGGGGCTGCTTCACGGCGAACCAGAGCCCCTCCTGGGCCTTCACGATCTCGACGAGGCTCATGGAGCCGGCGAGGATCAGCACGCCCACGACGGACAGCGCCAGCGGGATTTCGTAGCTGATCATCTGGGCGGCGGCCCGCAGCCCGCCCAGCAGCGAGTACGTGTTGTTGGAAGACCAGCCGGCCATCAGGATGCCGTAGACGCCCAGGGAAGAGAGGGCCAGGAGGTACAGGACGGCCACGGGCAGATCCGCCACGACGACCGTCGGCGAAGCCGGCACGACGGCGAAGCAGGCCAGCACCGACACGAGCGCGATGGCCGGCGCCAGGAGAAACCAGAAGCGGTTCGCATGGGAGACGGTCATGTCCTCCTTGAAGAGGAGCTTGATCCCGTCGGCGATCGGCTGCAGCAGGCCCCCGGGGCCGACGCGGTTGGGGCCCAGCCGGACCTGGAAGAAGCCCAAAAAGCGTCTCTCCATCAGGGTCATATAGGCGACAAGGCCCATGACGGCCGAAAAGATGAGGACGATCCGCACTACGCCCCACAGGAAATCCGCTGTCGTCATGTCCCGATCCTCGCAATGGCCGCCGGCACGGCGCTTGTGCCCGGCCGGGTGAGGGAAAGACCTGCGGCGCTGCCCGCCGCGTGGCGCAGGAGAAGCCGGCTGCACGGCACGGCCGCGTCCCGCTCCGCCTCGGCCCGGGCGCAGCCGAAGGGAGTCCTGACCTCCACGATCTCACGCTCCGCAAGCCCCAGGCGCTCGAAGTCCCCGGCGCTCATCACGACCCGGAGGCCCCGGCGCAGCTGCGCCAGATCGGGGCTCTGCCTCGACAGGATCCCGTCGCCGAAGAGCGAGGGCACCGCCTCGAGGATGAAGGGCATCCCCTGCCCGGCATCCTGCGGCACGGCATCAACGGACAGGATCGCCGTCTTCTGCGCCGCCGGGGCAGCCGGCACGCGGGGCACGGCCTCGCTGCCGAGGGCCGCGGCGAGGGCCCGGAGGATCTCCCCGTCCGGCCGGGACCGCCCGAAGGGGGGCAGCACGGGACGGAGGGTGCGCTTCTCCCCCAGGAGCGACAGAACGGTCCCCCGCTTCTCGTGGAGGAGGGCCGCGGGCAGGACCACGTGCGCAAGGCCGGTCACGGTCGTTTCGAAGGGGCCCTGGCAGACGATGCAGTCGAGCTTTTCCATGGCCTGCCGCACCCGCGACGGCTCAGGCAGGCTCTCGAGGGGATCTTCGCCCAGGAGGTAGAGTGCCCGGATGCGGCCGGCCTCAATGGCCTCGACAAGAGACAGCCCGTCGACGGCCACTTCACCGGAGGTAAAGCCCGCTTCGAACACGGCGCCGGCGCTGTTGGCCTGCCCTCCCAAGGGCAAGACGGCCCGAACCCGGTCCTGCAGGAAGGCCGCCAGGCGCGCCTTGTGCCGGTTGTCCCCGCAGGGCTCCGGTGCGACGAGCACCACGATGTCCCGCTTTTCCTCGAGCAGGCCGATGAGGCGGGCCAGGGTGCAGGAGTCGATGCCGAACCGCGCCAGGTCAGCCGGGGGATTTATCCTCTCCGGGCCGAGGGCCTCGAGAAGCTCCGCGCAGAATTCCTCCACCAGCCCGGGGCCGACGGTGAGGGCAAGTGTCGCCCGCCGTGTCAGGGCGTCGGGCCAGGACGAGACGACGGCGAGCTGCCTGTCGCCCTTTTTCATCCAGCTGTTGACGAGGGGCTTGAGCACGGGGTGCATCTCGGCGGCCCCTCCTCCCAGGACGATGAGGACATTCGCTTCGTCGAGATCCCGGAGGGTCCCCACTGCGACCCGCGTGCCCCGGGCGCCTTCGAGGATCTCGAGGATCCGGCGGTACCCGCCCGCCTGGATCGAGCCGATCGGGCCGCCGCCCAGGGTGTCCCGCCAGAAGGCGCCCCAGGCAGCCGCCTCCTCCGTCGTGAGATGGTCCGCCGTGAGCAGGGCGATCGACGCCGCGCCGTGGGCGCGCCGGATGTCGTCGAGGGCCTTCGCCGCATGGCCGACGGCCTCGTCCCAGCCGGCCTCGCACAACGCCCCGTCCCTGCGGAGCTTCGGGGCGCCGAGACGGCCGGGGCTCTCGAAGGCACGCCAGCCGAACTGCCCCCTCGCGCAGAGAAGGCCTTTTTCGCCTCCCGACGCGGCGGCCGGTGTCACGCGCCGCAGCCGTCCCTCTTCCAGGTGGAAGTCGGCCCGGCAGACGAGGCCGCAGTGGCTGCAGACGGTGGTTTCCTGCCGAAGTTTCCAGACGCGGGTCCGGTCCTTGAAGAGCTTGTCGTTGAGCGCGCCCACGGGACAGGTGGAGACGCAGAGCCCGCAGAAGTCGCAATCGAGGGGCCGGCCCCCGTCGGTTCCCACAACCGTCCGGTGGCCCCGGTGGAGAAACTCCAGCTCGTCCCGGCCCTGCAGCTCGCCGCAGATCCGCACGCAGCGGCCGCACAGGACGCAGCGGGTCATGTCGCGCTCGATGAGCGGCGAGCGGCGGTCCACGTAGCGCGCGAAACGCTCTGTCCCGAAAGGGGACTCGGTGATGTTGTAGCGGATCACCAGGTCCTGCAGGGTACACTCGCCGGCCTTGTCGCACACGGGGCAGTCCAAGGGGTGGTTCACGAGGATGAGCTGCAGCTGGGTCCGCACGGCGTCGAGTACGGCGGGGGTCTCCGTGAGGATCTCCATGCGGTCCCGCGCGGGGGTGAAGCACGACGGGATCAGGCTGCCGGGCTTCTTCCGGTCCTCGACGACGCAGAGGCGGCAGGCCCCGAAGGGGGTGATCCGCTTGTCGTGGCAGAGCGTCGGAACGAAGACGCCCGCCTTCTCGGCGGCCTGCAGGATGGTGCTCCCCCGCGGGACGGTGACCTCGATGTTGTTGACTTTCAGGGTGATCATGGGGTTCCTCTAGTGGATCGCCTTGAACCTGCAGGCCCGGATGCAGGACTTGCAGCGGATGCACCGGTCACGGTGCAGGACGGCCGGCTCCTTCTTCTGCCAGGAAATGGCATTGACGGGGCAGACCTTCACGCACAGTCCGCAGCGCTTGCAGGCCTCCGCGTCGATCTCGAAGCGGATGAGGTCCGTGCAGACCAGCGCCGGGCAGCGCTTCTCGCGGATGTGGGCCTCGTACTCGTCGCGGAAGTACCGCAGGGTGCTCAGGACGGGGTTGGGGGCCGCCTGCCCGAGGCCGCAGTGGGAGGTGGCGGCGATGTGGTTGGCCTGCCTCTCCAGGAGCGCCAGGTCCGAGGGCTCCCCCTGCCCGACGATGATCTTCTCCAGCGTGCCCAGCATGACCTTGAGGCCCACGCGGCAGGGAACGCACTTGCCGCAGGACTCGTCGACGCTGAACTGCGTGAAGAAGCGGGCCACGTCCACCATGCAGTTCGTGTCGTCCATGACGACGACGCCGCCCGAGCCCATCATGGCGCCGGCGTCCTGCAGCGAATCGAAGGTCACCGGCAGGTGCAGGTGCTGTTCCGTGAGGCACCCCCCAGAGGGCCCGCCGAGTTGGACGGCCTTGAAGCGGGCGTTGCCCCGGATGCCCCCGCCGATCTCGAAGATGATCGTCCGCAAATCCGTCCCCATGGGCACCTCCACGAGACCCACGTTCTTCACGGCCCCCGTCAGCGAAAAGACCTTCGTGCCCGTGCTGTCCTCGGTGCCGATGGAGCGGAACCACGCGCCCCCGTTGAGGATGATCCGGGGGATGTTGGCGAAGGTCTCCACGTTGTTGAGGCACGTGGGCCGGCCCCAGAGACCCGACTCGGTGGAACGAGGGGGCTTGATGCGCGGCATGCCGCGCCTTCCCTCGATGGAGTACATGAGCGCCGTCGATTCGCCGCAGACGAAGGCCCCCGCCCCGGGGTAGATGTCGATGTCGAAATCGAACCCCGTGCCCAGGACGTTGCGGCCCAGGAACCCCTTCTCGCGGGCCCGGTCGATGGCCGTCCGCAGCATCCGCAGCGCCAGGGGATACTCGGCCCGGACGTAGATGTAGCCCTGGCGGGCGCCGATGGCGTAACCGCAGACGATCATCCCCTCCAGGACGGCGTGGGGATCCGACTCCATGACGCTGCGGTCCATGAAGGCGCCGGGGTCTCCCTCGTCGCCGTTGCAGATGACGTACTTCGGGAAGGCGGCGTACTTGCGCGCCTCTTCCCACTTGGTGCCCGTGGGGAACCCCGCGCCGCCCCGGCCGCGCAGGCCCGAGAGCTTCACCTCGCCGATGACCTCCTCGGGCGTCATGGCCGTCAGGGCCTTGTACAGGGCGAGATAGCCGTCGTGGGCGATGTACTCCTCGATCGACTCGGCGTCGATGTGGCCCCGGTTGCGCAGCACGATGAGCTTCTGCTTCGCAAAGAAGTCCAGGTGCTCGATCCCCGGGATCTCCTTCTCGGTGCGGGGCTCGCTCAGCAACGGCGAGGTGGGGTGCTGCAGCGAGGCGAAGAAGCCCTTCAGCGTTTCCGTGAAGTGCTCCTCCGAGAGGACCTGGAAGACCTTGCCGCCCGGCAGGAACATGATGGAGGGGCCCTGGTAGCACGAGATCAGGCACTCGGTCTCCACGAGGCCGATCCGGTCGCGATAGCCCAGTTCGTCGAGGGCCCTTTCCAGCAGAGAGCGCACGTCGATGGGCCTGCGGAACTTGCAGCTCCGGCTCGCGCAGTAGGCGATCTTGCTGACCGACGAGATCATTCGATCTCCACCCGTTTCTGCGGTTTCTCGAGACCCTGCCCGATGGCGTACTCCGCCTTCGGGCGGCCGCCTAGGACGTGGCTGTAGAAGATCTCCCGGGTCTTCGCGGCGTCGAGCTTGCCGTATTTGACGGGCGCCTGCCCGGGAAGATGCACGGTGATCATGGGCTCCATGCTGCAGAGTCCCGCGCAGCCCGTGACGCGCAGCTTCACGCGGCCGATCCCGAGGCGCTCGATCTCCCCCTGCAGGGCGGAAAAGACATTGCGCCCGCCGGCGGCAATGCCGCAGGTGCCCATGTGGACGTCGACGGTCGCCACGCCCTCCTCGAGCTCTTTCTTCCGCTCGTCGATGTAGCTTTCCTTGATTTCAGTCAATTCCTTGATGGTCATGTGCGCGCACCCCGTTTCCCCAAAAGCCCGGTTTCAGGTCTTTTCGATGATCTCCTCCACGTGTTCCGGGTCGATGAGGCCGAAGGTCTCCTCGCCGATGACGACGACGGGCGCCAGGCCGCAGGCCCCCAGGCAGCGGACCTCCTCGATGGAGTACTCGCCGTCGGCGGAGACCTCCCCCTCCTCGACCCCGATCTTCTGCTTGAGCCGGTCCATGATCTCGCCGGAGCGCTTCACGTAGCAGGCGGTCCCGCTGCAGACCTTGACGACCTTTCGCCCCCGCGGGACGGTGCTGAAGTAGGAGTAGAAGGTCACCACGCCGGAAACCTTGCTCGGGGGGATCCCCATCCCCTCGGCGATGTATCGCTGGAGAGTCACGGGCAAGTACAGGGTGATGTCCTGCACCTTCTCGAGCACCACGAGCAGGGAGCCGGGCACCCTGCGGTGCGACTCGATCAGGGCGTCCACTTTCGCCATCTGCTCCTCAGAAAACTGTTTCACGAGCTCCTGTCTCATCGTTTCCCTTCTCCCTTGACCGAATGCCTTTCGCCCTTTGCCTTTTTTACCGGTCCACCTCGGCCAGCACGATGTCCACGGCCCCGATGACGGCCACCACGTCGGCCAGGAGCCTGCCGCGGATCATCTTCACGAGGCCCTGGAGGTTCACGAAGGACGGGGGGCGGACCTTGAGCCGCAGGGGCCGCGGGCCGCCGTCGCTGACGATGTAGAACCCCAGCTCGCCCCGCGGCGACTCGACGGCGTGATAGACTTCGCCCGCCGGGGGCTTCATGCCCTCCATGACGAGACCGAAATGCCGGATGAGGCCGGCGATGCTGTGCTTCAGCTCGTCCTTCGCGGGGAAGACGGCCGGCGAGCCCGACGCCGTCCAGGGCCCCTCGGGGAGCCCGTCGACGGCCTGCCGGGCGATGCGGGCGCTTTCGCGCATCTCCCGGATGCGGACGAGGTACCGGTCGTAGACGTCCCCTGCCGTTCCGGTGGGTATTTCAAAATGAAATTCGTCGTAGCCGCTGTACGGCTGCGCCCTCCGCAGGTCCAGGGGCACCCCGGCGCTGCGCAGCATGGGACCCGAAATGCCCAGGCGGATGCACTGCCCCGCGTCGAGAACGCCGACCCCCTTCGTCCGGCGCTTCCAGATGGGGTTGTCCGTCAGCAGCGTCTCGTACTCGTCCACCCGTTTCTGGAAGGTGTCCGTGAAGGCCCGCACGGACCCGACAAAGCGGCCGTCGATGTCGGCCGCCAGGCCCCCGACCCGCAGAAAGCTGGGCGTCAGCCGGGAGCCCGAGAGCGTCTCGAAGATGTCCATGAGCGCCTCCCGCTCGCGCAGGGCATAGAACAGCGGCGTCATGGCCCCGAGGTCGTGGGCGTGGGTGCCGAGCCAGAACAGGTGGCTCGCGATCCGCTGCAGCTCGGCCAGGGCGACGCGGACGTAGCGGGCCCGCCGGGGGACCTCGATGTCCATGAGCTTTTCCACCGCCAGGACATAGGCCAGGTTGTTGCTCAGGGCCGCCAGGTAGTCGAGGCGGTCGGTGAGTACGATGACCTGGTGGTACGTGCGGCTCTCGGCGAGCTTCTCGATACCCCGGTGCAGAAAGCCGATGTCGGGGCGGGCGTCGACGACGGTCTCGCCGTCGAGCTCGAGGATGACGCGCAGAACCCCGTGGGTGCTCGGATGCTGAGGGCCCAGGTTCAGGCTCAGGGTCTCGGCGCTCATGTCCTGTCCGTCCCCTCCAGGGGGAAGTCCTTCCGCAGCGGGTGCCCCTCGAAATCGTCGGGCAGCAGGATGCGCCTGAGGTCGGGGTGATTGCGGAAACGGATCCCGAAGAGGTCGAAGCACTCCCGCTCGTGCCAGTCAGCCGTCTCCCAGACCCCCGTGACGGAGTCGATGACCGGGTCTTCCTCTTCGAGTGCAACCTTGACCCGGAGACGGTGCCCGTGCCGCACCGAATACAGGTGGTAGACCACCTCGAAGCGCGGCGCGGCAGGATGGCGGTCTACGCCGCACAGGTCGGCGAGGAAATCGAAGGCAAGGGCTTCGTCATCGCGTAGGCATTCACAGAGCGCGACAAGAATGTTGCGATCCACCGTCAGGGTCGTCTCGCCGCGAAACGTTGCCGGCTCGCCGAGGGCCGTGCCGAAGCGCGCCCGGAGGGCGTCAAGGTTCATCGTGCGCCTCCCGCCGCCTCGCGGGCGATTTTTTCCTGGAGCCGGATGAGGCCGTCGAGCAGCGCCTCCGGCTTGACGGGACAGCCCGGGATGTAGATATCGACGGGCAGGAACGTATCGGCACCCTGCACGACGGCATAGGTCGGAAAGAGCCCGCCCGAGCAGGCGCAGGCGCCCATGGCCACGACCCACTTCGGCTCGGCCATCTGGTCGTAGAGACGTTTGACCGCGGGGGCCATCTTGCGGGTCACCGTACCGGCGACGATCATCACGTCAGCCTGACGCGGCGAGGGGCGGAAGACCTCCATGCCGAAGCGGGCCATGTCGTACCGGGCGGCGGCCGTGGAGATCATCTCGATGGCGCAGCAGGCCAGCCCGAAGGTCAGGGGCCAAAGAGAGTTTTTCCGGGCCCAGCCGACAACGCGGTCGAGGTTGGCCGTGAGGATGGTGGTTGCGCCGAATCGCTCTACTCCCACTGCAGGTCTCCTTTGTGCCAGACGTAGACGAGGGCCGCCAGCAGGACGGCGATGAAGACGAACATCTCGACGAGCCCGAAGAAGCCGAGATCCCGGACCACGACGGCCCAGAGGTACAGAAAGACGATTTCCACGTCGAAGACGACGAAGAGCAGGGCTATCTTGTAGAACCGGACGGGAAACTGTGTGCCCGCCCTCCCGGCGGGGGGCATGCCGCATTCGTAGGGCACGTCCTTTTCGGGGGTCAGGGGGCGGCGCCCGACCCAATGGGAGAGCAGAAGGATCAGGGCTGCCGACCCGACGACCAGCAGCAGATAGATGGAGATGGAGGTGGAGGCCGTCATCCCGTTGCGTGTTGCCCCTTTCAATAGAGGATGAGCGATGGATGGCAACGGCCGTGCCACGGGAAAGCCACCCTGTGGCAAGCGGCGGGTCCAGGACGGCCAGCGGCGGCTCAAGAAATTGATTTCAATGGGAAATATTTAATTTTCCGGCTGGAACTGACCGCGGGTCACATGGGCTGCGGGGTCCCGATGGGGGGGTGTGGCGGGGCGGGGGTATTTCAAAACGAAATGGGGTGTTCGCTCAGCGCACGCTCTCAGGGCGTCGAGTTGAAGTCTTTCTCGGATTCCTTGAGCTTTCGCCAGAGCGTCGTGTAGCCGATGCCGAGCTTCTTCGCCACAAGCTTCTGGTTGTAGTTGTACTTCTGCATGGCCTTGAGCAGGTGGCGGCGCTCCATCTCCTTCAGGGGGATGATCTCATCGTCCCTGTCCTTCTCCGTGAGCCGGAGGTAGTGCTCGAAGGCCAGCGGGAAGTCCTCAGGCTTGAGCATCTTGTGGCCCGACAGCAGAGCGGCCCTCTCCAGGCTGTTCCGCAGCTCCCGGACATTTCCGGGCCAGGGGTAGGCCATGAGGACCGCCATGGCCTGCGCGGAGACACCCTCGATCCCGGTGCCGAGCCTGCCGTTGATGTCCTGGAGAAAGTAGTCCACGAGGGGCTGGATGTCTTCCTTGCGCTCCCGCAGCGGCGGGACGATGATGTCGATGACGCTCAGCCGGTAGTACAGGTCCTCCCGAAAGGTGCCTTCGCCGATCATCTTCTTGAGATCCCGGTTGGTGGCGGCCACGATGCGCACGTCGACGGAGCGCGATGCCGTATCGCCCACCCGCCGGATCTCCTTTTCCTGAATGACGCGCAGCAGCTTCGACTGGAACTGCGGCGAGGTGTCGCCGATCTCGTCCATGAAGAGTGTCCCGCCGTCGGCCACCTCGATGAGACCCTTGCGGGTCTGCGTCGCCCCCGTAAAAGCCCCCCGCACGGAGCCGAAGAGTTCGCTCTCGAGGATCTCGCCGGGGATGGCGGCGCAGTTGATGGCGACGAATTGCCGGTTGCGCCGATGGGTGCTGCGGTTGTGGAGGATCCGGGCGATGAGCTCCTTGCCCGTGCCGCTCTCGCCACGGATGAGAATGCTGCTGTCGACGTCGGTGACCCGGAGGGCCGTCTTGAGAACCTGCTCCATGCTGCGCGAGACCCCCACCACCTCGTCGACGAGGTAGCAGTAGGGCTCGTTGACCCGTCGCAGGGATTGCATCCCGCCCTCGCGCCGGTGCAGGGCCTCGCGGACGATCTCGAGGAACTTCCTGTTGTTTACGGGCTTCATGACATAGTTGAGGGCGCCCATCTTGATCGTCTTGACGACGCAGTCGATGGAGCCGAAGGCCGTGACGATGATCACGTCCAGGTGGGGGTGGTGCTCCTTGATCCAGTGCAGCAGGCCGACGCAGAAGCAGTCCGGTGCGCACAGATCTGAAACGACCAGATCCGGGATGCGTCGCTCCACGAGCTGCATGGCCTCGATCTCGGTGGTCGCTTCATCAATCTCGTACCCTTCATCGCGAAGCAAGGCGGCCAGCGCGGTCCGTGCCGGCTCGTCGTTATCGACAATCAGGATTCGTTTCAAGCGGACAGGTCGCCTCCGATCACGCCGGCGGTTTCAGCCGCCGTGTCTCCCCTATACCAAGATCGCGTGCCGCCGACAAGGCCCTCGATCAAACGGAAGGGCGGCGGCGAAGGGCCGCCTTGAGCGAGGCCGCGTAGTCTCCCACGGCAGCCGCCATTCCCGGGTCGCCCGCCCTCTCGCCGATGAGCCGCACGAAGGCGCTCCCGACGACGGCGCCGTCGGCCATGCCGCCCACCCGGCGGGCCTGCTCGGGCGTGGAGACGCCGAAGCCCACGACGACGGGGAGCTTCGTCAGTGAACGGATCGCCTCGACGTTTGCGCGCGTCTCCTCCAACTCGGGGTCGCGGGTGCCCGTGACGCCGGTGACCGAGATGTAGTAGACGAACCCCGTGGCCGCCCTGAGGATCTTTTTCACCCGGTCCGTGCCCGTCGTGGGCGCCACGAGGGAGATGAAGTCGATGCCGGCCGGGTCGGTGTGGCGGCGGAGCTCTCCCGCTTCCTCCGCCGGGAGGTCCACGACGAGCACCCCGTCCACCCCCGCGGCGGAGGCTCGCCTCGCAAAGCTCTCGTTCCCCATGGAGAAGATGGGGTTGTAGTAGCTGAAGAGCACGATCGGGATCCCGACAGCACCCCGAAGATCGCCGACGAGGTCCAGGATGCGGGTGAGGGTTGCGCCCTTTTTCAGGGCCGCCTGGGATGCAGCCTGGATCACGGGCCCGTCGGCCGTGGGGTCCGAGAAGGGCACCCCCACCTCCAGGATGTCCACGCCGGCATTCTCCAGGGCCGGGATCAGGCGCCGCGTCGTATCCAGGTCGGGGTAGCCCGCCGTGATGTAGGCAACGAGGGCCTTCTCGCCTTTTCTCTTCAGCTCTGCGAAGGTCTTTTCAATGCGTTTCATGGACCGTTCCTCCCGCTGACTCCGCGATGATCCCCGCGTCCTTGTCGCCCCGCCCCGAAAGGTTGACAACGATGATCCGGTCTTTCCCCATCGCCGGGGCCAGCCTCATGGCGTAGGCGACGGCGTGGGCGCTCTCCATGGCGGGGATGATCCCCTCGGCGGTGCAGAGCATGCGGAAGGCCTCCAGGGCCTCGCGGTCCTCGACGGAGACGTAGTCCGCCCTTCCCGTCTGCCTGAACCAGCCGTGCTCGGGCCCCACGCCGGGGTAATCGAGCCCTGCCGCCACCGAGTGGGCCTCGCGGATCTGGCCGTTTTCGTCCTGCAGGAGGTAGGACTTGCTGCCGTGCAGGACGCCGACGCTGCCCGCCGAGATGGAGGCCGAGTGCTTTCCCGTGGCGATCCCGAGCCCCGCCGCCTCGACGCCGACCAGGCGCACGGCTCGGTCGTTGCGGAAGGGGAAGAAGATCCCCATGGCGTTGCTGCCGCCGCCCACGCAGGCCACGATGCAGTCGGGCAGGCGGCCTTCCAGCCGGAGGATCTGGCGCCTCGTCTCGCAGCCGATGACGCTCTGGAAGTCCCGGACCATCATCGGGTAGGGGTGCGGGCCCGCGACGGAGCCGATGATGTAGAACGTGTCGCGCACGTGCGTCACCCAGTGGCGCATGGCCTCGTTCATGGCGTCCTTCAGGGTGGCCGAGCCGGCCGTGACGGGGACCACCTCGGCGCCCAGGATCCGCATCCGCAGCACGTTGGGCGCCTGCCGGCGGATGTCCTCCTCGCCCATGAAGACGCGGCACTCCATCCCGAAGAGCGCGGCCACGGTGGCCGTCGCCACCCCGTGCTGGCCGGCCCCCGTCTCGGCGATGACGCGGCGCTTCCCCATCCGCCGGGCCAGCAGGGCCTGGCCGAGGGTGTTGTTGATCTTGTGGGAGCCCGTGTGGTTCAGGTCCTCGCGCTTCAGGTAGATCTTCGCCCCGCCGAGCCTCTCCGTGAGGTTGCGGGCAAGGTACAGCGGCGTCTCCCTGCCCGAGTACTGCCGGAGATAGTCCCGGAACTCCGCCTGGAAGGCCCTGTCCCTGCGGCTTGCCCTGTAGGCGGCCTCCAGCTCAGCGAGCGCGGGCATGATCGTCTCGGCAACGTACCTCCCACCGAATATCCCGAAATGCCCCTTCCTGTCGGGCAGCGTTGGCATCCTCACGTCTCTGTCTCCTCTTTTTGCTGACGGACACTGTTCATAAATCCCCCTTCAGTCCATGTCGCAGGGAGATTCTCCTGAAAACGGGTTCCCGGTCACCCGCGAAACTCGGGGCACCATGGGTTCTGACCGCGGCGGCGAGGGCGCGGAGCTTGTCATGATCCTTTTTCCCCGGTGACGCCTCCACCCCGCTCGACAGGTCGACGGCCAGGGGCTGAACCGCCTCCAGGGCCGCCCCGACGTTGTCCGCGTTCAGCCCCCCCGCCAGGATGAGGGGGTGACGGCGGGCGAAGCTGCGCGCGAGGTCCCAGTCGCAGGTCTTCCCCGTCCCGCCGAAGCGGACCGGGTCGCGGGCATCGACGAGAAAGGCCCGCACCGGGTAATCGTCCGTTGCGACGAAGTCCGCCTCGCTCCGGAAGGAGACGGCCTTGATCAGCCTCTCGCGGGGAAGGCGGCGGCAGTATTCCGGCGTTTCGCTCCCGTGGAGCTGGATGAAGTCGAGCCCGCACAGATCCGCGACCCGCAGCACCTCATCGGCGGGCAGGTTCACGAAGACCCCCACCGTGCAGACCATCGGGGGCAGCGCATCGATGATCCCCCTGGCCTGGCCGGGAGTCACGCAGCGGGGGCTTGCGGGGTGAAACACGAATCCCAATGCGTCCGCCCCGGCTTCGGCTGCCGCCTGTGCATCCCCCATATTGGTAATGCCGCAGATCTTGATCTGAACCATTTCGGTCTATTCCGTCTTTCCGATCTGTCGCCCGTCGCCTGCGGCCCGATGCCTATTCATGGCCCAGCAGTTCCCTCAGCTTTCTGCCGATGTCCGCCTCCCGCATGAGGCTCTCGCCGACGAGAAAGGCATGAATGCCCGCTTCCATGAGACGCTCGATGTCCCTGCGGCCCTCGATCCCGCTCTCGCTCACCGCGGTGACGCCCTCCGGGATTCGGCGGGCAAGTCGGCTGCTGACCTCGAGGTCCGTCCGGAAGGTCTGCAGGTCGCGGTTGTTGATCCCCACGATCCGCGCACCCGCCGAGAGGGCCTTTTCCAGATCGGCCTCGTCGTGCACTTCCACGAGGGCCGCAAGGCCAAGCTCGGAGGCGAGGCCGATGAAGTCCAGCAATTCACCCGCTTCCAGGACCCTCGCAATGAGAAGCAGGGCATCGCCGCCCAGGACACGGGTCTCGGCGATCTGGTAGGAATCGATGACGAAGTCCTTCCGAAGAAGAGGCAGATTGACGGCCTTTCGGATCTGCGGCACGTACGCGGCACTGCCCTCGAAGAATTTCCTCTCCGTCAGGATGGAGACGGCCGAAGCCCCGCTTTCCTCGTAGGTGCGGGCGATCGCGACGGGGTCGAAGTCGTCGCGGATCCGGCCCTTCGACGGCGAGCTGCGCTTGACCTCGGCGATCACCGCACAGCCGCTTCCCCGGAGCGCCGCCGCGAAGTCGCGCGTCGGCGCCCTGTCAGCCAGCATCCGCCGCAGCTCCGAATGGGGAAGGATATGTTTCTGGCGGGCAACCTCGTCGCGCTTGTTGCCGATGATTTGCTGGAGAATCATGTGTCGCAAAATCCCCCCTGTCCCCTTTTTCAAAGGGGAAGGCCTCAGGGGTCTTCCCCGCACCCCGTCTTTCAGCTCCGGCTCATTTCGATGAGCGCCTGCAGCTTTTTGATTGCGGCGCCGCTGTCGATGCACTCCTCGGCGACCTTGACCCCCTCGGCGATCGACTGCGCCTTCCCGCCGGCCACGATGGCCAGCGCCGCGTTCAGGACGACGATCCGGCGGCGGGCGCCCTCCTCGCCCGAAAGGACGGCCTTGGTGATCTCGGCATTCGTCGAGGCATCGCCGCCGGCGAGCGACTCCCCCCCGTCGGTCGCCCCGAAGTAGTCGACGGGGTCGATGTTGTAGGTCCTGACGATCCCGTCCTTGAGCTCCGAGACGCGCGTCCTGCCCGTGACGGTGGCCTCGTCGAGACCGTCCGATCCGTGCACGACGAAGGCGTGCTTCGTCCCGAGGTTCTTCAGCACCCCCGCGAACATCTCCGTGAGCTTCGGGTCGTAGACGCCGACGAGCTGCGCCGTCGCCGAGGCGGGGTTGGTCAGCGGCCCCAGCATGTTGAAGATCGTCCGCAGGCCGATCTCGCGCCGCGGCCCGATGGCGTACTTCATGGCCCCGTGGAGCCTCGGCGCGAAGAGGAACCCGATCCCCGCCTGCTGGATGCATTCCTCGACGATCTCGGGGGGGGCATCGATGTTGACCCCGATCGCCTCGAGAACGTCGGCGCTGCCGCAGCCGCTCGAGACGGCGCGGTTGCCGTGCTTGGCCACCGTGAGCCCCGCGGCCGCCACCACGAAGGCCGCCGTGGTGGAGATGTTGAAGGTGTTGCGGCCGTCGCCCCCGGTGCCGCAGGTATCGACGATGACGGGCGAGCGGGCGTCGATGCGCGTGGCCTTGAGGCGCATCACCCGTGCGGCGCCGGTGACCTCGGCGACGGTCTCCCCCTTCATGCGCAGGGCGGTGATGAAGGCCCCGATCTGGGCGGGTGTCGCCTTCCCCTCCATGATCTCCGTCATGACCTCCGTCATTTCCGATTCCTCGAGGTCGATTCCCTGGACGACCTTCGCCAGTGCTTCGCGGATCATGATGCTACGCTCCTTTCCCGTTCCCGGTGACGATCTCCAGGAAGTTCTTCAGAATGCGCTTCCCGTTCGGGGTGAGGACCGACTCGGGGTGGAACTGGACCCCCTCGAGGGGGAAATGCCTGTGCCGCAGCCCCATGACCTCGCCCTCCTCGGTCTCGGCGCTCACCTCGAGAAAGGCGGGAAGCGAGTCCCGGCGGACGAGCAGCGAATGATACCGGCCCGCCGTGAGCGGGTTGGGCAGCCCCCTGAAGATCGTCCGGCCGTCGTTGTAAACGGGCGAGGTCTTGCCGTGCATCAGCCGCTCCGCGCGGACGACCTCGGCGCCGAAGGCGTAGCCGATGGCCTGGTGCCCCAGGCAGATGCCCAGGATGGGGATCCGCTCGTGGAACCGGCGGATCGTCTCGACGGTGACCCCCGCCTCCCTCGGGGTGCAGGGGCCCGGCGAAAGGATGATCGCCTCGGGGGCCATCGCCTCGATGTCCTCGAGGGTGATCTCGTCGTTGCGGTGCACGGCCACCTCGCAGCCCAGCTGGCCCAGGTATTGGACGAGGTTGTAGGTGAACGAATCGTAGTTGTCGATCATGAGTATCATCTCTTTTCTCCTTCGCCGTCAAGCTCAAACCCCCTCGCCGCCAGCCTCACCGCCTTCATCATGCCGGCCGCCTTGTTCAGGGTCTCCTCGTATTCCTTCCCGGGGTCGGAGTCGGCCACGATGCCCGCGCCCACCTGGATCGAAAGCGTCCCGCCCCGCAGCAGCATCGTCCGGATCGTGATGCAGAAGTCCATGTTGCCCGTGAAGCTCACGTACCCCACGGCGCCCCCGTAGGGCCCGCGGCCCTCCGGTTCTAGCTCGTCGATGATCTCCATGGCCCGGACCTTGGGGGCCCCGGTGAGCGTCCCCGCCGGGAAGGCGGCCCGCATCACGTCGAAGCAGTCCTTCCCTTCGGCCAGCCGGGCCCGCACGTTGGAGACGAGGTGCATGACGTGGGAGTAGCGCTCGACGACCATGTACTGGTTGACCTGGACGCTGCCGATGGCGGCGATGCGCCCCAGGTCGTTTCGACCCAGATCGACGAGCATGACGTGCTCGGCCCTTTCCTTCGGGTCCTCGAGAAGCTCGTCGGCCAGCGCCCGGTCCTCCTGCTCCGTGCGGCCGCGCCGCCTCGTGCCCGCGATGGGCCTCAGCTCCGCGAAGCCGTCCTCGACGCGGACCATGACCTCCGGCGAGGAGCCGATGAGGTAAACATCCTCCATCTTGAGGAAGAAGAGATACGGCGACGGGTTGACGAAGCGAAGCGCCCGGTAGAGATCGACGGGGTCAATCGAGTTTTCGGCCGAGAACCGCTGCGAGAGGACCGCCTGGATGATGTCGCCCGCAACGATGTATTCCTTGGCCCGGCGGACCATGTCCCGGAAGGCCTCGGGCGTCATGTTGGACTCGAACACCACGTCTGAATGGCAAGCCCTGCTTCTCAGGAGCAGCGGCTTGACGGGCTCCTGCAGCCGCTCGATCATGCCGTCGATCTTCGCCGTCGCCTCGGCGTAGGCCCCCTCGAGGCATCCCGGCCCGTCGTCACACCGGGCCGAGGCGACCACCTTGATTGTGTGGCGGACGTTGTCGAAGACGATGAGCGTGTCCGTGACCATGAAGACGGCATCGTCCAGGCCGCTGTCCGCGCGGGGATTCTTCGCCAGGCGCTTTTCGAAGTAGCGGACCATGTCGTAGGACAGAAACCCCACGGCACCGCCGCTGAAGCGGGGCAGGCCGCCCACGGTGACGGGCCGGTAGCGGGCGAGAAGCTCCTTGAGCACCGCGAGGGGATCGCCCCCGTGGGGGATCTGCATGAGATGGCCGTTGCTGCGGACCTCCACCTCGCCGGGCTTCACGCGGACCACCGCCAGGGGGTCGGCGCCCAGGAAGGTGTAGCGGCCCCACTTCTCGCCGCCCTCGACGCTCTCGAGCAGGAAGGCGTAGGGCCGCTTGCGGATCTTGAGAAGGGCCGTAACCGGGGTTTCCTCGTCGGCGAGAATCTCCCGGTAGACGGGGATGAGGTTTCCCCGCTTCGACAGTTCCTTGAATTCCTCAAACGACGGCTTGAACATTTTTTCTTCCTTCCGTGCTTCCCCCTTTCCAAAGGGGGAAAGAGGGGATTTATCTCTGAAATGAAAAAGGCCGTGCTCCCGGCACGGCCTCCTGATTCCTGCAATACGCTAAAAACAAAAAAGCCGTGGAGCACCTCAGGGGTCCCCCACGGCCTGGATTTCTCTTCTTCACGTCATACCGGCAGCAGGCAAACCCCTCCTATGAAGTTGCGCCACCACCAGCTGGTTTTCGAAAGGATCGTCTTTGACATCATGATTTCTCCAACCGCCTGCCTGTATAGCAGACCTCGCCCCGCCTGTCAATACGGTTTATCGGGTCCGCATCAGCGCCGCCACGGCGGGGGCATCCCCCTCGAGGGCGGCCTGCGCAATGCGGTCCAGCGCCTTGCGGTACAGGCCGATCATCCGCCCGGTGTGCGGATTTCCCCCGATGATCTCCGCATGCAGGTCCGGGCGCGAGAAGACCCGGTCGATCATCTCCATCTTCCCCCGAAACAGCGGCGTGGAGAAGCGCACCAATTCCTCCCGCGAAATCCCCGTGTCATGGACGGCAAGCCCCAGGGCGAGCGTGCTGAGGTGATTCAGAACCTGCACGACGGCCATGATCTCGTCATGCCGCTCGGGCGTTGTCTCGACCAACTTTGCGCCGTTTCTCCCGAAGACGTCCCGGGCCCAGGGAAGCCACCGGCCGCCCCGCGCCGGGCAGATCGCGATATTCTGCCCCTCCAGGGAAGGCACCGAGGGGCCGAACAGGGGGTGCAGGCCGATGACCTCCGAGACCGACGATTCGAGCATGGCCCGCACCGGTTGAGCCTTCAGGGACGTCAGATCCATGAGGAGCGATTCCCGCTTCATGTGCGGGCCCACCTGCCGGATGACCTCAATCGTCGCCCCGATGGGCACGCTCACGATGACGACGGGGCAGGACGCCGCCATCTCGTCCGGGCGCGGGCCCGTGCCCTTTCCCGAGACGATGACCGGGTGGCCTTCCTTCTCGAAGAATGCGGCGAACCAGCGGCCCATGCCGCCCGTGCCCCCGATGATGCCGATGGGGAAACGCTTCGGAGGGGAGATGGGGGTTCCGGTGTTCTTCATCGGTTTGCCTTTTGTCTGAGCAGGTGATCTGCAACGACCAGGCACACCATGGCCTCGCAGACGGGGATCACGCGCGGGATGACGCAGGCGTCGTGCCTGCCCCGCACGGAGATCGTTTTCGGGTTTCCGTGGATGTCGATCGTGTCCTGCTCCAGGGCGATCGAGGCAATCGGCTTGCAGGCCGCGCGGATCACGATCTCCTGCCCCGTCGTGATCCCGGCGAGGACCCCGCCTGCGCGGTTCGTCCCGAACCCGCCGGGCCCAAGGGGGTCGTTGCACTGCGATCCCCTCAGCCTGGCCGCCTGGAACCCCGCGCCGATCTCCACGCCCTTCACCGTCCCGATGCCCATGAGGGCCTTCGCGAGGTCTGCGTCCATCTTGTCGAAGACGGGCTCGCCGAGCCCGGCCGGGCAGCCGGTCACGCGCACCTCTACGATGCCGCCGAGGGTGTCGCCTGCGCGCCTGGCCTCCTCGAGCAGGGCCTCCATCCGTGCCGCCGCCTCCGGGTCGGGGCACCGCAGGCGGTTCGAGCCGGCCGCCGCTTCGGAACGCGTCTCGATCGCGATGCCGCCCAGTTCCACCGTGCAGCCCGACACGGCGATCCCCTCGCGCGCCAGGATCCTGCGGGCGACGGCCCCGGCCGCCACGCGCGCAGCGGTCTCGCGCCCCGAGGCGCGGCCGCCACCGCGGTGGTCCCGGATGCCGTATTTCTTCATGTAGGTGAAATCCCCGTGCCCGGGGCGGAAGACCTCCCGCAGCTCTTCATAGGCGCTGCTGTCGATGTCCAGGTTGCGGATCAAAAGGGCGATCGGCGTCCCCGTCGTTTTCCCCTCGAACACCCCCGAGAGGATCTCCACGCGGTCCTCCTCCCGCCTGGGGGTGGACGCGGCGTGTCCCCCCGGCCTGCGGCGGTCGAGCTCGTCCTGGATGTCCGCCTCCGCAAGATCGAGACCCGGCGGGCAGCCGTCGATGACGGCTCCGAGGCCGGGACCGTGGGACTCCCCGAACGTGGTGACCCTGAAGATTACGCCGAAGGTGTTACCGGACATGCGTCCGCCTCCCGTCTTTCTTTACCCGCCGCCGGGCCGGGCTCTCCGACAGCGCGCCGGCAATCTCCGCGGCAATGGCCTCGGGGTGCTTTCCCGCCGTGTCGACGGCCAGATCGGCCACGGCACGGTACACCGGCAGGCGCTCCGCCAGCACCCTCTCGACCTCTTCCAGCGTTCCCGCCCCGGTGAGGGACGGCCGCTGACCCGTGCCGCTTTCGTCGTTGCGGATCCTGCCGGCAAGGGTCCTCGCGTCGGCCCTGAGCCACACGAATTTCCCCCGCTCCCCGAGCGCCGTGACATTCTCGGGGTCCATGACCGCGCCGCCGCCCAGGGCGATGACGGCCCGGTCGAGGGAGGCAAGCTCGGCGATTGCCGCCTTCTCCGCCTCGCGAAAGGCAGGCCACCCCCCCGCCTCGACGATCTCGCGGACGGTCCTTCCCGTCTTCGCAAAGACCATCCGGTCCGAGTCGAAAAAGGGCCTCCCCAGGAGCCTCGCCAGTTCCCTTCCGACGGATGTCTTGCCGCTTCCGCGGTACCCGATCAGGACAATATTCATTTCAGCCTTCAACCTTGCAGGCCCCCTCACCTGCCCCCTCTCCCGCCGGGGCGGAGAGACTGCGGTTTTGGAGATCAAGCGGCCCGGTACAGCTTTTCGAGTTCGTCCCAGAAGCCGGGGAAGGATTTCCCCACGCAGCCGGGGTTGCGGATCCGCATGCCCGGTGCCACGAGCCCCAGCACGGCGAAGCTCATGGCGATCCGGTGATCGTTGTAGGTCTCGATCTCCGCCCCCCGGGGCGTCCCGCCCGTGACGACGAGGCCGTCCTCGAGCTCCTCGGCGCGTATGCCCGTCTTCGAAAGCTCGCTGACGAGGACCGCCAGGCGATTGCTCTCCTTGAGACGCAGGTGCGGCACGTTGCGGATGAACGTCCTTCCCGGCCGCAGGGCCGCCAGAACGGCCATCGTCGGGACCATGTCGGGGATGTCCTCCATGGAGGCCGTGAAATCGCCGGGCGCGAGTCTCCCGCCCGACACCTCGATCCACTGGTCCGTGGCCGCAACGCCGCAGCCGAGCTCCTTGAGGAACCGGAGGAAGCGCACGTCCCCCTGGTGGGTCCAGAAGTTCGTGTTCGCCACGCGGACCGTTCCGCCGCAGAGGGCCGCGGCGAGGAAGAAATAGGACGCGCTCGACAGGTCCCCTTCCACGAGATACCGGCAGGACCGGTAGCGCTGGCCGCTGCGCACGGTGAAGAGGGCCTCGGATCTCTTCTCCACGGCGACGCCGAAGGCCTTCATCGTCGCGAGGGTCATCTCCACGTAGGGCCGCGAGACGGCGGAGCCGCGGATCTCGACCTCCACGTCCCCCGCGGCGTAGGGGGCCGCCAGCAGGATCGAGGAGACGTACTGGCTGCTCTCGATGTCCTGGAAGACGGCACGCCCGCCGTGCATGGTGCCTCCGCGGATCGTGACCGGGGGATAGCCCGGGACGTTGCGGCATTCGCTGGACACGCCGAGGCTGCCCATCGCGTCGAGCAGCGGCTTCAGGGGCCGCTCGCAGAGCCTTGCATCCCCCGTAAGCGTGGTGTCGCCGGACCCGATGGCCGCAACGCCGGCGAGAAACCGCATGGCCGTCCCGTTGCTGCCCAGGTAGAGCTCCCGGCCGGGGTTCGCGATGCGGCCCCCCGTGCCCGTGACGATCACGTCGGGGCCGGAGTTGACGATCTGCGCGCCCAGCAGGCGCAGCGCCCCGACGAGGTGACCCGTGTCCTCCGCGATCAGCGCATTGCGCAGCAGCGACGTCCCCTCGGCAAGCGACGCCGCGACGAGGGCGCGCTGGGTGAAGCTCTTCGAGCCGGGGACCTGCACCGCGGCCTTCACAGCCGCCAGCGGCCTGATTTCCTTCACGTCGATCATCGCCTCTCCCCCATAGCTCCCTTTCACGTTTCTCTTTGCCCTTCACCCCGGGCCCGGTTTTGCGCCAGGGTCGTCCGCACCACGCGCATCATCAGCTCGACCGGGGGCTCGAGCCCCGTCCAGGTGCGGATCTGCTCCGCCCCCTGGCGGACGAACATGGCGAGCCCCGTGACGACACCGCATCCCGCGGCGCGGGCCTCCCGGAGCAGGCGCGTCTCGAGGGGGTTGTAGATCGTCTCCACGACCCACTCGAAACGGGCCAGGTGACGCCCGTCCACGGGGGATTCCCCCGTGTCGGGGTGCATCCCGACGGGGGTCGCATTGATCAGGACATCCGCCTCCGTCCTCCCCAGACCGGCCAGCGGCCGTGTCTCGCACGAAAACCACCTGGCGAGGGACTCGGCCCTGTCGCGGCTCCGGTTGAAGACGATCGGGGTCCCCCCCGCCCGGAGGATCGCGTAGACGGCGGCCCGCGCGGCGCCGCCCGCGCCCAGCACGGCGACCGTCCTTCCCGCCAGGGGAAAATGCTCCTGCATGGCGGCCAAGAGGCCCGTCCAGTCCGTGTTCGAGCCCTTGAGCCAGCCGCGTTTGTTGGTCACGGTGTTGACGGCCCCGATGGCCCGGGCGTCGTCGTCCACCTCGTCGAGGAAGGCCATGATGGCCCCCTTCAGAGGCAGGGTCACGCTCACGCCGTCGAGCGGACGCTCGCGGATCATCCGGACCGCGAGCTCCAGGTTCTCGACGCGGTGGGACTCGTAGTCCGCGCGGACCCCCATGGACCCGAAGGCCGCGTTGATCATCAGGGGCGAGAGGCTGTGCCCCACGGGGTTCCCGAAAAGTGCGAAGTGTCTCATTCCTGTTGCCATGGCGGCCCTCACGACTGCAGCATCCCCAGGATGGTTCTCATCTCCCTGACCGTCAACTGCCCCGGCGCCGAAGCGGCTCCCTTCTCGAGGCTCGCGTAGCTCCAGCAGGACCCGAGAAGCGGGGCCGCCACCCGGCTCAGGCGCCCCTGTTCGCCCATGCAGAAGGCGACGAGGTCCTGTCCCATCTCCCGGGCCTGCGGCAGGAGCCCCAGGACCCGGAGGTTGTCCTCCGCGCGGGTCGCAAGGGTCACGATCTTCACGACGTCGGCCCCGAGGGCCCGGCAGGCCCTCAGCCTTGCGGCCAGCGCCTTTGCGGAGGGCGTGCCCGCCAGGTCGTGGTGCGACACGATGAGCCCCGTCCTTCCGCCCCGGGACCGGACCGCATCGGCAAGCCTCCCCACGGCCTTTGCGCCCGTGCGCTGCTCGACGTCCACGAATCGGGCCCCCAGCTCGACGGCCTCGTGGAGCAGCTCCAGGCGGCGGGTCTCGCAGCTCGTGAAGAAGCCGCCCTCGTCGCGCCGGCGGTTCGTCACGACGATCCGTTCCCTTCCGGCATACAGCAGCATCGGGAGCTCCGGCTTTTCGATCCGGTCGATCCGCAGCTCGACGAGCTCGGCCAGGGGCAGGGCCCGTCCCAGCAGCGACAGGGCCTCCTCGTTGGTCGCGGGCACGACGGAGATGCAGATCATGAGGGCTCCACCTCCCGGGGGTACGACCCCAGCACCTTCAAAAAGGCCGTCTTGCGCCTGAGCTTGCGCAGGCTGTCCCTCACGGCCCGGTCCTCCGCGTGCCCCTCGAGGTCGACGAAGAACAGGTACTGCCACATCCGGTCCCGCGCCGGGTGGGACTCGATGCGCAGCAGGTTGATCCCCGCCGCCGCGAAGGGCCCCAGGGCCGCGTGCAGCGCCCCGGGCCGGTGCTGCGTCGAGAAGAGGACGGAAGTCTTGTCCCGGCCCGTCGGCCCGTTGGAGCCCGTCCCGATGACGATGAAGCGCGTCGTGTTGGCCGGGTGGTCCTCGATGCCCGCCTCGACGACGGGAAGACCGTGGATTTCCGAGGCCAGGCGGCTCGCGATGGCCGCCCCCTGCCGGTCGCCGCGCGCCTGCAGCACGGCCGCCGAGGTGCTCTCCGTCTCGACGGGGACGGCCAGGGGCAGGTGCCGCGCCAGCCACTGCCGGCACTGGGCCAGCGCCTGGGGGTGAGAGTAGACCCTGCGGATCCTCCCGCGGGGCACCTTTGCCAGCAGGCAATGGGAGATGCGCAGGCAGATCTCGCCGCGGATCGAGAGGGGCGTCGAGATGAGCCGCTCGAGGGTGGTCCGCACGGGCCCCTCCACGGAGTTCTCCAGGGGGACGACACCCAGGTTGCACCGCTGTTTCTCCACCGCGTCGAAGACGGCGCCGATCGTCACCTGCGGCGCCATGCGCGTGCTCCGCCCGAAGCGCTCGAGGGCCGCCAGGTGGGCGAAGGACCCCTCCGGGCCCAGGCAGGCCACCGCGAGGGGCGCCTGCAGGGCGCGCGAGGCCGACAGGATCTCGCGCCAGATGTTCCGCAGGGCTTCCGCGGACAGCGGTCCCTCGCCCAGTGACGCGACCCCATCGAGGACCCTGCGCTCCTGCACCGGGTCGAAGACGCCGAGCCCGGCGTCGGCCTTGATCCGGCCCATCTCGACGGAGAGCCGGGCCCGGTCGTTCAGGAGCATCACGAGCCGTCGGTCCGTGTCCCGGATCCCGCGCCGGATGTGTTCGATGTCCCTTCGTTTCATGACCGCATCGCCTCGACCGTCTCCCGCACCGTGTCGAGCGGCACGCCTCCGTTGACGAAGGGCATGCCGGGTTTCTTGAGCAGGACGAAGTGGATCCGCCCGTTCACCTTCTTCTTGTCCTTCTCCATCCGTGCAAGGATCCTGCCCGCGTCGAGCTCCCGGGGGATGCGGCGCGGCAGGCCCACGCGCTCGATGGCCCCCTCGATGCGCGCCCGGTCCTCGGCGCTGAGGTAGCGCAGGCGCTCCGAGATCGCCGCCGCGGCGGCCATGCCCATCGCCACGGCCTCTCCGTGGGAGACGGCGTACCCCGATTCCGCCTCGACGGCGTGGCCGACGGTGTGGCCGAAGTTGAGGATGCGGCGCAGCCCTTTCTCCGTCTCGTCGACCTCGACGATGCCCTTCTTGATGCGGCACGACGAGGACACGACCCGCTCCAGGAGGGCGGGGTCCCGCCCCTGCAGGGCTGCGGCGTTCTCCTCGAGGGTCGCAAGCAGGTCCGGGTCCTCGATGATCCCGTACTTGACGATTTCGGCCAGGCCGCTCGTGAACTCCCTCGCCGGCAGGGTCTCGAGAAAGGACAGGTCGATGAACACGGCCTTGGGCTGGCAAAAGGTCCCGAGCAGGTTCTTCCCGTCCCCGGTGTCCACGCCGGTCTTGCCCCCGATCGAGCTGTCCACCTGCGCCAGCAGCGTCGTGGGGACCTGCACGCAGGCGATGCCCCGCATGTAGATGGAGGCGAGAAACCCCGTCACGTCCCCCACCACGCCGCCGCCCAGGGCGATGAGCCCCGAGGCCCGGTCGGCGCCCCGTTCCAGCAGCTGCGCCGCGAGCCCGAGGCAGGTCGCGACGGTCTTGGCCCCCTCGCCGGGGGGAATCGTCAGGCGCTCGGCCGCGAGCCCCGCGCCGGCCAGCGCCGACAGCACGCGCTCCCCGTGCAGCCCGTCCACGGTCTCGTCGGTGACGACGAACCATCGCCCCGCCCAGTTGCCCTTGGCGAGGATGAGCGCCATGCGGTCGAGGATGCCGCGGCCGATGTGGATGTCGTAGCTTGCGCTCAGGCGCCTGTCGAGGTTCACGCGGATCCGGTTCATGCCTCGCCCCTCACGTCACGCATGGCCTTTTCGAGAATGACCAGGCCCTCCATGAGCTGGTAGAACTTCTCGGGCTTGAGGGACTGCATCCCGTCGCAGACGGCCTTCTCGGGCTCGGGGTGGATCTCGACGATGATCCCGTCGGCGCCGACGGCCACGGCCGCCCGGGCCAGGGGAATCACGTACTTCCAGTGGCCCGCCGCGTGGCTCGGGTCCACGATCACGGGCAGGTGGGAGAGCTGCTTGAGGACGACGACGGCCGAGAGGTCCAGCGTGTTGCGCGTGGCCGTCTCGAAGGTGCGGATCCCGCGCTCACAGAGTATCACGTCGGAGTTGCCCTCGGAGAGGATGTACTCGGCCGACATGAGAAGCTCCTCGATGGTCGTCATCATGCCGCGCTTGAGAAGGGCCGGCTTGCGGGCCTGCCCGACCCGCTTCAGCAGGGCGAAGTTCTGGACGTTGCGGGCGCCGATCTGGAGGATGTCGGCGTAGGCCTCCACGAGGTCCACGTCGGCGGGGTTGACCACCTCCGTCACCACGGGGAGCCCCGTGCGCTCGCGGACCTTCTTGAGAAGCTTGAGGCCCTCTTCCTCGAGGCCCTGGAAGCTGTAGGGCGAGGTGCGGGGCTTGAAGGCGCCGCCGCGCAGGATGTGGGCGCCCGCCTTCTTTGCCACCCAGGCCGATTCCATGAGCTGCTCCTCCGTCTCGACGGCGCAGGGCCCCGCCATGACGGTGAAGGTGCCGTTGCCGATTTCCACGCCGCCCACGCGGACGACCGTGTCTTCCTCCCGGAACTCGCGGCTGGCGAGCTTGTAGGGCTTGAGGATGGGAACGACGCTTTCCACGCCCGGCAGGTGGGCGACGGACTTGATCTGCTCGCGCCCGCGGGCATCCCCCACGGCGCCGATGATCGTTTTTTCCGTCCCGCGGGACAGGTGGGCACGGTAGCCGACCGATTCAATCCACTCGACGACCCGGTCGATCTGCCCGTCCGTTGCGTTTTTCTTCATCACGATGATCATGATCCCTCACCTCCAAATGAAAAAGGCCATGATGGCTGCCGCCCTCATGGCCCGGGGAGAAGAGAAATAAAAAAAGCCATGGGCAGCGTCCTTCGATCTACCCATGGCTTTGGTTTGGCTTATTGCGTGGTGCCTAAGTCCTCCTCAGCGACGGGCAGACCTGTCCGTAATAATAGAAGCTAAACCAGAAGCCGAAATTACGGATGCTCTTGCTGCCCATGACAAAGGGTCCCGTTAAAAATTTGGCACATAAAAACACGTTCGAGTGTTTCTGTCAACTGAATTTTTTCGCCCGCACTCCCGCGCCCCCGGAATCCCCGCACGGCGCGGGCGCCCGGCAAGACTCCTTTCCGCTTGACAACACCCCCCGTTTGGTCTATCGAAGGCTTGCAGGTGAAGGGAAGACGGTGAAAGACCGTCGCGGACCCGCCGCTGTAACCGGGGATGAAAGGCCGATCGCGCCACTGTCCGCAAGGACGGGAAGGCCGGCCCGTAAGACGATCCGGAAGCCAGAAGACCTCCCTGCAGTCCGCTGCAGACCGGACCTCGTGGGAAAGGGACGGGGCTGCATCAGCCACGGGTGAAAAACGGAATCCCTGGACAGATCCTGTCCGGGGATTTTTTGTTGGGTTCTGTTATGGGCCAAGTGATCCTTGTCACCGGCGGCGGGCGAAGCGGAAAAAGCACCTTCGCCCAAAAGCTGGCCGAGTCGATGAACGGAAAAAGGACCTTTATCGCCACCTGCCCCGTCATCGACGACGAGATGGCCGAGCGGGTGCGAAAGCACCGCGAGGCCCGGGCATCGGCGTCCTGGGAGACGATCGAGGAGCCGACCGCGCTGGCTTCTGCGCTCCGGCGCGGCGGCGGCCGTGATGTCTGCCTGGTGGACTGCCTGACGCTCTGGCTCAACAACCTCCTGTACGAGGCCGGGAAAGAGGGGCGCGACCTCACCGAGGAGGAGATCGCCCGGCGCTGCGGGGAGATTCTCGGTGCCTGCCGGGAAAGGCCGGGCGCCGTCATCTTCGTCACCAACGAGGTGGGACTGGGCATCATCCCCGACAACCCCCTGGCCCGGAAATACCGCGACTTGGCCGGCCGGTGCAACCAGGTCATCGCGGCCGGAGCCGACACGGTGGTGCTGATGGTCTCGGGGATCCCGATAACGATCAAGGGACGCCTATAAGGAGGAAACCGCGCAAGTCAGCCGCCCGATCAGAGGAAGCCGGTCAAAAGCCGGCGCTGCCCCGCACCTGTAGGCGGAACGAAATCCACAGCGTGCCACTGTCCCTCGAGCGGACGGGAAGGCGTGGAGAGTAGGAGGCCGCGAGCCAGGAGACTTATCCGGCGGCTTGATAATTCACTCCCGAGGGGGAAAGGAGAATTATCGTATGAGGAGGATCATTCAGTTCGGGGTCTCTTTGCTTCTGCTCTGCGGGATGAGCACTGCCGCTTCCGGCCAGGCGGTGCCGCCCGACAGAGGGTCCGTCCGGATGGACGAGGTGGTCGTCATGGCGACCCGGGACCGGCAGGAAGTCCGCAAGGTGCCCGCCAACGTCACGGTCATCACCGCCGAGGACATCGCCAATTCCGGGGCGACGAACCTGGCCGAGGTTCTCACCGGCTTCGAGGGCGTCTACGTGCGAAGCACGAGCGGCAACGCGGCCCAGGCGGCCGTCGACATGCGCGGCTTCGGCGAGAACGGGTTCGGCCGGACGGCGGTCACGATCGACGGCAGGAAGATCAACCGGCCCGACATGGCCTCCGTCAACTGGCTGGAAATCCCCCTGGGCGAGATCGACCGGATCGAGATCTCCCGTGGGGCTGCGAGCGTCCTCTACGGCGATGCGGCCATCGCCGGGACGATCAACATCGTCACCCGGCGGGGCGAGGGGCCGCCGAAGGTGGATGTCGGGTTCATCGGCGGCAGTTTCGGCTCCCACAACGAGCGGGCGACGGCGAAGGGATCGGTTGACAGGTTCTACTATGCCGTCAACGGCGAGAACCTGCACACCGACGGATACCGGGACCGCTCCAAGTTCACCTCCAGCAGCGGCCGGGTCAATCTCGGCTACGCCTTCAGCGAGCGGTTCGACGTGTCGCTCGGCACGACCCTCAACCGGACCGACTACCAGCTGCCCGGATATCTCACCCGGGCCCAGCTCGAGCAGGACCGCCGCCAGGCACAGCCCGGGGTGCAGAACGACGACGCCCGCAACGACTCGATGAGCACGAACCTCCTCATCAAGACGGCCCTGGGAGAGTACGGCCGGTTCGATCTCAACCTGATCTGGGGCACCCGCGAGGTGACCACGAAGTGGGATTCCTTCCTGTCCTACTCGATCGTGAACATCGACACCGTCGGCGCCTCGCCGAAATACGTCCTCGACAGAAAGCTCTTCGGCCGCGACAACAAGCTCACGCTCGGCGTCGACTTCTACCGCGATCAGTTCGACAAGGACGCCTACGCCGATGCCCGGTTCGCCGCGAAGAACAACACGGCGGAGATCGAGAGAAAATCGCTGGGCGGCTACATCCGGAACGATTTCAGCGTCCTGCCGGAGTTGATCCTGACCCTCGGGGCCCGCATGGAGCGGGTCGAGATCGACGGCAAATTCACGGACCTTCTCGCCGCGGCGACCGTCTTCGACTCGGAGAAGATCCACAAGGGCGAGGCCTACGAGGCGGCGCTGACCTATCTGTTCGGCGAGCGCTCCAAGGCCTTCGTCAAGTACGGACGGGTCTTCCGGATCCCCTTCCTCGATGAGCAGGCCTCCTACTATGGCTTCGGGACGGACGCCTTCTACACGGACCTCGAGAAGGAGACGGGAAACAGCTACGAGGCGGGCGTCGTCCTGTATCCGATGAAGGACCTGAAGCTGGCGGCGACCGTCTACCGCATCGACATGGAGGACGAAATCAAGTACGTCCTCGACCCGGTCACGTTCATCGGCAGAAACGTGAACCTGGACAAGACGCGCCACGACGGCCTTGAGCTGTCGATGGCCTACGAGCTGAAGAAATGGTTCCGCCTCACGGCGAACTACACCCTGCAGGACGTCACGTTCCGCGCGGGGGCCAACGCGGGCAAGGATGTGCCCCTCGTCCCGGCGCACATGGCCAACGGCGCCCTCGAGATCTTCCTGCCCTGGAACCTGACCCTGAGGCCCGAGATCCGCTACGTCGGCAGCCAGTATCTCGGCCAGGACGACGACAACAGCTCTCCGAAGCTCGACAGCTACACGCTCTACAACCTGTACCTGACGTGGAAGCCGACCTTCGCCGGGTACCGGCTCACCGCCTTTGCCGGCGTCGAGAACATCGGGGACGAGAAATTCTCTTCCTACGCTTTCGAATCGCCCTGGCTGCCCGGGGGTGCGGCGTTCTACCCGGTCGCCGGCATCAGTTACCGGGCGGGGCTGACGCTACATTTCTAAAGGTCCCGGAGGCGAACCGGATGTGCTGAGACGTTTCTCTCTGTTCCTTCTTGTCTGGGGGGTCCTCTGCGGTACGGCGTCCGCGGCGCCGCCGCAGAGGATCGTCTCCCTCGCCCCCAACCTCACGGAGATCCTCTATGACATCGGCCTCGGCCCGCGGGTCGTCGCGGTAACGGATTACTGCGATTACCCCGCAGAGGCGCGGGGCAAGCCGAAAATCGGGGGGTTCTCGACGCCCTCGCTGGAGGCGGTGGTGGCCATGAAGCCTGACGTGGTCGTCATGACGAAGGACGGCAACCCGCCGGAATTCGGCCGCCGCCTGCAGAAGCTCGGCATCCGGACCCACCTGTTCGAGGCGCGACGTCTCGAGGAACTCCCCCAAGGCATCCGGGACATGGGCGCGGCTCTCGATGCCGCGCAGGCGGCGAACAGGCGGGCCGAACGGATCGAGAAATCGCTTCGTCAATATGAGACCCGGGCGAAGGGGAAGGCCGATCCGGCGATCCGCAGCGTCCTGTTCATCGTCCAGCCCGAGCCCCCGCTGGTCGTCGGGCCCGGGACGCTGATCGACGACATCTTCCGGCTGCTCGGCCTGCGGAACCTGGCCGCGGAGGCGGCTGTCGAATACCCGCGCTATTCCGTCGAAACGATCATCACCGGGGCCCCGGACATGATCCTCATGGGGCTCATGGGCAACGCGACCCGTGAGGAGGCCGAACGCCAGGCAAGGGGCCTGTTCAGGAAGCTCGAACACCTGGAGGCCGTCAGGAAGGGACGGGTCTGCTACACGAGCGACGTCGTCTTCCGGCTCGGGCCGAGGATCGTCGACGGCATCCGGGAGATCGCCGCCTGCACGGGCCGGCTCTAGGGCCCGGCGGGCCTCGAAATAGCGCTTGACGCGTAGGGCGGCCTTTTCTATAGTGAATTGCGGGCCGTTCGGTTCTCGAACGGTCCACGATCGGTTCGTTGAAAAGGGATGTTGAGAAAGACCGCATCCGGGCTGCTCGAGAAGCCCTGGATGCAAGGCCTCCGAATTCCCGGGGACCGGGGATGACCCGGTCGTGCAGGCCGCAGGGATGAGGGAACGCCGCAGACGGGTCTTTGTCAACAGCCCGAGCAGGGGATGGACGTGTGGAAGAGGGGTGAAAACCCCCCGCTGCCCCGCAGCCGTGATGGGAGCGAAAGCCTCATAACCACTGTCATGGGTCGGCCATGATGGGAAGGGAGGCCGGTAGATGGCCCTAAGCCGGAAGACCTGTCCATCTCGATTTCCTCGCGGGGGGAAACATGTCTTCGCCGTTTCTGATTGCTTTCCTATTCGTCCCGGTGCTGGCCGCCGTCTTCGCCGGCAGCGCAGCATCCCCCCCGGCCGTGACCGTTCCCAGGGTCCTGAAAACCTGCCTGGCCCTGACCGCCCTGGTGGTCGCCGTATCCGTTCTGTCCCTGCTGGCCGGCGCATCGGACATCAACGCCCTCCTTGCCCTGAAGGCGCTTATCCTGAAGGGGAGGGAGGGGCTCGCGTCGCTCGATGAGGCGGAGAGGACGATCCTTTTTTCCATCCGGCTGCCGCGGATCGCCTTCGCCTGCGTCATCGGCGCCTCGCTCTCCATGGCGGGGGTCGTGTTCCAGGCCCTGCTTCGAAACCCCCTGGCCGAGCCTTACATCCTGGGCATTTCGGGGGGCGCGGCGGTCGGCGCCATCCTGGGGATTTTAATCGGCGCATCGCTCGTCCCCATGGGCGTGCCCGGGCTCGCATTCCTCGGGGCGCTCCTTTCCGTCGCCGTCGTCTTCGGGATCGCCCGAACCGGCCGGACGCTCTCGTCCAACACGCTTCTTCTGGCCGGTGTCATCCTGAACGCCTTCTTCTCGTCCGTCATCATGCTGATCCTCAGCAGCACGACGCTCAGCAGCGATATCTTCTCGACGCACCGGATCCTGTTCTGGCTCATGGGGGACCTGGGGGTGGCCGAGGGCCGCGACATCCTGTTCAGCGGTATCCTGTTCCTGGGCGGATTCGGCGTGATCTACTCCTTCGCGCGGGCACTCAACCTGATGGTCCTGGGCGAGGAGACGGCGATGCAGCTCGGGGTCAACGTGGAACGGACGAAGAAAATCCTGTTCCTGGCGGCCTCGCTGGCGACGGCGGGCGCCGTCGCGGCAAGCGGCACGATCGGGTTCGTCGGTCTCATCATCCCGCATCTGATGCGGATGCTCCTGGGTTCGGATCACCGTCTGCTGATCCCCGCCTCCGCCCTCTTCGGGGCGGCGTTCATGGTATCGGCGGACACGATCGCCCGCACGGTCACAGCCCCCGCGGAGCTGCCCGTCGGCGTGATCACCGCCCTCTGCGGGGCGCCCTATTTCATTCATCTCCTGCGCAAGAGGGCGGTTTGACGCATGGCAGTCATCAGGGCCGACCACATGGGGTTTCGATACGGCAGCAACGGCTGGGTTCTCCGGGACATCAGCCTCGAGGTCCAGCAGGGCGATTTCATCGGGATCATCGGGCCCAACGGCTCGGGCAAGACCACCCTGCTGCGGTTGCTCGACGGGCTCCTGATCCCCCAGGAGGGGTGCGTCCATCTCGACGGCATCCCCGTCGGCAGGATGAAGCGCGATGCCGTGGCCCGGACCATCGCCGTCGTGCCACAGGACTCGACGATGGTGTTTCCCTTCACCGTCCACGAGGTCGTCCTGATGGGCAGGGCCCCCCACCTGAGGCGCTGGGAATTCGAGCGGGAGAGGGACCTGCAGATCGTCCGCAGGGCCATGGAGCGGACCGACACGGCCGCCCTCGCGAACCGGAGCATGAACGCCCTGAGCGGCGGCGAACGGCAGAGGGTGCTCATCGCCAGGGCCCTGGCCCAGGAGCCGAAAGTCATGCTGCTGGACGAGCCGACGGCCTTCCTGGATATCCGGCACCAGGTGGAGTTCTTCGACCTGATCAAGACCCTGAACCGCGAGCAGCGGCTCTCCGTCCTTGCCGTGACGCACGACGTCAACCTGGCCGCCCTGTACTGCGACCGGATCGTGTTGCTGCACGGCGGCGCGATCCACAGCATGGGACGGCCGGGGGAGGTCATCACGGCGGAAAACATCCGGGAGGTCTACGGCATCGAGGTGATCGTCGAGAAAAACGCCCTGACAGGCCTGCCGCAGATCACGCCCCTGAGCGAGGAATACCGCGCGGCGATGAGTGCCGCCTGATGCAGGGCGGGGGCGAAGATCGGCCTCCGAAGGATCGGGACATGGTCGGCATCCTCAACAACAGGAACTCATTCCGGTCAGCCGTGCTGGCATCGGCGATCCTGCATGCCGTCGTGATCGCGGCGGTCCTGGCCACGGCGGTCAACACGGCCCCCAGGCTGCTCACGGGCGATGGGGACGGGATTCTCCACGTCTCTCTCGTCTCCGGGCCCGGCACAGGGGGAGAGCATGCGGCCCCGGTTTCCGCCCGGCCTCCGAGGCAGGTCCCTGTCCGGGAGTTGAGCATGCCTGCCGCTGCAGTGCAGGAGACCCGCCCGGAAACCGTCACCCGCGAGGAGGGGCGGATCGAACTCGCGTCCGTCGGCATCCCGGAGGCCGGCATGCTCTCGGCAAAGGCCTCCCGCGCCGGTGCGGAGACCGCCGGCGGCGGATCTGCCGCAAGCACGGCGGCAGGGGGCAGCCCGTCCGGCGTCGGCGACAGCAAGGGGGGCGACGTGACCATCGCCTGGCCGCGCTACGGCGAAAACGCCCGTCCGCACTACCCGGAAGCGGCCCGGATGAGAGGCTACGAGGGCGTGGTCCTTCTGTCGGCGGAGGTCCGCGCCGACGGCCGCGTGGGGGAGGTGCGAATCCTGAAGTCCTGCGGGTACGACATGCTCGACCGCTCCGCCCTCGACGCCGTGCGGCGATGGAAATTCGAGCCGGGCAGGCGAATGGGGGTCCCCGTGGCCATGTGGGTCGACGTGCCCGTCCGCTTCGTCCTGAGAGACTGAGCCAAGCCCCGCCGGCTCGAACCCGCCCGATCACCCGCCGTTACAGAATGGAGACATGACGAAATGGGTCTGTTGACCGAAACCGTGCAGAGGATCTCACCCCAGGATGCCGACGCCCGAAGGCGCGCCCGCGCGCGGCTCGAGCAGCTCACGATGCCGCACTGGGCCCTGGGGCGCCTGATGAACCTCGCCGAGGACCTGGCGGGGATGACGGGCTCGCTCGATCCTCCCGTGCAGGAGAAGGCCGTGGTCGTGATGGCGGGCGATCACGGGGTCGTCGCCGAAGGGGTGAGCAAGTACCCAAGCGAGGTGACGCCCCAGATGGTCCTGAACTTCGTCCGCGGCGGCGCGGGCATCAACGCCCTCGCGCGGCAGGCGGGCGCCCGCGTCGTCGTGGTGGACATGGGGGTTGCGGCCGACCTGTCGGCCCTGGCCGCATCGGGGAAGATCCTCTCGCGGCGGGTCGGCGCAGGGACGAAGAACATCGCCCGGGGAGCCGCCATGAGCCGCCCGGAGGCGCTCGCGGCGGTGGAGGCGGGGATTGCCGTGGCCCTCGAGCTCGCGCCGTCGACGGACGTGTTCGGCACGGGCGACATGGGAATCGGGAACACGACCCCTTCCAGCGCCGTCGTGGCCGTGATGAGCGGCGCCCCCGTCCGGGAAGTCACGGGACGGGGGACGGGAATCGACGACGAGCAGCTGGAGCACAAGATCGAGGTCATCCAGCGGGCCATCGACGTGAACCGCCCGGACCCGAGGGACGGACTTGACGTGCTCTCGAAGGTGGGCGGGTTCGAAATCGGCGGCATCGCCGGCCTCATCCTGGGCTGCGCCTCGCTGCGCAGGCCCGTCCTGGTGGACGGCTTCATCTCCACGGCCGGGGCGCTGATCGCCCAGCGTCTCTGCCCCACGGCAGGCGACTACATGATCGCCGCGCACCGCAGCGTCGAGCGGGGGCATCGCGTGGCCCTGGCGGCTTTGGGGAAGGAGCCCCTTCTGGACCTGGACATGCGCCTCGGCGAAGGCACGGGCGCAGCCCTGGCGATGAACCTCGTCGAGGCGGCCGTCGCTGTTCTCACGGAGGTGGCCACGTTCGAGGAGGCGTCGGTTTCAAAGGCGGACCGGTGAAACCCCTTATTGCGGCCCTGCAGTTTCTGACGGTCATCCCCGTGCCGGCCTCATGGGGCGGCGGACAGGGTGACCTCCGGCGAAGCGTCTGGTTTTTCCCCGTCGTGGGACTCATCCTGGGAGGGCTGCTCGCCGCCCTCGATGCGGGCCTGGCAGGCCTGCTGCCCGTGCTCCCGGCCAGCGCCATCGTCGTCCTTGCGTCCATCCTGCTCACGGGCGGCTTTCACGTGGACGGGCTTGCCGACACGGCCGACGGGTTCATGAGTTCGCGGCCGAGGGAGCGCATCCTCGAAATCATGAAAGACAGCCGGACGGGACCCATGGGGGTCGCGGCCGTCGTCTCCGTCGTCATCCTCAAGGTCACCCTCCTGTCGGCCGTCACCGGTCCGCTCCGCGGCCCTGCCATCGTCCTGATGGCCGTGGCGGGGCGCACCGCCATGGTCATGGTGATGTCGCTTCTCCCCTACGCGCGACAGGAAGGCCTGGCGGGGGTTTTCACGCGGGAGCGCAGCATTCTCCGGGCGGGCTGGGGCCTTGCTTTTCTCTTCGCTGCCTGCTGGTTGCTGGCGGGGCCGGCGGGCACCCTCGCGGGGTTCGCCGCGCTTGCGGGGACGGTCCTCGCCGGCGCCGCAAGCCGGGGCAAGATCGGCGGCTTCACCGGGGATACCCTGGGGGCGACCTGCGAGATCGTGGAGATCATGCCGCTGCTTGCCGCGGCCATGTGGGTCCAGCGGGGCCTTGCGCCTTGAGGCAAGGCACCGGTTCGGCGGATCGTGTGACTGCAGCGAACCGCGCCGTGCTGCATGAAGTGGAGTCGATCGCGGTTCCTTGACAGGCTGCCCCGCCAGTGATAATCAGACCTGAAGCGTTCAGGTGCCCCCGTGAGGGGAGAATAGGGAAGGTGGTCAGAATCCACCACATTGTGGCCGGTGCTGTGGTCCCCGCATCAGTGAACGGCTGATGCCGCGGCGCTGTCACGAAGCCCCGGGTAACCGGGTGAAAAGCCACTGGCCCTGACGGGCCGGGAAGGCGAGTGGCAGCCGGGAGAGTCAGAAGACCTGCCTGAGCGCACACGGGACGGCGAAGCCAGAAGCCGCCCGGAGCACGTTGCGACGTGTTTCGGGCGGCTTTTATTTTGGAGGACCTCATGAAAGCGGCCCTGCTGCAAGAGATCGGACGGCTGGATGTCGCCGACCTTCCTGCGCCCGAACTGCCCCGGGGCGGCGTGCTCGTGCGCATCGAGGCGGCTGCGGTCTGCCGCAGCGACATCAAGATGGTCCGCCGGGGGCAGAAGGACCTGGTGCTGCCGCGCATTCTCGGCCACGAGGCCGCAGGCACGATTCTCGCCAGCGACCACCCGGACTGGAGGGCGGGGACGCCGGTCGCCCTCTACCCGGGGCGATTCTGCGGGCGCTGCCCGGCCTGCCGTTCGGGCAGGCAGACCCGTTGCCCGGAGCTTCGGATTTTCGGCTTCAACGAAGACGGGTTCTTCCGCAGCTGCGTCCCCTTCCCGGAGGAGGCCCTGCCTTCCCTGGTTCGACGTCCCGGCGGCCTCACGGCTCGGAAGGCGGCGCTGGCCGAGCCGCTCGCCTGCTGCATCAGCGCGCTGGGGCGTTTTGCCGACCTGCAGAGGGGAACGGCTCTCGTCATCGGGGCGGGCGCTGTCGGAAGCCTCTTTGCGGCCCTTCTGCTGGCTCAGGGATGGGACCGCGTCCTCGTCGCCGACCGGAACCGGCGGAGGCTCGAGCAGGGATTGCCGCCGGGCGTCACCGCCCTGCACGCCGCGGCGGACACGATCCTTTCCGTGCTGCAGCAGCTATCCATCCGCCTCGACCTCGTCGTCCCCGCCTGCCCCGATGGGCTGGCCTGGCCCCTCTGGGAAGCCATGAACCCGGGCGGCGGCGTGTCGTTCTTTTCAGGGATGGAGACGGATGCGCGCGCTGTCATCGAGTCAAACCGCATCCACTACGGGGAGTTGACCCTGGCGGGCTCCTACGGCTGCCGGCTCGACGATTTCACCCGGGCCCTGGGGCTCATCGCATCGGGCAAAATCGACCTGGAATGCCTTAAGCCTGAAGGGATCGCCCTCGACGGCATTGCGGCGGGCATGGAACGTCTCGAGGCCGGCGTGGCGAAGAAACTGTTGATCACCGAATTCTGATGTTTCCGTCCTCAGGAGGTCTGCAATGCATGAGCACGATTTGAAATCCTTCGGGGCGATCATTACGGCCGTGATGGCCCGGCGGCATCTTTCCCGGGACGAGGCGAGAACGGTCTTCGCCGAAATCCTGTTCGGGGACCAGCCCGACCTGCAGAAGGGGGCCTTTCTCGCCGCCCTCCGGATGAAGGGAGAGACGGCCGACGAGATAGCGGGCTGTTTCGAGGCGATCTACTACCTCGACACCAACCGCATCCGCGCAGGAGGCGACATCGTGGAGAACTGCGGCACGGGGATGGACACGCTCAAGACCTTCAACGTGAGCACCCTGGCCTCCATCGTGGCCGCCAGCCTCGGGGTGCGGCTTGCACGGCACGGCGCACGGGCCATCACGTCCCGCTGCGGGACCGTGGATCTCTGCGAGGCGCTGGGGGTGGACGTCGAGTGCGACGTCGACACGGTTCACCGCTCCATCGAGGCCTGCGGCCTGGGGCTCTTCAACGGGATGAGCGCACAGGTCCACCCTTCGGGTCTCGGGCGGATCCTGTCGCAGGTGCGTTTCGGCACGACCCTCAACATCGCTGCCTCGCTGGCCAACCCGGCCCTGCCCCGCATCGCCGTCCGGGGGGTCGGGGAAGCCGGGCAGATCGGGCCCACGCTCGATGTCATGGAGAGGATCGGCTACCGCAAGGCCATCCTCTGCCACGGCTGGGACGAGCGGCGCCAACAGGGAATGGATGAGCTCTCCACCCTCGGTCCTTCCGTCATCGGCGTCCTCGACGGCAATGGCGGCAGAAGCCTGTACGAGATGACCCCGGAAGATGCGGGACTGCGCTGCGGCCGCCGCGACGATCTGCGGCCGCGCGACACGGTGCAGGAGGAGGCTGTGGAGGCCGTCAGGCTGCTGGCCGGAAGGGGAAACCCTTCGAGAACGGACATCGTGGCCCTCAATGCCGGCGCGGTCCTCTGGATTGCAGGCCGTGCGGAATCGCTACGGCAGGGAACGGCGGCGGCGCTGCGTCAAATCGCAAGCGGTGCCCCCCTGCAGAAGCTCCGGGATTGGGTGCGGCGGCAAAACCGCGATGCGGAGAGCGGCCTTCGGACCCTTTCGTCCATCGCCTCGGCGGCGGGCCTGACCCTCTAGGGAAGTCTTTGCCCGTCCGGGACGTATTCCGACAGGACCCGAAGGGATTCGTCCAGGTCCGCCTGGCCGAAGACCTCCAGCGTCACGACCCTGGGAAGCCCGCAGCCGTTCAGGAAGCCCAGCAGCCGCTCAAGGACCTGCCGGTCATCGCCGCCCAGGCTTCTGTGATCCCTGCCGTCCCGGACCCCGTGGAGGTGGACGACCCGGACCCTCTTTCCGTACCGATCCAGGAATTCGTCCAGACTATGGCCATAAATCGCCAGGTGTCCCACGTCGAGGCAGACAGAAAGCCCCTTTTCCTCGATGAGCCCCCCCAGCGGGTCGAAGGCGGGACGCAGATTCTCCAGGCAGAGTCGCTCCGGCGAAATGCCCGTGTCCAACAGGCGGTCGAGCGAGTCGGACAGGCGCTCCATCCAATCGCCGGAAGGGCCGCCGGGGCCGAAGTGCTGCCACTCGCAGAATGGATGGAGGATCCAGGCGAATGGCTCCAGGACGAGGCTCTTCTCGATGACACGAGCCATGCTCGACACGTTGTCGCTCCGGACGGCATCGTCACCCGCCCCGAGGTCCAGGTCGTAGGGCAAGTGAACCGTGAGCGAAAGGGCGTCGCGGTCGGCGATGCGCCGGATCTCCCGCATCACGGCAGGACCCGGCAGGGCCTCGTCGGAAGGGTCCGTGAAAAGCATCTCGATGTCGTCGACCACGGGGGCGAGATGGAGCACGTTGGGCAGGTAGTCGTCGGGCAGGATGAAGGACGTCGTCCCCAGGCGAAACGGGAATCGGTTCTTCAGCACGGGCGGCTCAGGGTTCATGGCGTCCCATCGTCGTTGATTGCAGCTCCGCAAACGCAGCACCCCGGCACGCATCCGCCCGAGCGCAACATGATCCTAGGCCAGGACGGCCCTGCCCGTCAACAGCGGCATTTTGGCGTCTGGTCATGGACTTAAAGGCCGACATGGAGCGATAGAACTTGCCTTGAAAACCGGGCGCCCGACCGGGGCATGGCATATCAGTCATGAAAAACCCCCGCTCCGTCGCCTTGCGGAGAGGGGGTTTCCATTGGAGGACCTTCTGCGGTCTGTCTCGTCTGTTTCGTCTGTCGCGGGTTTCGTTTCCCTCGGCTCCCCGGGCCTCTAGCCCCGAGCCTTCTTCTCCCTGCCCACACGGTCCCAGGCATCCTTGTAGAGCCGACCGATGCACAGCAGAAGCGCCAGGAAGAACAGCCCCAGCATGAACGTCGGCGGCGTCCGCAGCATCTCGTCCAGCAGGTACCCCATGTACAGCGCCAGCATCGAGGCAATCACGATCGCAAACCCCCAAGAACCGATCACCAGGATGTGCGAGAAGTCGATCTGCCGAACTCTTGCCTTCGCCTGCGCTGCCATGGCCCCTGCCTCCTGTCTCGCGCTCGGGACTCGGTCCCTCTTTTGCCTTGCGCCTGCTGCTTCCTGAAGACTGACGCCTGATGCCTAGTGCCTGTCTCTTACAGCAGATTCTTGATCGCCTCGGCCACCGGGCTCGTGAAGAGCGCCACCAGCGCCGCGTACATCGCAAAGCTGCCCACCGCCTCGCTGAGGTAGAGCTTCTCGTACTTCTGCTTGAGCGATACGATCGTCATGCCGCCCACGATCAGGGCCCCCAGGTGGAAGTAGGGGAAGTTGCCCGCCCCGGCTGCCGCGTACTCGGCGAAGGCAAATCCGGCGGTGATCAGAACGACGACGGCGGAAAGAATCAGGGTGGAAAGCGTCTTTTTCATGGTCAGGTCCTCCTCGGTGTTTTTGTGTTCTTGCCCACCCATATTGGAAAGAGCGTGCCAACGTGAAAGGAAGACGGCAGATAATCTGCAACTCATTGAATCGATTACAATATCGATCATGACCCGGCGTGCTCGTCACTGCCCGGGAGGCCGGCGACAGGGGGTTTTCTTGAAAGAAACGTTCAACGGCGGTGAACAAAGCGATCAATGCGTTCCTTCGCCCGCATACAACCGGATCAAGAGCAGTATGGCGCCATAGGCATACCTCCTATGGTCCTCTCAGACGCCCTCTGCCCTTCGAAAGTCAGGCTTTCCTACCCAAGATTCAGACCGCCGCCGATTTTCCGGAAACGAAAAAACCGTATATTGGGGGTGACGAAAGGGAACAAGACATGATGACGCGGATTCAGACGACGGCACATGACAGGGTTACCAGAGACCCCCGGATCAACCTGATGGGCGAGAGGGTGGACAGGGTGTGGGAGGACCCCATCCTGACTCCCCGCAATGGCATCGTACGCTGACCCCGGGGCTTGCATAAACACTCGAGGAGGTTTGGTCATGAAGGAAAAGGGCAAGAACGCAAAGCTGGACAAGAAGTACTGGACAGACCCGATGAGCTTCCCCGTTTATGCGCCGAAGCGGGGCCGTTAGGGAAAAGGCATGGCGAGGTCGATGCGAGGGGCCGACATGAGGAAGATGCAGAAACCCGAAAGGGGGAAGGTCTACAGGCGTGGCGGCATCTGGTATGACCCCATGTGCTTTCCGGAATTCGAGGGACCGGCCGATAGACTCAAACACGAGCCGTAAAGGAGGCTGCAAGATGAAAAAGACGACGAAGGGAATCAAGAAGGACAAGAAGTTCTGGGCGGACCCCATGTGCTTTCCCGCTTTTGTCGGAAAGTAAACAGGCGGCCAGGGCCGCATTCACATATACAAGATGTTCTCCTTAATGAGGGCCCCTTCCGCGCATCGGTGGGGGCCTTCTGCTTCCCGCAGGCACAGCAGGGCAGGTCACGGACGTGAGGCTGCGGGTCTTGTTGCCTGACGCAATTCCGTTCCGGCCCGCATTCCATGCCCGAGAGGAATTCGATCTCGCTGGCCGAAGTCCAAGACATGGCCATTCTGCATGTCAAATGGGGATTTCACGTCGCGCGAGAGTCTTGACGCTTCGGACGCCGCTCTCGGAAGTGCTGTGCCCGCACAGGCCAGCCCCGAAAGCGGGCGATACAAGGTAAAAAAAGGCCACGACTGACGCAAGGCGTCTTTTCATGGCCAGAACTGCCATTCCGTCAACCCCGGCAGTACAAGGCGAAATGCCGGCGTGTTGCGGTGCATTACCTCACACGCTTGAACACGACGCCTTGCCCGACGGTTATGGTGCTCCCGTCATCCGAGATAACACCATCATTTTCCGGAAGGGCTCTGCCGTCAATAAAGCAGCGAAGCGTTCGCCCGTCGATTTTGAATGTAATACCGGTTAAGAACCAGTCCTGACCATTTGCAAGGCCTTGTCCATGGGCGACGGTATCGCCTCTGACATCCAGCGTGGTGACGAATTGTGCGCGAGCGCCCGTGTCCCCACGATTCGCCCAGAAGTAATTGGCATATCGAGCGCCGTTGATTCTGCTGAGGAACTCCGCCTGCTTCCTGGCGGCGGCCTCCTGCTGTGCCCGTCGGTCTTCGGCCGCCTTCCTTGCTGCTGCTTCCTTGTCCTTTGCGACTTTTTCCTTCCGATATTCTATCTCGTAGACCAGTTCTTTCACCTTTTCGGCATCCGGGGCATTGGGAGCGGCGATGAGATAGAATCTAAGGTTTTTCATCGCATCGTCGTAGTATCCCGCCTTGTCCTGGATGACGCCCAGGTTGTAATATCCCTCGGCAAGCCACGGCGCATGGAGCAGGGCCTTTTTGAACTCCTCGGCTGCATCCTGGAAATCCCTTGCCTCTTTTGCGCCCCTGAGCGCTGCCCTGCCGCGCGCCAGGTGTCGCTTGGCCTCCTCCGGTATCGCCGGTGCCGGCTTCATCGTCTGCACGTGCCGGATGATCCTCTCCCGCAGGGCGTAGTCGTTGGGGTTCTTCTGGAGGTCGGCGATGTACTGATTCAGGATCTGCTGAGGATTGGAGGATTGAGCATGCGCCGAAAAAGTCGCAATAACCATTAAGCCGATCATCAAGGAACACATACAGGTCTTGAGAGAAATCATGAGATCACCCCTTATCGCTGCCACAGGAATATATATTGGCGCACGTCGCCGTCGTTGTACCGAACGCGGTACGTTATCCTGTCGCCATCGTCGCTGATCACATAGGTTCTTGACACCGCCCAGACTCGAAAATGGGCCGGCCGTTCGTATATCGGCACGGTCGTCTCGCGCCCCCGGATCTCGTCGCGGACATCTTCAACATATTGTCCGCGACGGCTTGGAACATCGTAGTTCTGGGGATACAGGATTCCAAGCCTGAAAACCTTGCCGGTCACATCTATCACCATGAAGTAATTTCCGTTGTCAACAGGACTCGTGTACCTTCTGCCGTCGATCTTCCTGAGCAGATCGTCAAACGTGCTCTGCTTTGGCGCAGAGGCTGCCGCCGGGCTCGATTCTTTCGCCGCTTTGCCAGCCAACCTCTTCTTTGCTTCAATTTTGTAAATCTCGTCCTGCGCCGCTCGAGTGCGATCGCTGCCGGGATTGGTAGCCATGTACAGCTTTATGTAGGCGATGGCTTCGTCATATCGCTGTGCTGCCTCCAATGTCAGGCCAAAGTCGCGGTTGGCCTCGGCCCACCAGGGAGCAACGAGCAGAGCGCCCCTGAACTCCGCAATAGCTTCATTAAAGTCCTCAACCTTCTTCGCCTCATCGGAAAGCGCCTTGGCCATCACATAGTGTCGCCGCGCCTCCTCCGGTATCGCCGGCGCCGGCTTCATCGTCTGCACGTGCCTGATGATCTTCTCCCTGAGGGCGTAGTCGCTGGGGTTCTTCTGGAGGTCGGCGATGTATTGGTTGAGAGCCTGCTGGGAAGACTGGGCCTGAGCCGTCGCGGCCCCCATAAAAAGGACGGCAAGCACCGGCAGTACTGCAAAGAAAAGTAAACGGTTCGTACGGATCATCGTGCACTCCTTTGTGGTTCCCCGTCGCCGGGGTGAGCAGGGGGATTGGCCGTTTGCGGTTACCTGGCTGCCCGGGGCGCCCCCGCGCAGTGTTTCGCCATGTCCCTGTCGAGTTCCCTGATGCGGTTCTGGCTTCGCTGGTACTGGTTTTTCATGACATCGAGGTTCTTTCTTGCCCGGTCGTACTCGTCCTTGCTGAGCTTGCCCCTGGCGGCGAGAACCCCGATGTCGACGGAGAGCAGCGCCCCCTTGAAGGCAAAGGCGCCGAGGGGGCCGCCGGCGCTCTCGGAGAGCGTCTCCCCGAGCTGCTCCGCGATCCCGCTGTCCACGAAGAGCTTGTTTGCGCGGACTATGTATGCCGTGAGGGAGTCCATCTTCTTCTGCAGGTCCGTCCCGGCGCTGTACCCCTCCCGGGCGGCCTGCTGCAGCTTCTGTAGGTCCTCCGCCGATGAGCTGACGGAGTGGAGGGCCCTGAGCAGGTTGTCCCTTGTTTTCTTATCGGCCCCGACGGCCTTCAGGGCTTCCACCTGGGTGCGAAGCCCGTGCGTGGACGTGAGAAGGTTCTGCGTGTATCCCTTGATTTCGTCCTTGAGCCTCTCGCGGGCCATGGCCTTGGCCTCGTCGGAGACGTCGGCCATGTCCTGCCTGGCCGCCCGGACCTGCGCCTCCGTCCGCCGGATCGAGTCGAGCTGCACCGGGAGGCCCTCGGCGATGCGCCGGCGCGTCGCGTCGGCCTTCTCGCACTCGGCCGCGGACCACGCGACCTCCTTTTTCGCCGGGCCTTTCAGCTTGCTCCGATCGACCGTGGCGGGCTTGTTCGGGTCGAGGTGCCGAAGGTCGACGACGTTGGGGTCCGAATCGCCCATGCCCTTGAGGCCGAGGCCCTGCTTTACGCCGTCGACGCCTTTCAGCCCGAGATCGCCGGATGTGCCCGCACCCTTGAGGCCCAGTTCCCCTGCGCCCATGCCCTTCATGCTGTTCAGGGCCTCGCGCTTGTTCCGCTCGAATTCCTCCTGTTTGCGCCGGGCCTCTTCCTCCTCCCGCCTGCGCTGCTCTTCGATCTCCCGCTGCCTCTGACGGTCGGCCTCCAGCTGGCGCTGGTACTCGGCCTCGTAGTCGTATGAGGGCTGAGGGGTGTAGGCAGGTGAGCCGGACCCCTGTGCGCCCCCGCAGCCCCAGTTCGGCCCGGGATTGCAGCTCGGCCCCCTGGGCGAGTAGGTGCCGCAACAGCCCTCGCACCACTGCTTGTACTGCCGCGCCCAGGCACTGCCGAAGCCCCTCGGCGGCGATGAGCAATCCGCAAAACAAAGCTCGGGAATGGCAAAGATGAGGACAGCCGACAGGGATGCCAGGAATTTCAGCGGTTTCATGATACCTCCCCTTCCCGATCCGATGCAAAAACCGGGCAATAATAAGCTCTTACGAAGAATAATTCCAGCCTCTGACAGCAGGGCGTCACGGCCCCGCCTGCATGCGGCTTGAACCTTTCGAAATGACCAAAATTCCTGTATATTACGCGCGACATGAGCCTCGAGATCCAGATCCTGATCGCCCTGTTCCTCGACCTGCTGTTCGGGGATCCCCGCGGGCTTCCCCACCCGGCGAGGATGATGCGGCGATTTGCCCTCGCCCTGGAACCCTCGATACGAGGGATGCTCAAGTCGCCCCGGGAGGCGGGGCTGCTGACAGCCGTAATGGTCCTCGGCCTTGCGGGCCTTGCGGCCTGGGGGCTCCTGAGACTCGCGGCGTTGCTGCACCCCTGGGCGCACACGGCGCTTTCGATCTGGGTTTTCTACACGGCCCTCTCCGCGAGATTCCTGGCGGACCAGGCCTCGGAGGTCTACCGCGCCCTCGAGGTGGGCAATCTGCCCCTGGCGCGCAAGCGCGTCTCCGAGATGGTGCGGCGCGACACGGACCGCATGGACCGCGAGGAGGTCACGCGGGCCGCCATCGAGAGCGTCGCACGCCACGGCGTCGACGGGGTCATGGCCCCGCTGATCTGCGCCTTCCTCTTCGGCCCCCTGGGCGTCATCCTCTACAAGGCCATCGACGCCCTCGACTCGGCCTTCGGACACAAGAACGAGCAATACTATGATTTCGGGCGGTTCTCCGCCTGGCTCGACCGGCTGGCAAACTGGCTGCCGGCCCGGGTAACGGTCCTGTTCATGGCGCTCGCGGCGATGCTTCTCGGGATGAGGCCCCTGGCCGCCCTGCGGGTGAGCCGGCGCGACGGGGCGGTCCAGGACAACCTCAATGCAGCGCTTCCCGAGGCGGCCATGGCGGGGGCGCTGGGGGTACAGCTGGGCGGGCCGGTGTTCCGCGGGGGTTCCTTCGATCCCCAGCCCTTCATGGGGGACCCGCTGCAGAGGCTGGAGCCGAATCACATCCGGCAGGCAAACGCCATGCTCTTCGCCATGACAATCCTGGCCGCGACGGTCTTCGCCCTGGCGCACAAGGGGCTTTCCGCGTTGCTGAAATAAGGCGAGGCGTGGGGCCATTTGCCTTCAGCCTTTAGCCATCTTTATACACAGGTGACACCATGATCGACTGCCCCCGGATTGTCATCGGCGGGACGGAAAGCGGCGTGGGGAAAACGTCGCTCACCCTCGCCCTCGTGGCGGCGCTTCGCCGCCGGGGAACGAGGGTCCAGACCTTCAAGGTCGGGCCCGATTTCCTGGATCCGTCCTACCTTGCCGTCGCCTCGGGACGGCCCTGCTACAACCTCGACGGCTGGATGATGGGACGCGACTACGTGGAGAGGCTCGTGGCTCGCGCCACGGCCGATGCCGACATCGCCGTCATCGAGGGGGTCATGGGGCTTTTCGACGGGGCCGGGCACGACAGCCTCGAGGGAAGCACGGCCGAGATCGCCGCATGGCTCAGGGCCCCCGTGATCCTGGTGGCCGACGTCTACGGAATGGCCCGGAGCCTTGCCGCCGTCGTGAAGGGCTTTGCCGCTTTCGAGCGCAAGGTTCGGGTGGCAGGCGTCATGGCCAACCACTGCGGCTCCGTGCGGCACGGGATCATGCTGGCCGAGGCGCTTCAGGCCTCGCGACTGCCGCCCATGGTGGCGGCCATTCCCCGGGGGGCGCTGCCGAAGCTGCCCGAGAGGCACCTGGGCCTCGTGACGGCGGATTCGCGCAATCTCCCGCCGCAGGTCCTGGAGGCCCTGGCCGATGCCTTCGAGCACTACTCGGAAATCGGCGAGATCGTCAACCTCGCCCGCAGCGCGCCGTTCCTCTACGTGGAGGCGCCGGAGAGAAAGGGCTTGACGGGCAGGGCCCGCCTGGGGTTGGCCCACGACGCGGCGTTTCATTTCTACTACCGGGATGTCCTCGACGAGCTGGAAGACGGGGGATGCACCCTCGTCCGGTTCTCGCCCGTCGCGGACAGGGCCCTGCCGGATGATCTCGACGGCCTCTACCTCGGCGGCGGCTACCCCGAGGAGATGGCCGCGGAGCTTTCGTCGAACGCCCCCATGCTGGCCGCAATCAGGGATTTTGCGGCCTCGGGCCGACCCGTCTACGCCGAGTGCGGCGGGCTCATGTACCTCTGCCGGGAGATGGAGACAGTCGACGGGAAACGGCACCCCATGGCGGGAGTGCTGCCGGCGGCAACGAAGATGCACCGCGGTCTGCAGGCGCTCGCGTACCTGGAGGTGACCCTGAAGGAGGACGCCCTGTGGGGTCACGCCGGTGAGACGGCCCGGGGCCACGAGTTCCACCACTCCACGCTCGCGGCAAGCCCCGTGGGCGTCGAGGGCTGGCGTTCGGTCTACCGCATGCGCAAGCCGCGCGTCGAGGTCCCCGTCGAGGAGGGGTTCCAGAGGGGCAACATCCTGGCCAGCTATGCCCACCTCCACCTGGCGAGCCGGCCGAGGGCAATCGAGCGTTTCATCGCGTCCTGCGCGCGTCGGGATGGGTAAGGAGTAAAGAGGGCGCGCCCTTCGGCGTGCCCTCTTCGCGTTCACCCGGTGAGCGGTCTATCTCTTCTTCTGGGCTTCCTTCTTCGCCTTCCACTCCGCTTCGGCCTTTTCTTCCATTTCCTCGAGGCGGGTGTAGTAATCCGGGATCTCCTCGAGGTGGTCCATGGAAATCTCGAGGGCCGTGTACTTGTCCGACGTGTGCTCCTGCTCGACCTTGATCCCCATGATCAGCTGATCGAGATCGAAGTCCGTGATCTTGTGGGCGTCGGCACGGCCGCCCTTGAGCTTCTGCTTGAAGTTCCTGATGTCGATGCCGTGTGCCTTCTGGATCGCCGCCCGGTATTCCTCGAACTTCTTCTGGTCCGCGGCGGGTGCCGCCGGGACGGCGGCCGCAAAGACGAACGTCAGGGCGACGGCAACAACCGCAGCCGTCAGGATCCTTTTCAAGGTCTCTTTGTGCATGGCCTGCCCTCCTTTCTTTCTCTTGTTTGCCGGCCCATACTGTAACCGGCTTTTGCCTGTTTTGCATCTGAAACCTTAGCACCGGCGGGAATGAGATCGGCACCTGAAAAAAAGAGGACTCTCCACATTGGAAGAGTCCTCTGTCGATCGAGGCTTCACCGGTGCGTCACGCGGGACTGCGGGATGGCCTGTCCTGTCAGATCTCCTTGCGGAACAGCAGGCTGCGGCGCGCGGCGGGCAGGGGCATCCGCCTTTCGGGCGGGCGCCTCTTGCCACGGCCGACCCCGCACAGGATTCCCAGCGACAGCACCGTGATGATGACGGCCACGGCGGCCGTCGGGTTCTTCACGGCCAGGACAAGGGGCCACAGGATGCCCCGGGTGATCTGCCTGAGCTCCTCGCTGCCGCTGATGAAATCCGCAACGGGGGGCGAGACCCGGTAGTAGAAATCCACGAATGCCCGGCCGGGGCCGTTCGTCAGCAGGCAGGAGTCCCTGAATTCCCTCAGCAGTGCGACCTCGGGGGCCATGGCGCTTCCGAACGCGGCCGTCGCGATGAAGCACCCTCCGCCGCCGCCGCCCGAGGAACCCACAGCGGGCTCAGGAACCGCGCCGCCCGGCACCGTGTACACGATCTCGTTGGAATAGCCGCTCTGATTGCCCGACGTGTCGTAAGCCGTGACTGCCATGTAGTAGGTCACGCCCTCGAGGAGTGACGAGATGGTGCACCGCGTCGCGTTCGCCACGTCCACGGAGTTCGTATAGTAGCGCGACGAAGTCCCGTAATAAAGACGATACCCCGCCACGGTCGGCTCGGGATTCGGGTCCCACGCAACGGTCACCGACGCAGCGCCTGAGGGTTCAGCAAAGAGGGGGATCAGCAAGAGGGCAATAACGACGAAAAGGTTCCGCAGGGCCAATGTTCGTTTCAAATATCTGTTTTTGTTTTGTTTTTTAACGTAACGCTTCAACGCTGTCGCTCCTGGGCGCACGGGACGTCATACGGCCCGGCCATGTAACTTGAGCAACGGATGTACCAGGAGCAAGGGATTATTTGTAAGATATTGACATGAAAGGAATATTTACTAATGGCAGGCGGTCTCAACCCTGCTGAAAACGTGAAAAAACGAAGGGTTTATCCTTCAGGGCCCTGCCTGGATATCACAGCTAGCCCTTGAAAAATGGAAAAGATTCGGTGAAGGATAAAACCTTCATGTTTTTGAGGCTCCTTTTCACCCGGAGATTCTCAGGCCCCGGGTGATCACGACGGCGCCGCCGATGGCCGCCGTCAGCGTCAGGGTGAAGGCGGCCCAGCCTGCGCCCTGGTAGATCAGCCCCGGCACGTATGAGCCCAGGGCCGCCCCCGTGTAGTAGATGGAGATGTAGAGGCCGTTGGCGACGGCCCGGTTTTCCGACGCCAGCTTGTTCATCGTCCCCATGGCCACGGCGTGGACGAAGAACATCCCCCCGCACATGACGAACATGACGGCGAAGATCCCGGCGCCGCTGGGCACGTTGGCGGCCAGCATCGCCGCGGCGAACACGACAAGCCCGATCGTCATGGCCCGCTTTTCGCCTCCGGCAAAACGGATGATCCGCGTGGCCGACGCCGACATGACCATTCCCATGAGAAATCCCGAGTACATCATGGAAATCACGAAGGCCGAATAGGAAGGGTCGATCTCCTTGAGCCGGAAGGGAAGATACGTCAGCAGGGCCATGAAGGCAAAGAAGATCGTGAAGGCCACGGCGTAGAGCCGGGCGATGTCCCCCTTGCGCAGGATCGGCATGACCGCCGAGAGGCGCACGGGCGACAGCGCGAGGCGGGAGTCTGCCTTTATTCTCGTGACGGCGGCAAAGCAGACGGCAAGCGCAAGCGCAAGCAGGTAAAACGTGTACCGCCACCCGGCATACGTCGCCACCCAGCCCGAGAGGATCCGCCCCAGGAACCCTCCCAGGATGTTGGCCGCCACGTACCACGTCATGGTGCGCTGGATGTGCTCCCGGTCCACCGTGTAGGCGAGGTAGGAGGTGATGGCCGCGAGGATCGCAGGGACGCAGGCCCCCTGGAAGAGCCGCGCGGCGAGGAGCAGGCCGTAGGACTCGGCGGCGCCGAAGGCGGCCTGCAGCAGCGCGAGGATCCCGATCGTGACCAGGAGCATCCGCTTGGCGGGCTGAGACTCCAGCAGGAGGCCGTAGAACAGGGGGGCAAAGCTCAGCGGCAGCAGGACGGCCGTCATGAGAAGCGCTCCCCCCGAGGTCGTCAGACCGAACTCCCCCGCCAGAAGCGGCAGGATGGGCTGCGGGGCATAGACCGATGCGTAGACGGCAACGGTGGTGATCAGGACGAAAAACGTCTGGCGCACAAGCATCGGCAGGTTATGCCCCCGTTTCGCCCGTCGCGCAACTTTTTTTTCAGGCCCGGCGCCGGCGGACCCCGCTTGACTTGTCCGGCGGGCTCTGTTAGCAAGGGAAGGCTTGAAATTCTCCCATGCGTAGTAAAAGGAGACCCACCGATGGCACCAAAGCAGTGGCGGACACCGCCGGCGATGCAGATCGACGAGAAAAAGAATTACCGGGTGACGCTGGAAACGACCAAAGGAACCATCGTTCTCGAGCTCTACCCCCAGCATGCCCCCAAGACGGTGAACAACTTCGTCTTCCTGACAAGGGAAGGCTTCTACGACGGCGTCGTGTTCCACCGCGTGATCGACGACTTCGTCATCCAGGGGGGCGACCCCACGGGGACCGGCCGCGGGGGCCCCGGCTACTCCTTCGAGGACGAATGCAGGGGGAACCCCTTGAAGCACGGCACGGGTTTCATCTCCATGGCCAATGCGGGACCCAACACAAACGGCAGCCAGTTCTTCATCACCCACTCGCCCCAGCCGCACCTGGACGGCAAGCACACGGTGTTCGGCAGGGTCGTCGAGGGGATGGATGTTGTCAACGCAATCCGGCAGGGCGACAGGATGGTGAAGCTCTCCGTCGCGGAGGTCTAGCCACGGCAGCAGGAGGCGCGGCATGATCGAGTTTCTCAGGAGCACGAAGTTCAAGGTCATCGTGGCTGCGGTCCTGATCGTCATCCTCGTGCCGCTATACAGCTACTTCGTCTCCGACACGGTCGTGACGCGGATCACCGACGCCCAGATGACCATGGTGGACGGCAAGTTCATGATCGCCACCGAGTACAGGCCCCTGGCCAACTACGACGCCAGGTACCGGTTCAAGTTCGACTCGGGGAACATCCAGAACGAGGCCATCCGGCTGAAGGGCAAGCAGGTCAAGATCTGGAAGTACGGCTGGCGGATCCCGCTCTTCTCGATGTACGAGAACGTGGTGAAGATCGAGGAGGTGAAATAGGCTGAGGGGACGGGGCCGAGAACGGATTTTGCAGAGACGGCTGTAAGAGACCGATTGCCCGGAGACCCGGAAATGACTGCCCCGAAGCTGAAGGATTCCTCCTCGACGGCCCTTCTCGCTCTGACCGTCCTGTTTTTCGCACCCGGCCTGCTCATCCTTTCCCCGGACGGACGGATATTCTTCTTCGGGCTTGCGGGACTCGTCTCGGCCGTTGTCGCCGTTGCGGCGCCCTCCGGGAAGAAAAGGGCGGCCGCGGTTGTCGGTCTCCTCGCCGCTGTCGTAATGGCGCTCCAGACATGGCCCGACTACCGGGCCCGCTCCGATACCTGGAAGCGGCACACGTCGGGGCAGCCGAAGCTCCAGGGGGAATAGGGTTGCAGTGCCCCGGCTAAAGTCCCGATCCTCAACGCGCGATATAGAACATGGGCCGCCGGGGATCAATCTCCGGAGGCCGATTCCTCAACCGCGGGGGTGTTGCATGAGCGTCAGACAAATCGTCGCCTGCACCGCTCTGCTCCTCGTCTTTCCCGCCCTCTCGGGCTGCTGGTACGTAGCGGCGGCCGGTGCCGGCGCCTACGGGGGATACAAGGCGAAGGAGTCGGGCTATTCGCTCCAGAGCCCGGTCACCAAGGACGGCGCCAAGAAGAGCGAGAAAAAAGAGTCCGAGTAGACGGGAATGCGCAAAACGAAGCCGGCAGGGCCGATTGCGGCCCTGCCGGTTTTTTCTACGACTCGCCTTTACGGTCACGCGGCATGATACCGTACGAGCCCGCCGCGCTCGGCCGCGCGGACGACTCCTTTGTCCAGCAGCTCCACGATGTGAACGTAGGTCTCGTTGAGGGCGAGGAACTGGTCGAACTCGGGCAGGTCCGCCCCGAAGATGTCCGCGGAAACCTCGAAGGCTGTCTTTTCCTTTCCCCGCAGGGCTTCGACGACGAGCTGTGTCCTCTCGGCGTGGTGCTCGCGGATCTCGTCGACGCGCTTAGCCAAATCGGGATAGGGCTCGCCGTGGGCGGGCCAGACCATCCGGACGGGCAGCCCGCGGATAGCGCCGAGAGAGTCCAGGAAACTCCGGAGCGGCCGATACTCGAGCCGGAAGATGTCGGGGCTCAGGTTCGGGGTGATGTCGGGCAGGATGTGATCGCCCGCGAGGAGGATGCCCTCGCCGGGGAGGTAGAAGCACATCTGCCCGGCCGTGTGGCCCGGGGCGGCGATGACCTCGATCGTCCGCCCGCCCAGCGTGAACGTGTCGCCGGGCTCGAGGTGGCGGTCCACCCGGAAGGGGACCGTCGCTTTCCGGAACACGGCCATCAGTTTCACCAGGTTGTCCATGGCCTTCTGCGGCAGGCCCTGCGGAAGAAAGAAATGGCGGGCCCGCTCGACCAGCTCCTCGTGACGATTGTTGTACTGCAGGCGCATCTCGTCGGACTGCGAGAGATACACCGAGGCCCCCGAGATTTCCTGCAGCCTGCCCGCGGTCCCGCAGTGATCGGCATGAAAGTGGGTCAGGAAGATCCGGTCAATATCCTTCGTCGTCTTCCCGAGGGCCGCCAGCGCCTCGTCGAGCACCCTGTAGGTCTCGGGGATGTTCATGCCCGTGTCGAAGAGGGCCACCCTGCCGTCGTGCAGCAGGGCGTAGACGTGCACGTGGCGGAGGCGGAAGGGCATGGGCAGGGTGATGCGGTAGAGGTCGGGCAGGATTCGGTCAATCAAGTCGATGGCTCCAAGGTCAGATCGTCAACTCGCCAGTTCGTGTCCCAGCTTCCGCGCCTTCTCGAGGATCGCCTGCGGCAGATCCTGTCTCTCGTGCAGGGCGGCCGTGCCGACAAACAGCGTTCCAACCGTCTTCGCCCCCAGGGTCTGCGCGGCCCGCTTGAGGCTCGAGAGCGACCGGGTGAACACCCTCCCGAGGGCGGCGGGCATGGCGCTCGAAGTCACGAGCACGGCCCTCAGGCCCCGGTCCTTCACCCGGAGTGCGGGCCCCGGCTTGCCCCAAGGCCAGAAGGCGTAGCAGACGAGCCGCTCGATGAAGCGCTGTGTGACCGCCGTGACACCGAAGAAATTCACGGGCGAGGCCAGCACGATGCCGTGGGCCGCCTCGATGCGGTCGAGGATGTCCGCCATTTCGTCGCGGCGGACGCAGGCGCCCCTCTGCGGCCCCTCCTGCTGCGTGCACGTGCGGCAGTTCAGGCAGAACTCGATGGGATGGTCCATGAGGCGGAGCGTTTCCGTCTCGGCCCCCCTCTCGGCGGCGGCCTTCAGGATGGCCTCCACGGTCCGCTCGATGATGCCGCCTTTTCGGTAGCTGCCGGTAATGGCGATGATCTTCTTGGCCATGGCGCTGAGTGCCGTCTGGGTTCCACGCTTTTCACCCTCACCCTGACCCTCTCCCGTCAGAGGCTGTGTCGCAACAGTCAAGAAGGGACGAGGGACGAGTTGTTTACCCGTTCTTTGACAACAAAATATCCGTAACGTCTATCCGCGCACGGTCTGTCGGGCAGGTTTTGATGGTTCAGGGCCCTTGAAGAGCGCCGTTGAGCCTCATGCCGGTGCGAAGCAGGGCCTTCCGAGGGCCCGGAGCCTCTCGATGAGCCCGTTGACCCCGAGCAGCGAGATCAGGCGAGCCACATTGAAGCAACTGGCCAGCATCGAGACCTCGGCTCGCGCCCCCTCGAGCCCCCGTAGCAGGAAGGCATCGACCTTGAGGTTGCGCTTGATGTGCCCGAAGGGATGCTCGGCCCGGGTTTTGCGCCTCTCGTAGACGGCCTGCGAGGCGGCCTCCTCGTACTGGGCCTCCAGCCTGAGCTTAACCTCTTCGTTGGGCAGCCGGATGATCTTGCGCCCCCTGCGCGCCTGGGTGCAGCTCCCGTAGTGCCGGCACGCGTGGCAGATGGCCGCGTCGGTGATCACGTAGTGCCGCTTGCCCGTGCGTTTTTCCGTCGATTCATACCGGAGCCTGTGACCTTCAGGGCAGCTGTAGTCATCTTGCTCTGGGTCATACGCAAAATGGCTTTTGCTGAACGGCTTTTCCGGCTCTTTCCTCGCCTGCCGCTGTGAAGGCACGATCACTCGGATCCCCTGGCGGTCGATCTTCTCGAGCTCCGCCGTGTCGGCATAGCCGGCATCGGCGCAGGCCGTCTCGCAGGGACTCTCCAGCAGCGCGTTGGCGGCCTCGATCTGCCGGGCGAACTGGTTGACATCACTGGTCTCTTCGACGGCATCGGCCTGCAGCAGAAGCCCCTGCTTGTCATCCACCACCAACTGGACGTTGTAGGCCGCGTGGCTGCCCTGGACGCTCTTCATCAGGGCGCAGTCCGGGTCGGTGAGGTTGACGTGCCGGTGGCTGCCTCCCTCGAAGCCCCGCAGGGCCTCCTGGACCCGGTCCTTGAGCGTGTTCGTCTGGGCAAGGTCCTTTCGCATCGCCACGTACGAGTCCATGTGCCGCTCCCGGCGGTCGATGGCCTCGCAGTCCTGCAACAGCTGCTCGATGCGCCGATCCAGATCGGCCAGCTTCTTCTCGTACCAGGCCCGGTCATGGCTGCGGTAGCGTGAGGCATTGGCCCGGATCTTTGTGCCGTCGACAAACAGCACGTTGCCCGCGATTAGGTCGAGCTTGATGCAGAGCCGGGCGCAGTGCCGGAGCACCTGCTTGAGGGCCGCCTTGTGGTTGCGCCTAAACTCCGCGATGGTCTTGTGGTCGGGCCTCAGCCCGGCCATCAGCCACACAAAGGCCAGGTTGTGGTGGCACTCCCGTTCGAGCTTGCGGGAACTGCGTACCCCGTAGGAGTAGCCGTAGACCAGCAGCTTGAGCATCGCGCGCGGATCGTAGGCGGCGTTGCCGACCTGGTTGGGGTCCACCTCGATGCCCAGTTGCGGCAGATCCAAGGCCTCCACGAAGGCATCGTAGGCCCGTACCGGGTCCTCGGGGGACACGTAGTCCTCGATGCTGGCGGGCAGCAGCCCCAGTTGCAGACGGTCGCCGGTTCGATAGGCCATGAGCGCATCTCCTTTCGCGGAGCACTCTAGCACACCGGGCCGGGGTTGGCGATCCTTCGAGGTGCGTTACGGATATTTTTTTGTCAAAGAACTCAGCCCCTACTCCCTATTGCGACACAGCCTCCCAAGGGAGAGGGAAGAAAGGGCTCTTCCGCCGATGGAGAGGGAATTGACGGAAGGGCTGCGTGACGATGGTGTAGCACAGCGGGAGCGTGAAATAAACCCTCAAGCTGAGGCGGGACTGGACCGTGCCAGAAGGCCCCTCTTGCCGGGGCCGGTGAAACGGGTTAAGTAAGGCCATCAGGGAGATCCCCGTCAAGGAGGGCAGCCCATGACCCATGCAGAGCTTGTGAACATCGGCCTTCTCGTCGTCACGATGCTTCTCTGGGGTACGACGCCCCTGTTGGAGAAGATCGGTCTCCGCGAGGTCGACCCCACCATCGGCGTCTTCATCCGCAGCGCCGCCGTGACGATCGTCCTGGCGGCATTCCTGCTGGTGACGGGCCGCTTCCAGGAGTTTGCGAAGGTCTCGATGAAAAACTACACCATCTTCGCCGCGACGGGGATCATGGCAGGCCTTCTGGCCATGTGGACCTACTTTTACGTGCTGCGCACCGGGATGATCTCCCAGGTGGTCCCCATCACGGCATCCTATCCGATCCTGACGGCCGCCCTCGGCATTCTCGTCCTCGGCGAGGCGGCGACCCCCCAGCGGATCCTGGGGATCGCCCTCGCGGTGATCGGCATTATCCTGGTCAAGCAGAGCTGAGCGGGACACATCGCCACAGCAGCTCAGGGCTGGTATGTTCGAGGGGTCTCCTCGCCGCGCAGGATCCGCAGGGCGCCCTCGGCCATGGCCTCCATCTCGTCCTCCCCGGGAAAGATGCAGACCGGGGCGATGAACTGCACCTGCTTCCCGACCCACCCGGTGAGCATCCCCGAGTGGGCAAGCCCCCCGGTCAGGACGACGGCGTCGACCTCGCCCGCCAGGACGGCCGCCATGGCGCCGATGTCCTTGGCGACCTGGTAGGCCATGGCCCGGTAGATCAGCTCGGCCTTCGCGTCGCCGGCCTTCACGGCCGCCTCGACCTTCACGGCGTCTGTCGTCCCCAGGTAGGCCGCAAGCCCCCCCTGGCCCACGAGCCTTTTCGACAGGTCCTTCGGGCCCATGCGGCCGGCCAGGTCGAGCAGGTCCTGCGTCGGCAGGGCCCCGGCCCGCTCGGGCGAGAAGGGCCCCTCGGTCAGGCCGTGCGTGCAGTCGATCACCCGGCCCCGGTTGTGGGCCCCGATGGTGATTCCCCCGCCCAGGTGGGCGACGACGAGGTTGACCTCCTCGTAGCGTTTCCCGAGCTTCGCGGCTGCCCTGCGCGCCGCGGCCTTCTGGTTCAGGGCGTGAAAGGCGCTCTTGCGCTCGATCTCGGGCAGGCCCGACACGCGGGCCAGGGGCTGGAACTCGTCGGTGCTCGGCGGGTCGATCACGACGGCGGGAATGCCGTACTGCCGCGCAAGGCCCATCGCCATCGACGGCCCCAGGGCAGAGGGGTGCTTGCCGTAGCGGCCCTCCATGAGGTCCTCGCACATGGCCTCGTCGATGGCGTAGGCGCCCGCCGGGGCGGGGCGTCCCAGCCCGCCGCGGCTGATGACGAGATCGACCGATTTCATGTCGATGCCGTTCTTCTCGATGAATGCCCGAAGGCCCGCCTCGCGCAGGGGAAGCTGCTCCCGGAGGTCCTTGAAGCCGGCAAGCTCCGCGGCGCTGTAGGTGAGGGTTTCCTGCACGAGGCGCTCCGCGTCCCGGTAGAAGGCCACCTTGGTGGACGTGGAGCCGACGTTGACGGCAAGGATGTGTCGCGTCTTTTCCATGGCCTACAACCTCCCGCAGAGAAGGACGGCAAGATCGATTTCCGTCGCGCGGTTTTCCGCCGGAACGAAGGGCAGGTTCAGCACGACGGGCCGGCTCACCCCCATGAGGGCGCAGGCCATGGGGGTCTTGCCGATGAAGACGGAGAGCTCGGCCATGAGGAACCCCGCCTCGACGTTGGGCATGAGGTAGATGTCGCCCTGCCCCGTCACGGGGCTGTGCACCCCCTTGCGGGTGGCTGCCCTGCGGCTCACGGCGCAGTCGATGTCCAGCGGCCCCTCGAGGGTGACGTCGCCAAACTGCCCGCGCTCGGCCATCTTCGAGAGGATCGCCGCGTCCATCGTGGAGGGGATGGCGGGGTTGACCTGCTCGATGGCGGAGAGCGCCGCGATCTTCGGCGAGGCAAGCCCCAGCACGCCGGCGAGCTTGATGACGTTTTCCGTGATGGTGATCTTCTCGGCGATCGAGGGGAAGCTGTTCACGTAGGTGTCCGTTGCCATGGTCACCCGGTCCACCCCCGGGGGGTCGAAGACGGAGACCACGCTTGCCACCCGTTCCTTCAGCAGCCCCTTGTCCCGGTCCAGGATCGCCTCGAAGAACCGCTTCGGGCCCATGCCCCCCCGCATGAGGATCTCCGCCGCGTCCTTTTTCACCATGTCGATCGCCAGGGTGAGGGCCTTCGTATCGTCGGGCTCCTCGATGATCTCGATGCGGGCCGCGGGGATCTTCTCCCGGCCGAGCCATGACGCGGCGGCCTTGCCGTCCCCGACGAGAACGGGAAAGACCAGTCCGTCCGCCATGGCGGCCGAGAGGGTGGAGAGGTCCGTCGCGGCCGTGACCGGTGCGACGACGAGCCGCTTTTTGCCCCTTGCCTTTGCCTCCCTGCGGATCTGCTCGAAGCTCGTCATCATGATGCCCCACCTCCCTTGATCTGTTCGGCCACGGTGACCCCGGCGGCGATCTCGCCGAGGATGGAATCGCGGAAGTCCGACCGCGAGGGGATGATGACGGGGCCCCGGGAGCTCATCACGAGGGAGCGCCGACGGACGTTCTTCAGGGCGAAGTCGAGCTTCACGAGGATGTTGCCCGTGGCGAGGTTCGGGACGAGCATGATGTGCGGGAAGTCCGTCCTGCCGATCCGGATGTCGCCCAGGCGGAAATCCGCCTTGCCGGGCGAGAAGATGTCGATGAAGGACGTGGCCTCCATCACCTCGCAGGCGCCCAGCTCGCCCGCGGCGGCCGCCTTCTTGAGGGCCAGGAAGTCCTGGTACGAGGGGATGTCGCCGTTGAGCTCCCGCTTGCCCGAGAGCACGCAGATCTTCGGCTTCGGGTAGCCCAGCAGGTGGAAGAAAAAGACGGCATTGCGGACGATCTCGGCCTTGGCCCGGTAGTCGGGCGTGATGTTCACGCCCGTGTCGGTGAAGCAGGTGAGGTGCTCGAGGCCCTCGATGTCCCACATCGAGATGACGCTGACGACCTTGCCCTTGCCTACCTTCGACTCTTCGCGGATGATGGCGCGGTAGATATAGGCCGTGGGGATCTGGCCCTTTCCGGCGATGTCCACCTCGCCGGAGAAGAGCATGCGGATGCCGAGGTCGGCGATGGTCTGGCGGTTCTTCTCGTAGATCTTCTCCGCCCCGCTGATGTCGTACTGCACCTGGTCGGCCAGCCGCTCCATCTTCTCGCGGTCGCCGATGAGCACCGGCCGGGTGTATCCCATCGAGGCGCTGTCGCGGACGGCCAGCATGAACTCCTCGTCCTCGGGGGCCAGCACCACGAGCCGTTTCGGCCCCTTCTCGGACGCCAGCCTGTCCATGTCGGCAAAGGATCGGATCATCTCAACCTCCTTGAAGCACAGGGTCCAGGGATAGTATCCAGGATATGCCTGTCGCATCCTTTATTGAATGAATCCCCCTGCCCCGATTCCACCCTCCCCTTCGTCCCCTCCCGTCGAGGGAGGGGAAACGAAAGTGAGGTTCTTGGTGTGTTGCCTTTCATCAGCGCAGCACGCTTGCCGAGATGACCATCCGCTGGGCCTCGGAGGTGCCCTCGTAGATCTCGGCGATCTTGGCGTCGCGCATGAGCCGCTCCACCTTTGCACCCTTGATGTAACCGGAGCCGCCGTGGATCTGCACCGCCTTGACGGTGTGGTGCATGGCCCTCTCCGTCGCGAAGAGCTTTGCCATTGCCGCTTCCCGGCCGAAGGGCTGCCCTTGGTCCTTCAGCGAAGCGGCATGCCGGGCCAGGAGCCGCGCGGCGGCCAGATCCGTTGCCATGTCGGCGATCATGAAGGCCACCGCCTGGTGGCGCGCGATGGGGTTTCCGAACTGCACCCTCTCCTTCGCGTACCGGATGGATTCGTCCAGGGCCGCCTGGAGCATGCCGACGGCCTGGGCGGCGATCCCGATGCGGCCGTGGTCGAACCCCGTCATGGCCATGGGGAGTCCCGCGCCCTCTTTCCCCAGCAGGTTCTCCGCGGGAACGCGGCACTGTTTGAAAACGACCTCCGAGGTCTGGGACGAGCGCATCCCCATCTTGTCGAAGTGCCTGCCCGGCACAAGTCCCGGCGTTCCTTTCGGGACGATGAAGGCGCTCATGCCCCTGCGCCCCGCCGATCGGTCGGTCCAGCAGAACAAGATGTACGTGTCGGCGAGAGGACCGTTGGAGACGAAGGTCTTCGTGCCGTCGATCACGTAGGCATCCCCGTCGCGGACGGCGGTCGTCGTGACGGCCATGACGTCGGTGCCGGCCTGGGGCTCCGTCAGCATGAAGGCCCCCATGTGCTCGCCCCTGGCCAGGGGGACGAGGTATCTTTCCTTCTGCCCCGGCGTTGCGTTGAGGGCCAGCGTCGTGCCGATGATGCCGGCGTGGAACGACACGGTGAACCCCGTGGAGGAGCAGGCCCGGGCGACCTCTTCCACGACGAGGGTGTGGGTCACGAAGTCGGCGCCGGCGCCGCCGTACTCGGCGGGCAGGGGAATCCCCATCCAGCCCCCCTGCCCGAGCTTGCGGAACAGCTCGGCCGGGTGGCGGCTGTTCTCGTCAATCTCGGCGGCGATGGGCTCGATGTGCTTCTCGGCAAACTCGCGGATGTTCTTTCGGATGAGTTCCTGTTCCTCGGTCAGCCTGAAATCCATGTGACATTCCCCCTCTCCGACTCCGGAGAGTATTGGTCATTCCGGGCACGACCCGGAATCCAATTCGTCCGTGGATTGCCGCCTGCGCAGCCGTGACGCCTGCGTCGACGGTTTCCGTCGCGTGAGCAGCGCTTATCCCCCCAGACGGCCCCCCGCCGCCCGGATCACCTCGCGCATGTACAGGCCCGTCGCGTGGAGCCCTTCCCGATCGTACTTCACGCCGAGCTTATCCCTCCTGTAGGCAAAGCTCTCGTCCCTCTGCCCCGAGACGACGCCCACACCGTACATGGCCCCCGCGGCATGACAGGAAGGCGCCTGCATCTCGTGGACGAGGAACGCCCCGTGGAGGCTCACCAGCGTCGTTTCCATGCCGAGGTTCCGGCACCAGCCGACGGCCAGGGCCGCACCGACCTTTCCTCTCAGGGCGAGGTGCCCGCATTTGCCGAAGGTGAAGCATCGCGTTCGGTCGATGAGGCAGGCCATCGTGCCGGAGAGCCTGGAAAAGTAAACCGGCGAGGCAAGAATGAGGACGTCGCAGTCGCGGATCTTCGCCAGGATGGGCGAGGCGTCATCCGCAATCGAGCAGAGCCTCTCCGGCGTCTGCTTCGTCATGCACCAGTTGCAGTGCCTGCAGTCGGCGATGGACAGGCCGGCGATTGCAACCGATTCCGCCGTGACCTCGCCGGCTTTCTCGGCCTCCCGCAGGGCATAGTCGAGAAGCCAGGCCGTGTTGCCGTTCCTGATCGGGCTCGAGTGGATTCCCAGGACCTTTATCACGAGGCGCCTGCCTCCGGTTTTCCGCCGCTCGTGCGGGTCGCCCCAGCGTTTCTCCCCGCACGAGCGAACAGCTGCGCGCAGTGACGGCCCGATCAAGAGCAAGGGCGGTGCCAGCGGGCCGGACATTTAAAACCGCATGGAAACCTGGAGGGGCGGTTGCGGCCCCCGACTCGACGCACAAGGCGGAAGTTCTTGGATATCAAAGCCTTGGAACGGGGTCGAGCCGTCGACACCCGGATCTCCGCGGCGATGGCGCACGTTGGAGTGAATGATCGGGGGAACGGGGAATGATGCGTTCGTGTTAAAAAATCTTAACAGCCCGTTCGGCCTGCTTAACACTCTTCTTTCTGGAGGAGGCCCAGCTTCTTCATCTGGTGGTAGAGCCCCACGCGCGACAGGCCGAGAAGCCTCGCGGCCTCCGTGCGGTTGCCCCCGGTTTTCTCGAGAACGGCCGTGATGGTTCTGGCCTGGAAGGCTTCCGTCAGTTTCCGCAGGTTGAAGTCTGCCGGGGTAGGTGCCGGAGCGGCTTGCCCCGGTGAAGACGGCTGAACCATCGCCGGGGGAAGATGCCCGGACAGCAGCCACTCCCCGTCCTCGAGGATCATGACCCGCTCCACGGTGTTGGACAGCTCGCGGACATTGCCCGGCCAGGCGTAGCGCTCCAGGGCAAGGCGCGCCTCGTCGGAGACGCGCTTGGGGGGCTTGTTGAACTCCCGGCTGTAGATCCCGATGAAGTGCTCGACCAGGGGAAGGATGTCCTCCGGCCGGTCCTTCAGGGGCGGCAGGAAGATGTTGATCACGTTGAGGCGCCAGTAGAGATCCTGTCTGAAGGTGCCGTCGTCGAGGGCCTTCCTGAGGTCTCTGTTCGTCGCCGCGATAATGCGGATGTCGGTGACGATCTTCTTCGTCCCCCCGATGCGCCGGAAGCACTTCTCCTCGATCACCTGGAGCATCTTGGCCTGCAGGCCGGGCTGCATCTCGCCGATCTCGTCGAGAAAGAGGGTTCCCCCCTGGGCCACCTCGACGAGCCCCTTCTTGAGCTTCTTCGCGTCAGTAAAAGCGCCGGCCTCGTGGCCGAAGAGTTCGCTCTCCAGCAGGGTGGCGGGGATCGAGGCGCAGTTGATCTCGACGAAGGGCTGGTGGGCCCGCAGGCTGTTGTAGTGCAGGCACTTGGCGATGAGGCTCTTGCCCGTCCCGCTGGCCCCCTCGATGAGGATGGTCGAGGCGTCGCTGTTGGCGGCCCGCGTCGTCATCTCGAGGACCTTCTGCAGGGCCGTGCTGCGGCCGATGATGTTGTGGTAGCCATAGCGCTCCTTGTTGCGGTAGATGGTCTGCTGGATCTCCTGCCGCAGGGAGCGGATCTCCATGGCCATCTTGATGATGGACGCGAGGACCTTGGGCGTCACGGGCTTGCGGATGAAATCGAAGGCCCCGAGCTCGAGGGCCCTCTTCGTGGACTCCACGTCGCCGTAGGCGGTCATCATGAGCACGATGCTGTCGGTCTGGACCTGCCGCAGGCGCTGCAGGATGTCGAGGCCGTTCATGTCGGGCAGCCGCATGTCCAGCAGGATGAGGTCGATGTCCCCGAGCCGCGCGGCCTCCAGGCACTCCCTGCCGTCCTTCGCCAGGCGCACGCGGTACCCCTCGCCGACCAGCGCTTTCTGGAGGGTCTCCCGGATCAGCTCGTTGTCGTCGGTGATCAGGACGGTGTGCATCCATCCCTCCCCTGCACGGCGGGCAGCAGGATGTGCACCCTCGTGCCTCCCGCGAGGCCGTCCTCGACGTGGATCGAGCCCCCGTGGGCCTCGACGATCCGGTGGCAGTTGGAGAGGCCCAGGCCCGTGCCGTCGGGACGCGTCGTGAAGAAGGGGTCGAAGATCCGGTCGCGGATCTCCGGCGGGATCCCCTCCCCCGTGTCCTCGACGGTGACCTGCACGCCGCCGCGGTCCGGCAACGCCGTGCGGACCGTGAGGATGCCCGCCCCCTTCATGGACTGTATGGCGTTCAGGGCGATATTGATGACGGCCTCCCGCATCGCCTTGCAGTCCATCGACACGGGGGGCACCGGGCTCAACTGCAGGCGAAGCTCGATGCGGTTCTTGCGGCACAGGCCGGAGAGGAAATCGGCCACGTCCCCGATCAGCCGGTTGATGTCCGCAGGCTCCGGGTGCATCTCGCGGGGCTGGGCCAGGCTCAGCAGCTCGCCGATGACGGTGTCGATCCGCCCGATCTCCTCCATGGATTTCTCGAGCAGCCGCCGCTGCGGGTGATCGGGCTCCATGCCGTCGCTCACCAGCTCCATCGTCGCGGCGATCCCCATCATGGGGTTGCGGATCTCGTGGGAGATGCCCGCCGCGAGTTGCCCCACCGCCGCGAGCCGGCTCATCCGCTGGATCTGCTCGCCGATCCGCTTCTTCTCCGTCTGGTCCTTGAAAAAGTAGAGGGTCCCCGCTTCCCGGCCGCCGTCGTCCTTCAGCGGCGACACGGTGACCTCCACGGAGTGCTGCCGGCCGTCGAGCCCGACGACGGAAACCTCTTTCGTCCCGCTTGCGGGGTCGCGGAACAGCCCCTCGAAGGCGCGGAAGCCGGCGTGGACGCGCAGGGCTTCCTCGAGCCGGATGGAAAGGATCCCGCCCGGGTCCGTCCCGAGGATGCGCGCCGCCTCGCCGTTGACGGCGGTGATCGTCCCCGTGCGGTCCACCGTGAGAATGCCGCTGGGCGAGCTTTCCAGGATGCTCTTGTTGAGATTGCGCTCCGCCGTGAGCTGCTCGTGGGAGCGGCTGTTCTCGATGATGATGCTCGCCTGGTTGGCGAAGATGGTGAAGGCCTCGATCTCCGACTTCGAGATCGGGGCCCCGTCGCGGGGGCGGTTCACGCCCATGCAGCCGATGATCTTCCCCTTCACGGTGAGCGGTGCGTAGACGATGCTGCCCCGCTTGAGCTTCTCCGTGATGCGGCGGTCGATGGGGGTCGCGCGGGGGTCGCCGTGGGAGTCCTCGAAGTGGACGACCTCACCGCTCTTGACGACCCGCGTCTCGATGCAGTCGTGCCGCTCCAAGTGGAAGGGCTTGCGGTAGGCCCTCTTCTCGTTCTCCTCGCCGAAGCCGCGGACCATGCGGCAGTCGAGGTGCTCCCGGTCCTCGTTGATGAGGAACAGGCAGGAGGCCGTGAAGCCGAGGTCCTTCTCGGCGCTCTCGAGGATGGAGCGCAGGATCTCGTCGAGGCCGACCTGCTGCGTCAGCAGGGTCGAGAGCCGGAAGATGGCGGCGATGGTCCGGTTCTTTGCCTCCAGCTCCTTGCTTTTCGGGCTCATCGCGCCTCCCGCAATGAACACAAAACCCCGCTCCCTTGCGGAAAGCGGGGCTTTGACCGTCGTCGCGCCAGGGGTCTCTCATCCGGGAACGAGACACGTTCCGTGGGGACAAGGGTTGCAGAATTGCCGGTCGCTCTGCGCCTGCGCTGCGCGGGGCCTCACACCTGGGTGGTGAGGAAGATCTGCAGCGACATCTGCTGGATCTGGTCCTGCATCTCCTCGATCTGGTCGATGTGCTTGTCCTCGTCGGCGAGGATCTTCTCGAGGATCTGCCGGGTGGCGAAGTCCTTGACCTCGCCGGCCAGAACGATGGCCTCGTTGTAGGCCTTGACCGCCATCATCTCGAGGCCCCGGTCGCCGGCCAGCTGCTTGGGCACGTCGGCGCCGATCGTCATCTTGTTGAGCTTGCTCACCGTGGGGGTCCCTTCGAGGAAGAGGATGCGCCCGATGAGCGTCTCGGCGTGCTTCATCTCGTCGATGGCGCGCTTCTCGAAGGCCTCGTGGAGCTTCTTGTATCCCCAGGCCTCGGCCATCTCGGAATGGACCATGTACTGGTTGATGGCGGTCAGTTCGTCGGCGAGCAGGGAGTTCAACGTCGCCAGCAGTTTCGGGTCACCTTTCATATCTGTCCTCCTTCACGAAGTGGTTTGAGTGCGTTTGCGGCCCATTATAGACGAAAAATAAAGAAAAGGAACGGATATTGTGCGCTTATGTGCGAATCCCCCGTCCCGCATGCCGTGGCACGATGTTTGCTCAGAAATCGATATCGAATGCCCGGACAGGCGGCCCGCTGCCATGGAAAAGATGAAAATCCTGATCGCCGAAGACAACAGCTTCAGCCGGAAGTTCTACGACACATACATCTCGGACAAGGTCTTCGCCAAGCAGTTTGCCGTCAACGGCTTCGAGGCCCTCGAGATCTACGCGAACTGGAAGCCCGACATCCTCCTGCTCGACCTCATGATGCCCGTCATGAGCGGCCAGGAGGTCCTGCAGAACATCCGTGAGGTCCGGAAGGACCTTGCGACCACCATCATCGTTTCCTCGCTGTCCTCCCACCGGGACGATGTCGCGACCTGCGCCCGCTACGGCGTGCAGGGCTACCTCGTCAAGCCGCTCAACCCCAAGGAGATCAGCCGGACCCTGCTCGATCTCTACGTAAAGGCAAACCCTAGGAAGTCCGGGGATATCGACCGCCTCCTGCAGTCCCTCTGATCACCGCGCCGCCTGCGTGCGACCGGCATCCTTCCGGCCGCGGCTTTCAGCGGGGCCGTTCAGCGCACCCAGTGAATGCTGTCGAACACCTTGTCCGACCAAAGCTTCTGGCCTTTCAGATACTCCTTCCAGCGAAGGTCGATGAAGGCCCCGAGAGGCGATGCATTTTGGAAGTTCGCCGCGGCGAGGTGAGCGCCACGGAAGTTTGTGCCGTGCGCATGCGCGTCCGTGAGGTTCGCGCCGCCCAAGTCAGCCTCGACGAGGTGGGCCTTGTTGAGCATCGCCCCGGCAAGGTTGGCACCCGAGAGGTTCGCCCGGTTGAGCTGCGCAAAGGTCAGGTCGGCACCCGAGAGATCGGCGCCTTGAAACCGGGTCTCGGTCAGGTCGGCCTCGCTGAGGTAGGCCCCGGCAAGCCGGGCCTGTTGAAATACGGCCCGCAAGGCCTTCACCTTTCTCGCGGCAGCCTTCTCGAGTCTCGCGCCGGTAAAGTCCGTCCGGGTCAGATCCGCCCCTTCCAGCCTCGCAGACGCGAGCCGCGCCTGCCGGAGGGTCGCTTCCCTCAAGTCGGCTCCGGCAAAGTCCACACGGGACATCCCCCTGTCGTCCGTGCAATTCACGGCGTCGAGATTCGCGTAGCGCAGGTTCGCCGAGACGAATTTGACCGCAAGGGCCTCGGCGTTTCTGAGGACGGCCCGTTCCAGGTTGGCGCCCGTCAGGTCCGACTCGTTGAGATACGCCCCCTCGAGATCGGCTCTCGAAAGATCGGCGCCCCTCAGATTCGCGCCGGACAGGCGGGCGTTTCGGAGATTGGCCCCGTCAAGCCTGGCGCCTTCCAGATCGGAGCCAATGAGGATTGCGCCGGCGAGCTTTGCCCGCGACAGCGCAGCGCCGCGCAGGTTTGCCTTGTAGAACCTGGCGCCGCCGAGATCGGCGCCGGAGAGATTCGCCCCCCGCAGGTCGGCCCCGTCCAGGGAGACGTTCTTCAGGTCGGCCCCGCAGAGCTGAGCCCCCGCGAGGGCCTTCTCCTGCTTCTTCGCCCGCCCGTAAGCCGCCTCGTCGAAGCAGCTGGCCGCCTGTGCGCGCTCCGCCGGCCCTACCGGCTTGGGCTGCTGACCCCGGCCGGCATCGGGCTTGGGCACGGTGACGGTCGGGGCCGGCTGTGCAGTCCGCGGCCCCGGCGGCTGGGCCACTTGGGCCGTCGAAAAACCTGAACCCGCGACGATGAGAAGTATGCAGAGCAAGAACCCCAGAAGCGAACGAGACATTCCCGAGACACCTCCCAGAAAGAATAGAATTGAGGAAATTTAGCACACACGGAAGACAGTGGGAAACTGTTTTTACCGATGGGTGATGACGCAGGCCGCACACCGAACAAGTTGCGGAAGCCCTCTCACCGGCGGATATAACGCTCCCAGAGGGCCCGGGAGTCGACGGGCTGCATCTGCTCGTTGTACTTGGGGTTCTTCCCCTCGAAGTGGACGTAGTCGTAGGGCTTGCCCTCCCAGTACTCTCCCGTCGTCGTGTTCTTCGTGCCCCAGCTGTCGCTGCGGTAGACGGTTCCCCCCTCCATCGAGGAGATCCAGTCCTGCTGGCCCCGGATGTAGCTGGTCCGCTGGTAGTCGATGTAGTCCATGCTCTTCTGGCGCTCGTCGTAGGCGGCCTGCATCATCTGACGGATCTCCTGCGCATTGCGGGTCACCATGGCCGAGGTCTGCTGCTGCATCTCGCGCAGCCGACGGGCACCCTGGGCGACATAGTCCGCCGCCCAGCGCTCGTTGATCTTGTAGGAGCCGAGCATCTCGGCGAAATGGCCGGCCCAGGAACCGAAGCTCTCCGCCGGGGCCGTCACGGTCAGGTGGCGGAAGCTCCAGTTGGTCCCGAGACGCGAACCGAAGGAGATGCCGAAGGTGTATCCCCGGGTCGCCCGCCCCTCCCTGCTCGTGAAGCTGTAGATGAGCTCCTCGACGGTGACGGGGCCTGCCGTGAAGACCTGCCCCATCTGCCGCGCCACATCGGCGCGCGGGATGACCTTCTCGTAGCGCAGGTTCGAGGCAAGCCCGTAGCGGGCCGTGATGAACTGCCAGGCCTGGTTCGGGGCGAGGTAGGGCGAGACGAGGATGCTCGGGTGATTGACCCGCATCTGTGGCGTCACCATCTCGACGTTTCCCGAGATGAACGAGTAGCCGGCGGGGTCCCCGGCCACGAAAAGCCCCCTGCCGCTGTCCTGGCACTGCCATCCCCTGGGGAGCAGGAACGACGCTGAGCCGTCCCTCAGGCGGTAGGTCGCAAGCTGGACCTTTACGGGCGCTGCCGCCGCCGAAACCGGCGCGACGGCGCCCTTCATGACACGGATGTTGGAGAGAACGGTGAGCAGCGTGGGCCGCATTGCAGCGAGCTGTCCCGCCGGGGCCTCGATGCGGGCGCAGGTCGCCTCCGCGCCCCGCAGGGACACCCACGAGCGGAACTCGGTTTTTCCCTTCTTCGGGGGCGAGTAGGTGCCGTCGAAGACAAGCGTCGAGCCGTCCCGGGAGGCAAAGGCGCTCCGGATCTCGAGATCGCCGGCTGCGCGGCCGAGCTTTGCCGCTTCACGCTTCGCCAGGACCAGGGCGCTCTCGCCCTGCGGGGCCGAACCGATGGAGAAAAACACGGAGGACCGCCCCGAGGGGTCCGACGAGTTGACCACGAGGGACTGCCCCTCGGCGGATTCCTTCACCTTCCACCCTTTCGGCACATAGAGGACGAAGGAGGCCTTCTCCGTGACGATCTTCTGCATCCCGGGGCCCGGCGCTGCGGCCCGTGCGCCCTTGCTTGTCTGGGCAATGCCGGTGCCCGGTGTGAGCGCAGCCGCGATGAGGAGGGTAAAGAAAATTCCCGGCGTGCGGAATGCCTTTGTTTGAGTGTGCATGGCCTGCCCCCTTTCGGCATCATCTCGGCGGACTATACCAATTCAGCACATTTCACGTAACCGGACGTAAGAAAAGCACATTGCTGCAGCTGTGCCATTACGGGACGGCAACGGCCCCCTCGCAGGAGGGGCCTCATCGGCAAAGGGCAATCGACAACTGCTTGGAATAACGGCGTATTTGACTTTATCGCCCCCGCGGCACAACCGATGCTCATCCGGGTAGGCAACAAGGAACGAGATCAATGCGGAAAGAAGCAATAATCAAAAAAGTGAGGGCCGACCGATGAAGATGTTCAAGATATTTTTCGTGCTGTTCTGTCTCCTTGCCTACATGTGGGTTTTCTCCCTGCCGGCGAAGGGGCAGGATTTAGAGCCGCGGAACGTTTCGTTTTCGACCGGCGCCACGAACACGTCTCTGCCGTTCAAGGCCATGGTCGAAAGAAACAGCCCCGTCTATGCAGACAAGCAGATGACCGCGAAGATCGCCGAAGTGAAGGCGGGCCAGCAGGTGACGGTCCTGGAGATCGGCGGCCCTGCACACGACGGCCGACCCTTCATCCTCCTGGTCGCCTACACCGACCGAAACGGGGTGGAGCGCGCGGGCTGGTTCTACGGAACCCTGCACGTCCATCTTCCCCGCTGAACTTTCGGGGGGCCCGGGGCCGGCTTTCCCCGGCACTGCCCGCCCGCCTCGGGCCCCCGCCTCCTCCTGCCGGAGATGCCGCGGCCGAAGCCGGCATCCCGCGACAGCCGATGTTTTTTCCTATCGAATGCGACGTTTCGTGTCAAGGGTCGCGGAGCTGCCCGACCGGCCGCATCACCGCGCAAGAAGGGACGGCAGCACGGTGATGAACCACGGGAACACGGTCAGGACGACAAGCGTCGCCAACAGGGCCCAGAGGTAGGGCAGGCATGCCTTCATCACACGCTCGATGGGCACCTTGGAGATGGCACTCGCCACGAAGAGATCGAGGCCCACGGGCGGGGTGATGCAGCCGATCGCCAGGTTGACCACCATGAGCACGCCGAAGAACAGGGGATCGATGCCCAGCGTTCGCGCCACGGGCAGGAAGATCGGCGTCAGGATCACGACCGCCGCCGAGGCGTTGACCATGGTGCCGGCGATGAGCAGCAGGATGTTCATCGCCATCAGGAACAGCAGCGGCGAGGTCGTCACGGAGACGACGAACTTCGCCACCTGATGCGGGATCTGCAGGTTGGTGATGAGCCAGCCGAAGACCGTGGCGGCCCCCACCAGGAACATGATGACCGTGGTGCCGATCACGGCCTGGAAGATGATCTGGGGGAAGTCCCTGAGCTTCAGCTCCCTGTACACGAACAGCCCGACGACGATGCCGTAGACCGCGGCGACGGCCGCCGCCTCCGTGGGGGTGAAGATGCCGCCATAGATGCCCCCGATGATGATGACCGGCGTCATCAGGGCGAAGAAGGAGTCCTTGAACGATTTCAGAACGGCGGCGAAGGAGAACGTGCCCTCCCCCGCGAGGCCCCGTTTCCGGGCGTAGTACCAGCTCACGGCCATCATGGAGAGCCCCATCATGATGCCCGGGATGAAGCCGCCGACGAACAGGTCCCCGATGGAGGTGTCGGCGATGGCGCCGTAGACCACCATGGTGATCGAAGGCGGGATGACGATGCCCACGGTGCCGCTGGAGGCCACGATGCCCGTGGCCCAGTCACGGTCGTAGCCCTTCTTCTCCAACTCGCCGATCATGGTGCTGCCCAGGGCCGCCGTCGTGGCGGCCGAGGAGCCCGAGATGGCTGCAAAGAACATCCCGGCCACGGACACGGTCTGCGCGAGGCCCCCCGTGAAGGCGCCGACGAGGGCCTGGGAGAAGCCGACCAGGCGCGAGGTCACGCCGCCCGCCGACATGAAGGCGCCCGCCAGCATGAAGAAGGGCACAGCCATGAACGAGAAGGAGTCGATGCCCGAGAACATCATCTGGGAAACCATGACAAGCGGCCGGTCCATGAAAAAGAACAGCAGGGCCGCGGCCGACAGGCACAGGGAGAAGGCCACGGGCACGCCCAGCGCGGTGAGAAGCAGGAAGAGACCGATCAGGACGTATTCCATGCCGGTCACCTCCCCCCGCCCTTCGGGGACGACCACTCCCGCACGATGCGCACCGTGTCCTTCACGAGGTAGAGCAGCATGAGAACGCTGCTCAGCGGGATCACTGCGTAGACCCAGCTCATGGGGATCTCCATGCCCGGCGACATCTGGAAGGTCATGACCCGGGTCATCTTGGCCCCCTGCGTCAGCAGGATCAGGATGAACACGTAGCCGCAGAGGTTGATGACGATCTCCAGGAGCCGGCCCGTCGCCGTGCCCTTGAAGTGGTTGGGCACGAACTGCACGGCCAGGTGGCCCGACTCGCCCATGATGAGGGCCGAGCCGATGAACACGACCCAGACGAAGAGGTAGCGCGCCAGCTCCTCGGACCACTCGGGGGTCCAGTTGAAGACGTAGCGCGAGACGACCTGCGCGAAGATGACGACGAGCATGACCGACATGGCCGCGACCGAGAACCAGTACAGGACCGACCGCAGCCCCGAGAACAGCTTATCCAGCATGGCGGGCACCCCTCGCGGGGAGGCCCGGGCCGGGACCCGGGCCTCCCGCGTACCGATTGTCCGTTACTTCTCCAGGGCCCGGACCCTGTCGATGTTGGCCTGCCCGACGGTCGGGGCGAGCTTCTTGTAGACGTCCTTGGTGGCCTCGATGAAGAGCTTGCGGTCCACCGTCGTGACCTTCATCTTGCCCGTGGCCTTGATCTTCTTCCAGAACTCGTCGTCCTCCTTTTCGGCCAGCTTGCGCTGCCAGGCGATGGCCTCGTTGGCCGCCTGCTGGATGATGGCCTGCTGCTGGGGCGTGAGCTTCCTCCAGGTGATCATGGAGATGAGCATGGGTTCCGGCGCGTAGGCATGCCCCGTCAGGGAGGCGTACTTCTGGACCTCGAAGAAGCGCTTCGTGTAGATGTGGGCGCTGGGGTTCTCCTGCCCGTCGATGGTCCCCTGCTGCAGGGCGGAGTAGAGCTCGGAGAACGCCATCGGGGTGGGGGAGGCGCCCAGGGCCTTCATCATCTCGATGTAGACCTTGTTGTTCATGACGCGCATCTTGAGGCCCTTCATGTCGGCGGGGGTCTTGATCTCGCGCACGTTGTTGGTCATGTGGCGGATGCCGTTTTCCATGTAGCCGAGCATCTTGAGGCCCTTGGGCTCGAGCGCCTTGGCGAGGTCCATGCCCACCGTGTCGAGCGCGGCGAAGGCGTGCTTGCGGTCCTTGAACAGGAACGGCATGTCGAAGAGGGCCATCTGCGGCTGGAAGGTGCCCAGTTCGGCCGTGCTCGTCAGCGTCATGTCCAGGGTGCCGTAGATGCAGCCCTCGATGAGCTCCTTCTGCGCCCCGAGCTGGGAGGAGGGGAACACCTTGACCTCGATCTCCCCGTTGGACTTCTGGGCCACGAGCTTCGCGAAGTAGTCGGCACCCTGGCCGTAGGGGTTGGAGGGCTCGGCGATGTGGCCGAGCTTCAGCACGACCTTGGCCGCCGGGGCAGGGGTTGAAAGGGCAAACACAAGCAGCAGGATGCAGAACAGGCTGAATACTCTTTTCATCGTGATCTTCTCCTTCGCGGAAATGGGGGTTGGACCTGCCGGGGCCGGCGTTGTCCCTCCGGCTCCCGGAAACCAGAAATGGCCTTATCACAACCGCCCGCCGATTGCCAACGGCCTTTGCGCGGATGCGCCGCTGCCCTCCGGGCGGCGGCTCATGCAGGCGGGCGGGCCATGAAGCTCACGCGGAACGGCAGGCGGGCAAAGTCACGCGTCTCCGTCTCGAGAAAGCCCAATCGCCGGTACCATTCCTTCAATTCGGCCTGGTCCTCGATGATGCCGATGCGGACGGTGTCACATCCCCGCTGCCGTGCCTCCGTGAGCACGTGGTTGACCAGGGCCCTGCCGAAGCCGCGCCCCCTGGAGCCCGGGAGCACCGCCAGGCGCTCCAGGTTGCACAGGCCCGGCCTCACCCGCTCGAGGGCGACGCTGCCTGCAACGCTCCCCCCGCTCTCGAGGGCATAGTACGTGACCCCCCGCTCCATGTCCTTCTCGACCCAGTCGGCCCGGCAGTTGGAGGGGTGCCGGGGGCAGTTCTGCTCGGTCAGGCCGAAGCGAACGGCCACGTCCCGGAAGGCCGCACGGATCGTCTCCGCAAGAACTGCCGTGTCGTTTTGCGTGCAGGTGCGGATTCGATACGCCATGGGGTCTGCTCAGTCTACGATGAACAGCTTCGCGCCCTTGACGGTGAAGGATCGGTGCGGCTCGGCGTTGTCGGCCACCTGGTAGCTCATGCCGGGTCTGAGGGTGAACGTGCGGCCGTCGGCCAGCTCCGTGTGCAGCTCCCCCTCGATGCAAAGAAGGATGTGTCCCTTGCGGCACCAGTGATCGGCGCGGTAGCCCGGCGAGTACTCGACGAGACGCACGCGGATATCCCCGAAGGTCCGGGTGCGCCATGCGGCGACCCCCGTCTCGCCCCTGTGCTCCGTGACCTCCACCGACGACCAGTCCGTTGTCCCGAAGGGGATGCCCGTCATCTTCATGCCGTGTCTCCGCGGAAGCCCGCTTTGCCGCCCCGGAACCGGTTCGTGGCCCGGCAGCCGGTCAGTCGATCGGCTTCGGGTACCCGGTCTGTACGGACCACTGCTGGAGCTGAATGAAAAGCTCCTCGCCTTTCGCGCAGATCTTGCCGCCCGCTGACAACGTCACGCTGACCCTGACTTTCCGGTCCCGGATTTCCATGACCCTTGCCCTCAATTCCAAGGGTTCCCCGATCGGCGTCGGCCTCAGGTAGTCCACTTTCAGCGATGCCGCGACAAAGCGCGCAATCGGCTTGTCCCCCAGGGACAACCCCTCGGCGCTCAACTTCGCCGCCGACGCCGTCGCGGCGCCGTGGCAGTCGATGAGCGAGGCGATCAGGCCCCCGTAGGCAAACCCGGGAACCCCTCCCGAATGCATGGGCTTGGGTGTATAGCGGCAGACCGCCTCCTCGCCGTCCCAGTAGCTCTTGATCTGCAGCCCCTCCGGATTGAGCCGCCCGCAGCCGAAACAGTGTGCGAACTCATCGGGGTAGTAGTCCTGTATGGCCTTGTCCGGCATCGTCCGCTCCTCCTTCGGGGCCGGCCCGGTTCCGATCTCTTCCCGACCCACCCTCTCAGCTACCCGCCTGCAGGGTCACGGACACCTCCCGCGTGGCCCCTTCCCGGACCACAGTCAGCCGGACCGTGTCGCCCACCTTGAAATCATCCAGGCGGGCGTAGAGCTTGCCGACGTTCTCGACGGCCTTGCCCTCTACGGCGGTGATGATGTCACCCGGCACGATGCCGCCATCGGCCGTGCGGCGGACGCCCTGCAGGCCGGCTTTCTCGGCGGCCGAGCCGGGGGCGACCCTCAGCACCACCACACCCGCCACGCCGAGTTGGGCCCTGACGACGCGATTGATTCCTTCGTCGACCTCGATGCCCAGGGCAGGCCGGATGTACTTCCCCTTGGCGATCAGCTGGGGCACGACGCGGTTGACCGTGTCCACGGGCACGGCGAAGCCGATGCCGGCGCTTGCGCCCGAGGGGCTGTAGATGGCCGTGTTGATGCCGATCAGGCGCCCCGCGGAATCCAGCAGGGGCCCGCCGGAGTTGCCCGGGTTGATGGCGGCGTCCGTCTGGATGAGGTGCTCGATGGTGACGCCGTTCTCCGCCGCAAGCGACCGGTCGAGGGCCGACACGATGCCCGTCGTGAGCGTCCAGTCGAGCCCGAAGGGGTTGCCGATCGCAAAGACCTTCTGACCGACTTTCAGGTCGTGGCTCGTCCCCAGGGGGACCGGCGCGGGCGCCTTGAAACCAACCCCGATGAGCAGCACGGCCAGGTCGTGGGAGCGGCTCGCCCCGACGAGTGCCGCCTTGTAGTCGCGGCCGTCGGCCAGCCGGACGCGGGCCTCCGAGGCGCCCGCGATGACGTGGTAATTCGTGACGATGTGCCCCTTGTCGTCCCAGACGAACCCCGACCCCGTGCCTCGGGGGACGGTGAAGATGTTGCGGGTCCAGAAATCCTGGACCTGCTGGCTCGTCGTGATGAAGACGACGGACTCCCTGGCCTTCTCGAAGAGCTCGATTGTGGCCTTCTCGTCGGCGGCCAGGTCCCCCCGGGCGGCCACGGTGCGCGGGGCGGCCGCCTTTTCGGACTGGAAAAGCCGGCCGAGCCAGGGCACTTCCCGCCACAGGTAAAAAACCGCCGCCACGATGAGGGCAAGCCAGAAAAGCCGGACAAGGAGGGAAGAGCGTCTCGTGCTCATGGTCAGATATCCCCTTTCAAAGTCTATACGCGACCTTTCGATCCCCAGCGCCAGAAGAAATGATGCGTGATTGCGGCTCGGTACGAAGTCCGTCGAGGCTTCGCAAATCCCGCGAACACCCTCGTCGCGCTCAAGCCGTCTTTTTGTATTGCTCCGTGTAGACGTCGATGAGCCTGCGGATCATCTTCTGGTAGGACGTACGGTGCTTCTTCGCCTCCTGCTTGAAAAAATCGACGCTCGCCTTGCTCAACGAGATCGTGATCTTCACGTTGCTTTCCTTCAACACGAGCTTCTCCGGCGGCGGCAGGAAGTCCCTGACGACTTTCACCTTGCCCATGGGCTCATCGGTGTATCTTATTTTCTTTTTCATAGATCCTTTTCCCCTTTCTCCAATACCCCGCGCCGATGATCCGGATAACGCCGCCCCTGTATGTAAATCGAACCGTCATGATGCCTTCGTTGACCCTGCCTATACAGTAGAAGCGGTCTTCGTCCCTGCTGTGGCTGACGTCCTCCACGATGACACGAAGCGGGTCGCGAAAAGCTTGCTGGGCCAGAGAGAAGGATACGCCGTGCTTACATTGATTCTCTTCATCCTTTTTCTCATCCCAATCAAAAGTCGGCTTTTCCATGGAAAGTGACTATCAGACGTGTAACCTCTATGCAATATTTATATATGGCTTTAGATGTTTACTCTGAGATGGGTATGTACGACAAGCAAGTCAAGGAGCCTTTTTTATCATTCGCTTATTCTCGCATGTCGATCTGCGGCGCATTCCCTTACCCGCATAACGCTGTCACTCCTCGACGAAATAGTCAGAATCAATCCTTTTGATCTCCAAATTCGATATCACGGCTGTTCCAATTCCGAAATCGATCATCAAATTCGCGAGGCGATTCCCGTCGATCAATATGACCTTGGGATCAATGGTCTCAACATATCGAATGGCATCTTCGGAAAATTTTCCTGTAGTAAGAAATACCCCTTTCTTCGCCCGTTTGCCATGCAGTGCCCCAACGAATTTCTGGATTTCGGGTCGGCCAACGGTACCCTCCCATTTTTTTGCCTGGAGATAGATGACATCGAGCCCCAGGCGATCTTCCTTGATAATTCCGTCGACGCCTTCATCGCCGCTGTGCCCTATGGATTGACCTGCATCACTGCGGGAGCCGCCATAGCCCATAGCGACCATGAGGTCGACAACGAGCTTTTCAAAAAACTGCGGCGAGTTGCTCTTCACTTTCTCCAGGATTTCACCTGCCAGATCATTTCTTATGCTTTGATAGGCTTTGTGGAGCGTCTCCTCTGGAGTTTCGACCGGGGATTCAGTGCCCGGCGAGGTACCATTCCCCGACTTTTCTGTTTTCGCTGTATGAAATTCGACAAACTCAGGGTATTGATTCAGAACTTTCACATCAATTTTTTCATGACCCTTCTTGAAGAGTTCACGCCCACGCTCCGTGATTCGAAAATAACCTCTCTTGGACGATTCCAAAACTTTCGCTTGGACGAAGTACGTCTTTGCCCAAGCAACTCTGTTGTCGAATTTTTTCTGAGTACCACTGGGCAAAAGTTCTTTAAGATCCTCTTCGGAAAGATTCATTTTCTGGGCAATGAGTTCTCTTGCTGTTTTCAAAGAGTGTTCATTCCCGTCTGCCGCAATTTCCAGCAGAGGCTTGAAAAAGGACTGGAAATCCGGAACCGCCATATCATCTCCTTTTTCAGGATGGCCCGGCTTATTGCCGCCCCGTCAATCTTTCTTCGACACCTTCACCATGATGCTCTTGCAGCACTCCGCATTCTTGATCAAAAACGCGTCCGGTTTTTCCTGGATCTGGTACTGGCCGTTGGCCTCGATGATCAAATCGTCCTTGGTGAGACCTTCCGTCTTGTTCACGATCATGAAGCGCCCGATGGGGATTCCGCCCTCTTTTAAAACAGCCATTTCGCCCTCCTCGTAGATTGATGTCGTTCAATGCTTCCAATAAAAGCCCTGTAAAGAGTTACGAGCAACAAACCGCAATCAGCATCGTTCTGTGAGGAAGAAGATTGTTCCCCCCTCACCCGTTCCCTCTCCCGCGAGGGGAAAGGGAATGAAAATGCATAACGCGGATTGCCATGCCTCGCGAGTATCGACCGGCAATGACGGACCCTTTTAAAATCACCCTCTGTCCCCCTTTTCCAAAGGGGGAGCGAATCCCGGTCATCTTTCCTTCATCTTGCTCATCATAGCAGGATGAGTCCCGTCCACGTCACCTTTTCCTGCACGGGGAAGCGCAGCAGGGGAAGGCCGGCGTTCTCGAGCGTGCCGATGACGTCGATGCCCATGGCTTCCATGGAGGGCCTCGCCCGGAAGGGGTGCCTGCAGTGGCCCTCGGGCTCCAGGGCGATGCAGGTCTCGCAGAGACGGCAGCACCCGCCGATGAGCCCCGCGGCGAACCGGAACCCCGCCTCGAAGCACAGCCTCTCGCCCAGGTTGATCAGTTCGTGCAGCACCCGCGCGGGGTCGAAGACCTCCTTGGCTCTCCCCTTTGCTTTCCTGTGCAGGGGGACGCTCAGCTGAACGAGCAGCGCCCTGTCATAGCGGGCGAGGGCATCCCGGAAGTCCATGACGGACGGAAGGTAGGGCGGGCACATGAGATTCTTGCCGTAGGAGTCGCAGATGGGGACCTGGCACTTGAGGCGAACGCGCTCATCGACGATCACGTCGGAGGCCTTGATGACCCGGACCTCGGAGGCGCCTTTCTTCTTGAGGGTGTCAATGACCCTGTTGAGGCCTTGCGCCGGCTTCTTTGCGGGTTGTTTCGGTGGCTGCTTCAAACGGAGACCCCCTTTGTACAGGATCGAGGAACAAGGCACGAGGTCCGTGGGGGAAAAACGGGATTGCCGCGCTTCGCACGCAATGACCGAACGGAGAAAATCTCCCCGTGTTCCCCCTCACCCTGCCCTCTCCCGCCAGAGGCTGTGTCGCAATAGGGAGTAGGGGCTGAGTTCTTTGACAAAAAAATATCCGTAACGCACCTCGAAGGATCGCCAACCCCGGCCCGGTGTGCTAGAGTGCTCCGCGAAAGGAGATGCGCTCATG